>NZ_KQ960123.1:164228-580813 GCF_001553055.1 Olsenella sp. DNF00959 | reverse complement strand
GCGCTTGAACTCGCGACCACAACGCCCGACGCGCGCGAATATGAGACGACAACGCTCAACGCGTCTGACGACTCGATGTTTGCCCAGTTGGCGGAGACGAGAGAAACGCATTGGACGTTTTCGGCGATATTTCACGCGCACTGGACGTCGTCGATGGCCACACACACGCGTCGGACGCAATCGGCGGTTGCACGCGCGCGTTCGACGTTGTCGCGGCCCCGACGCACGCGTCGGACGTAGTCGCGCCCCCACCGCACCCGTACACGTGCGCATGCAACGCAAGCGAGCCGGGCCGCATCGCTGCGACCCGGCCCGAACCCCGCCGTAACATCCACGCGCAATCCACCCGCGTGCAAACGAGAGCGACTAACCCCCCAGATAGGCCCTCTTCACGTCGTCGTCGTGCAAGAGCGCGGCGCCCGTGCCGGTCTTGCTGATCGTGCCCGTCTCGAGCACGTAGCCGCGGTCGGCGATGGAGAGCGCCATCGAGGCGTTCTGCTCCACCAGGAGGATGGTGGTGCCCAGCTTGTTGAGCTCCTTGATGATGGAGAAGATCTCGTCCACCAGGATGGGGGCGAGGCCCATGGAGGGCTCGTCCAGCATGAGGAGGTCGGGCCTGCTCATGAGGGCGCGACCCATGGCGAGCATCTGCTGCTCGCCGCCGGACATGGTGCCCGCAGACTGCCCCACGCGCTCCCTCAGGCGCGGGAAGTGCTCATAGACGACCTCGAGGGTCTTGGCGTTCTCGTCGTCGCTCCTGGTGTAGCCGCCCATGTCGAGGTTCTCGGCCACGCTCATGCGCGTGAAGACGCGACGACCCTCGGGGCAGAGCGCCAGGCCCCTCTCCACGATCTTGTGGGGCTTCACGCCCACGATGCTCTGTCCCTTGAACTCCACCTCGCCGCCCACGGGCCTGAAGAGCCCCGCGATGCAGTTGAGCGTGGAGGACTTGCCCGCCCCGTTGGCGCCGATGAGGGTGACGATCTCGCCCTCCTCGATGTCGAACGAGATGCCCCTCACCGCCTTGATGGCACCGTAGGAGACGTGCAGGTCGCGCACGGAAAGGATCTTGGACACCTACCTCACCCCCTGCTTGCCCAGGTACGCCTCGATGACCCTTGGGTCGTTCTGAATCTCGTCGGGCGTGCCCTTCGCGATGATCTTGCCGTAGTCCAGCACGCCCACGACCTCGCAGACGCCCATGACCAGGTTCATGTCATGCTCGATGAGCAGGATGGCGATCTGGAACTCGTCGCGGATGCGCTGAATGTTCTCCATGAGCTCTTCGGTCTCGTTGGGGTTCATGCCAGCCGCGGGCTCGTCCAGGAGCAGCACCTTGGGATGCGTACCCAGGGCGCGCAGGATCTCGAGGCGACGCTGGGCCCCGTAGGGGAGGTTGCCCGCCTGGGTCTTGGCGAAGCCCTCCATGTCGAAGATGCGCAGCAGCTCCATGGCCTGGTCGTGGAACTCCACCTCCTGCCGCCAGTGCTTGGGCAGGCGGAAGATGTCGTCCATCAGGTGCGTGGACATGGAGTTGCCCAGGCCCACCAGGACGTTCTCCTCGACGGTCATCTGGTTGAAGAGGCGGATGTTCTGGAAGGTGCGGGCGATGCCCATCTTGTTGACCTGCACCATGGACTTGCCCGCCGTGTCGTAGCCGTCGATGAGGACGGTGCCGCGGGTGGGCTGGTACACGTTGGTGAGCAGGTTGAAGATGGTCGTCTTACCGGCGCCGTTGGGACCGATGATGCCGGATATCTCGGTCCGGCCCATGGCGATGTTGAAGTCGTCCACGGCGGTGAGGCCGCCGAAGTCGATGCCCAGGTGCTCGGCCTGGAGCACGGGGATCTTGCCCATGTCGCGCTCGGGGATGAGGTTGGGCGTCTCCATCTGGACGAGGACGGAGTGCCTGCGCTTGGAGTTCGTGCTAGGCATCGGCTCGCACCTCCCCTTCCTTCGCAGAGCCTGCCTTGGGCCTGACGCCGCGGATGCGGTCGATCCAGGAGGTCAGCGAGAAGTCGTAGGTTCCCAGGAGCCCCTGGGGACGGAAAATCATGGTGATGATGAGCACCACGGCATAGACCACCATGCGGTAGTCGGCGAAGGCGCGCAGGGCTTCGGGCAGGATGGTGAGCACGGTCGCCGAGATGACGGAGCCCAGCATGGAGCCCATGCCGCCGAGGACGACCATGACCAGCACCTCGATGGACTTCATGAAGCCGAACTTGGCCGGCGCCATGACGCCGATGCAGCCGGCGTAGAGCCCGCCCGCGATGCCGGCGAAGAAGGCCGAGACCACGAAGGCGAGGGTCTTGTAGTAGGTGGTGTGGACGCCGGAGGCCTCGGCCGCGATCTCGTTGTCGCGGATGGCGAGGATGGCGCGGCCGTGGCGCGACTTCATCATCGTGTGGATGAGGAAGAGCGAGACGGCGACCACCACGAAGGTGTTGAGGAAGCTCGTGTAGCTGGGGATGCCCGTGAGGCCCTTGGCGCCGCCCGTGAGGTCGAAGCCCAGGACGCCGTCGATGTTGAGCATGACCACGCGGATGATCTCGGCGAAGCCGAGGGTGATGATGGCGAGGTAGTCGCCCTTCAGGCGCAGGGCGGGGATGCCGATGATCACGCCGCAGACGGCGGCCACGATGCCGCCGAAGAGCAGGCCGCAGGCGAAGAGGGCCGTGGCGGCGGGGCTGCCCGTGACGAAGTCGCGCGCGCCCACGCCGAAGACAGGCTGCAGGCGCATGATGAAGATGGCGCAGGAGTAGCCTCCCACCGACATGAAGCCGGCGTGGCCCAGCGGCAGCTGGCCCAGGTAGCCCGTGGCGATGTTGAGCGAGACGGCCATGATGACGTAGATGCCAATCTGCTCCAGCACCGAGGTCTGGTAGCGGCTGATGGCACCGCCGTCGATGAGCAGCTCGCCCACGACGAGGAACGCGAGCACGAGGAGGACGTTTATGGCGTAGCGCACGGGCATGGAGAGGGGCTTCTTCTCCCCCGCCCCTCCGGCCACGGTGATGACCGGCTTGGAATCGGGAACTTCCTTGACCATGGGTCGACCCCCCTACACTTTCTCGCTCATGGTGTGACCGAGGATGCCCGTGGGCCTCACGATCAGCACGATGATCAGGAGCAGGAACACCACTGCGTCCTTCCAGACGGACAGGCCGATGGCCGAGACGAAGACCTCGGCGAAGCCGACGAGCAGGCCTCCGATGACGGCGCCCGGTATGGAGCCGATGCCACCGAGCACGGCGGCGACGAAGGCCTTGGTGCCCAGCATGACGCCCATGGTGGGCGTGGCCTGCGAGTACGCCATGGAGTAGAGGACCGCGCCTATGCCGGCGAGGGCGGAGCCCATGGCGAAAGTGAACGAGATGGTGGTGTTCACGTTGATGCCCATGAGGCGGGCGGCGCCCATGTCCTCGGACACGGCACGCATGGCCTTGCCGAGCTTGGTGCGCTGGACCAGGAAGGTGAGGATGGCGGTCGAGACCGCGGTCACCGCGATGGTGAGGAGCGCCGTGGGCGAAAGCTGCAGGCTGGCGACCTCGATCGTGCTGGAGTCGATGAAGGAGGGCACCACCTTGGCGTCGGCCCCGAACACCAGCTGGGCGCCGTTCTCGAGGAAGTACGAGACGCCGATGGCGGTGATCAGGATGGAGAGGCGCGGGGCGTTGCGCAGGGGCGCGTAGGCCACCTTGTCGATGAGCACGCCCAGGAGCGTGCAGCCCACGACCGAGAGCAGCACGGCCAGGACGGGGCTGAGCCCCAACTGAGACATCACGATCCAGGATATGTACGCACCCACCATGATGATGTCGCCATGGGCGAAGTTGAGCAGCAGGATGATGCCATACACCATCGTGTAGCCCAGGGCGACGAGTGCGTAGATGCTGCCCAGCTGCAAGCCATTGAGCACCTGCGTCAAGAACGTCACGGCAAACACTTCCTCTCTCTTGCTCCTGGGCGCCACGGCCATGCGGGGCGGGCGCCTGGTTGTGGCCCCCAGTCTAGGGGAGAGGGGCCGTCGACCTCACGGCAGGGGCGCCGGGAGACAGGCCCCCAGCGCCCCGTGCGATTCTTTGGATGGTGCCTACTCAGCCTCGATGGTGTCGAAGACCTCCTGCTTGCCGCCCTTGAAGGTGATGACCAGGGTCGGCTTGACCGGGTCGCCGCTGCCGTTGTACTTGATGGTGCCAGTCACGCCCTCGGCCTGGCCCTTGGCGATGGCGTCGATGACGGCCTGGCTGTACTCGTCGCTGCCGGCCTTCGCGCTGCCGGCCTCCTCCACCGTCTTGATGCCGTTGAGTAGGACCATGGCGGCGTCGTAGCCCAGGGCGCAGAAGTTGGTGGGCGCGCTCTTGTACTCGTCCTGGTAGGCCTTGATGAACTGCTGGACCTTCTCGTCCTGGTTCTCGCTGACGAAGGAGCAGTCGTAGAAGCAGCCCTCGAGGTCAGCAGCGGAGGCGTACTCCTCGCTGCCGCCCACGATGTTGGACCAGCCGTCGGCCCCCAGGAAGACGCCCTTGTAGCCGAGGGCGCGGGCCTGGGTGACAATCTTGCCGTCGTCCTGGTAGTAGTTGGGGGCCAGGATGGCGTCGGGGCTGGTGGCGATGATGGAGGTCAGCTGGGCGTTGAAGTCGACGTCGCCCGCGGCGTAGGCCTGCTGGGTCGTGACGGTGAGGCCCTTGGCCTGGGCCTCCTCGACGAAGGCGTTGTTCACGCCGACCTCGTAGTCGCCGCCGGAGTTGTAGATGGTGCCGACCGTCTTGTATCCCTGTTCGGCGGCGAAGTCCGCCATGAGCTTGCCCTGGTAGGGGTCGGTGATGCAGGCGCGGAAGGCATTGGATCCATAGCTGATGAAGTCGGCCGCCGTGGCGGATGCAGACACCAGGGGCATGTTGTCGGTGACGGAGGCCTGCGCCACCGCGATGGAGGGCGTGGAGGTGACGTCGCCGATGATGCCCACGACGCCGTCCTCGACCATCTTGTTGTACACGTTGACGGCCTCGGTGGCGTCGCCCTTCTCGTCCTGGGTGTTGAGCTCGACCTGCTTGCCGTTGATGCCGCCGGCCGCGTTGACCTGCTTGACGTAGAGCTCGGCACCCTGCCTCACGGCGAGGCCGTACTGGGCCACGTCGCCGGAGTACGGCCCCATCAGGCCGACCTTGATGACGGAGTCGTCCGAACCGCCCTTCTTGGAGCCACAGGCCGCAAGGATGGAAGCACCACCCAGTCCTGCAGCAGTCGCGCCAGAGAGCTTGACGAAGTCGCGCCTGGAAAAGTTCGTTGCCATGCTTCCTCCCTTGAAGATGGTCGTGTTGGCTGACAAGGCTACTGTAGGCGGACGGGTCGCAATCACCCTCGGGGAAGTTCAAGGTTTTTATTTCTGTAACACGGGCTTCGCGCGCACGTAACGCGCCGGGCGGGCCCGGGGCGGGACGGGCCGCCAGGCGCGCCTAGGCTCGGGACGGATGCCGGCGGCGCCAGAGGGCCAGGCAGGCCAAGGCGAAGCAGGCACCGCAGAAGTCGATGAGGACGTCGCGCGGCTGGCCCGCGCGTCCGGGCACGAAGCGCTGGATCGTCTCGTCCGCCACGGCCACCGCCAGCGGGTACAGCGCCGGGACGAGCCGCAGGCGCCGCGTCCTCGCGCTCGGGAGGGCGTCGAGGGCGCGGCGGGCGAGAAGGGCCAGGACCGCGTACTCGCCGAAGTGGGCGCACTTGCGCACCATGAAGGTCACCGCGTTGGCGTCGGTGATGCCGAGGGTATGGAGGAAGGGCGCCAGGAGGCTTGCCACGAGCCCGCTCTGGGCCGAGGACGCGGGCCCCGCCACGAGCGAGTTGCCCCAGACGAAGGCCGTCCAGAGGAGGACGGCGGCCACGCGGGGCGCGAGTCGGGGCTCGCGGCGACGGGCCTCCCTGAAATCGGGCACCGACTAGGCCTCGTTGGCGGCGAGCGCCGGGGCGAGGTGGCGAGGCGCGTGGGCCGATGCCCTCTCCTGGGCGTGGGGGCGCGCGGAGCGGCCGCGGAGCTTGCCCGTGGACCTGAGCTCCTGGCTGCCACCCTCGATGACCTTGAGGTAGTTCCTCGAGCTCGCGCGCGCCGACTCGGAGGAGTTCTGCGAGAACTCCTGGTCGAGGAGGTAGTCGACGTAGGTCTCGGTGTCTACGACCTCGGGATGTCCCGCCGGGGCCCTGAAGGGAATGAAGCTCGTGGGGTTCTCGAGGCCCTCGGGCTCGTCGATGGTCTCGGTGCCGCCGATGGCGTCGCCGAAGCTCGGGAGGGGTGCCACGGCCGCCACGGGCACGGACGCGATCTGGTCGATCCTCTCGCCCATGGCCTTGAGCGCCTGCTCCCAGATGTCGTCGTCGAGCTCGCGGGCGCTGCGCTGCTCGGGGTAGGCTCCCTGGTCGACCTCGGCGACGCTGTGCGCGATCCGCGCGGCGCGCGAGGGCGTGGGGGGCGCCGCCTTGCGGGAGGCACCCCGGCCCATCCAGCTGGGCACGGAGGGCAACGGATCGTCGTCGGAGGGCTGGGCGTCCGTGCCGCCGCGCCTGGCGGTGTCCTGTGCACCCACGAGGCGCACGGAGTCGCCCATGCGCGCGTTCCACCAACCGGTCCCCACGTCTCCCACGGAGCCGTCGGCGCGCTCGATCACGGGAAGGCCCTCGAAGCGGTCCCCTCCCAGGCGCTCGGAGAGCACCTCGCGGACGCCGCGGGCGCGCTGGGCCATGCGCTCGGCGAAGCTCGCGCGGCGGACGTAGTTCTCCGCGACCTGCGTGTAGTCGGTGGCGACGTGCGCGGGACCGGACATGAAGGCGTTCCAAGCCTCCTCGTCCACCTCGGAGCGCTCGGCGTCGCGGCGGGCGGCGGCCCTGCAGGGCTCCTCGGGCTCTTCGGGCCCCTCGGCGGCATGGGCGGCCGCCTCGCCCTGGCCCTGTCCGGCCCTGCGGAAGTGCTTTCCGCGCGGGAGGTCGTCCCCCTCCCCCGCGTCGTCCGACGCCGCGACATGGTCCGAGACGGGAGCGGGCGCGGGCTTGGCGATGACGGGCGCCGCCTGCTCGGAAGGTCTCACGTCGCCCGTGCGCGGCTCGGGCTGGGTGGCGCGGACGGGCGCCCTGCGCGCGACCTCCCCCTCGGCCTGCCTGGCGAGCATGCGATGCAGGATGACGGCGCTCGTCCCCGCGGCGGCGGACGCCCCCACCACGACGCCGAGGCCAAACTGCACGACGAAGCCCAGGGTGGACTCAGGCGAGAGGAACGCCAGGTCCGACTGCGCGCTGGCCGCGAGGGCGAGGCTGGGGGCGGAGCCCATCGCCACTCCCATCAGACCTGCCACGATGGCCGGACAACGTCCCTCTCGACACATGCGGATGCACCTCCCATGCGGGCTCGGGCGCCCATGGACGGGAACGCGTGGCGGAGCAGGAGAGGCAGGCTTGGTCCAGCATCCAGGGGCTGCTGGCTCGAACAACGGCTTGCTTCGTCTGATCTTCGTGTACCGTCGTGATGTGGACGCCCAGGACCCAAAGCTCCCAGACTGTCTAGATAATACCTATATTCGTGAGTAGTTCAAGCTCAGACCGCATATTGGGGGTGCGAGAGATGAATGACGTCGCAGTGGTGACGGGTGCGAGCTCTGGCGTGGGTCGCGAGTTCGTGCGCCAGCTCGACGCGGGCGCGGGAGGGCCCCTCGACCAGATCTGGCTCGTCGCGCGCAGGAGGGACGTCTTGGACGAGGTCGCCGCCGGCTGCTCCACGCCCACCCGCGTGCTCGCGCTGGACCTCACGCGCCGCGAGGACCTGGACGAGCTCGCCGCAGCCTTAGACGGCGAGGAGGCCCTCAGGCTGCAGTGGCTCGTCAACTGCGCGGGCTTCGGGAAGTTCGGCGACTTCGCGGCGCGCCCGCTCGGAGAGGCGCGCGACATGCTGCTCCTCAACTGCCTGGCGCCCCTGGAATGCAGCTACCACGCCCTGCCCCACATGGTCGCCGGCTCGCGCATCGTCAACCTCTCGTCCATCGCGGGAGTCATCCCCCAACCCGGACTCAGCGTCTACTCGGCCACTAAGTCCTTCGTGCTGGAGCTCTCGCGCACCCTCGACCACGAGTTGGAGGGGACGGGCATCCACGTGACGGCCGTCTGCCCCAAGTTCATGCGCACCGGCTTCTTGGACGAGCCGGGGGACGCCGGCGTGGCGCGCGGCATGACGCGGATCGGCTTCGAGGACGTGGATAGGGTCGTGAGGCGCGCAATCGCCGGCGCGATTGCGGGGCGACAGGTTGTCATCCCCTCCTGGGACATGCGTGCGGCGGCCCTCACGGCAAGGCTCCTTCCCGCCCGGGCCGTCATGCGGGCCGAGGGGTGGCTGCTGCGGGAGGGATAGCGCCTCTCGCCTGGAGACACGTCGTCTCGCGCGCACCGGCACGACGTCTCGCGCGCTGGCACGAGATTTCACACGCTGATTCATCACCTCGCGCGCACTGGCGCGAGAACGGCTCCGCAGAAATAGAAATTCTGCGGAGCCATTTTCTGTGACCTGCGCCTTTGCGAGGGCGCTCGGCAAGATTTCAATTTTTGCGGAGCGGTGCCGCCCCACCCACCCCTACAGGTAGTCTGCCTGCTGGGCCTTCTTTGCCGAACGGATGAGGAACTCCTCGTTGTCGTTGGTCGCCTTGAGGCCCTTGACCAGGGCGGAGGCGGCGCGCTCGGTGCTGTTCATGTTGGCGAGGACGCGCCTGATGCCCCACACGAAGGGCTGGAGCTCCGCGTCTATCAGCAGGTCCTCGTTGCGCGTGCCGGACGAGACCGGGTCGATGGCCGGGAAGATGCGCTTGTCGGCCAGGTCGCGGTCGAGCTTGAGCTCCATGTTGCCGGTGCCCTTGAACTCCTCGAAGATGACCTCGTCCATCTTGGAGCCGGTGTCCACGAGGGCGGACGCGAGGATGGTCAGCGAGCCGCCGTTCTCGATGTTGCGGGCGGCGCCCAGGAACTTCTTGGGCGGGTACAGGGCCGCGGAGTCCACGCCACCCGAGAGGATGCGGCCGCTGGCAGGCTGCGCCAGGTTGTAGGCGCGTGCCAGGCGGGTGATGGAGTCGAGGACCACCACGACGTCCTCGCCCAGCTCGACGAGGCGCTTGGCGTGCTCGATCACGAGCTCGGCCACGGCAGTGTGGTTGTCTGCCGGCATGTCGAAGGTCGACGCGACGACGGTGCCCCTGATGGAGCGCTCCATGTCGGTGACCTCCTCGGGGCGTTCGTCCACCAGGAGGCAGAAGAGGTGCACCTCGGGGTTGTTGGCGGCGATGGACTGGCACACGCGCTTGAGGACCGTGGTCTTGCCGGCCTTGGGCGGGGACACGATGAGCCCGCGCTGGCCCTTGCCGATGGGTGCCACGAGGTCGATGGCACGCCCCGTGATGGACTCCCTGCCATGCTCCATGACCAGGCGCTGGTTGGGATAGATGGGCGTGAGGTCGCGGAAGCGGGGGCGGTTGCGCATCTCCTCGGGAGGGCGCCCGTTGACGCTCTGGACCCTGTGGAGGGGCGGGAACTTGCTGTTGTTGTTGCGGGCGGGAGCCACCGAGCCGGTCACGTAGTCGCCAGGACGCAGGCCGTACTGGCGGATGAGCTGCTGGTAGACGAAGGCGTCATCGTCGCCGGACATGTAGTTGCCCGTGCGGATGAAGCCGTAGCCCTCGTTCTGTATCTCGAGCACGCCCTCGACGGAGCGGAAGCCCTCCTGGCGCGCCGCGGCGAGGTAGACCGCCTCGGCGAGGTCCTTCTTGCGGACGCCCACGTACTCGACGCCGAGCTCCGCCGCCTTGGAGCGCAGCTCGGCGACCTTCATCGCGGCCACGTCGTCGCGCGAGAGGCTGGGCTCCACCGACTGCTCCTGACGGCGGTTGCGGCGCTTCTGGTTGTTGCGGCCGTTGCGCCCGGAGTTGCTGTTCCATCCCTGCTGGCCGCGGTCGCGCTGGCCGGGCTGCTGGAAGTCCCCCTGGTCCTTCTTGCTGCGACGGCGGCGGCGGGGCTCGCGCTCGCCCTCCTCGCGCTGGTCGCCGGCGTCGTGGCGGACCTGCTCGTGCTGCCTTGCGCCGGCGTCTGCCTGGGCGGCGTCAGCCTGGGCGATGGTCGTGGCGGGCGCGGGCAGGAGCTCCCCCGTGGCGACGGTCGCCTCCTGGGTGACGCGGGTCATGGCGCCCACGTCGAGCGTGGTCTGCTCGCCCGCGGGACGCACGTGTCCGGCAGCCGTCGCGTCTCCGGGCTGGACTACGTCCGTGGCCTGGTCGTCCTCGCGCTTCTTGCGGGGACGGCCGGGACGGCGGCGAGGCTTCTCCGCCGCCTCGGCGGCAGCGGCGTCGGGCGAGGGGGACGCCTGCTGGCCCGCAGCCGTCGCGACCTGCTGGACTGTGTCCACGGTCTCGCCGGGCTCAGCCTCGGCCTTCTTAGGCCTCCTGCCGCGCCTGGGCTTGGGAGCGGCTGGCGCCTCCCCGGCCGTACCATCCTTCGAAGCGTCGGCCGTCGCCTCTGGTGACGCCTCGTCCGCCTTCGTGCTGCGCCGGCGGCGCCGGGGCTTGGGGGCCTCCTCCGCCTGGGACTCCTCGCGCCTCTCGCCAGTCTGTTCTTGGGTCTCTTCCGCCATCAAGGCTGCCTTTCCGTCTGGGGCCGCCCTGCGGCCCACGGGCACGGACGGCCGCCCCTTGGCAGCCGGCTGCGTGCAGACATCGTATATGCGATTGCATTGTGCTTGGTTTTGAGTGGGATTGTTCACCTGCGGCGAACGTCGTTCGCTCGCCGGACAGCTGCACTATAGCATGACTGCGGCGCAAGTCAGGCAACATCAATGAAATGCGGGGTTTTTGCTTGCCTGGGCGTCATCTCTTCCCATAAGAAGACAGCCGGGGCGCCTCCGCCGCCGGCTGTCGCCGCAAATCGCATGCCTGTGGGAATCCTGCGCCCGTGGCCTACTTGGAAGCGCGCGGGCGACGATGCACGACGAGGCGCTCGATCTGGCCGTTCAGCGCGTCGGCACGCTCCCAACCCTCGTCGGTGAGGACCACGGGAGAGGTGCGCCCGGTCTCGCCCTCCTCGTCCTCCTCGCGCCTGACAAGACCTTCCTCGACCAGGGCGGCCACGGACATCGACACGGTGGGCTGCAGCAGTCCGAGTATCTCCACCAGGCGGGAGATGCTCACGGGCTCGCCCTTGGCGGAATAGAGGCCCAGCAGCGTGAGATCGCCCGCCATGCAGGTGAGCGACCCCATCGTGTCAACGTAGCGGCAGACGCGGGCGGCCGACGTGCGCGAGAGCGACTGCCCGTTGGGGATGGCCTCACGGCAGGCGGCGCAGAGGTCCTCCACGTACTGGCGGCCCTCGTCTGTGATGGAGCAGATCACGTTGCGGCGGTCGACCCCGCCCTTCTCGCGCGCGAGGAAGCCCAGCGCGGCAAGGTGCTTGGTGCGGTGGGTCATGGTGGGCCGCAGCGAGCCCTGGTACTCGGCGATGTCCGACGTCCTCAGGCTCTGTCCCTCGACAGAGAGCCTGCAGAGGATGGCGAACTCCGCGAAGGAGAGCCTCCGGGCTGACTCGACGTCCTGACGGACCAGATTGTAGGCACGTCGAATCGACAGGTACTCACGTAGGACCATAGCGCGCCCGCACCTCCCCCTTGCAAAGGTGCCCCGTCACAGAGTCGCGACGGGGCACCGCTAGCACCAACGTCCTTGACAAGTCTAGTTCAAACGCAAGGGACGGGGGCCCATATACGATAAAATGTTTATGAGCCTGAAATCATGGTCGACTTTGGCCCCTACATCACGTCGGGAGCAGACACGCCGATGAGCCCGAGGGCGACCTCGAGGTTCACGCGGACGGCGTCGCAGGCGACCAGGCGTGCGCGCGAGAGCTCCGCGTCCACCGGACGCCCCTCGCTGGGAAGCACCTGGCAGTTGGCATAGAAGCCATGGTAGCAGCTGGCGAGCTCCTCGCAGAAGTGCGTGATGCGGAAGGGCGCGCGGTCGCGGGCGCAGCTGGCGATGAGCTCCGGGAACTCGGAGATCTTGCGGGCGAGCGCGGCCTCGGTCGGGTCGGTCAGGAGAGAGAGGTCATAGCCCTCGCCGATGGCGCGACGGGCGACCTCGTCCATGCCCAGCTCCCTGGCCTCGTCCTCGCTGACGCCGGCGGCCTTGCGCAGGATGGAGCAGATGCGGGCGTGCGCGTACTGCACGTAGAAGACGGGGTTGGCGTTGGTCTTCTGCTTCACGGCCTCGATGTCGAAGTCGATGGTCTGGTTGGAGGACTTGGAGACCAGGGTGTAGCGGGTGGCGTCGACGCCGACCTCGTCGATGAGCTCCTGGAAGGTGACCATGGTGCCGCGGCGCTTGGACATGCGGACGGGTTCGCCGTCGCGCAGCAGGTTGACGAACTGGCCCAGGTCGACCTCGAACTGGCCGGGATAGCCCAGGGCGTCGCAGACGTTGGTGACGCGGGCGATGTAGCCGTGGTGGTCGGCGCCCCAGAGGTCGATGGAGTAGTCGTCGCGCTGGAACTTGTTCCAGTGGTAGGCGACGTCCGAGGCGAAGTAGGTGTACTCGCCGTTGCTCTTGATCAGGACGCGGTCCTTGTCGTCGCCAAAGGTGGTCGAGCGGAACCACAGGGCCCCGTCGTCGGTCTTGTAGAGGTGACCCATGGCCTCAAGCTTGGCGAAGGCGCGGTCGACCTGGGAGGTGCCGCTCTCGTCCTTGGCATAGAGGGAGCGCTCGGAGAACCAGACGTCGAAGGGGCAGCGAACCTCGTCGCAGGTGCTCTTGATCCTGCCGAGCATGGCCTGGTAGGCGCGCTCGCGGAACTCGTCGGCGCGCTCCTGCTCGTCGGCGTCGACCCACTTGTCGCCGTCGGCGTCGAAGAACTCGCGGGCGATCTCGATGATGTAGTCGCCGCCGTAGGAGTTGCCGCCCAGGGCCTCGTTGAAGCCGTCCATGAAGGGGTGCTGCTCGGGATGCTCGTCGCCCTCGTCCTCGACGTAGCGCTCGCGGTCGGCGAGGAGCGCCTCCATGGCCTCCTGGCTGCCCACGCCCTGCTCGCGCATGACCTGGCAGAGCTGGAGGTAGCGCATGACGACCGAGCCGCCGAAGACGTCCATCTGGGAGCCGTGGTCGTTGATGTAGTACTCGCGGTCGACCTGGAAGTTGGCGTGCTCGAAGACGTTGCACATGGAGTCGCCGAGGGCCGCCCAACGGCCGTGGCCCACGTGCAGGGGACCGGTGGGGTTGGCCGAGATGAACTCGTAGTTCATCTTGAGGCCGTCACCCACGTTGCACTTGCCCCAGTCGCCGCCGGCCTTGCGGACGCTGTCGAAGACCTCGTTGTTGGTGGCGGCGTTGAGGTAGAAGTTGATGAAGCCAGGGCCTGCGACCTCGACCTTGGCGATGGCGGGGTCCTGGGGCATGGCGTCCACGATGGCCTGGGCGATCTTCGCGGGGGCCATGTGGGCGAGGCGCGCGGAGCGCATGGCGACGGTGGACGTCCAGTCGCCGTTCGAGGAGTCAGCAGGTCGCTCCATGCCGCAATCCTCCACCTCGAACTCCGGCAGGTTGCCAGCCGCCTGGGCGGCTGCGATCGCTTGCTTGACAAGCTCCTCGATAGACTCGGGCATGCGCTACTCCTTCTTCGGCCTTGTACCACGACTGATATGCGGACACAGTTATCTGGTGAGTCTAGCAGAGCGGGGCCCCGCAGGGCCCCGCTCCACAAAATAGCGTCAACGACGTGCCCTTTGGCCCCGACGTCGAACGAGCCTGAGGTTCAGCCTTTGGCCCCGGAAGAGGAGGGCGAGAGGGGACGCGGGCGTCCCCCGCAGGCACCGCGGCGCGCGGCCTACTTGCGCCCCGAGCCCATGAGCTCGCGGGTGGCCAGCTCGCGGCGGAGCCTCGCCAGGCCGAGCTCCAGGCCCACCGGGTACCCCTGGGGGTTGAGGAAGCGCCTCACCGCGGGGTCCAGGCGCATGAGCGCCTCGCGACAGCGGGCCTTGGCCTCCTCGATGCCCTCGCTGGCGGGCAGGGGCTCGCCGCCGTCCACGAGCTGCACCAGGAGCTCGCGCGACTCGAGGCCCGAGAGGTCGTAGGAGGCGAGGTCGTCCAGGACGTCCACCATCTGCGTCCCGGGGTCGCCCTGCGCGGACTCGTCGCAGATCATGTCGCCCACGGGGCAGCCCGAGGCGTCGAAGAAGCGGCGGACGGACTGCACGCCGGGGATGGTGCGCTTGTAGGCCATCTCGGACAGCTTGATGACCGGCTCCCAGGGGTCGCCCGCGGTCGGGCGCGTGGCGGACAGCTTGTAGACGCCGCCGAGCGAGGGCTGCGGGTCGCAGGTGGCGAGCTTGGTGCCCACGCCGAAGGAGTCGATGGGGGCTCCCTGGGCGAAGAGCGACTGGATGGTGTACTCGTCAAGGTCGTTGGAGACCGAGATCCTCACGTAGTCCAGCCCCTCGGCGTCGAAAGCTCCGCGGGCCTCCTTGCTGAGCTTGGCCAGGTCGCCGGAGTCGATGCGCACGGCCGCGAGCCTCTCGCCCGCCGCCTCCATCTCCTTCGCGACGACGATGGCGTTTCTTATGCCCTGGTGGACGTCATAGGTGTCGAGGAGGAGCACGCAGTTCTTGGGGCTCGACTTGGCGAAGGCACGGAAGGCGTCGAGCTCGTTGGGGAAGGCCATGACCCAGGAGTGGGCGTGCGTGCCGAAGACGGGGATGCCGTAGACCTTGCCCGCCAGCACGTTGGAGGTCGAGCCGGCGCCGCCGATGTAGGAGGCGCGAGCCACGGCCAGCCCGCCGTCGGGACCCTGCGCGCGGCGCAGGCCGAAGTCAGAGACCGGATGGCCCTCCGCCGCGTGCACCACGCGCGCGGCCTTGGTGGCCACGAGGGTCTGGAAGTTGACCAGGTTGAGAAGGGCGGTCTCGAGCAGCTGGCAGTCGATGATGGGGCCCTGGACGCGGACCATGGGCTCGCGGGGGAAGACCAGGTCGCCCTCGGGGACGGCCCAAACCGAGACGCGCATGCGGAAGTCGCGCAGGTAGTCGAGGAAGCCCCGCTTGAACATGGGGCCGCCGCCGGGCGCCTGGACGCCGGCGAGGTACGAGACCGCGTCCTCGTCGAAGCGGAAGTTGCGCACGAGGTCCACGATCTGCCCCATGCCGCAGGCCACAGCGAAGCCGCCGTCGAAGGGGTTCTCGCGGAAGAAGACGTTGAAGCAGCCCTCCGCGTCCATGAGGCCGGACTCCCAGAACCCCTGGGCCATGGTCAGCTCGTAGAGGTCGGTGTTCAGCGAGACGTCGGTGGGCTTGGTGCAGTCGGTCAGGGCCATGGGTGGAATCCCCTCTGCTCGCACGCGACGCGGCCCCGCTGCGGGGCCGCTGTTCCTGTGTTCGTCCCAGCGTAGCACGAGCGGCGCGGCTGGGGTCGCGCCGGCGTGGCGCCTCGACCTCGCCCGACCCCAGCCGGATGCCCTACCTGGCCCCGCCCAGCAGCATGGACAGGACGATGGCCAGCACCAGGCAGGCCAGGCCCAGGAGGACGTACCTCTGCGCCTTGGGCATGCTCAGGTCGTCACCGGGCTCCATGGCGCGGGCGTTGCGCTCGCGCAGCTCACGGGCATGCTCGTCCTTCGCCGCCTCGCGTTCGGCTCGCTCGCGCTGGGCCTTGAGCCGCTCCAGCTCCTCGCACTCCCTCTTGGCCTGCTCCTCCGCCTGCCTGCGGTCGCGCTCCGCCCGAAGCTCCTCGAGCTCGGCGCGCTCCTCGGCAGAGAGGCCCCCGTTCTGCTCTGGCATCTCTTCTCCCTCGTCCCGTGCGAGACGGCCCGGGCTGCGCCCGCCGTCGCGTGACATTATCCGCGAAGCGGGGCCGCGGCGGCGCGAGAACAGCCAGTCGTGGCCTGCTCGAGGGCGGTCGCGCGCGCCTCTCCCCTAGCCGAGCTCGGGACCACGGACCCCCGTCGCGTCGAAGCCAGGGACGAAGCTCTCTGAGACCGTACCGCCCTGCTGCCACCACAGGCGCTCGAAGCCCAGCTCGTCGGCATGGTCGAGGACCGCCTCGTACTCGTCGTCGCCAAGCGGGCGGGCTAGGTCGCCCCCCATGCTGCGGCAGCGCTCGTTGGGCGTGTACTGGTTCATCACGCTGAGGTCGACCTCGTTTCCGCAGGCCTGCCACACGCGGTCGAGCACGGCGAGCGAGTCGTCGACGTGCCCGGGCATGACCAGGTGGCGCACCACGATGCCACGGAGCATGCGACCGTCGGGGCCCTCCGCCCGCCCGCCGTGCGCACGGAGGGAGCGAAGCATCGCCTCGAGCGCCGACAGGGCGACCTCGGGGTAGTCCGGCGCGCCCGAGAGCGAGCGCGCGAGCTCGGACGAGGCGTACTTGAAGTCGGTGAGCCACACGTCCACGACGTCCGACATGCCCTCGACGACGGAGGCGAGCTCGTAGCCGCTGGTGTTGCACACGACGGGCAGCGCCATGCCGGCCGCGCGGGCCAGACCCACCGCCTCCCTGACCTGCGGCGCGAAGTGCAGGGGGGTCACGAGGTTGACGTTGAGCGCGCCCTGCGCCTGGAGCTCGAGCATCATCTGGGCGAGGCGTGGCGTCGTGACCTCGAGGCCGAAGCCCTCCTGGGATATCTGGTGGTTCTGGCAGAAGACGCAGCGGAGGGGGCAGCCGGTGAAGAAGATGGCGCCGGAGCCCGCCTCACCTGATATGGGGGGCTCCTCCCAAAAGTGGAGCGCCGAACGGGCGACGCGCAGGGTGGAACTAGCGCCGCAGAAGCCCGGCCTGCCTGCCGCGCGGGAGGCGTGGCAGCGACGGGGGCAGAGCTCGCAGCTCGCATATGCTTCGGACGAGAGTTCCATGGGCGTCCTTCCTGGCGACGCTCCTGTTGGACGGGGCCGTTGCCGGTTGCGGCACGGGAGCGACGACGGCACGGCGACGCCAGAGACTCTATCACTGCCGGACGGACGCCACGGAGCCGCCACGCGCCCATCCGCGCGCTTGTGAGCCTCGCCGGGCGGCCGAGAACGCACGCCACTCTCGCCCGCCACGCGCGAACGCACGACCAGCATCATTCCGCACGTCGTTGATTTCGCACGTCGTTGCGCACAGTGATTTCATCGAGCACGTCGTTGCGCACAGCGATTTCAGCGAGCACGCTGTTGCGCACAGCGATTTCATCGAGCACGTCGTTGCGCACATCCGCCGCCGCGTTTGCCCAGTTGGTGCGACGTCCAGTTGTGCGTTGGAGCGTGGAGGATGCCTGACGTGTGCGAAACGGCGTGGAGGAGGCAGCCGACCGCCGCGCAGACGCCCGGCCGCGCAGACGACGTTACGCCCGCGGCACACCAAAGGAGTCGAGCAGCCGTGCGAAGCGCCCTCGGTCGCAGACGTCCGCGAACGAGAAGCGCACGACCCGGGCCACGCGGGTGAGACGGGACTCCCTGAGGCGCTCGTCGGCGAGCAGGTCGACCGTCGCCCTCCCCCGCGTCATCGTCGGGTCGACGTACTTCTGGCGCCCGTCGAGCTCGCCCGCCACGAGGGTCCCATCGGGAAGGCGCCAGAGAAAGTCCACCCTGCTCACCTGGCCCGACAGGGGGTCGACGAACTCCGCCTGGAGCTCGGGGGCCGCAAAACCGAGCTCGATCATCGCCGCACGGGCGATCGACTCCCCGCCGCTCTCCGCACGCCGGTCGGCACGGGCCGCCGTCGCCAGTGCCCGTCTCACCCCAGGCCGCCGCCTGCCAAGGTCCCGCACGAGGCCCTCGAGCCATCGCGCGTCCCTGCCCGTCCGGGCGAGCGCGGCGTCCGCCACGACGAGCCCGTCGGAGAAGCTCATCATGAGGAGGCAGTCGACCACGCTGCGCTCGAAGGTCGTGACGAGGATGCCGGAGGCATGTGCTCGTTCCAACCCGTCCTCGCGGGCAAGCTGGTGAAACGCCACGAGCCTCGTGCCGTGCCGTCCGCCCGGCCCATGCGCGACGTGTATGCGGGCCAGCTGCCCGAACGAGACGGGAAGGCCATGCGCCACGGCGGCCGTGGGACCGCAGAACGTCCAGTCCGGATGTGCCCTCGACAGTGACCTTGCGAGATGCAGGTGGCGAGAAGGCACGTCGAGCGCCTCCCAGTAGCCCCGGCGGGCAAAGTGCCCGCGCGCCAGGCGGACGAGCTCCCCCGAGCCGACCATGCGTCCCATCGCCATCCCGTCGGCATGGCTGGATGGCGCGACGCATGCCCCGCGCGCCTCTCCCTCGCCCAGCATGCAGCCGATGTGCTCCCGCCTTGAGCCACCTGCGTCCAAGTCCCCTCCCGTCCTCGCCGTCCTACCTGGGCCCGACCATATCGGAGCGGAGGCCAAAGTCGTGGCTGACATCCAAAAATGTCAGCTCAATTTCTGGCGGACCGTTCGCCGAACTTTCTGGCGGACCGTTCGTCGAACACGCAATCGCGCACATCACAGGAGTCTTCCACGCGTGAACGCACATTGGAGCGGCACATCAACTGGGCAAACGTGAAGGTGACCGTGCGTTCGCGCGTGCTTACTGGATGTGTTGTGCGCAACGGCGTGCGGGATGCCGCAGGACGTGCGCAACGGCGTGCGGGACGCCGTAGGACGTGCGTCGGAGCGTGCGCGACGCCACCAGTCGCCGGCGTGCCTTGGCGCGCCACAAAAAAGCCCGGGCCACGACGGCCCGGGCGACGACGCCTATGGTGGAGATGAAGGGATTCGAACCCTCGGCCTCTGCCTTGCGAAGGCAGCGCTCTCCCAGCTGAGCTACATCCCCAAAAAACGTGCAAGGGAGAGTATCGCCATTCCCCGGCCCCCTGTCAAGCCCGAGTCAAGGCAATGTCGCCCCCTGCGGCTGCGAAATGAACCCACCTTTCTAAGGTGGGTGCCCTCGTCGCCTGTTCCAGCTTCCTCAACAACGGAGGATTCCTGTAATGGGGACGATATGCGGGCTCCCTCAAGACGCGTGTCGGTTCACCCAGTTGTGACCGCAGGGGGACGACAGCTCAAATATAGATGAGCCCCCCGCGATTACCAGTCTTGACATGGCGCGGGTTATGGCCAAAAGTGAGAGGAGCTGGCGTCTGCGCCCGCCCCCGCGGCGAGGACGCGTCGTCCCTCTCCCCCGCCAGGCCGATTCGCCCGCTCGATACCTGCGCGTTTTCCGCTTGGCCCTGCTTTTCGCTATGATTGTCCGGTCAGTGTGAGAAGAGGCGACGCAACGGGAGGCGAGCATGCACCAGCCGTGGCTTCCCTACCTGTGCGTCTTCCTCGCCGCCGGGCTCACGACGCTCCTCATGACACCCCTCGCGCGCAAGGTCGCCTGGAAGCTGGGGGCCGTCGACTACCCCAACGCACGCCGCATCAACCGCGAGCCCATCCCCCGCATGGGCGGCATCGCCGTCTTCCTGGGCATCACCGCCGCCTTCGTCGTGCAGTACCTGGGCACGACCTACCTGCGCTGGCCCATGGTGCTCGCCCCCTCGCCCCACCTCAAGAACATCCGGTACTGGTCGCTCGTGGGGGGCTTCGTCTGCATCTTCCTGGTGGGTGCCATCGACGACGTCTTCCAGCTCAAGCCCCTCCACAAGCTGCTGGGCCAGGTCGTCGCCGCCTCCGTCGCCGTGGGCGGCGGGCTGGTCATCGGCGTCATCGTGAACCCCTTCACCGAGGGTCCCCTCTGCATGGGCTGGCTCAGCTACCCCGTCACCGTGACCTACCTGGTCGCCTACGTGAACATCTTCAACCTGATCGACGGCCTGGACGGGCTGGCCTCGGGCCTCACCTGCATCGCCGGCTTCACCATGTTCGTCCTCGCCGTGATGGCGGGGCGGGCCGACGCCGCCACCCTCGCGATCGCGACGGCCGGAGCCTGCCTGGCCTTCCTGCGCTACAACTTCCACCCCGCCTCGGTCTTCCTGGGAGACTCCGGCTCGCTCCTCCTGGGCTTCTCCATGGGCGTGGTCTCGCTGCTCTCCGTCGCGCGCATCGCGGGCCTCACCGCCATCATCGTACCCCTGGTCATCGCGGGCATCCCCATCATCGACACGCTCTCGGCCATCGTGAGGCGCAGCCGCGCGCACGTGAGCATCGGACACGCCGACCGCGGCCACATCCACCACCGCCTCATCGCCGAGGGCTTCGACCAGCGCCAGGCCGTGCTGATCATCTATGCCTGGACAGCCCTGCTCTGCCTGGGCACGCTGGTCATGACCCAGGTCTCGGTCGTGCCGCGCATCGCTATCTTCTTCGCCCTCCTCCTGGCCTCCGGCGCCGTCGCGCGCAAGCTCCACCTCTTCCGTCCCGTCCTGCTGCACCACACCAACCCGAAGACCGGCGACGACGAGCTCGTCTGCCCGCAGGACCCGGAGTTCCCGGACGAGGAGGAGCGCTTCAGGGAGCAGGAGTCCCAGCGCCACCACGGCCTGCGCTAGCCTCCGCCGCCCACGCGCCGGGGGCAGGCGAGAGGACCTTGCCGCCTCGATTGTCACCGCACCCACGTGGGGCTCGAACCACGCCGGCACTGCCTCGAACCACCTCGACACTGCCTCGACCCACACGGCGCAAAGAGACCCACCCCCTTGGAAGGGAGCGGGCCTCGACGGCTGCGAGATGCGCGACGCGAGCTACTCGGCGTCGGCGAGGGCCTTCTTGGCCACGTTGGCCAGGTCGGCGAAGGCGGCCTCGTCCTCGTAGGCGACCTGCGCGAGGACCTTGCGGTCCAGCTCGACGCCGGCGAGCTTCAGGCCGTGCATGAACTTGCTGTAGGAGAGGTCGTTCATGCGGGCGGCGGCGTTGATGCGCTGGATCCACAGGCCGCGGATGTCGCGCTTCTTGTTGCGACGGTCACGATAGGCGTACTGGCCCGAGTGCTGGACCTGCTCCTTCATGCCGCGGAAGGTGCGGGAGCGGACTCCGTAGTAGCCCTTGGAACGCTCGACGAGGGTCTGGCGCTTCTTGCGACCAGCGACTGCGCGCTTGACACGTGCCATATCTAATCAACTCCTAAAGAATGCCATCGAAGGGGCGACGTGCCCGCTTAGTTCTTGGAACCCATGCGCTGGGAGACGACCTTGACGTCACCGGCGGTGAGCTCGGCCTCCTTGCGGAATCCGCGGATGCGCTTCTGGGACTTCTTGGTCAGGATGTGGCTCTTGAAGGCCTTGGCGCGCATGATCTTGCCGGTGCCGGTGCGGCGGAAGCGCTTTGCCGAACCCTTGTGCGTCTTCATCTTGGGCATGCTAGTTCTCCTTCTCCGTCTCTGCGTCGTCCTCGACTGCCTTCTCATCGAAGGCGCCCTTGATCGGGGCGACCAGCATGTGCATGTTGCGGCCCTCCATCTTGGGGGCCGACTCGACCGTGGCGTAGGGCCTGAGCTCGTCAGCCAGACGGTCGAGCACCATCCTCCCCTGCTCGGGGTGGGCCATCTCGCGACCGCGGAACATGATCGTGATCTTGACGCGTGCGCCCTTCTTCAGGAAGCGCATCACATGGTTCTTCTTGGTGGTGAAGTCGCCCACGTCGATCTTGGGGCGGAACTTCATCTCCTTGACCTCGACCTTGGCCTGGTTCTTGCGGGCGGCCTTGGCCTTGCGGTCCTGCTCGTACTTGAACTTGCGGTAGTCCATGACCTTGCAGACGGGAGGCTCCGCGTTGGGAGCAATCTCCACCAGGTCGAGATTCTGCTCGTCGGCGATGCGCTGCGCGTCGCGGACTCCGAACAGGCCGAGCTGTGAACCGTCAACGCCGATTAGGCGGCAGGTGCGCGCCGTGATCTCGCCGTTGATCCGAGGACCCTCGTTCTTCGCTATCTCTTACACCTTCCTTCGCTCGTGCGGCTCGCGCCGCATGAAAAAACTCCCAGAACTATGGCAGCATCCAGGAGACAGAGGACCCACTCGCAATGGGCCGGCTATTTGTCTGACCGGACGGCTGCCCTTGGCGCCGTGCAGGTGGGGACCACGTGCGTCCCTCTTTGCGATAAGCACTTTGTCGATGTTAGCCGCTCGGCGACGAGTTGGCAAGCCCGTTCGCCCGCACATGCCTTTTGCACAAGCGGACGAACGGGCCCGGGACGCCCCCTAGCGCCCCTCGCGCGCGGCGATGCGCTCGTCCAGCCAACCGGTGAGCAGGGGCGCCACGAGGGCGGTGATGATGACCGCGGCCGCGATCTGGGCGGTGGCCACGGGCACCAGCGCCGCGTAGGAGGCATCGGAGGCCGCGACCGCGGGAGGGGTGGTCATGGCCGTGCCCGCGATGGTGGAGCAGGCCATGCCAGCCTTGCCCGTGCCTCCCGTGAGGCGGTCGAAGCCAGCCGTCGCAAAGCCGATGGCAAGGCAGATCACAGCCAGCACGATGCCCGAGATGCCGCCTGCGACCAGGCTCTCGAGGCTCATGCCGCAGCCCAGGGCGAATCCCAGGACGGCGATGCAGGGGTTGACGCCCGGCGCCATGAGCTGCTTCACGAAGGGGAAGAGGTTGCCCAGGACGATGCCCAGGACGATGGGCAGCAGCGAACCCACGAGCTGTCCCACCGAGATGTCCGCGATGCCGGCGGCGCCCAGGGCGATCATGGTGATGGTGGGGCCGGCGGTGAAGCAGAGGATGCCCGCCGCGCCGCGCTCCGCCTCGTCGCCGTACTCGGCCATGATGCCGGTGTAGAGCGCGATGTTGCAGAAGCTCACGCCGCCGATGATGGCCAGCGAGCTCAGCCCCAGCAGGTCGTCGCCCATGAAGAAGGCGACGCAGAGCCCAAGCGCGATGGAGAGCACGAGCTTGGGGATGATGATCATGATGCCGGTCTTCACGGCCTTTGGGGTGGACCTGAAGTTGATGCCCACGCCGATGCCGAAGAGGATCACGAAGACGAGGGCGTTGCCGCCGTGCACCACGGCCGTGGTGAAGCCGCCGATCTCGAGCAGGCCCGGGACGAAGGAGTGCAGGAGCAGCCCCAGGAGCATGGGATAGATCATGATGTCCCCGGGAAGGCGCGGTATCCTGAAACGTCCCTGGGTCTTCTCCGCCTCTGCCTCGGCCATGGGTGCCCCTCGCTCTCGTCGCGAATTTTTGTTGGGCGAATGTACCAGAGGAGAGGGCCACCGCGCCACGCGCGACGGCACGGCGACACGAACGCGTAACGAAAGGGGCCGCCCCGAGGGACGGCCGCCTGCGCATTCGCATGGTGCCCGAGGTGGGACTCGAACCCACACTCTGTTGCCAGAAGCGGATTTTGAGTCCGCCGCGTCTGCCAATTCCGCCACTCGGGCAAAGTCGCAGGACCACTATATCAGAGAGCGGCGGCTACGAATCGGCCATCGCCCACGCCAGAGACATGACCGTGGCCGAAGGTGCGGCGCTGAGTGCGCATTCTATTTTTCAAATGTACACCCCTCTCCGCTGACCTGCGGTTTTGCGGAGAGGCGCGCATTTCACGCCTGGAATGTTCGTCTCGAACCGCGCGCCACGCCCAATCGCCCCCAGGCCGCGCGCTGCGTCCCAATCGCACCTCGAGCTGCGCGCCACGCCTCGATCGCGCCCCAGCCGCTCCCGCGCCGCGTCTAGTGCATGCCGTCCGAGACCGCGTCCGGCTGCAGCCAGGGGTTGCCCTCCAGCTCCTCCATCATGGTGGTGGAGTCGCCATGGCCGCAGAAGAGCGTGGTGCGGGCGGGTATCTCCTCCCGCAGGCGCGCGAGAGTGGCCATGAGGGCGTCGTGGTCGCCGCCGGCGAGGTCGGTGCGTCCGCAGGAGCCCTTGAAGAGGGTGTCGCCCACGAAGGCGACGCCATCGGCCGTCCCCTGGCCCAGGAGCACGATGCCGCCCGGCGTGTGGCCGGGGGCCCCGATGACGCGGAAGCTCGCCGTGCCCAGCTCGATCACGTCGCCGTCGGCGATGGTCTGGTCGGGCTCGGGGGCATCGTCGTCGTAGGAGCGGCCCAGCTCGCTCGCCTCGCCCGCGCGACCTGCAAGCTCGACGTCCGCCTCGTGCATGAGGAAGCGGGCGCCCGTGGCGTCCCTCAGCGCCTTTACGCCGCCCACGTGGTCCCCATGCCCGTGCGTGGCCACGATGGTCGTCACGCGGACGTCCTCGAGGTGACGAGCGATGGCGGCGCCGGAGTTGCCCGGGTCGACCACCAGGCACTCCCCCTCCGAGACGTAGGCGTAGCAGTCGGTCTCGATGGGCCCCACGATGAACATGCGGATCTGGTCGTCGCTGGCGTTGTGGCCGCAGCCTCCCCCGCAGCAGCCGCCTCCATGGTGCCCGCAGCAGCCGCCCTCGTGGGAGTGGCCCCCCTCATGCCCATGGCCACCGCAGCCATCGCCATGGCCCTCGTGGTCGCCGCAGCAGCCGCCCTCGTGGCTGCCGCAGCCGCAGTCCTCGCTGGCGTCATGCTCGTGACCGCCGCAGCAGCAGCCCTCGTCCTCGTCCCTGCCCTGGATCATGCTAGACCCTCCTCTTCATCTGGTTGGCGCCCTCGCCCGGCATGATGCGACGGGCATCATACACGCTGGGCACGCGGTTGACGGCGGCGAGCAGCGGCCCCAGCCGGCTCACGTCGGAGATGGCGATCAGGAAGCGCAGCCGGGCGGCGCCGGAGCTCGAGGTCTGGGTGGCGGCACTCAGGATGTTGCCACCACCATCCCCCAGGGCGATGGTGACGTCCTTGAGCAGGCCCATCCTGTCCGTCGCCTCGACCACGATCTCGACCTGGAACTCGGTGGCACCGGTGGCGTCCCACTCCACCTCGATCATGCGCTCGGGATGTGACATGAGGCTCTTCACGTTGGGGCAGTTCGCGCGGTGCACCGACACGCCGCGCCCACGGGTCACGAAGCCCACGATCTCGTCGCCGGCGACGGGGCTGCAGCAGTGGGCCAGGTGCACCAGGAGGTCCGAGTCGCCCTTTGCCACGACGCCGCAGTTGCTGCGCCGCCTCTTGTCCGAGGCGGCGCGCGCCGCGGCGTTGACCAGCGGCCTGTCCTCCGCCATCGCGCGCTCACGCTCGTCGCGGCGCGCCGCCTGGCGCTCCGCCTCCACCGTCTTGGTGGAGGCCTCGCCCAGCGCCTCCTCGATGCGGTTCGCGATCTGGCGTGGGCTCAGCTTGCCCGTGCCCACGGCGGCGAAGAGGTCGTCGCTGCGCACGAGGTCGAGCTGGCGCACCACCTTGTCGATGGCCCTCTGCACCCGCTGGGTCGAGATGCCGTACCCGCGCTTGCGCAGCTCGTGGGCGAGGTCGCTTCTCCCCTGCTCCGCGTCGTCGGTCTTGGAGAGGGTCGTGAAGTACTTCCTGATCTTGGCCTTGGCGGAGGGCGTCGCCACCAGGTGCAGCCAGTCGCGGCTTGGCTTGGAGTTCTTGTTGGTCAGGATCTCGACCCTGTCGCCGCTCTGGAGGCGGTAGGTGAGAGGAACGACCGAGCCGTTGACCTTGGCCCCCACGCAGTGGTTGCCCACCTCGGTGTGGACGGTGTAGGCGAAGTCGAGGGGGGTGGAATCGCGCCTCAGGCTCATGACCTCGCCCTTGGGGGTGAAGACGAATATCTCGTCCTCGAAGAGGTCGACGCGCAGGTTGTTGAGGAACTCGTGGGCGTCGCCCATGTCGTCGTCCACGGCCCAGTCCAGGCTGCGGCGAATCCAGTTGATCTGGTTGTCTATCTCGCGCTCGCCCTGGGACATCTGGCCGCGCGACCCGCCCGACTTCTTGTAGAGCCAGTGGGCGGCGATGCCGTACTCCGCCTGGTCGTGCATCTCGTAGGTGCGGATCTGTATCTCGATGGGGCGCGCGTCAGAGCCGATGACCGTGGTGTGCAGCGAGCGGTAGCCGTTGGGCTTGGGCATGGCCACGTAGTCCTTGAAGCGACCGGGCAGCGGGTGCCAGAGCGAGTGGACGGCGCCCAGCACGCTGTAGCAGTCCCCCACGGAGGGCGTGAGGACGCGCAGGGCGATGAGGTCGTAGATGTCGCTGAACTCCTTGCCCTTGCGCGTCATCTTCTGGTAGATGGACCAGAGGTGCTTGGGGCGGCCGGTGATCTGGTAGCCCGCGAGCCCCACCCGCGCGAGCTCGCCGTCCAGGATGCGGATGGCCTCGGCGGTGTCCTGCTCGCGCTGGGCGCGGGAGTCCTGCACCATGCGCGCCACGCGCTCGTACTCGGTGGGCTCGAGGTAGAAGAAGGCCAGGTCCTCGAGCTCCCACTTCACCGACGAGATGCCCAGGCGGTCCGCGAGGGGAGCGTAGACGTCCATGGTCTCGCGGGCCTTGAAGGCGCGGCGGTCGGGCTTGAGGGCCGCCAGGGTGCGCATGTTGTGCAGGCGGTCGGCCAGCTTGATGATGACCACGCGGATGTCCTTGGACATGGCGAGGAACATCTTGCGCAGGTTGAGGGCCTGCTTCTCGTCCATGGAGGCGACCTGGATCGAGGTGAGCTTGGTGACGCCGTCGACGAGCTCTGCCACGGTCTCGCCGAAGCGCACCGAGATGTCCGCCAGGGTCGCGGGGGTGTCCTCGACCGTGTCGTGCAAGAGGGCGGCGCAGATGGAGTCGCCGTCCATCCTGAGGTCCTTGGCCAGGATCAGTGCCACCTCGACGGGATGGTTGATGTAGGGCTCGCCCGAGCGCCTGCGCTGGTCGGCGTGAAACTCGGCCGCGAAGGAATAGGCCTCCTTGACGCGGGTGAGCTCGCCGCCGTCGAGGTAGCCGGAGCAGGTGTTGCACAGGACCCGCCAGTTGTCGGCCTGCGGGGTCTCCCTTCGTCGGGCGGGAGCCGAGTCTGCGTTGGCCATCAGGACCTCCTAGCCGTCCACCACGTCACCGAAGCCGGGCGTGATGGGCCTGTTGATGCGATCGAGAAGCTCCTGCGGGCTGCTCGAGAGCGCCCAGTCGCGAAACGCCTGGAACTCGTCGCGAAGGCGTAGCCCCTCAAGATAGCGAATGGAGCGGTCGAGCTGGACGTGCGAGGGGCTCTGGGCCATGGTAATTCGGCGGGCGGAGCCGTAGCCGTCCGTGGAGAGGAAGCCCAGCTCTCGGAAGACCGAGATGCCGCACGACACGGCGCGCTCGTCCAACTGCGAGGCGGGATGGCGCAGGAGCGCCTCCTGGGCGAGGTCGGCGTTGGTGAGCCTCAGGCCCGTGGCCGCCGCCTGCCCGTCCGCGAGCTCGCGGAGCACCCGGTAGAGCGTCACGAGCTCCGAGCGCTCCGGGGCCGAGGCGGCGAGGATCCTCTCGTTGATGCGCGCGTCCCTGCCGCCGAAGAGCAGCCAGACGCAGGCGTCCTGGCCGTCCCTGCCCGCCCGGCCGCTCATCTGGTTGAACTCGATGGAGCCGAAGGGCATGTGGTAGAGCATCACGTTGCGGATGTCGGGCAGGTTGACGCCCTCGCCGAAGGCGCTCGTGGACACGATGCACTTGAGCTCGCCCGCACGGAAGGCGTCCTCGACCCTGCCGCGGTCGGCGCGGGTGAGGCCGGCGTTGTAGAAGGCGATGCGCCGCGCGAGCTCGGGGACGGCCTTGCGCAGCATCCGCGCGAGCGAGACGGACTGCTCGCGCGAGTTGACGTAGACCACGGTCTTCATGCCCGTCGCGACGACCGAGACCAGGGCGCTGTCACGGTCGCGGAGCTCGCGGCAGTCGCGCACACGCAGGTTGTCGCGGACGCTCGCATCCACCACGACGTCGCGCTCGTCGATGGAGAGGAGCCGGCAGAGCTCGCGCGCGACCCCCGCCTGGGCCGTGGCGGTCACAGCCAGCGCGACGGGGTTCCCGAGCCGCTCCAACACCCGTGGGAGCTGGGCGTAGGCGCTGCGCCCGCCCGTCTCGCCCGCATGGTGGGCCTCGTCCACCACCACGAAGCCGACGCGCCCGGAGGAGGCGAAGCGGTCCGCGTGGATGGCCAGGAACTCGGGCGTGGTGAGGAGGACGTCCACCGCGCCGGATGCCAGGCCGCAGAAGACGTCGTCACGCTCGCCGCGGGAGCTCTCGCCCGTGAGGACGCGCACGCTCATGCCGAGCTTGGCGAAGGCGGCGGCGAGGTGGAAGGACTGGTCGCTCACCAGCGCGCGCAGCGGGTACACGAAGACGCTCGCCTTCCCGGCGCGGAGCGCCGAGATCGCGGCGTGCACGTGGAAGACGAGGGACTTGCCGCGGCCCGTCGCCATGACGCAGAGCGTGGAACGGCCGGCGGCGAGCCGGTCGAGAGCCGCGACCTGGGCCGGAAGGAGCTCGTGGTCGCCGATGAGGGAGCGCACCAGGCGCGCCCTCAGCTCGCCCGCGCCCAGCGAGGCGAGCTCGGCGCGCACGGACGAGGGGGCGCAGGCCGCGTCCCCTCCCGTCGGCTCGGTTCCGGCCACGCGCTCGAGGCGCAGGTTGACGCCCAGCGTGGGTCGGAGCTCGTCTCCCCCGGTGACGTCGAGCACGCGCGCCTCGTAGCGTCGTCCCGCGTCCACATGGGGCGCGAGGGCGGCCGCTATCTGGCGGCGCAGGTAGCCGAGGCGCCTGCCCGAGCCGTCGAACACCGCGATCGCGTTGGGGTCGTCGGGGTTCTGGGGCTCGCGCCCGAGCCGGAGGTCGTCGCCTGCGGAGAGGCCGCGCACAAGCTCCTGGCGCCCGGCAAAGCTCACGCCCATGAGCTTGGTCACGAAGCCCTGCGCCTCGGCGATGCCCGCGAACTCGTCGCGCGAGAGTACCTCGGACGCATGCGAGAAGAGCTCCTCGGCCACGCCGGCCTCCCCCTCACGGGCAGGCTCGGGCTCGTCGCGATAGAGGATGTCCTTCACCATGAGCTTGGGCTTCGTGCGGCCCTGCCAGGTCTCTGCCACGGGCTCGAAGACCAGGTCGACCGCGGCGTCGCAGTCGTTCGCGCGCTCGATGTCGGGCGCGCGGAACATGATCGCGGGAACCGAGGACATGCCGTCGGTGGCCACGAAGCGCAGGTGGCTGCCGTCGGAGCCCACGCGGGCGCGGTTGCGCATGCTCACGCCGCGCACGCCCAGGAGCGGCTTCTTGTTGCCCTGGCCGAAGGGCTGCAGCGTCTCGAGCGCCTCGATGTTGGGAACGGTCATCTCGGCCAGGTCCACCAGGGCGCAGACCTCCCCCCTGTCCTCGAACTGGGAGTCGGGGAGCTCCGCCATGACCTCCCCCAGGCGCACCCTGAAGGCGTCCAGGTTGGCGACGTCGCAGGTGACGCCCACGGCACCGGCATGCCCGCCGAAGCGGACGAGGAGGTCGGAGCACTGCTCCACGGCGCGGAAGAGGTCCACGGAGCCCACCGAGCGGCCAGAGCCGCGCGCGATGCCGTCCGAGATGGAGAAGACGATGGCGGGGACGTGGTAGCGGTTGGTCATGCGGCTCGCCACGATGCCCTTCACGCCCTCGTGCCAGCCCTCGCCCGAGACCACGACCACGCGGCCCCCGTCGAAGGAGGAGTCGACCTTGGCCATGGCCTCCTCAGTGAGCTGCGCCTCTATCTCGCGCCGCTCGGAGTTGACCTGCTCGAGGCGGGCGGCGAGCTGCTGGGCGCGCTCCAGGTCGTCGGTGAGCAGGAGCTCGAAGGCCACGTCGGTGGTGCCCATGCGTCCCGCCGCGTTGAGGCGGGGCACAAGGGAGAAGGGCAGCTGGTCGGAGGTGATCGTCGTCACGTCCACGCGGGCGGTGGCCGCCAGGGCGACGATGCCCGGGCGGGCCGCCTCGCGCATGCGGGAGATCCCGTCGGCCACGAGGGCGCGGTTCTCTCCCGAGAGGAGCATCATGTCTGACACCGTGCCCAGGGTCGCGACCTCGGTGTAGGAACGCCAGAGGTCGGGGGCGCCCAGCCGCCGGCCCAGCTCCTGGAGGAGCTTGAGCGCGACGCCGGCCCCCGCAAGCTCGCGGCTCGGGCAGTCGTCGGCGAGCTTGGGGTCAGTCACGGGTACGCCCTCGGGCACAAGCTCGGCGGGCTCGTGGTGGTCCGTCACCACGACGTCGACGCCCTGTCCCACGAGCCAGGCGACCTCCTCGCGGGCGGCGATGCCGTTGTCCACCGTGACCACGAGGTCGGGGTCGCAGCCCTCGATCACGCGGCCCAGGGCCTCGCGGCTGAGCCCGTAGCCCTCGCCGAAGCGATGGGGTATGTAGGGGTGCACCTCCGCCCCAAGCTCGCGCAGGCCCAGGGTGAGGAGGGCCGTGGCGGACATGCCGTCCACGTCGAAGTCGCCGAATATCGCGACGGTCTGGCCCGTGCGGACGGCCCTCTCGATGCGACCCGCGGCGTCGGCCATGCCGGGGACGAGCAGAGGGTCGCACCAGTCGCGCGCGAGGGAGGGAGTGAGGAACGTCCGCGCCTCGTCGACGGAGGCGACGCCGCGCGCGGCCATGACGCGCGCCACCAGGGGCACAAGCCCCAGCTGCGACGAGAGCTCGCGCTCGAGGGCGGGGTTCGGGGCGCAGAGCTCCCAGCGCCGGCTGCCCATGAGCCCGGCCACGCTACTCGGCTTCCTTCGGGGCCGCCTGGGCGGCGGCCTCTCCGTACCTCTCCTCGAGCTTCCTCCACTTGGGCTCGCGCGTCTTCCAGATGGCCAGGAGCGGCGAGGCGACGGCGAAGCTGGAGTAGGTCCCCAAAAGCTCGCCCACCAGCATGGCGAAGGCGAAGTCCTTGAGGGTCGCGCCGCCCAGGGCGAGCATGGCCACGACGGGCACGAGCGAGGTGATAGTGGTGTTGATGGTGCGGACGATGACCTCGTTGATCGAGAAGTTGCAGATCTGGTAGTAGGTGCGGTGGCGCGGGTCGCGCGGGCCCTTGGCGTTCTCGTTCATGCGGTTGAACTCGACCACCGTGTCATAGAGCGAGTAGCCCATGATCGTGAGGAGCGCCGCGACGACGTTGGGCGTGATTGCAATCTGGGTCCAGGCGTAGACGCCCACGATGATGAGCAGGTCGTGGACCAGCGCGACGACGGCCGTGATGGACATCTTGAACTCGTAGCGGATCGACACGAAGGCGATGATGGCCAGGATCGCCAGGCCGAAGGCCAGGGCGGAGGTGCGCGTCACGTCGGCGCCCCAGTCGGGCCCGATGGTGGTGACGGTGTAGTTCTGGTCGGTGAGCCCCAGGGCCTTGGCCGCCTCGGCGGCATGCTGGTTGGCGACGCTTGGGTCAACGGTGTCCGAACGCACCAGGAAGCCCGCGCTGCCGTCGCTCACGGTGGTCTGGACGGTGGGGTCCACCTCGCCCGCGGCGGTGAGGGCGTCCCTCATCTGCTCTATCGTGAGCTCGCCGGTGCCGGTGAAGTCGACCTCGGTGCCCCCGCGGAACTCGATGCCGAAGACGAGGCCGCGCAGGGCGATGCCCAGCACGGCGAGGACGACCAGGGCGCAGGAGAGGCCCAGGAGCTGGCGGCGGTGCTGGATGAAGGGAATCTCGCGCTCGAAGTGGCTACGCACGGGCCACACCCCCCCTCTGGCGCTCCGCGTCCCCCTGGCCGGAGGCTGCCTCCTCGAGGTCCTGGGCTATGCCCCAGAAGCCGGGATGGCGCTGGATGGGGCCGAGGGCGAGGAGCCTGAGCGCCGGCGCCTTGAAGCAGAGCATGGTCACGACGTCGCAGGCGATGCCCAAGGCCAGGGTGAGGCCGAAGCCCTTGACGGGGCCCACGGCCACGAGGAAGAGGGCGAGGGCCGTGACCAGGGTGACGGCGTCGGCGTCGAGCGAGGTCAGGATGCCGTGCCGCGCGCCCGAGACGGCGGCGTTCTTGATGCTGCGGCCCATGCGGACCTCCTCCCTGAAGCGCTCGAGCACCAGTATCGAGGAGTCCGCGGCCGAGCCCGTGGTGAGCACCATGCCGGCAAGGCCGGGAAGCGTGAGCGCGAAGGAGCCGAAGTGCGAGAGCAGTGCGAGGAGCCCCAGGTAGAGCAGGGCGAAGACGGCGAGCGAGCCCATGGTGAGGATGCCCAGGCCGCGGTAGAAGAGGAAGAGGTAGACGACCACCGCGGCCACGCCCACGGCGATGGCCACGACGCCCTTCGAGAGGGAGTCCTGGCCCAGGGTGGGGCCCACCACGCGGCTCTCGGAGTAGGTCAGCGTGACGGGCAGCGAGCCGGAGTCGAGCACGGTCTTGAGCGACTTCGCCTGCTCGAGGGTGAAGTTGCCCGAGATCGAGACCTGGCCGCCCGTGATCTCGGACTGGACGGCGGGGGCGGAGTTCACGACGCCGTCGAGCACGATGGCGATGCGGCCCTTGTGCGGCGCGAGCTCGCGGGTGACGTCGGCGAAGGCGGCCGAGCCCTCGGGGTCGAGGCTCAGGTTGACCACGTAGTCGCCGGTCGCCGAGGAGGAGCTCTGCGCCACGGCGGTGCTCGAGATGTGCGAGCCGTCGAGGAAGGCAGTGTAGCTCCCCTCTTCGAGCCGCACGCCCTCCGAGCCCGCGTTGAGCTTGGCCAGGGCGTCGGCGTCGCCTATCTCGTCCATGCGGACGAACTCGAGCTTGCCCGTCTGCCCGATGGTCTGGATGGCCGCCTGGGCGTCGGTGGCGCCCGGAATCTGGATCAGGATGGAGTTGGTGCCCTGCTGCTGGACGGAGGTCTCGGAGGCGCCGAGGGAGTTGACGCGGCTCTGGACGATGCTCGTGGCGGTGGCCATCTCGTCGGCGGTGGGGGCGGAGCCGTCGGGCTTCGAGGCCGCCATGATCACGGACACGCCCCCGCGGATGTCGAGGCCCTGCGTGATGCGCTCGCCCAGGGGCGTGAAGCCCACGGCGCAGGCGACGAGCAGGACCGCGAGGGCGACGAGGGTCCCCAGGTAGCGGCGGGCATGAGCGGACGCGTGCGGACCGGTGCCCCTTCCCTTGCGGCGGCGGTCGCGGCGGGGCTTCCCGCCCGCGGCCTCCGTGGCCTTCCACCGGTCCACGCCGCTGGCGCGCTCCGGGCTCTTCTCTTCCGACATCGGCACTCCCGTCCCGAGGCGCAGGGCGCCCCTCTCAAAAAGTCAACCCCGTCATTCTAGCCCGACATGGGCGATGACGTGGGACGGGACCCCGGGAGGGCCGGGGAGGGGAGCTGGTCGGCAGCTCTCGCCCGCAAAGCTGCCGACAAATGGAGGGCCAGGAGGTGTCCTTGCCCTCAAAGGGCGAATTGTCAAAGGGCGAATTGTCGGCAGCTCTCGCCTGACGAAGCGCCGACGAGCGTCGAGGCGCGCCCGTCCGAGCCCCTCCCCTACCAGTCCCTGGCGGCGGGAAGCTCGTCCCAGCGGGACACGAAGGAGGCGTACTCTCCCCTAATGATGGCCTCGCGGGCGCGTCGCATGAGGTCCAGCAGGTAGTGGACGTTGTGCATGGAGAGCAGGATGGAGCCCAGCATCTCGTCCTGCTTGACCAGGTGGCGGATGTAGGCGCGGGAGTAGCCGCCCGTGCAGACGGGACAGCCGCAGGCCGGGTCGATGGGGCCGTGGTCGCGGGCGAAGCGGGCGTTCCTGAAGTTGAGGCGCCCCTCGCTGGAGAAGGCCGTCCCGCTGCGCGCGGTGCGGGTGGGCAGCACGCAGTCGAACATGTCGATGCCGCACTCGACGCCGTGGACCAGCGTGGTGGGGTTGCCCACGCCCATGAGGTAGCGGGGCTTGCCCTTGGGCATGTGCTCGCTGGCGAGGGGCGCCAGGGTCTCGAACATGAGCTCGTGGCTCTCGCCCACCGAGTAGCCGCCGATGCCGTAGCCCGGGAAGTCCCCCATGGACTCGAGCCGCTCGAGCGAGCGCAGGCGCAGGTCCATGTGCATGCCGCCCTGGACGATGCCGAAGAGTGCCTGGTCCTCGCGCCGGTGCGCCTTCCAGCAGCGCTCGGCCCACATGCTCGAGAGGTCGACGGCCCGCTCGACGAAGCGGCGCGTCGCGGGATAGCCCGGGCACTGGTCGAGCTGCATCACGATGTCGGCACCCAGCTCCTCGGCCATGCGCATGTTGGACTCGGGCGTCCAGTGCACGTAGGAGCCGTCGTAGTCGACGGTGCGGAAGGTCACGCCCTCGTCGCTCAGCCTCACGTTGGAGCCGTGGCTGAAGACCTGGAAGCCGCCCGAGTCGGTGAGGATGGGGCCGTGCCACTGCATGAACTCGTGCAGGCCGCCCATCTCGGCCACGAGCCCGGTGCCCGGGCGCTGCGAGAGGTGGTAGGTGTTGGCGAGGAGGATCTTGGTGCCCAGCTGCTCGAGGTTCTGGGGGAGGAGCCCCTTCACCGTGGCCTTGGTGCCCACGGGCATGAAGATGGGCGTGGAGACGTCCCCGTGTGGGGTGTGCAGCACGCCTGCCCGGGCGTGCGTCTGGGGGTCCTCGGCCACGACGTCGTAGCTGAACCACTTGTCCTTGGGCACTGCGGCCTCGCTCATCTGCGTTCCTCTCGCCTTGCTCCTCGTGGGCCCTGGCCGTGGCCTGCTCCGCGGACGGCGGCGGCCAGCGCAGGCGCGTCCTGAGCCACGGCGCGCCCGTGCGACCCACCCACCTGCGCCACGGCAACGACCCCGGTGCCCTCACAAAAAAGAGCCCGGCTGGATGCCGGGCTCGCTTGGGTCCGATTCCCTGGGAGCGAGTCTACTCGCCGAAGAGGGTCTCGTCGCCGTCCTTGATGCCGAGGAGGCCGCCCAGGGCGTCCTGCTCGTCGGGGCCGTCGCAGCTGATTTCGACCTTGGTGCCGGTGCCCAGACCAGCGGCCAGAATCATCATGATGGACTTGGCGTTGACGGGAGCGGTGCCCTTGTCGACGTCCTTGATGGTGACGGCGCTCTGGTACTGCTTGGCAACCTGAACGAACTGGGAGGCCGGACGCGCGTGAAGGCCAGTCGCGCTGACGATCGTCACTTGCTTGGAAACCATTGTGCTCTCCTTTGACATCATGCAGGGTTGCCCCGGCGGGACCTGCTTACGGATTCATACTAGCAAAACATTCAGGCTCATGGATAAGCCATGGGTCTGAATTTGGCATGGCGTTGGGACCCCTCCGCGCGGAAATCCTCCCCTGGCGTGCCGGCCGACGCCCATGCGCCCCCCGAGTCCCGCCTCGGGGAAGTTCGCCGCAAAGCGCTGATTGTGGGCAGATGGCCGGGCGCGCGTTGCCAGCGCAGGCCCATGGGGCAGAATGAGGGGATATGAGGAGCTGCCGGGGACACCTATCCCCTGACCGGAAAGGAGCTCGCCATGGCTGACGAGCCCAACACTGAGCGCGATGAGGCCCGAGGGATGCGGGAGGCACCCGGCACCCAGGAGCCCATCGAGACCATCTCCCCCGAGGACGCCCAGGAGGGCGAGGGCGAGAATGGCGCCGGCCTCTCGGTCGCGGCAAGCACCGCGCGCGAGGCCGGCAGGTCGCTGCGCGAGGGGCTCGAGGCGATTCGCAACGTTCGCGCCGCGTCGCGCGAGCACTCCGCCGGCCGCGAGCGCGCCAAGGCGCTCAGGGAGCAGATCGAGGAGGACGGCGCCCGCCTGGGCCACCGCGACGAGGTCGAGGCCGACTACCAGGGCATCGTCCAGCGCCAGGGCGACGCGCTGGCGCAGCTCGACCGCCAGCTCGCCGAGCTCGCGGACGCCTGCCAGGCCGCCTCGGCCCGACGCGACCAGCTCCAGCAGCAGCTCGACGAGCTCAGGCGGGACAACGAGGAGCGCCTCAGGCCCTACCGAGAACTCATGGAGTCGACCAAGGGGCGTTCCGACGACACCGCGCGCTCGCTCTCTGACATCAGGCGCGCCGTCAAGAACGCCGACGCGCAGATGGCCGACGCCGTGAAGAAGCGCGAGCAGCGCATCGCGGCCGCCAACCGGGCGGTTGACAGCGCCAAGGACCGCCTCCAGAAGATCGAGGCGGAGTTCAGTGCCCTGCAGAAGGACGGCAGCGCCGCCCCCGCCGCCCTGGGCAAGCTGCAGGGCGAGGTCGTGGCCGAGCAGGCCCACCTGGGCGCCGCCCGCGACGAGGTCACCCGCGTCACCGCCGAGTGCCAGCAGCTCGTGGACAACGCCCAGACTCACCTCTGGACCCAGAAGCAGTCGCTCGAGACCGTGGAGCGCCAGAACGAGGACGCCCGCAAGGAGGCGGACGCGCGGCGCGAGGAGTTCGAGGGCATGAACAACGAGGCACTCACCGCCGAGAAGGGGCTCGAGGAGCAGATGTCCGCAGCGAAGGCGGAGCTCGACGAGGGAGAGGGGCGCGCCGCCAAGCTCCGCGAGGAGCGCGAGGCGGAGCAGGCCGTCCTCGACGACGCCAACCAGATCCACGCCACGCCGGAGCTCACGGCCCAGCTGCGCGCCGACGTGGCCGAGGCGAAGGGCGAGCTGGAGCGCCAGGAGGCGGAGGTGGCCCGTCTCGCCAGCACGGAGCGCCACCTGCGCGAGACCACCCGCGCCAAGCGCCTGCTCTTCCTGGGCGTGGTGCTCGCGACGCTCGTCGTGCTCGTCGTGCTGCTGGCCGTGCTGCTCCCCCGCTAGGGGCGGCAGGAGGCCCGCTAGGGGCAGGGGCGGTAGGAGGCGGTTCTCGCCCGAGGGTGGAGGCACCAAAAGCTGAGCGCCCGCGCAGGCCATTCCTGGTTTGCGCGGGCGTTCTGTGTTTGGACAGGTGGACGAGGTTTTGCGCGCAGGTCGTGCGTGGATTGCGCGCCGCGACCGCCTTTCGCGCTGCATCCAAACCCGCGGCCAGGGGGGCGTTCCCTCTCGCCCGCCATCCCCCTAGCCCGCGCTTGCCCGCTAGAGGATCAGCATCGCGTCGCCAAAGCTCAGGAAGCGGTAGCGTTCGTCCATGGCGGCCTGGTAGGCAGACATGATCTGCTCGCGGGTGGCGAAGGCCGAGACCAGCATCATGAGCGTCGAGCGGGGCACGTGGAAGTTGGTGATCATGGCGTCGACCACGTGGAAGGTCGAGCCTGGCATGAGATAGAGGTCGGTGGTGGCGTCGCGCCTCTCCACCAGGTCTCCCCTGTCCAGGGCCGCGGCGGAGTCGGCCGCGGCCTCGAAGCGGCGGGCCACCATCGCGGGGCTCGCGGCGGGGACGCTGGGGTCGAAGGCACTCTCGAGCGAGCGGACCGAGGTCGTGCCCACGGCCACCACGCGATGCCCCGCCGCCTTGGCCGCGTGCACCGCGTCGACGACGTCCTGGCCCACGTGATAGCGCTCGGTGTGCATGACGTGCTGGGTGGGGTCGTCCTCTTCCACCAGTCGGAAGGTGTCGATGCCCACCTCGAGCTCGACGTTTGCCCAGTTGACGCCCTTGTCGCGGAGGCGCCCCATGAGCTCGGGGGTGAAGTGCAGGCCCGCCGTGGGCGCCGCGGCCGAGTGCTCCTCCCGCATGGCGTAGACGGTCTGGTACTTCTCGGGGTCGCCCTCGTACTCCGTGATGTAGGGCGGCAGGGGCACGTGGCCCGCCTTGTGGATGGCGGCATCAAGGGTGAGGCCCGCGGCGGGGACGAAGCGCAGGAGGCGCCCGCCGCGGTTCTCGTCCAGGTAGTCGATGACCTCGCCCGTGAGCACGACCGGCCAGTCCTGGGGCGCGTGGATGCCGCCCTCGCGATACTCGACCACGGTCCCCTGCTTCAGGCGCTTGCCCGGCTTGACCAGGCACTCCCAGACGCCGCCCAGCGGGTCCAGGTCCTCGCGGCGTCTGAGCAGGAGGGTCTCGGCCACGCCGCCGGTGCCGCGCTTGTGGCCCATGAGGCGCGCGGGCAGGACGCGGGTCTTGTTGGCGACGAGGAGGTCGCCGGGCTCGAGGTAGTCGAGGACGTCGGTGAAGCGGCGGTGCCCGACGGAACCGTCCTCGCGGTCGAGGACGAGGAGGCGGCAGGAGTCGCGGGGCTCCGCGGGGGCCTGGGCGATGAGCTCGTCGGGAAGGGGGTAGTCGAAGTCGTCGGTGCGCATGGGCATGCTGGTTCCTTGCTGTTGGCGACGGCGCCGGCGGAGGGCCGGCGAGCCGTGTGGGTCGTGGCGGGGAGATTATAGGGTGCCAGCGCGTGCGTTGTGTGTCGGAGGGAGCGGCGCGCCGGGGCTGCTGCGGCACGGACTGCGGAGGCGGGGCTGCGGCGCGAGCTGCGGAGGCGCGGGCTGCGGAGGCGCGGGCGCCCATTTCGCACATGGCGCGTCACTCACATCCTGCTTGCCGCGCGCGGTGGCCGATGTGGGTGGTTCTCGCCTACATGCGAACCGGAGTTCCGCCCACTTCGGCACTCCCGCAGCGCATGGCTACCCACTTCGCTGTTCCCATGACACCGTGGCCACACACTTCTCGCCTCTCGCGCGAGCGGCTCGATGTGGGTGGTTCCGCATGGCAGGCCACCCCGAAAACCACCCACTTCGCAAGTCCCGCAGCATCGCAGCAACCCACTTCGCAAGTCCCGCAGCAACCCACTTCTCGCCTCCCGCGGCGGGCTCGCGCCTCCCGTGGCGGGCTCGCGTCTCCCGCAACAGGTGCCAAGCCCCCACGCGTCGCGCAAAGGCAAAGCCCCAGGTGAGAACGTCCCCGGCCTAGCCCGGGAAGTACTCCGGGGGCGCGACCACCAGCCTGCCCTCGCGCCGGGCGGCGCGGGCGGCCTTCCGGGCGTCGCGGGCGCGCTGCCGCTCCATGGCAGCCTCGGCCGAGGAGAAGCGGCAGCCACAGTAGTTCTGGCGGTACATCCCCAGCTCGCGGGACTCGATCGTCGCCTCGGCGTAGTGCGGGCGGAAGTCTCGCCAGACGGCCGTGAGCCCGTTGGCCCGGGCAAGGCCGAGCAGCATGTCCTCGCAGGCGTCGAAGAGCTGGTAGGGAGAGACCGCCAGCGTGGTCGAGACGTACTCGAAGCCGCGCTCTCGGGCGACACGACAGGACTCCGCCAGGCGCAGGGCATAGCAGGACCTGCAGCGGCGCTCGCGGTCGAAGCCCGCGGGAGCGACGCCCCTCTCCCATGCCCCTCGGTCGTCACCAGCGACGACGACTTCCACGTGGGCGACGTCACGCGCCCAGTCGAGAAGCGTCCTCAGCCTGCGGTCGTGCTCCGCCACCGGCTGGATGTTGGGGTTGGACCAGCAGATCGTGGGCTCGAAGCCCTCCTCGCGCAGGAGCCGCAGCGGCTCCAGCGAGCAGGGCCCACAGCACGCGTGCAGGAGGAGCGGTACGCCTCTGCCGTCCGTCGCCATCGCCCCCCTACCCCGCCAGCGTGTCGAGGGCGAGCTGGCGCCACTCCACGCCGCCCATGGCATCGTGCGCCAGGACGTTCACGTGCGTGAAGCCGCAGTCGATCGCCGAGGCCACCGCCACGTCGAAGCCGCCGTCCAGGAGCTCGGGCTGGTGGGCGTCCGCGCTGATCAAAATCTCCCCGCCGAAGTCGTGCAGGGCCCTCAGAAGCTCGTGTCTCGGATAGAGCTCCGCCTTGCGCCCGCGGTTGACGGCACCGCAGTTGATCTCGAAGGGGACGCCCTGCCCCACCAGGCACTCCATGGCCTCGAGCGCGGGGCCGAGGTAGGCGGAACTCGTCTCGTCCACATAGCGCATGGAGTCGTTGAAGCGCGTCACCAGGTCGAAGTGTCCCACGAAGTCGCAGTTGGTGCGGTCGTGCACCTGCGCCTCGAGCTCGTAGTAGGCGCGGCAGAGCGCGAGCCAGTCCCCGTCGAAACAGCCCTCGCAGAGCTCGCGCAGCTGCTCCTCGCTGCTGTCCACGCTCATGGGGAAGGGCGTCTGCACATCCAGGAAGTGGGTGGAGCCGATGACGTACTCGGCGCCCGGGCAGCAGGCGGGATCGTAGAGGTTGTCCAGCTCGACGCCCATCAGGATGTCGATACGCCCTGCGTACTTCCGCTGCAGACGCCTGACCTCGGCCGTGTAGGCGGGCCAGTCCATGTGGATCTCTGGGTCCATGTGGCCCGAGAACCCCAGTTGCTCGAAGCCCTTGCCCAGGGCCGCCTCGACCACCTGTTCGGCCGAGGCGCTGCCGTCGCAGAAGGTGGTGTGGGTGTGGAAGTTCGCGCGCAGCTTGGACATGGCCGTCCTCTCGGTCGTCGCGGGGTCGGCCCTGCGGCCGCTCCCCCAGTCTATCCCAAGCGGCAGTGGCTATCCCAAGCGGTAGTGGCCGACGATGCGCCCCCAGTCGTCCAGCCGGTCCTCCTCGTAGCGCAGTTGCAGGGGACCCCAGTGGTGAATGACGAAGGGCATGCCGTCCGAGCGCCGCCGGTCAGAGACCACGCCCACATGCCCCTCCCACATCACGATGTCCCCACCCTGCCAGACGGCCACGTCGGAGAGGTCCGTCGTGAGGACCTGCGCGTTCCGCTCGAAGTAGAGGGTGAGCACCTGCGTGCGGCGGAAGTCGATGTCGGGGTCGGGCGCGGCGATGCCGTATGCCTCGGGATGCGCGCCGACGTCCGCCGCCACGAGAGCGCGCAGGTCGATGCCCGCCCCGAGGAGCGCCCGCGCAACCACGTCGGTGCAGACGCCACAGCCGTCGTCCGGCCAACCTCCCGCGTAGTAGCGGCTCTGGTAGCGCGGCCGCGTCGCCACGTATGCGCGCGCGGACTCGAGGATGTCGGTCTGGTCGTCCACGCCGTCCGCGTCCGTGTCGCGGGGGCTTTGGTAGCGCTCGATGCCCAGCTCCTCGCTGGAGTGGCTGGGGTGCGGGACATAGTTGAGCTGCCAGGCAAGGAACAGGGCACAGGCGAGAGTTGCCACGGCCGCCGCGGTGACGACCATCCGCCCGCGTCCGTGCCTACGCATGTCGTCACCCCCCTGATGCGGACGGAGCCCCCTCTCGCCTTGCGCCGTCCCTGTTGTCACCATCCCCTGACGTGCCATTCTCGCCTTGATTCTATATGCAGGCGAGAGAAGCCGCCCCTTCCGTGCCGTCGTGCACGCGGCTACGCACGTCTGTCGCCGTCGTGCACGCGGCTACGCACGCGCCAAAAATCCTTCACGCTCGAACGCACAATGCCGTCCTCCAGCAACTGGGCAAACGCAGCAGGCGACGTGCACAAAAGCGTGCTCGCTGCCGATGGGTGTGCGCAACGGCGTGCTCGTTGCCGGTGGGTGTGCGCAACGGCGTGCTCGACGCCATCGGCACGCATGGACGCGTGCTCCGACGACCGATGCGCCCTGGCACCCCGGTACGCCCTAGCACTCCGGTGCCCACCCGCGACCGCGCCGCCGCCCCGGCACGTTGTGGGATACTGCAGGGGTTACACAGCAGCCACAAGCAAAGGAACTCCCACATGGCAGCAGAGCGCGAGGCCCTTGAGGCCGCCCGTCCCACCTTCCCCCGCCGCGCGGTCATCACCGGCGGCATGCCCTACGGCAACAAGAACCTGCACTTCGGCCACATCGGCGGCGTCTTCGTGCCCGCAGACTTCTTCGCCCGCTTCCTGCGCGACCGCATCGGTGCCCAGAACGTGCTCTTCGTCTCGGGCACCGACTGCTATGGCTCCCCCATCATGGAGGGCTACCGCAAGCGCGTGGCCGAGGGCTACCAGGGGACGATCGTAGACTACGTGGGAGAGAACCACGACGCGCAGAAGTCCGCGCTCGACGCCTACGGCATCAGCCTCGACCTCTTTGCCGGCTCTGGCCTCGAACCCGCCCGCGAGTTCCACGAGCGCCTCACCGCCGAGCTGATCCGCCGCCTGCACGACCGCGGCTACCTGCACAAGATGAGCACCCGCCAGTTCTATGACGTGGAGGCCGGGCAGTTCCTCAACGGCCGTCAGGTCCAGGGCCGCTGCCCCGTCCGCGGCTGCAAGAGCGAGAAGGCCTACGCCGACGAGTGCGACCTGGGCCATCAGTTCGACCCCGAGGAGCTCATCAGCCCCGTGTCCCAGCTCACCGGCACCACGCCCGAGCTGCGCCCCGTCGACAACTGGTACTTCGACCTGCCCGCCTTCGAGGGCGAGCTCAAGGCCCTCATGGACGAGTGGGACCTCGATGAGCAGGTCAGGCCCATCGTCACCAAGACCGTGCGCGAGTCGCTCGTGGCCCCCGTGATCTACGTGCAGGACAAGTTCCGCGCCGCCTTCGACGCCGCGCGCGACCAGCTCCCCGACCACACCCTGCGCGAGGCCGAGAAGGGCCAGCAGTCCTTCTCCGTCGAGTTCTCGCGCTGGCAGGACCGCGACGAGGCGCGCGGCATCCTGGAGGCCGCCGGCGTGCGCTTCCGCACGGGCAAGTGCCTGCTGCCCTTCCGCATCACCGGCAACATCGAGTGGGGCGTGCCCGCGCCGGAGCTCGAGGGCGTGGGCGGCCTCACCGTCTGGTGCTGGCCCGAGAGCCTCTGGGCCCCCATCAGCTTCACCCAGGCCGCCCTGGCCACGAGCGACGAGGGCCGCTACTCCAGCCGCGACTGGCGCGACTGGTGGTGCGACGACGACGCCCGCGTCTACCAGTTCATCGGCCAGGACAACATCTACTTCTACTGCGTGGCACAGCCGGCGCTCTGGAAGGCGCTCGACTGGGGGCTCTTCCAGGACACGCCCGTGGCCAACTACCACATCCTGTTCATGAACAAGAAGGCCTCCAGCTCGGGCAAGGTCAAGCCGCCCATGGCCGCCGAGCTGCTCGACAACTACACCCCCGAGCAGCTGAGGTGCCACTGGCTGAGCCTGGGCCTGGACCAGAAGGCCGTGAGCTTCTCTCCCAAGCCCTATGACACCAGCGTGAGCCACAAGGACAAGAGGACCGGCGAGGACGTCCTGGTCAAGGACGACCCGCGCGTGGTGGACCCCGCCCTCAAGGAGAGCGCCTTCCTCACCAACATCTTCAACCGCCTGGCGCGCAGCTGCCTCTACGGCGCGCAGAACGTCTGCGGCGGTAGGCTGCCCTCCGTCGAGGCGGACGCCGAGGTCGTGGCCGCCTGTCGCGAGGCGACGCTGGCCTTCGAGCGCTGCGCCCACGGCTTCGATGCCCACGGGGCGCTGGGCGTGGCCGAGGAGTTCGCCCGCACGGCCAACAAGCGCTGGGGTGACGAGTCCAAGGCCGCCAAGGGTGACGACGCCGCCTACGAGCACGCGCTCGCCAACGCCTTCGCGACGCTGCGCACGACGACCCTGCTCATGCACCCCGCGGCGCCCTTCGGCTGCGAGCGCATCTGCAAGCGCCTGGGCTTCGCCGCGGCGGACTTCTTCAGCTGGGAGAACGCCTTCCTGACGCCGGCCCAGCTCGCCGAGGCACTGGGCGAGAGGCCCTCCGAGCACGAGCTCGTGCCGCTGCCTCCCCGCTTCGACTTCTTCGAGAGGCACGAGAGCCAGGGCAGGTAGGCCACGCCGAGCGGAAGGCCACCGAAAGCCGTCACCCCCTGCACGGGGCGCTTCGGAGCGCGACCGTCACCTTGCGGAAGGCGGCGGTCGCGCTCTTCTCACCTAGAATCTGGGCAGCCACGCAGCCAGGAGGAGCTTCCATGAGCAACGACGCACCCGCCCTGCCCGAACGTCACGTCCCCCGCCCCTACGCGCGCCCCACGGCGCCGCTGGATAGACGTCTGCAGGTCAAGACCCCCGACGGCGCGCGGATATCCGCCTTCTGCTACGCGCCAGCCGCCGACGCCGCCGTCACCGCGAACGCCGCCACGCCGGGTGTCTTGCCGGTCCTCATGCTCCATGGCAACGGAGAGGAGCACGGCATCTTCGGCGTCCTCGTCGACGCCCTCGTGGCCTGCGGACGCCCCGTGGTCGCCGTCGACTCGCGCGCCCAGGGCACGAGCACGCGCGGGACGGCGCGGCTCACCTACGAGCTCATGGCGGACGACGCGCTCGCCGTCCTCGATACCGCCGGACTCGCGCGCGTCCACGTGCTGGGCTTCTCGGACGGCGCGATCGAGGGGCTGCTGCTCGCACGCGACCACGCGGAGCGCATCGCGTCCCTCATGTCGGTGGGCGCCAACCTCTCTCCCGAGGGAATCCCCGGCAACGACGAGCTGGCGGAGGCCGCGGGCGAGTGGGAGGCCTGGACGACGGCAGGTGACGAGTCCGCCCTCTACGAGGACGGAACGCCCGCCCCCAGCCGCAGGCAGGCGGCCCAGATGGCGGAACTCCTCCGGCTCATGCTGGTCGAGCCGCACATCGAGGCAGAGAGCCTGGGACGGATCTCCTGCCCCTGCTGCGTGATGGCAGGCGAGCTCGACCAGATTCCCGCGGACGAGACCCGCCTCATCGCGCGCTCGATACCCGGCTCGCGTCTGGCCTTCGTCGCGGACGCCGACCACACCCTTCCCAAGGTCGCCCCCGAGGCTGTCCTGCGCGAGCTCCTGGTGACGATTGCCGAGGCCGAGCAGGGCGTCGATTGGTCGCAATTTCCCCGCAGCGTCCAACGCGTCTGAGCGGTTCCAGCGACCTGGGACGTTGCGAGCGCCCCAGACGCGTTTGACGCTTTCGGATGGGATTCGTGCGTGTTGGACGCCATCGGGCACGACGTGTGCGCAGAGCTGCCGTTCTCTATGCCACTTCCTGAACCTCAGCTCCTTCTCTATGCAAATTCCTGAACCTGGATCTCTCCCAACTGGGGTTTTACACGATCGATTTCAGAGAATGGCATAGAGAACGCAGGGGGAGGTCGATGGCGGGAGCGGACGGGCGCCACGACGCCGGCGCCACAGCGCCAGAGCCACGACGCCTGAGCCACGACGACGCCACGGCACCTGGGCCACGACGACGGGGGCCACGACGCCGAGGCTGCAATGTGAAGATTGCAAGGTACCTCTCAAATGATTCCTAGGTACCTTGACATCGATTTGCTAGGTACCTATCATCCCTCAGGTCAAACAACGCGAGGAAGGAATCTGGTGACCACGGAAGACGAGATGAACAGGGAGCTGGAGGAGGCATCGAAGTCCGTCGAGCAACGCATCCTGCGCCGCCTCGGCTACTTCGGCCACTTCCTGCACGTGCACGCGGGAGGGCGGGGCGGCAAGCAGTTCGTCCTCGTGCGCCTGCTGCACTGCGGGGGCCAGCTCACCCAGCGCGAGCTGCAGGAGAGCGTGGGCATAAGCTCCGCCGCCCTCTCGGAGGTGCTCGCGAAGCTCGAGGGAGAGGGACTGGTCGTCCGCACCCGCTCGGAGCAGGACAAGCGCCAGCTCGACATAGCCCTCACCGAGGCGGGCCGCGAGCTCGCCTGCGAGGTCGCGCGCAAGAAGATCGACTTCGAGCGCGAGGCCTTCGAGCCGCTCGACCAGGCGCGGCGCCTCGAGCTCGCGGACGACCTCGACCGGCTCATGGAGCACTGGAAGCTCATCGAGCAGAAGGAGAGGGAGGCAGGGAATGAGTAACGAGGAGAAGGCGATGCCGGGCCTGAGCTACGGCCAGATCCTCTCTACCCTGGGCGGCAGCGTCAGGGAGTTCAAGTCCACCTCCGTGTGGACGCCCATACTCGTCGTGGGCGAGGTGGTCATCGAGTGCATCATCCCCTTCATGACCGCCCAGCTCATCGACCAGCTCAACCTCGGCGCGGGCATGGACGTCATCGTCCGCTACGCGCTCATCCTGGTGGGGCTCGCCCTGGCGTCCCTCGCCTTCGGCGCGGGTGCGGGCTACACCTGCTCCGTCGCGGCGACCGGCTTCGCGCGCAACCTCCGCCACGACATGTTCCAGAGCATCCAGGACTTCGCGTTCTCGAACATCGACCGCTTCTCCACGAGCTCGCTCGTGACGCGCCTCACCACCGACACGACCAACGTGCAGCAGGCCTACATGATGCTCATCCGCACGGCCATCCGCAGCCCGCTGATGCTGACCTTCGCCATCGTGATGGCCTTCGTCACGGGCGGCAGCATGGCCGTCATCTACGTCGTCGTGGCCATCGTCCTCGGCTTCTTCCTCTTTGGGATCGCAGCCAAGGTCATGCCCATGTTCAGGCGCATCTTCCGTGAGTACGACCGCCTCAACGACTCCGTCGAGGAGAACGTCTCGGGCATCCGCGTGGTCAAGTCCTTCGTCCGCGAGGACTTCGAGAAGCAGAAGTTCAAGCAGGCCTCCGGCAACCTCTACCACGACTTCGTGCACGTCGAACGCCTGCTGGCCTTCAACGCCCCCATCATGACCCTGGCCATCGACGTCATCTACACCGTGGTCATCTTCTTCGGCTCGCGCGCCATCATCCAGAGCCAGGGTGCCCTCATGAACGTGGGGCAGCTCTCGGCCCTCATCACCTACGGCTTCTCGATGCTCATGAGCCTCATGATGTTCTCGATGGTCTTCGTGATGATCACCATGTCCGAGGAGAGCGCGCGGCGAATCTGTGAGGTCCTGCTCGAGAAGAGCGACCTCACCAGCCCCGAGGGCGGCCTCACCGAGGTGCCCGACGGCTCCGTCGACTTCGACCACGTGGACTTCGAGTACTCCCGGAAGGCCGAGCGCATGGCCCTCTCTGACATCGACCTCCACATCAAGAGCGGGGAGGTGATCGGCGTCATCGGCGGCACGGGCTCGTCCAAGTCCACGCTGATCCAGCTCATCAGCCGACTCTACGACGTCACCAACGGCAGCGTGCGCGTGGGTGGCCACGACGTGCGCGAGTACGACCTTGACACCCTGCGCGACCAGGTCGCCGTGGTGCTGCAGCGCAACGTGCTCTTCTCGGGCACCATCAAGGACAATCTGCGCTGGGGCAACGCCGACGCCACCGACGAGGAACTCGTCGAGGCGTGCAGGCTCGCGCAGGCGGACGAGTTCATCCAGCTCATGCCCGACAAGTACGACACCTACATCGAGCAGGGCGGCACCAACGTCTCGGGCGGCCAGAAGCAGCGCCTCTGCATCGCCCGCGCGCTGCTCAAGAGGCCCAAGATCCTGATTCTGGACGACTCCACCAGCGCCGTCGACACCAAGACCGACAAGCTCATCCGCGCCGGGTTCAAGAGCTTCATCCCCTCCACCACCAAGATCATCATCGCCCAGCGAACCTCCTCCGTGGAAGACGCCGACCGCATCGTGGTCCTGGACAGGGGCCGCATCTCGGCCGTCGGCACCCACGAGGAGCTGCTGCGCACCAACGCCATCTACCGCGAGACCTACACCAGCCAGAACAAGCAGTCGCACGACCAGAAGATGGGCGCCCTCGCCTCGGACGGCTCGGCTGAGGGAAGGGGGGCGAAGTCCCATGAGTAGCAAGGACACCAAGGACCTGCAGGCAAAGGCAGGCGCGGGCGGAGAAGCAACGTCCAAGGCGGACGAGGCCACGCAGCCCGAGGGCGGCCGCGGGCACGGTCCCGCCAACCCCATGAAGGTGCTGGGACGCACGCTGAGGCTCGTCTTCGGCTTCTATCCCGTGCAGACCGTCGCCATGGTCGTGTGCATCGTCGCGGCAGCGGTCATCGCGTCCCTCCCCTCCATCTTCCTGCAGCAGGCGCTGCAGGTCGTGACCGAGCACTGGCAGAGCGGCGACTGGGCGGGCGCGTCCGGCCCGATCCTGCAGATCGTGGCGTCGCTCGTCGTGCTCTACCTCACCGGGCTCGCCTTCGTCACCGCGCAGGGGCAGCTCACCGCCGTCGTGACCCAGGGCACCCTCATGAAGGTCCGCAACACCATGTTCGACCACATGGAGGACCTGCCCATCCGCTACTTCGACAGCACGCAGCACGGCGACATCATGAGCCACTACACCAACGACGTCGACGTGCTCAGGCAGCTCATCAGCCAGGCGCTGCCCAACATCCTCTCGACCCTCATGGCCATGGCGTCGGTGCTCGCCATCATGCTGTGGTACTCCCTGCCCATGACCGTGGTCGTGCTGGTCATGGTCGCCGTCATGGCGCAGTCCGTGAAGGTGCTGGGCGGCAGGAGCGCCCACTTCTTCCTGGCCCAGCAGCGCTCTCTCGCCAAGGCGGAGGGCTTTGCCGAGGAGGCGATGACGGGCGAGAAGGTCGTCAAGGTCTTCACCCACGAGCGCCAGATGGTACGGGACTTCGACGTCGTCAACGACGAGCTCTTCGAGGCTTCCAAGAGCGCCAACATCTACGGCAACACGATGATGCCCATCCTCATGAACCTCGGCAACCTCGCCTACGTCGCGGTCGCCCTCATGGGCGGCGTATTCCTGGCGCTCAACGTGCCCAACCCCTCTATCTCGGGACTGGCGCTCACCATCGACATCGTGGTGCCCTTCCTCAACCTGACCAAGCGCTTCGCCGGCTCCATCGGCCAGGTGTCGCAGCAGATCAACTTCGTGGTCATGGGACTTGCCGGCGCGGAGCGCATCTTCGGCCTGCTCGACCGCGAGGCCGAGGTGGACGAGGGCTACGTGACCCTGGTCAACACCGAGCGTGACGCCTCCGGAGAGCTCGTCGAGTGCGACCGGCGCAGCGAGACCTGGGCCTGGAAGCACCCCCATGGGGACGGCAGCGTGGAGTACGTGCCCCTGGCGGGCGACGTGCGCCTCTCCCACGTCGACTTCGGCTACACGCCCGACCACACCGTCCTGCACGACGTGACCCTCTTCGCCAAGCCCGGCCAGAAGGTCGCCTTCGTCGGCGCCACGGGCGCGGGCAAGACCACGATCACCAACCTGATCAACCGCTTCTACGACATCGCCGACGGCAAGATCCGCTACGACGGCATCAACATCAACAAGATCCGCAAGGGCGACCTGCGCCGCTCCCTGGGCATCGTCCTGCAGGACGTGAACCTCTTCACCGGCACCGTCATGGACAACATCCGCTACGGCAGGCTCGACGCCACCGACGAGGAGTGCATCGGCGCCGCCAAGCTCGCGGGCGCGCACAGCTTCATCGAGCGCCTGCCCCAGGGCTACGACACCATGCTCACCGACAACGCCGCCTCGCTCTCGCAGGGGCAGCGGCAGCTCCTCTCCATCGCCCGAGCCGCCGTGGCCGACCCACCCGTCATGATCCTGGACGAGGCCACCTCCTCCATCGACACGCGCACCGAGCAGATCGTCCAGAAGGGCATGGACGCCCTGATGTACGGCCGCACCACCTTCGTCATCGCCCACCGACTCTCGACCGTGCGCAACTCGGACGCGATCATCGTCCTGGACCACGGCCACATCATCGAGCGCGGCACCCACGACGAGCTGATCGCCCAGAAGGGCACCTACTACCAGCTCTACACCGGGGCCTTCGAGCTCGAGTAGGCAGGCTGGCGCCGCGCCGTCTCGACGTCGCGGCAGGGACGAGGCGCGCCTCGCGGGCCCGTGCGGAGAGATCCGTGCGGGCCCGTCGTCGTTTGGTGCGGCAGCATCTCCTGCGCGCCTCCCCGCCGTTTGGCGCGACCCCCACTGTTTGGCGCTTCCGTCCCGCTCGCGCTACCATGGTCGCCACGCCACGAGCCAAGGGAGAGAGACATGCGGAGCCAGGACCGGATTTCCAACCAGGGTGGGGAGCTTCTTCCCATGAGCCGCCGCACGCTCCTCTCGCTTGCCCTGGGCATGGGCGGGATACTCGCGCTCTCTGCCTGCGGTGGGGCCTCGGGTACGGCCACGAGGTCAGGCGAGAGTGGCACAGGGGACTCCGGCGCAGGCTCCCCCGGCGACGGGGCCGCCAGCGGATCCGGCGTCCTCACGGCGCCGCTGGACAACGGCTACGGAAGTGGCACCCACCACGCAAAGATCGAGGTCGAGGGCTTCGGCAGCATCGAACTCGAGCTCAACGCCAACGCCGCCCCCGTCACCGTGAGCAACTTCGCGGACCTTGCGGGCGCGGGCTTCTATGACGGGCTGACCTTCCACCGCGTAATCAGCGGCTTCATGATCCAGGGCGGAGACCCCAAGGGAGACGGCACCGGCGGCTCCGACCGCCGCATCAAGGGGGAGTTCAGCGCCAACGGGGTGGTGAACCCCATCATGCACAAGCGGGGCGTCATCAGCATGGCGCGCAGCAGCGACTACGACTCCGCCAGCTCCCAGTTCTTTATCGTGCACGAGGACGCGGGCTCGCTCGACGGCCAGTACGCCGCCTTTGGCAAGGTGACGGACGGCATGGACGTGGTGGACGCCATCGCCCAGAAGACGCCCGTCCAGGACTCCAACGGCAGCGTCGCCGCAGCGGACCAACCCCGCATCACGCGGATTTCGATGGTCGACTAGGGGCGCTTCCCGCACGCGGCCGGCCCATCGCGCTTCTCTCGCACAGCAAATCCATCGTGCTTCTTCCGTCGGCCAGGCCCATCGCCCCTCTCCCACGCGTCTAGACCTATCGCGCACGATGTAGTTGTATGCTGTTTTTCGCTTAGAACTTTGATTTATTCTTTCAGCTGTTTGCGTTTTCGCAGGTAGATGCGTTACATCATTTCGGAGTTGTATGCGGAATCCGCAGACAACTCTGGGAAGGCGGCTCCAGGGGGAGCGCTTCGTCATCATGGGAGGCGGCACGCAGGCAGCACGCGCACGCCAGGCGGCAACACGCCCACGGCCGCAAACCCTCAAGTACAGATTCATGTTTTTTCTGCCAGGGGTCCCGTGGGGTCATATCATGTCAAAGATGCCCATTCGCCAACGAGGGTCGGGCAAGCTTCCAAGCTGCGGCCAACCCGGCCCCAGCGCGCCGCCCTCGCCCGAGGAGGACCATGTTTGACCTAAAGCCCATCAGCAGCAGGGTCGCGCGCGTGGCCGGAGCCGCCGCCGTCGCCGGTCTCCTCTGCCTCGCGAGCCCCCACGTCGCACTGGCCGACCAGAGCCTCGAGTCCCTCGAGCAGGCCGCCATCCAGGCAGCCGACAGCTACCAGGCCGCGACGGAGAAGGTCAGCCAGATCCAGGGGCAGATCGAGGACAACGCCGCCCACAAGGCAGAGCTCGAGGCCGAGCTCCCCGCCCAGCGCGAGCGTGCCGCGTCGGCCATCAGGGCGCACTACAGGCTCCAGCAGGACCAGGCCAACCTGGTCTCGATGCTGCTCTCGGCCGAGGACTTCAACCAGTTCCTCTCCCAGGCGCAGTACCTGACCGCCATCACCACCAGCAAGCTCAACGAGATGGTCCAGCTCACCCAGATGGAGCAGGACCTGGACCGGACCAGCCAGGCGCTGGAATCCGCCAAGGCGGCGGCAGAGGTCCAGGCGAGCGAGGCCCAGGGCGCCTACGAGCAGGCGGAGGCGGCGAAGCAGGCCGCCATCCAGGCCGCCACCGCCAACGCTGCCGCCCAGCAGGCGGCCTACGAGCAGCAGCTCGCCGCAGGCACGCCGGACCAGTCGACCAACCAGGCCATCGAGGCTGCCACGGCCAAGCAGGGTGCCGACGCGGCCGATGCCTCCGCCCCCAAGGGCGGGCAGGGCCAGGACGAGACGACCCCCACCGCCAAGGCCGAGGAGCCCCAGCGGGAGGCGACGCCAGCCCAGCCCGCCAAGCCCAGCTACAACTACGTGGGAGCCTCCACCTACGGCGAGGGCGACGGGCTCATGTACAGCGCCACGGCCTCCGGTGACGTCGTGACCCCCACCTCCATGGGCGTCGCCATGAAGAGCGTGCCCCTGGGCACCGTGGTGGAGATCAGCTACGGCGGCAACACCGTCACCGCCGTGGTCAACGACCGCGGCCCCTTCGTCGCCGGGCGAGAGATCGACCTCCAGCCCGCCGTCGCCCACGCCCTAGGCTTCGACGGCGTCGGCACGGTGGGCTATCGCATCGTAGGCTAGCCACGAGCGAGGCCCAACGCTCCCAGCGCACAACGGCGCCCCCGCGGTCCTCGGGCCGCGGGGGCGCTCGTCCCTCTCCCCCGGACGTCCGCCCCTAGAGGCGCTCCGCCATGTCGCGCACCAGGCGCTCGCTCGCGTCCCACCCCAGGCAGGCATCCGTGATGGACTGGCCGAACACTCCCCCGCCCACAGGCTGGCTGCCGTCCACCAGGTAGGACTCCACCATGAAGCCCCGGAAGAGCCCCGCGACGTCGGTACTCCGGCTCACACTATCCAGCACCTCGTCCACGATGCGCGCCTGCTCGAGGGGCCGCTTGCCCGAGTTGTCGTGGTTGCAGTCGATGACCACGGCGGGGTTCTGGTACCTCTCGCCCTGGTACTTCTGGGCCAGCCGCTCGAGGTACTCGTAGTGGTAGTTGGGGTAGTTGATGCCGTCGAGGCCCTGGTAGCCGCGAAGCAGCGCGTGCGCCAGGGGGTTGCCCGTGGTCTGGACCTCCCAGTTGCGGTAGATGAAGGTCTGCGGCGCCTGGGCGGCATAGATGGAGTTGAGCATCACGTCTGTGGAGCCGCCCGTGGGGTTCTTCATGCCCACGGGAGCGGCGATGCCACCCGCGACCAGCCGGTGCTCCTGGTTCTCGACCGAGCGGGCCCCCACCGCGACGTAGCTCAGCAGGTCCACGAGGTACTGGTAGTTGTCCGGGTACAACATCTCGTCGGCAGTGAACATGCCGCACTCACGCACCACGCGCAGGTGCATGCGGCGGATGGCGCGGATGCCCCCAAGGAGGTCGGAGCCCCCTTCGGGATCGGGGTTGTGCAGCAGCCCCTTGTAGCCCGTGCCCCTGGTGCGCGGCTTGTTGGTGTAGACCCGGGGTATCACCAGGACCTTGTCCCTGACCTCCTCGGCAAGGCGAGAGAGGCGGCCCATGTACTCGAGCACGGAGTCCTCGCGGTCGGCCGAGCAGGGGCCCATGATGAGGAGGCGCCGCGGACTCCTGCCGCAGATGACGTCGGCGACCTCGGCATCAAAGGCCCGCTTGCGCGCGACCTCCTCGGCGCTGAGGGGCATCTCGTCGCGAATCTCCCTGGGTATGGGAAGGCGACGCTTGAAGTTCATGGGCATGCTGGGGGACCTCCGGACGTTAGTCTCGCAACCATGGTCGGGCGGCTCGGGCTCGGCCGTGGGCCCGCAGGCTGGCGCCTCGGGCTCTGGGAATTATGGCATGCCCGACGTCACATGCGCGGGCGGCACGACGGCGTTCTCGCACGCGACACATACGCCTGCCTCACACCCGGCCGAGGCGGCCCGCACGACTAGGCCAGGAGTCCCGCCAGCCAATCCAGGGCGATTCCCACCGGTGTCCGCCCGTCTCGGTCCTGGAGCGCCTCCCGAACTCGCGGCACGTCGTCGGTTATCACGCCGTCCACGCCGTTCTCCACGACGCGCAGCACGTTGGACTCGTCGTTGACCGTCCAGGCCAGGACCTCGCGACCCTGCGCGTGCAGGTAGCCCACGAGCTGCGCCGTGCAGCTCGTCTCCTCCACCGAGAACAGGTCCGCCGCGTCCAGCTGGCAGAGGTCGCCGTACGCCAGGGTCATCACGTAGGCGCGCCTGACCTCGGGCGCCGCCTCGCGCAGGCGCAGCAGGCAGTCGTAGCTCATCGAGGTGAAGACGCACTGGGAGCCCATGCCCGCCTCCCTCACCTGGCGCGCGACCTCACCCTCGAGGTCGCGCTCGTGGCCTGTGGGCTTGAGCTCGATGTTCAGCCTCATGCCGGTCTCCTTGGCCCAGGCGAGGACCTCCCCCAGGGTGGGGTAGCGCTCCTCGGCGAACTCGGGCGAGAAGTGCGAGCCCGCGTCGAGCGCGCGAACCTCTTCCAGCGTGAGCTCCCAGGCGGCCTTGTCCACGCCCGAGACGCGCTTGAGCCGCGCGTCATGGCTCACGAAGATGCCCCCGTCCGCGCTCTGCTGCAGGTCGAGCTCGACCCAGTCCGCGCCTTGCTCCTGGGCCTGGCGGAAGGCGGCCATGGTGTTCTCGGGGGCCTCCAGGCACGCGCCGCGGTGGGCGGTCAGCTGCACGGCGGCTCCCCCCTGGCCGAAGGGCTCGAGCAGCGCCGGTCCGAAGGCGAGGAGCAGGGCCGCGCACGCACAGACGCCCAGGCCTGCCAGCCCCGCCACCAGGGCGACCCTTTCCCTGTCCCACGCACGTTGCGTCCGCGCCACGGCATGGCGCCCCTCTCGCGCCAGGTAGAGCGCGCTCACGCTCGCGTATCCCAGGGCGGGAGAGAGCGCCAGGCACACCACCGCGAAGAAGGCGAGAGGCGCCAGCACGAGGGACGAGGCGACGGCCGCGGCGACGGGCCGCTCGGAGAGCGCCTGTGCCAGGACGCCCGCCGCGCCACCACCTGCGAGCAGCACGAGGCCGGCGACAAGCGCGGCCAGCGCCTGGATGCCCACGAGCCAGAGGAGGTCGCGCAGGCGCCGACGCCGGCCTAGCTCGACCGAGCGGGCGAGGCTCTGGCGAAAGTCGAGCCCCTCCCACACGAAGGCGTTGAGCGCGTAGGACCAGCGCACGAGCAGGACCACGACGAGGACGAGCGCGAGCGCGTGGGCGACCGTGAGCGCGCCGCTCTGGTAGATGAACTCCTCCACGAACTCAGGCACGGCGAGCGAGCGCACCACGCCGGTCGAGACCCCCAGGTTCACGAGGGGGACGAGCACCAGGACGTAGGCGGCGAGGCCGAGGTTGCGCGGGGCGAGGGCCCGCAGGGAATGCCGCGCGGCCAGGGGCAGCAGCTCCCGGAGGCCCATCGCCTCTCCCCTGCTCCCACGCTCGAGGGTGACGAGGACACCTGCGAGCTCGAACACCGAGAGGAGCATGAGCAGCGTCCCCACGACGACGACCAGGGCCACGCTGAGCGGACGCAGCAGGAAAGATCCCACGTTCTCCCAGGTCAGGTACGCATAGCCCTGGGCGGCCATGGCGGCGTCGAGCAGCAGGCGGAGGAGCGGCGCCAGCCCCAGCGCCGTGCCGGCCCTGAACAAGAGCTCGAAGAGGGCCAAGGTGCGCCAGTTGGCGCACAGGAGTCGCAGGACGTCGCGAAGCGTCTTCATGGGGCCCTCTCTCCACGGGATTCGCCAAGACAGACTAGCAGAAGCCCCGGCGGACCCGATGCGGCTCCCTGCCGCGCGACGACTTCCCACGGACCTATCATGAGAGGGCACACGAGACGAGAAGCGGAGGTACCCATGCCCTGCACCACCCTACTGGTCGGCAAGAAGGCCAGCTACGACGGCTCCACCATCATCGCGCGCAACGAGGACTCCCCCTCTGGCGTCTTCACTCCCAAGCGCATGGAGGTCGTCCTCCCCCAGGACCAGCCCCGCCACTACCGCTCGGTCGTGAGCCACGTCCAGATCGAGCTCCCCGACGACCCCCAGCGCTACAGCTCCGTGCCCGACGCCGTCAACAGGGACGGCATCTGGGCGGAGGCCGGCGTCAACGAGTCCGATGTCGCCATGAGCGCGACCGAGACCCTCACCACCAATCCCCGCGTGCTGGGCGCGGACCCCTACGTGGAGCTCGTCCCCGCCAAGGGCACGCCCGGCGAGGAGGGCTACGTGCCCGAGGTCCCCGGGGGTATCGGCGAGGAGGACATGGTCACCATCGTCCTGCCCTACGTGAGGACCGCCCGCGAGGGCGTGCTGCGCCTGGGCTCCCTGCTCGAGGAGTTTGGCACCTACGAGCCCAACGGCGTCGCCTTCTCGGACCTGGACGAGGTCTGGTGGCTCGAGACCGTGGGCGGCCACCACTGGATCGCCCGCCGCGTCCCTGACGACTGCTACGTGACCATGCCCAACCAGCTGGGCATCGACTCCTTCGACCTCTCCGACGCCTTCGGGGCGCAGAGGGAGCACCTCTGCTCGGCCGACCTGCGCGAGTTCATGGCCAAGAACCACCTCGACCTGAGCCTGGAGCCCGGCGACGCGTTCAACCCCCGCGAGGCCTTCGGCAGCCACTCCGACGCCGACCACGTCTACAACACGCCGCGGGCCTGGTCCATGCAGCGCCTGCTCAACCCCCACACCGGCAACTGGGACGACGGCTCGGGCGACCTCTCCCCCGAGTCGGACTCCCTCCCCTGGAGTCGCGTGCCCGAGCGCAGGCTCACCGTCGAGGACGTGAAGGACGCGCTCTCGCTCCACTACCAGGGGACGCCCTTCGACCCCTACGGACGCGGCGACGACGCCCAGCGCGGCAGGTACCGCCCCGTCGGCATCAACCGCAACGGCGAGCTTGCGGCACTGCAGCTCAGGCCCTACGCGCCCGAGGGCTGCCGCGCCGTCCAGTGGACGGCCTTCGGCTGCAACGCCTTCAACGCGCTCGTGCCGCTCTACGCGAACGTGCGCTCCATGCCCGAGTACCTCTCCAACACCACCGACGAGGTCACGACCCAGAGCTTCTACTGGTCGAACCGCCTGGTGGCGGCACTGGCGGACGCCCACTTCAACGCGACGGCGGCGGCCGTCGAGAGCTACCAGGAGGCGGTGGCGGCGCGCGGCCACGAGGAGCTGGCCCGCACGGACGCGTCTCTCCTCGCGCAGGGCTCGAGCCGCGAGGATGCCCGCGACGAGCTGGAGGAGGCCAACGGGCGCATCGCGAGGATGCTCCGCGACAAGACCGGCGAGCTCCTCTCCAAGGTCCTCCTCCAAGCCTCCCTCGACATGAGGAACGGCTTCGCCCGGAGCGACCGCTAGGGGGACGATGGGACGCGAGGCGAGAGGGGTGTGGGCTGACATGCGTGCGGGGGCGACGAACGCGAGGGAACGGTCCGGGGGCGCCGAGGGTCAGGGCCCCATTCCGCCCGAGGGCTTCACCTTGGGGCTCGCCCTCTTCGACGGCGTGCCGGTGGCGCTCTTCTGCCTCTCCACCCTCGTCCTGGGCGGCAGGCTGGGGAGCCCGGCCTTCGTGGCAGGAGCCGTCCTGGCCTTCGCGGCGGGCCTCGGCAAGGTGTGCTGGAAGCTCCTCCTCGCCCTGAGCAGGGGCGACCATCCCCTCCTCAGCCGACAGCTCCGCTACCTCATGCCCCTGGGCTTCGCCCTCATGGCGGCGGGGATCGCGACCAAGACGGCCGTGCTCGCCCTGGTCGCAGGCAGGCTCCTGAGCCTCCCCTCCTGCCCGCTCCTCGCCCTCTGGCTCGCCTGCATGCTGGCCATGGTCCGCTTCGCGCGGCACCGCGACCAGCTGGACGCCCGCTCCAACTAGGTCGAGCAGGCGACCAACTCCCTGGGACAGGCCGCCCTCCTCGCGGCACTGCTCCTGGCCTAGCGCCACGGCGAGTGACGCCGCCGCTCCGGGCGGACTCACGGTGCGGCGGCGTCACCTCTCGCCTGGCGTATAGCCGGACGACAACGAGAGCGACGCGGACCCGCTAGGCCAGCGCCGCCACCAACTCGTCGGTGCTCGCGACCACGGAGCCGAAGCACTTCCGGCAGTGCTCGACGGCACCCTCCTGGCTGCCGCAGAGGAAGGTCCTCGTGGCATCCTCGACCAGCACGCTGTCGTAGCCCCTGAAGTAGGCGTCCGCGAGGGTGTGGAGCACGCAGACGTTGGTGTCGCAGCCCACGGCCACGACCGTCCTCACCCCAAGCTCCCTTAGGAGCAGGTCGAGGTCGGTCTGGAAGAAGCCGCTGTAGCGGCGCTTGGGCACCATGAAGTCACGCTCCCCCGAGCCCGCCCCGAGCGCCGCCGCGGGCGCCGTCCTCCCCTTGATGCCGTGCGGCCCCCAGAGCTCGAGCTCGCGGTCCACGCCCTCGAGGTGCTCGTCGTCGCAGAACACGACGGGGAGCCCCGCCGCGCGCGCCGCGTCCACCACGCGCGCGCAGTTGGCGACCATGGCCCCCTCCTCCGGCGAGGGCGCGTACACCGCGTCCTCGCCCACCGCCTCGAGCACGTCGATCACGAGCAGTGCCGTCGTCTTGCGGTCGATGTCCAGCGCGTTCCCCATGCTTTGCCTCCCTCTGCCGATATGGTGCCTTCCATGCTAGCCCAGTCTCCGCGTCCCCCTGCCCCCAGGGCGCGAGGACACGGGAGCCGCCCCCGCCCCAAGGCATGTGGAGCTTGCGCAAATGAGGGCGCCCGCCTGCGTCTGGGTAGTATCCTTTCATGTCAGCACACGCCGATCTGCCAAACGCAGCCCAAACGAACAAGGGGACAACGTGGGACTCAACGACATGACGCGCCGGAGCGCCCTCAAGCTCCTCCTCGGCGCGGGAGCGAGCGCCACCGTGGCCGGCCTCCTCAACGTGACGAGCGCCTTCGCCGACACGACGAGCGACCTCGAGCAGACCAAGCAGGACCTCAGCGCCGCGCAGGAGAGGTACGACCAGGTGCAGGCGCAGCTCGACCAAATCGCCTCCGAGTACGAGGCGCTCTCGCGCGAGCAGTCCAAGACCCTCGACCAGATCGAGGGCATCAACGACCAGATCGATAAGACCCAGGAGCAGATTGACAAGACCCAGGCCGACCTGGACAAGAAGAAGGAGCGCCTGGGCGAGAGGATCAACAGCGCCTACAAGTCGGGCAACACCGACTTCCTGAGCATCATCATGAACTCCGCCTCCTTCGGCGAGCTCACCTCGAACCTCTACTACATGGGCAAGATCACCGAGGCCGACGAGCGCATGATCCAGGAGGTCAAGGACGCCAAGGCAGCCCTCGACCAGCAGAAGGCCGAACTCGAGGGCCAGAAGGCCGAGCTCGAGGCCCTGAACGAGACCCAGAGGCAGCAGCTCGCGCAGATGCAGTCCAAGCAGGAGGAGGTCCAGGGCGTCCTCGCGGGGCTCGACCAGGACGTGAAGGACCTCATCGCCAAGCGCGACGCCGAGATCCAGGAGATGGCCGAGGAGAAGGCCCGCCAGGAGGCCGCCGCCGAGGCGGCCCGCAAGGCGGCTGCCGCTGCGGCCTCGTCCTCCGTGGGCGGGGGTGCCTCGTCCAACGTCTCCGGGAGCCTGGGAGCGGACGGCACGACCACCGGCTCGCAGGCCCGCGTCCTCGCCGCCTGCCAGTCGACCCCCTCGCCGGGCGCCGGCCTCTGCGCCATGTGGGTCAGCCAGGTCTTCAGCAACGCCGGCTACGCCTATGCCGGCGGCAACGCCAACGACATGTACAACTCCTGGTGCACGAGCTCCAACCTCAGCCAGATCAAGCCCGGCATGATCGTGGCCGTGTCGACCCACCCGCACACCAGCGCTGGCCGCATCTACGGACACATCGGCATCTACGTGGGCAACGGCACCATCATGGACAACGTGGGCTACGTGCGCACGGGCAGCCTCAGCGACTGGATCAGCTACTACGGCGGGACCGTCACCCCGCGCTGGGGCTGGCTGATGGGCATCGTGCTGGCCTAGGCGCGGCAGGCCTCCTAGCAGGCACTCGAGTCGAGCAGGGCAAAGAGCGCGGCGGCAGGGGGAGAGAGCGGCGCGTCACGCCTGCAGACGACGTAGGTCGTACGGAAGGCGGGATTGTCGAGGTGCCGCACGATCACGTCGAAGGGGCAGCGCTCGAGCGCGAGCGAGGGCAGGAGCGACACGCCCAGCCCGCTCTCGACCATAGAGATGATGGCCGTGACGTCCGCCGTCTCGAAGCGCACCCTGAGGTGGCGCAGGTCGGCCTGGAGCAGGGGCGCCGTCTCGGCGTCCGCCACGAACTCCTCGTCCGCCAGCTCCTCGATGTCCACGCGCGCCCGCGACGCAAGCCGATGGCGTTCGGGGAGCACGGCCACGATCTCGTCCCTGTCGAAGGGCCGTGCCAGCAGGTCCTCCCTTCCCGCCACGTTGGGAAGGAAGCCCAGGTCGACCTCGTCCTCCAGGATGAGCCGCTCGACCTCGGCGTAGGTTCCCAAAAGGAGGTCCACCCGGATTCGCGGGTTCTCGGCCACGAAGAGCCCGAGCGGGCGGGGCAGCCGGTAGGCGGCGATGCTCGAGGTCGCGGCGACCCTCACGGAGGGCAGGTCCTCGTCCGCCTCGTCGAGCTTTAGCTGGAGGCGGTCGTAGCTGCGGCAGAGCTCCTCGACCAGGGGGAGGAGCTCCTCTCCCCTGCGCGTGAGCACCACGGGGCCGCCACCACGCCCGAAGAGCCTCACGCTCCAGAGCCGTTCGAGGTCAGAGATCATGTGGCTCACGCCCGACTGCGAGTAGCCGAGGGCGCCCGCCGCCTTGGTGAAGCTCCCCCTGCGCGCCGCCTCGAGGAAGGCGCGGTACTTGTTGATATTGGCGCTCATGTCCCCTCCCCAGAACGCCCCGAGTCTAGGACGCGGACGCGGCGAAGAGAAGCCCCCATCCACCGGACGGGGTCGAGGACGGGGGAGGCGGTCCCGGCACGGGCTGGGACCGCCTCCCGGGCAAGGGACCCCGCGGCCCGCAGCGCAGGACGGGCCGAGAGAGGGCGGGGGGTGGGCGCCCCGCCCAGGGAGTGGGAGCGGGGCGCCTCGGGGGGTCGGTGGCAGGGCTACAGGGCGTCCTTGATGATGATGTCGCCCTCCTTCATGATCACGTCCATGTTGTCGGGCGTGAGGTCGTGGATGTCGGCCAGGACGTCACCCCTGACCATGAGGAGGTCGGCGAGCTTGCCCTTCTCGATGGAACCGAACTCGTCCTCCTTGTGGACCATCTTGGCGCCGTTGAGCGTAGCGGCCGTGATGGTGTCCATGGCCGGGATCTCGCAGTGGTCGACCCAGGCGTACATCTCGTCGATGGTGGTGTAGCCATAGGGCGTGCTGAAGCTGAAGGAGTCGGAGCCCACGGTGAGGGTGACGCCCAGCTCGTAGGCGCGCTTGAGGTTGGCCCAGGTGCGCGCGATGCCCTTCTCGGCGTTGTCCTTGCCGGGGAACTTGTCCAGCTCGGGCGTCCACTCGGGTGGGTAGGTGCCGTACCAGCTGGGCAGGAAGCCCACGGTGGGCGTGAAGAAGGTGCCCTGCTCGGCCATGAGGCTCATGGTCACGTCATCCAGTTCGAAGCCATGGATCAGCTGCTCGCAGCCGAAGCGGACGGAGTCGTACGCGGCCGAGATGCTGTTGTAGGAGTGCGACCAGACGGGGATGCCCACCATCGCGGCCTCGTCGCAGACGGCCTTGATCTCTTCCGTGCTCATGAGCTGGGCACGGCCGGAGTCCCAGCGCCAGATGCCGCCGCCGGTCGCCCAGATCTTGATGGCGTCGGGGTTCTCGCGCAGGCGCATGCGGATGGCGTGACGCAGCTCCCAGGGACCGTCCACCTGATCGCCCCAGGGGTGCCCGTTCTTGGACATCTCGAAGGGCAGGTGGTGGGAATCGCCGTGGCCCGCGGTGCGGCAGAAGCCCAGGCCGGTGGCGAAGATGCGCGGCCCCTTCATGACGCCCATGTTGACCAGGTCGCGGATGGCTATGCCGTTGCGACCGATCTCGCAGCAGGTGGTGAGGCCGTGGGTCACGGCGTCGTAGGCCTGCTTGACGGCGCAGGCCTGCTTCTGCGCCACGGTCTCGATGACCCAGTCGTTGTCGTTGTCGGTCAGGTTGCCCGAGAAGTGGATGTGCGTGTCCACGATGCCCGGCATGAGGGTGTGACCGGCCGCGTCGATGACCTTGTATCCCTCGGGCACCTCGGTCGCCGTGCCGGCATAGGCGATGGTCTTGCCGTCCACCAGGACGAGGCTGTCCCCGACTGCGGCCGCTCCGGTTCCGTCTACGAGCTTGCCGCCCACGAATGCGTACTTGCCCATGATCCTGCCTCCACTTTCCTAGCTTGACTTCCTGCCTTGCGTGCGGTCGCCCGGCATGCGCGAGCCGGATCCCGGGCGATGGTTGCCTTACTGGCGCCCTTGGGCCACGCCCGCGGACGCACGCCCCTCTCCCCTTCTGCCGAAGGCCAGGAGCAGGGCGAAGCCTAGGACCACCCAGGCGATGGTGATGGCCCACTCCACGCCGTTGAGGGCGGCGGGGCTCGCGGGGACCACCATGAGGGCGATGATCAGGAGCCCGGCCACTATGGCGCAGCAGATGCCAAACCTGCCGCCGTTCACCTTGTAGGGACGCTTGAGCTCGGGCTCGGTCCTGCGCAGGCGCAGACAGGCGAAGCCGGCCATGGTGCAGGCGAAGATGAAGCCCAGGGAGGCCACGTTGGTGAGGGGGACGAGCATGTTGCGGCCCAGGAAGGGCCCGACGAGCGTCAGGACGGCCAGCACGACGTTGGCCTTCTTGGGAGCGCCGGACGCAGGGTCGATCTGGGCGAAGGACGCGGGGAGCATCTCCTTGCGTCCCATGGCGAGCATGAGGCGGGTCGAGGCGCCGAAGAAGGAGTTCATGGGACCCAGGGGGCCTAGGGTCGCGATGACCAGCATCGCGACATAGAAGAAGAGGTTGATGCGCTCGAGCACTGCCAGGGCGGGCACGGAGGCGCGCACGAACTCATGCCAGTCGATGATGGAGCCGAAGGAGTAGATGCAGACCAGGTAGAAGACCCCGGAGGCCAAAAGGGCGATGGCCGGGACCAGGCCGAACTTCTTCCAGTCGAGGTTGGCGGAGGCCTCCTCGGCCTGCTGCGGGATGGTGTCGAAGCCGGCATAGAAGAAGGGGGTCATGACCAGGACCGCGACCACGCCGCCCAGAAGGCTCGTGGCACCGGTCGACCTACCGCCCGCCGCCTCGCTCACCTGGGAGAAGACGGGCAGCGCGTTGGAGGGGGATCCCGTGGCGATGGAGATGGCCATGGCGAGGACCATGCCGGCGAGGAGCGCCTTGGTGAGGAAGGACGAGAGCTTGGCCGCGGCGCCGGCACCCTTGAAGTTGAGGTAGATCACCAGGACGGCGAAGCACAGGGCGATGACCGTGGGCCAGAGGTAGACGTCGGCGCCGAGGATGGTGTAGAGGCGCACGGAGCGCAGCCATGCGAGGGCGGGGAACTCGGCGAAGCGGTCGGTGAGCAAGGTCGAGATGGCGATGGCCTCCCAGGGACAGAGCGGGGCGTTGCCCAGGAGCAGCATCCAGCCGGTGAGGAAGCCGAGCTTGCGCCCGAAGGTGCGGTCGACGTACTCGATGATCCCGCCCGAGATGGGGATGGCGGCGGTGAGCTCGCCGAAGCACATGCCTATGGGAACGAGGAAGACGGCGCCCAGGGCGAAGGCGATCATGGCGGGCACGGGGCCTCCGCCCAGGACCATCCAGTCGCCCACCAGCAGAACCCAGCCCGTGCCGATGATCGCTCCGAAGCCGATGGTGAAGAAGTTGAAGAGCGTGAGCTCCTTCTTCATGCCACCGGAGGCGACGGGCTGCCCAGCCTTGTCAGACATGCGTCCCTCCCCCTCTTGCGCGGGGCGTGCCCGCGTCGGAATCGGTTCGCATCCCCCGACGGGGTGCGCCTTCTCACATAGCCTTCTCACATAGGAAAAGTTAGTAAGTGGGGTCCGGGGCCGACCCCGCCCGAAATGCGGGCGGATGCTCTGGCGGCGCGAACGGCAGGGGCGCACGAGGAGGTCATGACGCTTCCTAATGGACACATGAGCGCGACTCATCTGGGTGCCTCGCAGAGGCAATGGGGCGAGCGCCACGGGCCCCTCCCCGTGGTCGACGGCCCTTCTTGGCGGCCCCTAGCGAAGGGCGACCAGCAGGAGGGCGGCCACGGAGATGGCTGGTGCCCAGGCGAAGTCCTGCCGGAGGAGGGAGCTGCCAGGTCCACCGCGACCCGCGCGCGCGAGGTGCGAGACGAACGCGGGAGGCAGAGCCAGGAAGCAGGAGAGGGCGACCAGGACGAGGCCCCCCTCGAGCCCCAGGTGGCAGGAGAGGGCGGCGAGGAGCTTCAGGTCTCCCCCGCCCATGCCGGGCGCATGCAGCAGCCGCGCGGTCGCGAGGGAGAAGGCGAGGAGAAAGGTGCCCACGGCAAGGCCCGGCACGAGGGCGCCCGCGAGCTCGAGCGCGAGCGCGACCGGCCCGCGGGAGGGGTCGTGCGCCCAGACGACGCGCGCCATCCCCAGCACAAGGACGGCGACGACGCACCCGTTGGGGATCCTGCGCTCCCTGAGGTCGACGGCCGAGGCCACGACGAGGACGAGCGCGAGGCCAGCGAGGGCAGGCAGGGGTGGCATGTCTCCTCCAAATCGTGTCTTGCGTGTGGCTCGCGACGCCGTCATTGTCCCATCACCGGGCCGCCACTCCCTCGTCCTTGCCTAGAATGTCAGCTGAGTTTGCCCAGACGGGGCACCCCCGACGCCACACACAGGAAGGCCACGTTCCCATGCTCATGATCGTCTCACCCGCCAAGAGGATGGTCCGTCAGGAGGGCGAGCCCCCCGCCGACGCAACACCGCGCTTCTTGGACGACGCCCACGAGCTCGCACACGCCCTGCGCGCCCTCGGGCCCGAGGGCGCGCGCGAGGTATGGCGCTGCTCGGAGGGGCTCGCCGCCTCCTGTTGGGAGCAGCTCCGCACCCTCCCGGAGGACCTGCTGGCCCCCACGACGTCCCTCTCCCCCGCCGTCATGTCCTACGTGGGAATCCAGTACCAGCACCTGTCACCGCAGGTCATGGAGGCGCGCGAGCTGGAGTGGCTGGCCCGCCACCTGCGCATCGTGTCGGGGCTGTACGGGCTGCTCAGGCCCTTCGACGGCATCTGTCCCCACCGGCTCGAGATGCGGTCGCGGCTCGCCGTCGACGGCGCGGGCAACCTCTATGGCTTCTGGGGCTCGCGCATCGCAGACGCGCTCGCGGAAGGCCCGGAAGCGGACGTGGTGGTCAACCTCGCGTCGCAGGAGTACGCCCGTGCCGTGCTCCCCTGGCTCCGGCCAGGAGACCCCAGGCAGCTGACCTGCTCCTTCCTCGTGCCGCGCGGGCGGGACGGTAAGCTGGTCCAGCAGGCGACCGAGGCCAAGGCGGCGCGTGGCAGCCTCGTGCGCTGGGCCGCGGAGCGCGGCGTCGAGGACGTGGATGGCCTGCGCGGCTTCCGCGAGCGCGGCTACCAGCTCGACGAGGCTCTCTGCGACGAGGGGACGCTCGCCTTCGTGCGGCGCTAGGGCCGGCGCGGGAGGCCGGGAGCCTCCGAGGGCGCGGTGCCTCTCGCCTCGTCCCGGACGAGGACCGAGGCGGGTGCGGGTGCCGCCTCCCTACTTGTTCTGGATGCTTCCCACGTTCTTGATGAGGATGGACACGCGCCCCTCGACGTCGCGCGAGAACTCGATGTAGTCGTCGTTCGAGGCGTACTCGGAGGGGAAGCTGATCTCAATCCCCGTGTCGGTGCGTATCTTGTGGCTCTTCGCCATGCGGTTGGCCACGCCGCGGCGCACGCTGACCTCCTCGGGCAGGCGCTCCTCGCGGGCCGCCTGCTCGTAGCGCTCCTGGACGTCGGGCCTGCCCTCGAAGACCTCGCGGCCCACCTCCTCGGGAGAGAACGCCTCCTCGCGCTCGGCGCTGCTCGCCACGTAGGCCTTGGCCTGGGCCACGGCCTCGACGGGGCTGATGCCGCACTCCTCCGCCACGTCCTCCACGATGCGCTCGACTGCCTCCATCGCCTCGCGGCTCGAGGCCTCGGCGCTGCACTGCAGGAGGCCGTCGGGAATGATCAGGCACTCCTGGCTGCCCTGGGTGCGCGGCTTGTCCCTGAAGTCGATGCTCAGGTCCTGGAGGTCCACCAGGAGGTAGGAGTCCACCTTGGCGGTGGGGTTGGGCAGGGTGGAGTCCTGGCGCAGTATCTCGTTGGCGGCCATGCCGGACGCGTCGTTGCCCAGGTCGTGCACGAAGGCCTGCTTGCGGGGAAGGAGCACCGCGGCGAAGCAGCGCCGGCTCAGGTCCGGCGCCTCGTCCTCGTCCAGGCTGGTGGCCGCGTCCTCGAACGCCTGCGTCACCTGGGTCTTCTCCGCCGCCTTGGAGCCCATATCCTGCGTCTCGCTGAAGTCGGCCACCAGGAGGTCACACTCCTCGAGCTCCTCGCAGCGCCTCAGCTCCTCCCAGAGGTACCGTCCCAGCTGGTCGGATATCTCGACGAAGCCCACCTGCCCCCGGCGGTACTCGTCGAGGGTCTGCGCGAAGGCGCTCTGCTCGCTGAAGCTGCCATGCCGGTTGTCGGGGCTCGACGACACGCTCCTGAGCCGCCGCTGCACGTAGGACCTCACCGGGCGCTGCGAGAGGTCCAGCTCGCGCTCCGAGAGGTAGCTGCTCCCGGTCTCGAACTCGAAGGCGTGCAGTATGGCGTGGGTCACTCTGAGCATGGTCTCTCCCTGCCTGTCGTTCGCGGGCGGCCGGGGTCGGCCGCGGGCACCTAGGATAGCCCAGCCGAAGCCCAGGCAGGCATCGACAAGCAAGGTGGCCCCTCTCCCCTTTCGTGGCGAGAGGGGCGGACTGCCTCGCCCCTAGCGCTCCACCTGGAGCAGGGGGTCTCCGACCTTCACGAGGGGACGGCCCCCGATGAGCGTGCCGCTGCTCGACACGTTCTTGACCGACCTCAGGCTGTCGCTGTTGGTGATGGCGACCGTGACGACGTCCTCGTACCCCGCGGCGGCGATCCTGTCGCGGTCGAAGACGATCAGCGGGGTGCCCGCAGCCACCTCGTCGTTGGCCTCGACGAAGCGCGTGAAGCCCTTGCCCTCCATCCTCACCGTGTCGATGCCCACGTGGATGAGGACCTCGACGCCGCCGGGCAGGGTCATGCCGATGACGTGGTTGGTGACGGCCGTCACGCTGATGCGGCCGGTGGCCGGAGCGTAGACGATGCCCACGGAGGGCAGGATGCCGCAGCCCTCGCCGAAGAAGCCCGACGAGATCGCCTCGTCGTGGACCTCGCCCAGGCTCACGACGGCGCCCGTGACCGGGGCATAGACCATGTCGTCGTCCACGTGGAAGACGGCGGGCTTGGGCGCGCCCGCCTCGTCCCCGGAGGAGAAGAGGCTTCGCTTGATGGTGTCGATGAGTCCCATTGCGTTTCCTTTCGCGCGGGAGGTGGCTGCCGCTCAGACAGGTCCGACGATACCCGATTGCGGGGATGGGACGGGCCTGGCGGCGGCCGTCGGCGCCAAACGGCCCGCCTGGGGCTATAGCCCCAGGCGAGGTGGGGCTACGACCCCAGGCGCAGGCCGTAGAGGTAGACGGATTCCTCGCCACCGTCCGCGGCCCGCCTGCGCTCCTGGACGAGCGAGAAGCCGCGCGACTCCATGAAGTCGACGTCACAGTCGTCGCCCATCACCAGGAAGCAGCCACGCTGCCCACCCTCGTCGAAGCGTGCCACCATGTCGCCCAGAAGGCGGCTCCCTATGCCCCTGCCCTGGGCGTCGGGGCGCACGACGAGGAGGTTGACCTCGGCGTCGGAGCTCGCGTACTCGCGCGAGATGAAGACGTCCGCCATGGTGTAGCGACGCAGGCGGCCGAAGAGCTTGTCCTCGACCTCGATGCCGCCGAGCTTGGCACGCTTGCGGGCCTTGACCATGACGTCGGCGAAGCGCTGGCCCCAGTCGGGGTCGACCTGGGCCAGGCCGCCACGTGAGACGCCGCCGAAGCAGGCCCCCACGACGCGCTGGCCGCGCACGGCGACGTGCGCGTGCTGGGAGCGCTGGAGGGCGCCGAGCGTCATCACGCGGCCGAACACTATGCGGTCATAGACGCCCTCGACGCTCGAGCACCAGATGCGCGAGCAGATGTCGGTCACGTCGTCGAAGTCGCCCTCGCGGAAGGGGCGGTAGCTGATCTGCGGCTGGTCGGAGCCTGGTGCTGGGGTCATGCGCTGGTTTCTCTTTCGAATCGCTTCTCTGGGCCCTGATTATGAGACAAAGCGAGAGGGGCTGCCTGCGGCATGCGCGGCGAGCGGAGCGCGAGGCAGGGGCTCGTCCGGACGCCACGACGCCCGGCGGGCGGGGCGGAGCGCAGGTGTGGCGACCGACGGTCATAGCGTGCGCCACGGGCCCGCGTCACGGGTCGGCCGCCGCCCGCGCCCAAGGTGCCGGCGGCAGCCGAGGCCCTCGGCCACTCTCGCCTGGCCGTGGCTAATCCTCCAGGGCCGCCCTGCCGTAGGCGTCGGCCGCGAGCATGGCGTTCGCGACCTTCTGGGGCGTGACCTCGAAGGGCATGTTGTGGAGGGTGTCGTTCTCCGCGCAGGCGAGCTTCGCCACCTCGAGCACGCGCTCCCAGCTCGCGTCCTCCACGCCCAGCTGCGCGAAGGTCACGGGCAGGCCGACCTCGACGCAGAAGTCGAGCACGTCGTAGAGCTCGTCGGCGTCCTCGAGCACGAGCTGGGTCAGGGTGCCGAAGGCCACCTTCTCGCCGTGGTAGCAGGAGTGGGTCTCGGGCATCGCGGTGAGGCCGTTGTGGATGGCGTGCGCGCCCGCCAGGCCAGCGGACTCGAAGCCCAGGCCCGAGAGCAGGGTGTTGGCCTCGATCACGTTCTCCACGCTCTGGGTGCAGGCGCCTGCCTCGAGGGCGAGCTTGGCCTTCATGCCATCCGTCATCAGGGTGTCGTAGCAGAGCTTGGCGAGCGCCATGGCGGCGGCGGTCACCTTGTCGCCGGCGCAGGTGGTGGCGTCGGAGCGCCTGCAGGCGCGGGCCTCGAAGAAGGTCGCGAGCGCGTCGCCCATGCCGCTCACCGTGAGGCGCACGGGGCTCTTCGAGATGACGTCGGTGTCCATGAGCACCAGGTTGGGGTTGGCCTTGAAGAACTGGTACTCCTTGAACTGCCCCTCGGAGGTGTAGATGACCGAGAGCGCCGAGCAGGGGGCGTCGGTCGCGGCGATGGTGGGGACGATGACCACGGGCGCGTCTACCCCCGAGGCCACGGCCTTGGCGGTGTCGAAGATCTTGCCTCCGCCCACGCCCACCACGACGTCGGCCTGAGTCTCGCGGTACGCGGCGACCAGGCGGTCGATCTCGTCCTGGGAGCACTCGCCGTTGAAGCTGTCGTACGCGAGCTCGATGCCGGCGTCGGCGAAGCTCTTCGAGACGAGGTCGCCGAAGCGCCTGATGCCACCGGCAGAGATGACGACGAGCGCCTTCTTGCCAAAGGCCGAGACGTAGCCGCCCAGGCGGGACAGCTCGCCGGGTCCCTGGACATACTTGGACGGAGAGATGAAGATGCGTGCCATGGTGCTTCCCCTTTCGCCGTATGCGTGCGGCCGGGCATGTGCCACGGGCCACGTCCCCCAGTGTAGGGCAGCGGGCAGGGGCCGCCCCAGCGTCGTTGCGTGTAATTTCTCGCCCGATGGGCTTGGCGGGACAGCACGACGGATGCTGGCGTACCATCTTGTCGGCCACTGCCCCAGAGGGGTACCAGGAGGAACGGAGCGACCCAGGATGCACGCAGGCTTTGACAACGACAAGTACATCGAGATGCAGGCGGCGCGGATCCGCGAGCGTATCGACCAGTTTGGCGGCAAGCTCTACCTCGAGTTTGGCGGCAAGCTCTTCGACGACTACCACGCAAGCCGCGTCCTGCCCGGATTCGAGCCCGACTCCAAGGCGCGCATGCTCCGCCAGCTCGCGGACGACGCCGAGGTCGTCTTCGCCGTCAGCGCCATCGACATCGAGCAGGGCAAGCGCCGTGGAGACCTGGGCATCACCTACGACGAGGACGTCCTGCGCCTGATGGACGTCTTCCGCAGCATGGGGCTCTCCATCGGCGGCGTGGTGATCACCCGCTTCTCGGGCCAGCCCAAGGCCGAGGCCTACCAGGCGCGCCTCGAGCAGATGGGCATCGAGGTCTACCGCCACTATCCCATCGCCGACTACCCCTCCAGCATCGACCTCATCGTGTCCGACGAGGGCTTCGGCAAAAACGAGTACGTCAAGACCACCAAGCCGCTCGTCGTCGTCACGGCACCGGGCCCCGGCTCGGGCAAGCTGGCCGTCTGCCTCTCGCAGCTCTACAACGAGCATGTGCGCGGCATCGAGGCCGGCTACGCCAAGTTCGAGACCTTCCCCGTCTGGAACCTGCCCCTCAAGCACCCCGTGAACGTCGCCTACGAGGCCGCGACCGCCGACCTCGACGACAACAACATCATCGACCCCTACCACCTTGAGGCCCACGGAGAGGTCACGGTCAACTACAACCGCGACGTCGAGACCTTCCCCGTGCTCCGCGCCATGATGGAGAAGATCGCGGGCCACAGCCCCTACCAGTCCCCCACCGACATGGGCGTCAACATGGTGGGCTACTGCATCAGCGACGACGACGTCTGCCGCAAGGCCGCCCTGCACGAGATCGTCCGGCGCCACTACTGGTGCGCGGAGAAGATCGCCCGCACCGGCATCGGCGAGTCCGAGCTGAGGAAGATCGGCCTCCTCATGAAGGAGGTGGGCGTGGACAAGAACCTCAACCCCGCCCACGCCGCCGCGCTGCTCAAGGAGGAGGTCACCGGCAAGCCCGCCGGCGCCATGGTGCTGCCCGACGGCAGCGTGGTGACGGGCAAGACCTCCGAGCTTCTGGGCGCCGCCTCGTCGCTCCTGCTCAACGCCCTCAAGCGCGTGGCCGGGGTGGAGAAGGACCACTGGGTGGTCTCGGACGAGGCGCTCGCGCCCATCAGCCGGCTCAAGACCACGCACCTCAAGAGCAAGAACCCGCGCCTGCACTCGGACGAGACCCTGATCGCCCTCTCCATAAGCAGCGCGTCGAACCCCGAGGCCAAGCGCGTGATCGAGGCCAGCAACCAGCTGCACGGCTGCACGGCGTACTTCTCGGTGATCATCAGCTCCACCGACGAGCGCGTCTACCGCAAGCTGGGCATCAACGTCTGCTGCGAGCCCAAGTTCGAGCGAGGCACCTTCTATCACCGCTAGGGTCCTGGGGGTAGTACGCTCCCCCAGGGGCGTCGACCGAGGGCGATTCTCGGTGCCTTATGCTTCCCGCGCAAACCATTCCTGGCGTGCGCGGGACATTCTTCTGACCTGCGGCGCTGCGATTAGTCGCGCAAGTTGGCGGCAGTTTGCGCGCGAGTCGAACGTCTTCACGCGCAACGCAGGCGCGGTTTGCACACGAGTTCTTGCTCACCAGGCAAAACGCAAAACCACGCGCAAGTTGGCGGCAGTTTGCGCGCGAGAACTCCTATCCCCACACCTGACGCCGCCCCTCGCGTAGTCGTAAATGACCAGCTCAGAGCAGGGTTACGAGCAGCTGCCCGTTAGCTATGTGCCAGCTGCGTGCAAGCTGGATTTATCTTCTCGCCAAAAACTGTCCCGGAGCGGGCTAGCGTTGATGCATGGAGATCACGTTCTCGCATACCACGGCACTGGCGCTTCTCAGGGCGCAACGGCGGGGAGAACTATGCACAAAGGACGCCCGGCGCATGGATTGCCCGACCACGCGGATACGCCTTGGACGACACGACAAAGCAGAACTTCTCGAGGCGTTCCTGGAGCCCCTGGGCAACGTCGCCTCCGAACTTGCCACGGAAGCGACACCCTTGGAACACCTTGTCAGGTCTGCGGGGGAGAGGAGCCATTCTCCTCTATTGAGGGGCCACCTAAGCGGAGCGACGCTGCCGCCCGACTCGTTCCTCCGGCTCGCTCCCGGCATTGCCATCTCGTCGCCCGAGCTCGCCTTCGCGCAGATGGCAGAGACCCTGACGGACGCGCAGCTCCTCGCCCTGGGCATGGAGCTCTGCGGCAGCTTCGCCTGTGACCCGCTCGGCCCGGCGCACGGCCCCGCCCGTTACGGCCTGCCACCCCTGACGAGCCAGGGCAGGATGCTCTGGTTCCTCTCGCACGCAAGGGTGCTCCGCGGCAGAGAGCGCGCCAGGAGGGTGGCGGAGCTCGTCGCCCCCAACGCCTGGTCTCCCCGCGAGGCGATGCTGGCCGCGCTCCTCCTGCCGCCCGCACAAGAGGGCGGGTTTCCCCTGGCACCGCTCACGCTCAACGTTCGCGTCTTCCAGGCTGGCGCGCCTATGACCAGGCCCTCACGCGTCCCGGACATCCTGCTCGAGGGCACGGGCGTGGGCCTCAACTACGACGGCCACGACCACCTCGCGCTCGCGTCCCTCGAGTCCGCCGCGATGGCTGTGGCATGCGACCCAGGCAGCGCCGAACGTCAACACGTGGTCCAACGGCTGCGGACCCAGATACGCAAGAGGTACGTCGACGACCGTCGCCGGGACCGGGACCTCACGAGCCAGGGCCTCGCCATCCTCCCCGTGACCGCCGAGGACCTGAGGGGGCCCGCCGGCCTTGAGTTCCTCCTATGCCAGCTCGTCTCCTGCGCTGAACGAGGGACGGGGAGGCGAGACGGGTGGGCCCGCGCAATGCTGGAGGACCCGACGCTCCAAGCGGCTCGTGCCAGGGTCCTCAAGGAGCTGCAGCTCTGGTATTCCAGGTCTCCGCGCGCAGCTAACACGTAGTTAGCACGCGTTTCGCAGATGAGCTGCGCAAACGGCGCACAATTTGCGCGCGTCTCTCAAATGACCTGCGAAAACGACCAAAGGCGCGCAAACTGCCCGTGGGCTGCGCGCCGCATCACCCCCGCCTCGCGCAAACTGCCCGTGGGCTGCGCGCCGCATCACCCCCGCCTCGCGCAAACTGCCCGTGGACTGCGCGCCGCATCACCCCCGCCGCCGCAAACTGCCCGTGGGCTGCGCGCAAGATTCTCGTGACCTGCTTAAACGAAAAATCCCGCGCAAGCCAGAAATGACCTGCGCGGGACCCAAACCTCCCCGCGACCCGAGCCACCCGCCCGAGTCGCCTGTCTACGCGACCAGTAAACCTTACAGCACGTGGACGTCACTCGCGTGGAAGTCGAGGAAGGCCTTCTCGCCCACCTCGTAGATCCTCTTGTTCTTGGGGTTGAACTCGGTGATCTTGACCAGGTGCTCGCCGCAGCGCACGTGGTAGTTCTGGTAGTGCCCCATGAAGCGCGAGAGCACGACCTCGCAGGGCAGCGCGCCATCGTCGGCCACGTGGGCGGACTCCGGCCTCAGCACCAGCGTCACGTCGTCACCCACGGCCTTGCCGTTGCGCTCGGCGACCTCGATGGCACGGCCCTCGACCATGACCTGGCCGGACTCGCCGTCGATGGACGTCAGCTTGCCGCGCAGGAAGTTGGACTCGCCGATGAAGTCGGCCACGAACTCGTCCACCGGACGGTAGTACACGGTGTGTGGGTCGCCAATCTGGTCGACGACGCCCTTCTTCATGACGATGATCTTGTCCGAGAGGGCCATGGCCTCGGACTGGTCGTGCGTGACGTAGACGGCCGTGATGCCCGCCTCCTGCTGGATGCGGCGGATCTCGGTGCGCATGTCCACGCGGAGCTTGGCGTCGAGGTTCGAGAGCGGCTCGTCGAAGAGCAGCACGCCCGGCTCGATGACCAGCGCGCGGGCCAGGGCGACGCGCTGCTGCTGGCCGCCCGAGAGCTGGTTGGTCATGCGGTCTTCCATGCCCTCGAGGCCCACGAGCCCCAGGATGTTGGTGACCTTCTCGCGGATGGTGTCCTTGTCCATCTTGCGCAGCTTGAGGCCGTAGGCCACGTTGTCGAAGATGTTGTAGTGCGGGAGCAGCGCGTAGCTCTGGAAGACCATGGCCGTGTCGCGCTTGTTGGGCGTGAGCTCGTTGATGGCTTCCTCTCCCAGGTAGATCTCTCCCTCGTTGGGGCTCTCGAATCCGGCGATCATGCGCAGGATGGTGGTCTTGCCGCAGCCGGAGGGTCCCAGCAGCGTCACGAACTCGCCGGGTTCGATGTTGATGTTGGCGTCATGGACGGCATAGAAGTCCTTGCCGGTCTTGGGGTCCTGGTAGATCTTGGAGATGTGCTCCAGGCGCACGCCCTTCTTCTCCTTGGCCATGGCTTAGTCCTCCTCGGTGGTCTTGATCTTGGCGCTGGTGCCGAAGTGCTTGATGGCGACATTCATCAGGAGCACGGCGCCGTAGGTGATGGCAATGAGGATCGTGGCGAACGCGCAGGCGACGCCGTAGGCGCCCTTCTCGGCGTACTCGTTGATCTGCACCGTGATGAGCAGGAACTGCGGCGTCACGAGCAGGATGATGGCCGAGATGGCGGTGATCGAGCGCACGAAGGCGGTCACGAGGCCCGAGAGGAACGAGTCCTTGATCAGGGGCAGCGTAACGGTCATGAAGACCTGCAGCGAGTTGGCGCCCATGTCGTAGGCAGACTCCTCGATCGACTTGTCAATCTGCCTCAGGGCCGAGATGCCCGAGCGCGTGCCGGTGGGCAGCGAGCGCACGATGAAGACGATGATCAGGATGGCACCCGTTCCATAGAGCCCCTGCATGAGGCCGGTGTGGAAGATGCCGCCCGAGAAGCCGCGGATGTAGCCGACGCCCAGGACGGTGCCCGGGACGGCCATGGCCAGCATGGACACGGCCTCGATGAAGCCCTTGGTGCGGAAGTTCCTCTTGACCACCAGGTACGAGATGATCATAGAGAGGAGCGCGGTGATCGGGCTCGCGATCAGCGACAGCAGGAAGGAGTCGCGGAAGGCCTGGAAGCCGTGGTGCATGGTGAAGACCTGCTGGAACCACTTGGTGGTCAGGCTGAAGTCGTAGCCCCAGGTCTTGAAGAGGGCGCCGAAGGGCACGCAGACGTACATCATGATGACGAAGATCGCGATGGCGCCACAGAGGGCCGAGAGGGGCAGGCGCACGGAGTTGTCGGTGATGAGCATGCGCGCGCGGCTCGCCTTGCCCGTGAGGGTGGCCGTGGACTTGGCCTCGAGCACGTACTTCTGGACCACGAACATGGCCAGGGTGATGAAGAGGAGGACAACCGCCATCGCCGCGGCGCCCTGCTTGTCGTAGGCACCGGTGATCTGCAGGTAGATCGAGGTCGCCAGCGTATCGTAGGAGCCGCCGATGAGCATGGGGTTGGCAAAGTCAGCGATGGACTCGATGAAGGTCACCAGGAAGGCGTTGCCCAGGCCCGGGAGGATCAGGGGCAGCGTGACGGAGGTGAAGACCTTCCAGCGGGAGGCGCCCATGTCGCGGGCGGCCTCCTCGAGCGATGGGTCGATGTTCTTGAGCAGGCCGCGGAACATCATGTAGCAGACCGGGAAGAAGGTCAGGGTCTGCACCAGGGCGATGCCCCAGAAGCCGTACACGTTGTTGTCATAGATGCCCAGCAGATAGCGGGTGATGATGCCCGCCTTGCCGAAGAGCATGATGACCGAGAGCGAGAGCACGAACGGCGGCGAGACGACGGGCAGCATCGAGACGACCTTGAACAGGCCGCTCACGAACTTGGTCTTGAGCTGCACGTACTCCTCGACGTAGGCAAAGAGAAGGCCGATGAGGGCCGCCAGGATGCCGACGAGGAAGCCCACCCTCAGCGTGTTGGTGATGGCCGTGTCGAAGGACGGCATCGAGAGCACGCGCTTGAAGACGTCGAGCGTGGGGCCATTCTCCCCCACGATGCTGTCCACCATCAGGATGGCCAGCGGATACAGAATGAACAGCGTCAGGAACGCTATGAGCACGGCAATGGTGGTGACCATGATCGGGTCGGCCATCAGCTTCTTGCGGTCAAGCTGGACGCTTTGATTCTTCGCCATTGCTCCCCTCCCTGGGTCGTGGGCCAATACGGCGCGCACCCCGATGCAAAAGAGCCGGGCGGATGGAATCTCCACCCACCCGGCTCGCTGCCGCGTCAGGGCGCGGTTGGGGCTTCTCCGCTACTCGGTCTGGAAGCGCTTGGTGTCGCCGGTGTCGGCGCCGGAGCTTGCGAGCGCCTTCATGATGTCGTCGACGTACTGCTCGGTGTTGGCCTTGGCGTCCGCGAAGTCGTAGTTCATGACGTTGTCGGGGTCGAGGCCGAACTGGCTGACGACCTCGGGCTGCTTGGCGTCGTCGATGACCAGGAACTGGTAGGCGCCGACCTCCTGTGCGCGCTCGACGCACTCGGGCGAGAGGGCGTACTCGATCCAGAGCTTGGCGGCGTTGGGGTGCTTGCAGCCCTTGAAGATGGCCGTGGCGCCGACCTCGTAGGACGCGCCGGACGAGGGGATGGACATGCCGATGTTGCCATAGCCGTTGTCGACCATCTGGAAGACGGCGTCGTGCAGGAAGCCCAGGCCGATGGTGCACTCGCCGGTGCCGACGTTCTTGGAGGGGCCAGAGCCGGACTTGGTGTAGACCTGGACGTTCTTGTCGAGGTCTACCAGGTACTTGATGCCCTCGTCGTGGCCGTACTTCTGGATGACGGTGTTGAGGATCAGCTTGGCGGTGCCGGCCGTGTTGTAGTTGGACATCCAGATGAGGTCCTTGTACTTGTCGCTCAGGAGGTCGGGCCAGTCGGTGGGAGCCTCGAGGGACTTGCGCTCGAGCTCGTCCTTGTTGAAGAAGAAGCCCAGGATGCCCTTGTAGATGCCGTACCAGTTGCCGTCGGGGTCGCGGTAGACGTCACTGATGAGGTGGCTGGCGTTGTTGGCCTGGTAGGGCTCGAGAATGCCCTTGGTGACGGCGACGTTGTAGGGGTCGGTGGTGCCGCCGAACCAGACGTCGGCGGAGGGGTTGCCCTTCTCCTCCTCGACCTTGGACTCGACCTCGCCGGTGGAGAGGCGCTGGTACTGGGTCTCGATGCCAAAGAGGTCCTGGAAGTGCTGGCAGCAGGCCGCGACGTGGGCCTCCTCGCAGGAGCCGTACACCACGAGGGTGCCTTCCTTCTTTGCCGCGTCAATCATCTCCTGCGAGGCGATGCGGCTCAGGTCCTTGCCGGAGTCCTTGGCGGCGTCGGTGGCGGCGCCGTTGGACCCGCCGCCACAGCCGGCGAGACCGGCCGTCACTGCAAGAGCCGCAGAGCCGGCGAGGAAGTTCCTACGGGTGATGTGTGCCATGTCGTCCCTCCATAAATGGTTTGGGCTGATGTTTGCTCGGGGCCGGCTGGCCCACTCCGCCTACCATGGCACCCAAGCGGCGCAAGATGTGGTGCCAAGCAGGCAGATATCGCCAAACGGTATGCAAGGGGTGACCAATAGCATGCATGCCGGCCACCAATGGCACGCGGGCCGGCCGACAAGGCCAGCCCGCGAGAATCTAAGCCTGCGAGAAGTACGCCAGGGCGATGCCCCCGGGACCCACGTGGGTGCCCACGGTGCTCCCCACGGTGTGCACGGGGATCTCGTCGAGCCTCCCCTCCCAGAGCCAGCGCGAGTCCTCCACGTACTTCCTGAGCAGGTGGTCGGAGGGGCCCGAGTAGCCGATGGCGAGGGGTAGGCCGATGTCGATGCCGCCGGAGCGCTCCACCTCCTCGCTGAGGAGGTTGCGGCCGTTCTTCGACCCACGCGCCTTGCCCAGCGTGACCACGGCGCCATCGCGGATGGCAACGACGGGCTTCACCTGCAGCATGGTCCCGATGCCCGCGCTCACGGCGTCGATGCGCCCGCCGCGGCGCAGGTACTCGAGGGTGTCGAGCAGGGCCACGAGCCTGACGTCGCCCCTCTTGCGCATGAGCTCCGAGGCGATCTGGTCGGCGTCCCTCCCCTCGGCCGCGAGCCTCAGCGCGAGCTCGACCAGGATGCGCTGGCCCAGGCAGGCGTTGAGGGAGTCGACCACGTGCACGCGACCACCGAAGCCCTCCGCCGCCACGACGGCGCTCTGGTTCGTGCCGCTCAGCTTGCTCGAGATGGTGACGCATACCAGCTCGTCCTCCGGCCCCTCGAGCGCCGCCTCGAAGGCCTGCTGCCACTCGAAGGGCGTGACCTGACCCGTAGTGGGAAGCTCCTCTCGCTCGACGAGAAGCTCGTAGAAGCGGGCGTGGTCCAGGTCCACGCCATCCTTGAAGGTCTGGTCCCCGAAGCTGATGGAGAGGGGCACCACCGTCAGCCGGGGATCGTCGATGTCGTCTATGTCCGACGCGGAGTCGGTGATGATGCGCACTGCCATGTCTCTACCTCTCGCCGATCTTGGACAGGTTTTCCCTTATGGAGCCGAGGGCGCGGTACATCGCCGCGCGGTCGGGCTCGTCGACGCCATGGGCCGCACGGGCCACGACGTCCTCGATGATCTGGTTGACCTCGCGCATGGTGCGCAGGCCCCTCTCGGTCAGACGGATGGGGGACTTGTAGCGCGTGCCCCCCTCGGGCACGTCGATTCCCACGAAGCCGCCGCGCTCGAGCGCCGCCACCGTGCGCGAAACCGCGGCCCGATCGTTGCCGATCAGCCGCGCGAGCTCGGAGGCGGTGTAGCCCGCGGGCTCCCGCTCCAGGTAGTAGAGGCACATCACGTCGGTGCCCTTGAGCCCGAAGCGCCGCATCTCCTGCGCCTTGATGCGGTTGACCTCCTTGCTCACCGCAGAGACCAGCCCGACGAAGTCCTCGAAACGCGAGTCCACGCTCCCCCCCCTTCTCCCAGGCCGGCCGATGCGGCCCCGTTGGTGGTGACCAGCTCGTAGCGATCCGCTTACGGCGGCCCCATTTGTTGATTAGTCAACATTCTAGGCTTGTATGTTGATCAGTCAACAAGTTTGTGGGACGTACGCGCGCAAACCACAGATGACCTGCGCGCAGCCCGACGTTTGCCCAGCTCACAAGAAAACGGCGCGCACCCCACGGATGGAATGCGCGCCAAACCGCCCTTCCCCCTGCCGGCGACCCACGTCGTAGCCCGCGGCCTAGATAAGCGAGAGGAGCTCCCTCTTGCAGTCGAGGAAGTCCCGCGTGAGCGCGAACTCCGCCGCGCTCGTGCCCGACGCCGGTCGCGGCACGGCCAGCTCCGCCACGACGCGGCTGGGCACGCCGGACCTCGGGTCGCCGCGAAGCACGTACACCCTGCTTGCCATGGTCACGGCCTCGTCCACGTCGTGGGTGATCACCAGCGAGGCGATTCCCAGCTCCGTAGCCATGTCGCAGTACCAGCTGCGCAGGTCGACCCTCGTGAGGGCGTCCAGGGCGGAGAAGGGCTCGTCCAGGAGGGCGACGTCGTTTCCCATGAGGTAGGTCCTCAGGAAGGCAGCGCGCTGCCGCATCCCGCCCGAGAGCTCCGAAGGCCAAAGGCCCTCCGCGCCGGCGAGGCCGAAGCGTTCGAAGAGCGGCAGCGCCCTCTCGCGCGCCTCGGCGCGGGGCGTGCCCGCGATGGTCAGGGGCAGGCAGACGTTGTCCAGGATCCTGCGGTTGGGCAGGAGGAGGTCCTTCTGCAGCATGTAGCTCACACGCCCGGGGACGCCGGTCACGTCCTCGCCGTGCAGGAGCACCTTCCCCGCGAGCGGGCGGGCGAGGCCCGAGAGCGCATGCAGGATGGTGGTCTTGCCGCAGCCGGACTTGCCCACCAGGCAGGCCACCTCGCCAGGCCGCAGCGCGAGGCTCACGTCCTCCGCCACGACGTGTGCGCCCCCGTCCCAGGAAAGGGTCAGCCCCCGCGCCTCGAGGGCGAGCCCCCCTCCCCCACCCGGTTGCGAGCGGGACGTGGGCGCCGTCGCCTCGGTGACCGCCATCGCCACGGCCGCAGACTCCGCGTCCGTCGCCCGCTCCCCCGGCACCTCCTATGCCTCCAGGTAGTCTGCGGTCCAGCCAGCGTCCACGTCGATCTTGTTGGCGACCAGACCGTTGTCGTTGAGCCACTGGAAGTAGCGCGCCCAGCGGGCCTTGTCGATGACACCCCAGCTCGCGGCGTCGGCCACGTACTGATCCTTGAGGTAGGACTGGCTCTGCCTCACCAGGGCCGCGTCGAGCTCGGGCACCTCGGCACAGAGCAGGTCCGCCGCGGAGTCGGGGTCCTTCACGGCGTACTCGTAGCCGCGTCGGACCGCGCGCAGGAAGGCCTTCACCACGTCGGGGTTCTTCGACGCGAACTCGGGGTTGGCCGCAATCACCGGCGTATAGAAGTCGAACACCTCGTCCATGTCGATGAAGCTGAAGTAGTTGACGTCGTAGCCCTGGACGGCGGCGTTCTGCACCGCCCAGCCCTCGTAGACCCACACGGTGTCGAACATGTTGGCGCGCAGGCCCGCGATCTCGTCGTCCACGGCGTAGGGGACCATCCTCACCTTCGAGTAGTCTCCGCCGTCGGCCTCGACCACGTCCTTGATGGTCGCCTGCTCGATGGGCATGTCCCAGGTGGCGTAGACGTGGTCCTCCATGCCCTTGGCGGAGGTTATCGCATCCTCCTTGCGGCTCATGATGCCGGAGGTGTTGTGCTGCAGGATGGCAGCGACCGCCGTGACGGGGAGGTCGGGCGAGTTGCTGAGCACGTTGGCGATGTAGTCCTGGTAGCTCACGCCGAGCTGGGCCTGGCCCGAGCCGATCATGGTCTCGGCCGTGTCCTCGGCGGGTTGGACGATGCTGACCTCCAGGCCCTCCTCGTCGAAGTAGCCCTCGTGCTGCGCCACGTAGATGCCCGTGTGGTTCGTGTTGGGCGTGTAGTCCAGGCAGAAGGTGACCTTCGTCTTCTCCTTGGTGTCGGCGGCGGGCGCGGCGGTGCCGGCGCCGCAGCCGGCGAGCACAAGCGAGCTCGCGGCGGCGGTCGATGCGGCGATGAGGCCACGGCGGCTGAGGTTGGCAGTGGTGACGAAGCTGTTCATCTCTATTTCCTCTCTGCCCTCTTCCAGGGCATGCAGATGCGTTGCAGAAGGTCGACGCCGGCCATGAGCGCCAGCGAGAGCGCCGAGATCAGCACGATCACGGCGAACATGCGGTCGTACGAGAAGGACTTGCGCACGCGGGTCATGTAGACGCCCAGGCCAGAGAAGCCGCCCAGCCACTCGGCAATCACTGCGCCCACGATGGCGTAGGTGGCGCTGATGCGCAGGCCGCTGAAGAACTGCTCGGCCGCAGCGGGGAGCTTGACCTCCCAGAAGACCTGCCAGCGGGTGGCGTTCATGGTGCGCATGAGGTCTATGAGGTCAGGGTCGACCGAGCGGAAGCCCCCCACGAGCGAGACCGTCACCGGGAAGAAGGTGGTGAGCACGATGAGAACCACCTTGGGTGCCAGGCCGTAGCCGAACCACAGCACCAGAAGCGGCGCCACGGCGACGGTCGGGATGGTTTGCGACAGGGTGACGAGGGGCTCGAAGGCCAGGTAGACGATATCGAAGCGGTCCATGAGCACGGCGAAGGCGAAGCCCACGGCGCAGCCGATGGCGAGTCCCAGGGCGGCCTCGACCAGGGTCGTCGCGGCATGCGCGGCAAGGAGTGGCAGGTCGCCCGCAAGGGCGGCAACCACCTGGACGGGCGTGGGCAGCAGGAAGTTGGGAACGAGCCCCCCTGTCACGACGAGCTGCCACAGGGCGAGGAGCGCCGCGACGGCGAGGAGCGGGACCAGGACCTTGCGCGTGCGCGAGGGCGTGGTCACCTAGGCCACCGCGCCCTCTGCCTTGGGGGCGAACTCGGAGTCCGTCTGGTGGTACTTGCCGATCTTGTGCTCGGTGGACATGACGTCGCCGCCAGGACGGTACGAGATCTTCACGTAGCTGGCGCTCTCGGCGCAGCCGGCCTTGGCACCTGCCTCGATGCAGCGCTTCACGAGCTCCATGCAGGCGTCGAAGTCGCCTTCTATCGCGGTCTCGAAGGGCCCGACGTAGTAGTCGAGGCCCGAGGCGTCGATCGCGGCGATGACCTCGTCCACGATGCGGCAGACCTCGTCGTCGGAGCCCGCGTTCATGGGCAGGTACTGGAGGGCAACGGAACAGTTCATAGGCACTCCCCTCTGCGGGTGCCTCGCGGCGGCCCGCCTAGACCGGGACCCGCGCAAAGCGTGTGCCTTGGTCCCTACGCTGGCATTACCCAGATCAGGTACGGGCGGCAGCCGTCGGCGGCCGCCCCAGGGTCAGGGGCGCCTTGGCCCCAGTCTCAGCCGGCGTGCGCCAGCTCCCCTTTTTTCGACAAGCATTGTAGTACTTTGGATGTGGCACATCACACTATCCCTGACGGGGTGCCGGGGTGGGATGGTCCGCAGTTGGATTTGTCACCGCCCGAATCCGAACCGCCTTTCCTCCGACACAAAGCGGATGAGGTTCTCGTGGATGACGCCACTGCGCTTCTGCAGCAGATAATCGCAGGTGAGGAGGTATTTGGGATAGCCGTCGCGGGCCTTCTCGAGTGATGCGTATTCGCGGTCCTCGGTGGAGCGCTCGGCGATGGTATAGGAGACCTGCACGTACGAGTAGTCCTGCGCACCATCGCGCAGGATGAAGTCGCACTCGAGCTTCCCAATCCTACCGACACTTGCGGAGTAGCCTTGCGCGCGGGCGTACTCGTACACCACGTTCTCGAGCACGGGACCGTAGTTGATGCGATTGTCGGTGTTGAGGGCAAAGTAGAACCCGAGATCGGCAAGGTAGTACTTCTGCTCGCGGGCAAGAGAGCGCCTCGACTTCATGTCGAAGCGCGGACAGCGGTAGAGAATCTTGGCCTCTTCAAGAACGGTGACGTAGCGGTGCACCGTCTCCTCCTTGATGGGTACCCCCTCGACATCACGGAAGTATGCAGCGATGTTCCTGATGCTCGTCGTCGACCCAAAGTTGTTGATCATGTAGTCTCGGACGCGCTCGAAGACCGACACATTACGCACCTGAACACGGCGTTTGACGTCCTTCTCGAAGATCTCACGCACGACACCTTCGACGTAGGTCCGCTTCTCCACCAACGTGGCGAGGTCGACCGCGCGGGGAAAGCCGCCCTCGAGGATGAAGTGGTCGAACTCCTCGGCGACATTGGGGCTTATCTCCTTCCCGTAGAGGCGTTTCATCCCCTCGTACTCAGCAAAAGTGAGCGTAAAGACCTCGAACTCCAAGTAGCGACCGGTGAGCTTGGTGGCGAGCTCGCCGGAAAGCAGGTAGGAGTTCGAGCCTGTGATGAAGATGGAGTGTGTCCCCTCCCCACGCCAAGCGTTGAGCACCTCCTCGAAGCCCTCGACGTTCTGCACCTCGTCAATGAAGAGGTAGGTCATGCCCTCCGGGGCCGAGACGCGCTCGATGAGCTCGTCGAGCGCGTCCGCAGTCCTCACCTTGCGGTAGCCGCGCGAGTCGAGGTCGAGGAACACGAGGTTGCGCTCCGGCACGCCCTGCTCCGCCAGCTCGTCGGCCACCATCCGCATGACGGTGGACTTCCCGCAGCGACGCACCCCCGTGATTACCTTGATAAGGTCAGCGTGCTTCACGAAGGGACGGATCCTCGAGAGGTAAAGCTCGCGCCGATAGATAGGCTCCATACATGTCTCCAAAGGCGTTTTAGGGTAGTACTCTTACAAATTTTAACAGAAGTACCACCCTATAAATGGTTTTATACAGCCTTCGATATTTCAACAAGATCAGGAACCGCATCGCCATAAACGTCAAGTCTCAGGGCTTCCATGGTCACTCCCGTCTGATGGGGTTGCCAGTCTCTATCGAGGCGATCAGTAATCTGTGAATGCTTTCGGCAGTCCAATACTCACCCTCGGAGAGAAGAGGTGCCTTATTGGAAGTCACATAGAACTCTCGCGCGACCTTCGCCTCATCCTGCAGTCCCAGCGAATCAAAAGAGACGGTCTCCGCCTCTTGGTCGAGACATACGATTCTCATGCACTGCGCTCCATGCGCGCCAGACTCCCCAATTGGCTCCTGACAAAGGTGAGGCGTCTCGACATAGGGGCTGGGCCCGTCGAAAAAACTTGTTTCCGTGCATGCCGATGCGCTGGTTGAACGAGTGCATCCAAGTATAGGAACCACCCTCGGTCGAAGACCAAACCTCGGCTTCGGTTCCCTCCGTACAAAGAGCCCACTCGTCTACGGCGCTCACTTTTTCGATGAGCCAATCGAGCTCTACGAGCGTTTTCTCGACGAGCTCAGCCGGGTGGCAGCCGCCGTATGGCCCCGCCGCCGCCCGCCACGACGACCGTCGCGACAGCCCGCCACGACGACACCCCATGCCCCCGACGTGTCAGAATGGCCCCGAAGGGAGCCACATGTCACTGTCCCACCTCATAGACGGCCTGCTCGGACGCGTCGCGCCCATGCGCGTCGTGGCACGCTACCCCCACGGCATGTTTGGTCCCGTCCGCGTCCTGGACACGCATGACGTGGACGGCCTGCCCGTGCGGATCCTCGAGGTCGACGGCAGCTGGCAGAGCGCCACCTACCTGGACGACGGCTGGTGCGAGCTGGCCTTCCCCTACCATCGCCTCTACGACGACGTACTCGTGGCCACCCATGCCACCGGCAACGTCCTCATGCTGGGCGGAGGTGCCTGCGCCTACCCCAAGTACGCCATCGCCCACCATCCCGAGGCGACGGTCGACGTCGTCGAGGTCGACCCCCTCATGCTCGAGCTCGCACGGCGCCACTTCTTCCTCGACCGCCTCGAGGAGCGCTACCATGCCCAGGCGAAGGGTCGCCTGCGGCTGCACCAGGCCGACGCCCTGGACTTCCTCCGCACGACGGACCAGCGCTACGACGCGATACTCAACGACTGCTTCCAGGCGGAAGAACCCCTCGCAAGCCTCTCCGCGCCCGAGGCCCTCGACCTCGTCCGCGCGCGCCTCCTGCCGCACGGCCTCTACCTCATCAACGTCGTGAGCGCACTCAAAGGGCCGGGCTCGGCTCCCCTGGCGGGACTCCTTCCCCTCTTCGGTGAGCGCTTCAAGACGGTACTCGTCCTGCCCTGCGGCGCCGACGAGGCCGACCTGCCCGACAACAACGTCGTGGTGGCAACAGACGCCGCGCCCGAGCTCGACGGAGCCCTCGACGCAAGCGCGCTCGGCCTGTAGTGCAGGCCCCGTCCTCGCGCTCGCCCCTACGCGACAACCCAGCCGCGCGCCAGCCTCGGCCACGCGCCCCCGCACGATGGCGGTCCGCCCCGGCCGCACCCACCCGGCCCCCTCCCGCGAACGGCGCAAAAACGCCCCTGAACGCATATATTATCCAATCATCCCGCGCCCATCGAAGCGTAGGAGCTTCTCGCGGAAGCGCCCCGCAGACCCCCTTCTGACCTGCATACAATCTGACGCACAGGACGTCTGTGACGGAAGGGAGGGACCCATGGAGCAAGAGGCGTCGCCGTCACTGCGCGTCGAGCGCCAAGAGGTCGGGTTCGACTCCGCGGACGAGGTCTCCCGCATCCACGGCTACGTCTGGAGGGGCGTGGGAGAGGAGCCCCGCGCCGTAGTCCAGCTGATCCACGGCATGGCGGAGCACGTCGGGCGCTACGACGAGTTCGCCGGCCACCTCGTGCGGCGGGGCTACGCCGTCTGCGGGCACGACCAGATCGGCCACGGCCTCAGCGCTCCCGCAACCAAGTGGGGCGTCCTGCCCTCGCGCGGCGGCCGCGACATCCTCGTCGAGGACGTCCATCGCCTGAGGCGGCTCGTCTCGCCCATCTTGGGAGAGGGGCTTCCCCACTTCGTCTTCGGCCACTCCATGGGCAGCTTCGTCGCGCGCGCCTACGTCTCCGAGCATGAGGACGGCCTTGCCGGCGCCGTCATCTGCGGCACGGGCTTCGTGCCCCCCGCCACGTCCGCCGCCGGTCACGCCCTGGCACGCCTCATCGCTTGCCTGCGTGGCGACGCCCACAAGAGCGAGCTCCTCCACTCCATGGCCGACGGCGCGTACGCCAAGGCGGTACCCCACGCGCGCACCGAGTTCGACTGGCTCTCGCACAACCAGCGCAACGTCGACGAGTACATCGCAGACAAGTCCTGCGGCTTCCTCTTCTCGGCCGGGGGCTACGCCACCCTCACCGAGCTCACGCGCGAGGCCTGCTCGCCCGAGTGCGCGCGGCGCGTCCCCAACGACCTGCCGCTCCTCTTCATCGCGGGGGCGGAGGACCCGGTGGGCGACTTCGGCCGCGGGGTCACCCGGTCCGCAGACCTCGCCCGTGACGCCGGCTCGACCGACGTCGCGTACCACCTCTATGCCAACATGCGCCACGAGATCTTGAAGGAAGACGCGCGCCAGCTCGTCTTCGACGACGTTACCCGCTGGTTCGACGAACACTTAGGAGAAGAGAGATGAGCAAGGACTACGTCATAGCCCTGGACCAGGGCACCACCTCGTCGCGCGCCGTGCTCGTCGACCGCGAGGGTCGCATGGTCGACTGCGTGCAGCGCAGCTACCAGCAGATATATCCCCAGCCCGGCTGGGTCGAGCACAACCCGCAAGAGATACTCCTCTCGCAGCTGGGATCGCTCACCGAGCTGGTGAGCCGCCACGGGCTGAGCGAGCGCAACGTGGCGGCCATCGGCATAGACAACCAGCGCGAGACCACCATGGTCTGGGACCCCAGCACCGGAGAACCCATAGCCAATGCCATCGTGTGGCAGTGCCGCCGCACGGCGGACATGGTGCAGGAGCTCTGCGGCACGGACGAGGTCCGCCGGATGGTGCAGGGCAAGACGGGCCTCCTGCCCGACGCCTACTTCTCCGCCAGCAAGCTACGCTGGCTGCTCGACAACGTGCCCGGCGCCCGCGAGCGCGCCGAGGCGGGCGAGCTCCTCTTCGGCACGATAGACAGCTGGCTCGTGTGGGTGCTCACCGGCGGCATGGTGCACGCCACGGACGAGACCAACGCCAGCCGCACCCTGCTCTACGACATCCACGAGGGCCGCTGGGACGAGGGGCTGCTCGCCCTCTTCGACGTCCCCGCCTGCATACTCCCCGAGGTCAGGCGCTCGGCCAGCCTCTTCGGCGAGACGAGCTACCCCGGCGTGCCCGCGGGCATCCCCATCTGCGGCGTGGCGGGAGACCAGCAGAGCGCCCTCTTCGGCCAGTGCTGCTTCGAGGCGGGAGAGGCGAAGAACACCTACGGCACTGGCTGCTTCCTGCTCATGAACACCGGCGACGTCGCGGCTCGGTCCAAGAACAACCTGGTCACGACCATCGCCGCGGCAGCCCCCGGCACCGAGCGCACGCAGTACGCGCTCGAGGGCAGCGTCTTCGTCGCAGGGGCGCTCATCCAGTGGCTCAGGGACGAGCTGGGGCTCATCCGCAGCGCGGAGGAGACCGAGTACCTGGCCCGCAGCGTCCCGGACAACGGCGGGGTCTACATCGTGCCCGCCTTCACGGGGCTTGGCGCCCCCTACTGGAGACCCGAGGCGCGCGGCCTCATCTGCGGCCTCACCCGCGGGACGACGCCCGCCCACATCGCCCGTGCCGCCCTCGAGGCCCTGGCCTACCAGACGACCGACCTGGTGAGGGCCATGGAGGCGGACGCCGGACGCGTCCTCTGCGCGCTCAACGTGGACGGCGGTGCCTCCAGGAACGACTTCCTGGCGCAGTTCCAGGCGGACGTCCTGGGCATGCGCGTGAGGAGGCCCCAGAACATAGAGACCACCTCGCTGGGGGCCGCCTACCTCGCCGGCCTCACGAGCGGCTTCTGGTCGGGCACGGACGAGCTGCGCGGCCTGCGCGGCGACGATGACTGCTTCGAGCCCCGGATGGGGCGTCCCGAGGCAGAGCGGCTGCTCGCGGGCTGGGCACGGGCCGTGGGCCGGGCCATGTGAGGCACCGGCAGCGGCGTGGACCATCCCCTCTCCACAGTGAACAACGCACGGCTCGGTTCACCACCGGCTGCCTATAGTGAACGGTGTTCACACACGGCGGTGCGCGGTCCTTGGGGAACCGCGCCCACGGCTCGGGGAGCAGACATGGGCAGCACCATCGCATTCGCGTCCGTCGCCATCACGGCGGCGCTCGTCCTCTACACGGCAGGCGTCTTTGGGGAGCGCAGGCACCACTACCTGGGCAAGGCGCAGCTCGCGCTCTTCTGGGCGGGACTTGCCTGCGACAGCACGGGAACCGCCCTCATGGGCAGCTACGCCCGCACCAACGGCATCTCGGGCCTGGGCGTCCATGCCGTGACGGGCGCCGCCGCCATCGCGCTCATGCTCGCCCATGCCGTCTGGGCCAGCCTCGTCGTCTGGCGCGGGAGCGAGCGGGCCCGCCAGGGCTTCAGCCGCTACTCCGTCGCCGTCTGGCTCGCGTGGCTCGTCCCCTACCTTGTGGGGCTGCTCATGGGCATCCCCGCACTGGGCATGACGGGCACGAGGGCCGGCGTCGCCTCCGTCGCCATCGTCGCCGCGATCGCCCTCGTGCTGCGCCTGCGTCAGGAACCCACGACGCACGAGGACGCCGACGGCACGCGACGCCAGGCATAGACACCCCGACAGGACCAGGAGGCAAGGATGCCCAGGAGACGCACGAGCCAGGAGCAGATACTCGACGCGGCCTGCGGCCTGGCGCGGAACCACGGCCTCGACGCGATCAGCATCCGCGGTGTGGCGCGTGCCTGCCAGATCTCCGTCGGTTCGGTCTACAACTACTACCCCTCGCGCGACGAGCTGGTCGCGGCCACGGCGGAGGCGCTCTTCAGGGACGCCTTCTTCGCGGACTTCTGCCAGGTCCGAAGCCAGGAGCCCTACCTCGACTACTGCCGCCGGCTCTTTGCGGGCCTGGACGAGCACCTCTCTCCCCTGGGCTCCAACTGGCTCGCCCAGCTCCACGCCCTGGGCCCCGGGGGGCGCGAGGCGGGACGGGAGCGCATGGACGCCCTCCTCTCGCACATGCTGGAGGGCCTGGCGCACGTCCTGGAGTCGGACCCCTCCGTCAGGCGAGAGGTACTCCGGGGCCAGCTGGAGCCCGAACGCATCTGCAGGCTTACCCTCGACGCGATGTTCGACGCCCTCAGGCGGCGCTCGGACTGCCAGACCCTCTTCGCCCTGATGGAGCGCGCCCTCTATGGCGGCGGCTAGCGCCTCGGGCCGCGAGCGAGGGGCGGAATCACGGAGGGAGAGGTAGCACGGGCATCCGTCGTGCAGAACTCGCCCGAGATGGCACCAATCTGTCAACTCGGGCGAGTTCTGCACGACGACGCCAAGCTTCGCCGCCTAGTCCCGCGACCTAGGGAGCTGTTCCTCTCCCCCGGAAGGGGGAGCCACGTCCCCTCCGCCCCTCCCGGGCAGCCTCCCCGCCCGGCGCAGCGCGTCCCGCACGATCCACTCGACCTGCGCGTTAGAGCTGCGCATCTCGTCCGCCGCCCACCTCTGGACGGCGGACCAGAGCTCGGGGTCGATGCGCAGGGGGTACTGCTTCCTCGCCAACGCGACGCACCGCCCTACTGGTACAGGCTGCCGGTGTTGAGCACGGGCTGCGCCTCGGACTCGCCGCAGAGCACCACCATGAGGTTGGATGCCATGACGGCCTTGCGGTCGTCGTCGAACTCCACGATCCCGCCGTCCGAGAGCTGCGCGAGCGCCATGTCCACCATGCTCACGGCACCCTCGACGATCTTCTTGCGTGCGGCGATGACGGCGTCGGCCTGCTGGCGGCGGAGCATCGCCTGGGCGATCTCGGGCGCGTAGGCCAGGTGCGTCAGGCGCGCGTCGTCCACGGCGACGCCCGCGACGGCCAGCTTGCGCTCGAGCTCCGCCTTGAGGCTCTCCGAGACCTCCTCGATGTTGGAGCGCAGGGTGATGGAGCTCGCACTCTCGTCCTCGTCCTCCATGTGGTCGTAGGCATAGATGCTGGCAACGTGGCGCAGCGCGGTCTCGGTCTGCATGCAGACGAAGCTCTCGTAGTCATCCACGTCGAAGACAGCCTTCGCCGTGTCGGCCACGCGCCACACCACCACGGTCGCAATCTCTATGGGATTGCCCATCTTGTCGTTGACCTTGAGGCGGTCGCCGTTGAGCGTGCGTGCGCGGGTGGAGATCTTGGCGCCGTGCACATGAGAGGGAGAGCCCGCGCTGGCGCTCGAGATGCCCGTGAGGGAGGCGGCTATGTCCACCGAGGGCGAGGCGTTGGAGCTGCCTAGGTTGCGGGAGTAGAAGGGGTTGGCCCAACGCAGCCCCTCGTCACGCACCGTGCCCACGTACTTGCCAAAGAGGACACAGATGCGTGCCTGTCCCGGCTGCAGGGTGAAGAAGCCGCAGCTCAGGATTATTGCCACCGCCAGCATGACGAAGCCCAGCGGAATGGCCACCCAGGCAGTCACGGGGGCGACGAGCCCCAGGTCGTCGTAGAGGCTGACGTTCATGATGCCTCGCACGACCATGTAGACGCTCGCCAGGTACAGGACGACGACCACCAGGAGCATCGCCCAGCCAGACGCCGCGTGGGCCTTCTTCTCTGCGCTCATGTCTCGTTCCCTTCTGCGCGAGGGGCCGACCTCCCCCATGGAGGCGCTGCCCTCGTGTCCCTCCCCGCACGGAGAGGCTGAGGTCATAATGATATCACTTTGAGGTCTTGTCAACGTACCATAGGAGAGAAGGAGAGAAACGCTCCAAAATCGTGCGCAGGTCACTCCCGGTCTGCGCGCCGTGCCGACAAAAGGCCAGTTCAGCGCAATTTCGTGCGCAGTCCATTCCTCGTCTGCGCACGAAGAACTCCACGACGCACCCCAAAACGCCCATTGACTCGCGCAACCGAACCCCGCGCGCCCGCCCCCGCGCCCCACGCACCTACCCCCCACGCCTCGCGCGCCCGCGACCCCCCCTGTGACATCATGGAACCAGCCACGGACCAGGGAGGCCAGGATGGACGAAGCACTGCTGCAAAGGCTCCGGGCCTACGCGCGGGACCACCACGACCAGGAGCTCGAGCTGCTCCGCACGCTCGCCGGCATCCCCGCCCCGACCCGCCACGAGGAGCGCCGGGCGGCCTTCGTAGCGGAGTGGCTCAGACGGCAGGGCGCAAACGAGGTCTGGGTGGACGAGCGGAAGAACGTCCTCTGCCTCCTCAGACGTCCCTCGGGCGAGAGCGACCACGCCGCGCCGTCCAGGCCCCAGGCCAGCCCCGGAACGCCGTCCCCCTACCGTGACCTCGTCCTCTTCTGTGCCCACACCGACGTCGTCTTCGACGACGTAGAGCCCTTCGAGGTGCGCGAGGAGGGAGGGCGGCTGCTCGCGCCGGGCATAGGCGACGACACGGCGAACCTCGTGGCGCTGCTCATGGCGACGAGCTACCTGTTGGAACACCCACAAGAGCTCGCTGCGGCCACCGCATGGGCAGACCTCCTCGTCGTGGCCAACAGCTGCGAGGAGGGCTTGGGCAACCTCGACGGGACCAAGGCCGTCTTCCGCTGGCTGGAGGCCTGCGGCACGACCGTGCGAGCGTTCGTCTCGCTCGACCTGTACCTGCCCCAATGCATAGGCGTGGCCGTGGGCTCCGAGCGCTGGAGGATCGAGGTCAGGACCCAAGGCGGGCACTCCTACCACGATTTCGGCCGCCCCAACGCCATCGAGCGCCTCTGCCGCATCGTCGGCGAGCTCTATGCCAGCACGCTGCCGCAGGACCCGACCACGGGCGCCCGGACCACCATCAACGCGGGACGCATCGAGGGCGGGAGCACGGTCAACGCCATCGCGTCCCAGGCGAGCTGCCTCTTCGAATACCGCAGCGAGTCCGCGGCAAACCTCACGGCGATGCGCACCCGGCTGCAAGAGGTCGTCGCCAACGCGGGCGAGAGGGGCGTCCGCACCTCGCTCGAGCGCATAGGCATGAGGCCCGGGAACGCAGGCACCCGCCCCGAGGCGCAGGAGCGCGTCACAAGGCTCGCCTGCGAGGCGATCCGCTCCGTCACGGGGAAGGAGCCCGACCTCTCCCCCGCCTCCACGGACGCCAACATCCCCCTCAGCCTAGGGATCCCCGCCCTCACGGTGGGGACGGTGCATGGCGGCCTCCTCCACACCAGGGACGAGTGGGTAGACCCCGGGAGCCTGGAGGACGGGCTCGTCCTGGCCCTCGCGCTGATGCTCGAGCTGCCCGGCGGGGCAATGTCCCAAGACGACCTTATTCACAAACGGAATTGCCCCCAAGCCCCCATAACCACCTTCCACGGCAGCGAAAAGTGACAAGTCACAGGTCACTGGCGTAAGATAGTCCAACGCTTTTTGGGACAACCTGTCCCACGGCCCTGCAGGAAGGCGAGAGGAACCAGCGTGACCGACGACAGCGACCGCATGCCAAGGGTCGAGGACGAGCCCAGCCCGACGGGCGAGGGCAACGTCCCGCGCCATATGGCGACGAGCTGCCCCTGGTCCAACGGGCAAGAAGAGGTCGTGCTCCCCGAGCACTCGGCAGCCGAGCACGCGCGCGTCGAGCACGTCGATGCGGCGCTGGAGCCCGCGGGTGCGGCGTCGCCCGATGCCGTCGGCACACCCTCCGAGGGCGAGCGCCTGGAGCCTGACGCCACCTCCGCCGTGGCGCCAGGGGACGCGGCGCCCTCCCAGGCGCTGGACGAGCAGCTCCCCACCATCGAGGCCGCGCCCACCCCCAAAGAGGACGGCGACGCCGTCGACGATGGCAACGCCCTGGGGCCAGACGCGACCGGAGCAGTGAAGGCCGCGGACGTGAGAGCCCCCAAGATCGAGCAGGGCTGGGCCGTCGACAAGGGCACGGGGACGCTGCCGGGAGGCCGAGGGTTCCCCCACCTGCTCGTCGCCGGCATCATCGCGGTCCTGGTCGCCATCCTGGGGTCCAGCCTCATCCTCACCAGCTGCTTCGGGCTCTTTTCCGACCCCGAGGTACTCAACGTCGTGGGCCTTGATGCCGCGTCTGCCCAGGCGGAGCTCGAGTCGCAGGGCTACGACGTCGAGGTGAGCGAGCAGGTCACCCAGAGCTCGGAGGACGCGGGCCGCGTGCTGGCAACGGAACCCACGGCCGGCAGCGCGCTTCCCAGCGGCGGGGACGTGACGCTCAAGGTGGGCAAGTCCCCCGAGGTGACACAGGCCGTTCCCGACCTGGTCGGGCTCTCGCTGGACGACGCCGTCACGGCGCTCGCGCAGACCAAGTTCTTCGTGAAGGACGACGTCACCTTCGCCTACTCGGACACCGTCGCCGCGGGAAAGGTGATCAGCCAGGGGCCCGAGGCAGGGGCCATGGAGGTCATGGGCACCAAGGTGGACCTCGTCGTGTCGGACGGCCCCAACCCCGACGCGGGCGACACCAGCGACTTCGCAGACGACAACGAGCAGAGCAGCGTCTCGATCCCGGACCTCAGGGGCATGACCGTGGCAAAGGCCACCGTGCTCCTTCGCGGTATGGGCCTCGAGGTGGCCAGGGGCGAGGCGGTCCTCACCGACGACTTCGTCAACGGCACCGTCGCCGCCGTCGAGCCCCCCACGGACAGCGTCGTAGCCGTGGGCAGCACGGTCACCATCCACGAGGCACAGCCCAAGGCCGGCACGGCCAACTAGGCCGCGGGGCTAGGCGCCTGTCGGGACCACAGCCTCCTCCCACAGGACAAGTCGCTCCTCCTTGCCAACGGGCCCCCACTCCCCTCCCGCAAGCTCCGGGGCAGCGAGCAGCTCCAGCTTCTGGGGGCGGCTCGCATGGTGCAGGCGCCACTCCAACCTGCAGGCCGGCGATCGGCCCTCGCAGGCCCAGAGCCCCCGCAGGCCGACGGGCCGATGTCGCTGCGTGTAGCGGGCCCCAGGAGGCCTCTGGGAAAGGTGCTCGCGCAGGCGCCGCACCACGTCCGTGGTGATGCCGGAGTAGAGCGAGCCATCCTCGCATTCCAGCACGTAGACGTAGTAGGTCCTTGGCTTTGGGGCCGATTCGCCCGAGACGGGCCGTCCCTTTTGCCCGGCGGACGGCTCAGCCTCAGGCAAGGTGCGGGCCCTCGTCGTCCCAGATAAGGGGAAGTCCCATTCCCGCAAGGGCCTCGACCACGTCGCGCAGCCCCTCGGGAGCGCCGTCGTGGCCAAAGCCGCTCGCCCCCATGCTCGCGCCGGCGCACTCCAGGGACCAGTGCCATCCGCCCGGGCGCGCCGGTGCGCCCCCGCCGTGCTCCCAGGGCTCCAGGTCCAGCCCTCTGAGCGCTGACGCCAGGGCGCTGGCCTGTCCCCCTTCCAGGTGGGACACCCGCCTCGCGCGATGGTTGCCCTCGGCCCACCAGAGCTCGAGCGCGTCGTCCTCGGTTCGGCCGACGAAGGCCTCGAAGCCGCCTCCCGCAGCCGCACCGCAGCTCACGCGCAGGTGAAGGAGGGCGAGCCGTCCCGCAAGCTCGCCCATGGACTCCGGATACGCCCGCTCGAGCGGCTCGACCATGGCCTGCGGGACGGACAGGAAGTCCTCCTCGGCCTGGGGGTCGATCAAGGCGACCTCGCACACGCCCTCCTCGACGGAGTAGACCGTGCCGTAGCCGCCCGTCGCGGCGACCCTCACCAAGGCGTCCCTCTCCATGCTCCCTCCCTCGCGCTGGCCCTAGACGGACGCGAGCGCCTGGTCCAGGTCGGCCACCAGGTCCTCCCCCGCCTCCAGACCACAGGAGAGCCTGACCATGCTGGGGGATATGCCCGCCGCCACAAGCTCCTCGTCGCTCATCTGGCGATGGGTGGAGCTGGCGGGGTGCAGGCAGCAGCTGCGCGCGTCCGCCACGTGCGTCTCGATGGCAAAGAGGCGCAGCGCCGCCATGAACCTCTCCGCCTCCGCGCGGCCCCCCGCCACCTCGAAGCTCACCACGCCGCAGCTGCCGTTGGGCAGGTACTTCTGCGCAAGGGCGTGGAACTCGTCATCGGGGAGCCCGGGGTAGCGAACAGAGGCCACCTTGGGGTTGGACTGCAGGAACTGCGCCACCGCCTGGCCGTTGGCGCAGTGCTGCGGCATGCGGACGTGCAGGCTCTCGAGCCCCAGGTTGAGGTAGAAGGCGTTCTGGGGCGACTGTATGGAGCCGAAGTCGCGCATGAGCTGGGAGGTCGCCTTGGTGATGAAGGCGCCTGCCCGGCCAAAGCGCTCGGCATAGACGATGCCATGGTAGGACTCGTCGGGCGTGGTGAGACCTGGGAAGCGCTCGGCGTTGGCCATCCAGTCGAAGTTGCCGGAGTCCACGATGGCGCCACCCACGCCGCAGCCGTGGCCGTCCATGTACTTGGTGGTGGAGTGGGTCACGATGTCGGCACCCCACTCGATGGGCCGGCAGTTGACGGGCGTGGGGAAGGTGTTGTCGACGATCAGGGGCACGCCGTGGGCGTGCGCGGCGGCGGCGAAGCGCTCGATGTCCAGGACCGCGAGGGCGGGGTTTGCGATGGTCTCGCCGAAGACGGCCTTGGTGTTGGGACGGAAGGCCGCCTCGAGCTCCTCGTCCGAGCAGGTGGGAGAGACGAAGGTGGTCTCGAGCCCCATCTTTGCCATGGTGTGGGCGAGGAGGTTGTAGCTCCCGCCGTAGATGGTGGAGCAGGCGACGACGTGGTCGCCTGACTGTGCGATGTTGAACACGGAGAAGAAGTTGGCCGCCTGGCCCGAACTGGTGAGCATGGCCGCGCTGCCGCCCTCGAGGGCGCAAATCTTCGCGGCGACGGCGTCGTTCGTGGGGTTCTGCAGGCGGGTGTAGAAGTAGCCCTCCGCCTCGAGGTCGAAGAGCTGCCCCATGTGCTCGGAGGTGTCGTACTTGAAGGTCGTGGACTGCACGATGGGGATCTGGCGCGGCTCCCCGTTCCCGGGCGCATAGCCAGCCTGGACGCAACGCGTGGCAATCTGGGTCATGTGAGCTCCTTTGGGTCAAAGGGCAACCAGACGAGGCACCGGTCGCGAGGAGGGCCCTCCCCTAACGCGACCACGTCCGAAACCTTACACCAAGGAGAGGACCGGCTACCCGACGTTCAAGCGGTGGAAACGAGAGTTGAAAGCCGTAGACAACAGTCTCCAGGCCATGACAAACAACAAAGTCAGAGCCAACGCAATTGTCACGTGAATTATTCTGCCGCCGCGAATGCCACTATAGAGAGTCTTGAAAACATCAATCGCCGCAATGCGACAGGCGGTTTGGTGAAAAAGATAGAAGGACATCTCGATTGCGTAAAAGCTCTGGAGGGGCGCCAGGGACAAAAGGCGAGAGATAGGCCCTTCTCCCCTAGCAAAGACCACCACCAGTGGGCATGCAAGGAAAACAAAAGCAGAGCGCGGAAGCAGCGCATTACCGTACCAGACAGCGGTTACATAGACGGCAACTATCGACAACTCGAGAGTCACCTTCTTCCAAGGACTGATACCTCTCGTGGACAAAAAATCCGTAAAGACGATGCCAACGCAATAGGCAAGCGAAAATTCCAGGAGACGGACGAGAGGATTGCTGTGGACGCTGTAGGAATAGATATCTGGAAATATCACGGCAAGTAATTCGGCAACCGTCCGCACCAAGAAGATCGTCGCCATGAGCAAAGACATCTTTAAGACCTTTGAGCCGAGAGCGGTCGCACCCATCACTCTTTTCACGACGTATGCAACGAATGGGGTCGCTGCATAGCAAAGCAACAGCGCAGATAGGAACCAGCTTGCACCATTGTATTCCGGAAGCAATGCAATCTTGGGAAACCAAGATTGCATCAACAAGAGGTAAGGCAGCATTGTTCCCACGAACCTCAACTCGAGGGTGATTTTTCCAGTCAGGAAAGACAGGGCGACAGCCGACAGGAGGGATGCGAGATACATCGGATAAATGACGCGCAACTTCCTACGCACGGAGAGAAAGCACTCCTCCAACGTGAACTCCCAAGAGAAGCCATGTCGGTACGCCTCAAGGAAGCCAGAGGAAACGAAAAATATCTCGCAGCACCTAGCACCCAAATCGGGCGCTTTCAACACTCCACAATGCCAAACCAAAATGAGAAGAAGCGCCATGGACTTCATTCCCGAGACTGCCCTTAGCCATGGCCTGGACTCACCCAAGTAAAATCTCCTCGTTAGTCACGTATCTTCAGACGAAGCATACCGCTGAACACATCTCAGTCTGCACTACCCAAGTAGGCCCTCGATGTGACGATGCGAAAATCAACTCTCATGACATGTACGCCCTTTTGAGCGCATCTCGGAAAAGACCACAGACTCCTTTCTGGATAGTTTTAGGAGGCATGGTCATTTCGTTCGTTTTATCAACACGCGAGAAAATTGGCGCATTCAACGCGCAGAATACTGGCTCATCTTTCCATGACGCATCAAAAGAACCTGCACCTATCTCGCCTAATATCCTTTCTTTCCATGCGCCCGCCGGTACCAAGAGACAGACGCATCGCGCCTCTCCTATACTTCTCCCATGGACAAAAGAACCCTTATCAAGAATGTTTCGGTAGCCTTCCTCGCCCAGGGGGTGAGCATGCTGCTGAGCATCGTCCAGTCGCTGATCGTCCCGAAGCTCCTCGGCACCGAACAATACGGCTATTGGCAGCTCTTCATCTTCTACATAGGCTATGTCGGCTTCTTTCACCTAGGGCTCAATGACGGTGTCTACCTCATCAAGGGAGGGCAGTCACGCGACAAGATTGACAGACGGTCGGTCAACTCACAGTTCGTCTTCGCTCTATCGTTCCAACTGGTCATGGCCGTCGTCATCGTCGCGATAGCCGTCCTTGGAGGCTTTGGCCCCGAGCGGGAGTTCGTTATTGTCTGCACGGGCATCTTCCTCGTCATACAGAACGCGGCGACATACTTGACCTTCCTACTGCAGGCAATGAACGAGACCAGGCTCTCCTCCTACTCGTCCATTGTCGAGCGCCTGTCTTTTCTCGTCCCACTCCTATTACTCCTAACGGGGCGGATCCATGCGTTCGAGCCATACGTCATCTCCTACATCTTTTCAAGTGTCGTGCAGCTTGGCTTCTGCCTGTACCTACTACGGGACTTTACGAAGTCTGGCATCCTAGCACCGAGCCAAGCCGCCCGGGAGGGTATCCAGAGCATCCGCGTGGGCATCAAGCTCATGCTTGCAAACATCGCCAGCCAGCTGGTTCTCGGCATCGCGCGCTTCGCCATCGATGCGACGTGGGGCATCAAGACGTTTGGAGAGCTCTCGCTCGCTCTCTCCATGGTCAACTTCTTCCTAGCGTTCGTCTCACAGGCAAGCATGGTGCTCTTCCCTGCCCTCAGGCAGAGCAGCGCCCAGTCCGCCAAGCACTTCTACACCGTGGCCCGCGATGCGATGGGACTCGCCTTCCCTGCGGTCTACTTGCTGTACCAACCGATGACCTGGCTCCTCGGACTGTGGCTGCCCCAGTACGCGCATAGTTTCGTTTTCTTCATCTATCTGATGCCCCTCTGCGTCTTTGACAGCAAGATGAACATTACATGCACCACGTTCTTTAAGGTGCGCCGCGAGGAGGCGGTGCTATTCAGAATCAATGCGTGCATTGCGTTGCTCAGCGCCCTCGGCACCTTCCTAGGAACCAGTATCTTCCACTCAATCTACGTAATCATAGGCTCCGTCGTCTTGGCAATCATAATCAGGAGCCTTTACTCAGAAAGCTACCTCAACCGTGCCATCGGCGTCCCACCCACCAGCATCGGAATATGGGAGCTTGTATTGACGGGAGCCTTCGTCACCATGACGATTCTCCTGCCTCCCCTCGTAGCAACCACAGCGTACCTGTTGTTCTATGTGGCATTCCTCGTCGCCAACGGGAACTGCGTCCAATCAACCTACAAAGCCCTCAGAACATAGGGTGCCAGCGCGGTCGGTCTCACTGCGCACATGGATCCCGAACGAAAGCCCGCAATGATAAGGTATGCGCAAGGCCACATGCGCCAACGACTACCATGGGGACAACGTGATGCTATTCAACCTGCTTCTTGCAATCGTCTTGCTCATCGAGTTCTGGCTCTGCTTGACGAAATCGGACTTCGAGCTCCTGTCACCCGCACCCCTCAACACCCTTGTCTTCTGTCTCGCCGCCGCGCTCTCCATCCTGGGAATGCGTACCTGGAACGAAGTGCCTCTCAAGGTGGACGGTTTCTCCTTTCTGTTGCTTGGCTGCACGTGCTTCGCTCTAGGGGCACTTCTCGTGCGAGCGTTTTGGCAAACCAGAAACCCCCGAGGTCGACACTATGCCAGGCCAGGTAGTCTAGACAGCCACCACACCCACTCTTTTGAGGTGGCCTCATGGAAGTACCTCGTCCTCTTCGTCGTGGTCATCGCCGCCGCAGCCATCCGCATCCACGACATGACCGAGATGGCAGCTGGGGCAGGCAAGCACTTCGAGAGCTACGTCGACCTTGCGAAGTGGGCTCGACAAGTCACCAGCAGCTCGTTCTCAACCTCTAATATCCGCATGGGAGAAGGGTTCAGCCTGGTATCTCGGCAGGCCGACAAGCTCGTGACCGTCATCGCATACTGCTCCGTCTTCTTCTCAGTACGGAGCATCGCAGATGCTCGTGGCTGGAAAGGAATCGTTCCTCCCCTGTCCTGCCTTCTGGCAACGTGCGGATACACCATTCTCATGGGCAGCCGAGGCCCCATTGCGAACTACGCCTTCGCAAGTGCCCTGGCTTTCTTCCTCCTGCAACTCCGAGACGGACGCAGTGCGAGACTGATTACCAAGAAGATGATCACCATCGGTGGCATCGCTGTCTTGCTTGGCATCCCGTTGTTCTACTTCTCGTCCGCGCTTGTGGGGAGAATGGCATCAAGCTCGCTCGACAGCTACATATCGTTCTATGTGAGCGGGGGGCTTCCCTCGTTTCAGCTCGCTCTCGACAGAGGCATTGCGGCATCCCCATACCCAGGCATGCGCAGCTTTTACAACCTGTACGTCTTTGCCTACAAGTTCGGAATCATCCATAGCCTCCAGCCCTACGCATCCGACTTCGTCCGCATAGGCAACCATGACAGCAATATCTACACGATGTTCTTCAGATACTTCGCCGACTTCGGCATAGCGGGCATCATCGTCCTGGGCACTGCAGCAGGAGGTATCTTCGAGGCGATGTACGAATACGCCCGAAGGCACACCATCCCCGCAGTCGTCGTGCCCTTCTTGTACGTAGGGAGCAACCTATTCGATCTCGAGCGTGAGGAGTACGTGTTCAGCAGAATGCTGAACACGAGCGTGCTGGTAATCGTGGTGCTCGCCGTCATCGTAACGCTCTGGCTTACCGGAAGCCTAGGTACGTATATCTTGCAACTCCGTCGGCATATGCGCGGAGCACTTAGACGTGAGGATGCCTTAGACGATATTTAGCTCCATATACAACAATGCAGGCAAGATGGAGGACGCGGTAGCGTCCGGACCACAACAGGTGATAGGCCAGGCGGTCACGCGGCCTTAGGCACTTTTCGTCCAAACGGTGGACGCCACTTTCGCAAAACGTCTGACGTAAGGACTCGTAAAAGGGACGATTCGCCTCCAGGCTGACACTCGCCCCACTTTTGCTCGAGATGCTGAGACCGTTGTGCAGATAGAAGCACATGCACTTCGCGTATATGTCTGGCCTCCTGCCAGAGAATCCATTTCTGTCAAGCAACCTCGTTTCTGCCAAGGCCGCCAAGCGAAGGCCAAGGAAGTAGTCATCCCGAATTTTCATTGACGCACTGTGCGACGCGCGCTGAGACCAGACGTAGAGAACAGAGGGGTTAAGGGCTACGCCGTTGGCCACTTCCATAAACCGTGCGTTGAAGATGTGGTCTTCGTAGCCGCTCCTCAGCCTCTCATCGAACTTGATGCCATTCTCAAGGATGGTCGACCGTCGGTACATGCCAGTCCAGACTCCCGAGCCTGCTGTCATGACCGTATCGTAGTGCTCGACGACGTCATCACCCCACAGCACCTCCTCCTTGGAGGGGCACAGCACGTCCGTCCGGCACACCCGCCCGCCCATGATGAGGTCGTGCCTGCGACCGAAGCGGACGCAGTCGACACCATACCTGTATGCCAGATTAAAGTTGGCGGACAGAAAGCCCGGAAGGCACTCGTCGTCGTTGTCGCAGAAGGAGACGTACTCTCCCCTTGCGTATTCGATTCCCAGGTTCCTGGCCCGGCACATGCCACCGTTTTCGAGATGGAAAACGCGTACCCTTTTATCGTGAGCTGCCATGTCGTCACAAATCGATCCACTGCTGTCGGACGATCCATCGTCCATCAGCAGAACCTCGAAGTCCTCGAAGTCCTGCTGCAGCAGTGTTTCTACGGTATGGCGTACGAACTCATCCGAGTTGTATACCGGCACGATTACGCTCACGCGCACGCCGACGGCCATGTCAGGGGCAGACGGGGTCAAGGTTCTAGTCCTCCCGGGGTTCGTCCTGCTCTTCCAGATATGCGATGGTACGAAGCATGGCCTCGCCAAGGTCGACCTGCGGCTCCCAGCCAAGACGTCGAAGCTTAGAAGAATCGAGGAACAGCCTGACGTCCGCCGCATAACCACTGGAATTTTGCTCGTCGACATCTATGACAACCCGACTCCCCCTTGTGGGAAAGACCCTAGTGGCAAAGTGCGCAAGCTCACGGATAGTCATGTGGGTTGACTCGTTGGAGACGTTGTATGCCTCTCGGGCCTCACCCTTCAGGAGTACTAGAAGGATGGCCCTCACCGCATCGGAAGCATAGACGTAGTTTCCCTCCGAAAGACCCCTCGTCTTGAGAACGATATCGTCTCCCGCTGCCGCCTTGCGAGCGAACTGGACGACGGCTCGACTTTCCATGCGGCCTACACCGGCGCCAAAGGTTTGAGCCAGCCTGAGGATTGACACGTCGAGGCCGTGCTGCACCGCAAAAGCGACGCAGAGGTTCTCGCACAGTCTCTTGCTTTCCGGGTAACAGGAGCGCACTGACCCCAGATCGATGAAGCCGAGCTGGTCTTCTCCCACCCTGTCGTTCCCCGGAATCGTCCCGTACACCTCCATCGATGAGAGGTATGCCATGCGTGCACGCTTTTGGACAGCCATTCCTAGGACCGACCTAGTCCCACAGACGGACAGATCGATGACATCGACAGGGCGCTCTACCATGAGCTTCGACTGTGTAATCGCGGCACAATGGACGATATAGTCAACTTCCCCGTCTATCTTGGGCACGTCGTGCATAAGATCGCAGACCACCAGATCAAGCTGGCCACAGTGGGGCGCGAAGGTCCTCCGTGCCTTCGACCCATCGCGCACGACAGCCATGACCCTTGTGTCTATCCCATATGTCTCGCGGGCATAGACGAAGCCCTTCACTATAAGTGAGCCAACGAGTCCTGTAGCGCCCGTTACGAGGACGGTCTTCCCATGAAACGGCTCGAACTCGTCCCTGGGAATGCGGGAAAAATCCTCGTCGAGCACACGGGACCAAACGACAGGCACCATCGGCTTCCTCCGGTCCGAATTCGAACGCTGCCTAGCTGACATAGATCTGCTCGTTCTCGCGCGCATCAAGTATTGCCCTCATGGCAAAGAAGTCACCAGGAGTGGTAATTTTTATATTCTCCTCCGGCCCATCCACAAGATGGAGAGAGTGACCATATGCTCTCATCATCGAAGCGGAGTCGACAAATTCCCGCCCATCGGCAATGGCGCGCCCATGTGCTGCAATTAATTCATCCAACCAGTAGCTTTGAGGTGCTCTAGCAAAGCGAATATGGCTACGTTCCGGAACCTTAACTACCTCTCCCCCCTCATCTATCTCCACTACTGTTTCTTTGGCAGGAACACAGGTAACCGCAGAGCCATACGTCCGCACAGCATCGATGTTATCAGTGATGGTCGACTCAGAGATAAGGGGTCTCACGCCATCGTGTACGAGCACCACGCTCCTTTCACCACCCGACACAACCTCTGCAGCTTGAAGCCCCTTGTAGATGGACTCTTGTCCCGTCGTACCCCCTGCAACCACCTTGGCTACTTTATTGAAGCCATACTGAGAGAAAAGCTGTTCACAGTACTCTATCCATTCGGGAACACATGCCACCACAATGGCATCAATATCCGAATGCTTTTCGAACAGCTCGACGGTACGCACGATGATAGGCTTGCCATGGATAACCAAAAACTGCTTTGGTAGGTCCTTTGAGCGCATGCGTTTTCCTACTCCGCCTGCGAAGATAACCGCAATGTTCATGAGCTTCCTCTCGGCATGACGCTCGAATAGTCTTGTGACGCGCAATGTTGATGTCTATACGATAGCGCATGCACTCCAAGCAGCCATAACCACCTTGTCAACGTTAGATCCAAAGGCACGCAAGCGTCCAAATTGACAACTATCAGGTGCTATGCCCAGTAGAAGGAATCAAAATGGGGTACGCGCTTGTCCTTTGGGGGCAGGGTCATGTACTCACCGTACAAGTTAGAAAGATAAATATCATAATTTTTATAGCCCAACAACCTAAGGCGTCCGAAGTCAAACTCCGTTTGAGGGAGCATTTGTTCTTTCGACCAACGTTCCTTTAGTCCATACATCCCTGCAATTCCACCCACATATTTTGCAGTTTCAAAAGGAACTCGTGAGCACTCCGCATTGAGCCTCGATGCGATTCTGTAGCTTCCGTACAACTTGAGAAGCGGGCGCACCAGGTCCTTGGCCAGGGCAACGCTTTTCCCCCTGCTGCTGGAGCCCTTCCTAGACGTACTAATCAACAGAAGTCGTCGCAAGCGCTCGATGCGCTTGATCTGACGCAAAAACTCCGTTGTGTCCTCAGAAATGCCATCATGAGGAAAGATGTCAATGCCAAAATAGGGACAGTCCTCATCAGAGGCAAATCTTGCGTCACGCAAGAGGTCGGTTCGGACATAGCGTGCATAGTGGCGTGGAAAGCTCTTGTCCCTCAGCGATACAATCCGACGCCTCGGCTGAAGCTTCGCGCCAAAGTCGGGGCAAAGGTCCAAAAGACGCTCATAGTCGGGACGGGGCATGGATACGTCGGCGTCATCATCCCAGGGAATGAAGCCACGGTGTCGAACGGCACCCAATAGCGTCCCGCCTACAATGTCGTAACGCAATCCATTCGAACGGCATAACGCATCAAACTCCTCAAGCAGCGTCATGCAAGCCTCATGGATTTCGTCAATAGAGAGACGCTCGGCTTTGTTTTTTATCAATTTGGGTTTTAACTCAGTTGTTGGCTCAGTCATCGATTATCTCCGCATGGTGCTTGTTTCTGTCTTCTTCGGGCGGAAACTCCATGTAGGTGGGTCCATATATTGTCTCGCAGACCGTCTGGAAGTCAGCGGGACCAACGAACCTCTCCCCCTCGAACTGGTAAAGCGCACTGGTGGCAAAAGAAGAACGGGGAAAGGTCTCGTCGAAGCCAAAGGCAGCGAGAAAGTTAAGGACATCGTGTGTGTCAGAATCGTAGGGACACTCTTTGAGGACCTTGTTGAGCGCACGGAGGCAGGTCTTATAGGGAACCAAGTGGTTGAGCCATCTGAAGCACGAGGCAATCTTGACAGATGCAGAACCAATCGTGCTACGTCGGCGTCTCTGATCAACTAGCTCATCAAACTGAACGATTTGATTGAGATTCCACCAGAAGCTCAGCCGTACCTTGTGCAGCGCCCTCATGATGCCAGGATTCGGAATACCATCAAGCGGAATGAGGTCAATCCAAGAATATTCAACGCGCGGAATGTTTGCCATGCGATTTATTTCTCGCATGTTATGGCTAATCATACGTGCCCAGGGGTATCTATAGGCGCCATCATTCTCAAATGTACAAAGGGCGAACGGCTCGTGAAATTCAGAGGAAGGTAGGGACAGGAACCTTTCATAGTCATCCCGAGGCATGGCAATGTCGATGTCATCATCCCAGGGAATAAAGCCGTGATGTCGAACGGCACCCAATAGCGTGCCACCGATCAAGAAATACTTTAAGTCGTGCTTTTTGCATAAGGCAACAAACTCTTTGAGTATTCCCAGTTCCTCTAGCTGCATTCTGCGCAGGTCACCAGTGGCTATTAAATCCGCTTGAGCTTTTCCCATGACAGCAGGCATGACGCTAAGAAATCTGCGTCACATTCCTCCCATCTACGAAATCAGACATTACCTTTACAATTGCGCGCGACGTTTCTGGAGCAATGTAGCGCGTCTCCAACCCATTCTCTACCATTAGCACGAACGAGGCGAGCTGATTGCGAACCCCTGCACCGTCCAGTTGATAGAAATATCTACGATTATCCGCAGGATTCTCGAACCTAAGCTCAAAGTAATCAGTCTTCCACCAGGGAGCGGGAACATAGGCGTATCCGCGTGTTCCGGAGACCACAAGATCACCTTCGGACTTGACGCCCTTTCCGACTGTTATTGAGGCAACGGCATCCGGAAAGACAAACTCTGCCCTTGAGAAGGCATCGAGCGGTTCCTTGGTATCAAAACGGCGGGAGGTCATCTGCAGATCAATGAATCCCGTCCCGAGAATCTGGAATACAGGAAGCATTGCGATAGGGCCCCATTCGCCCATACTTCCCCATGCCCCAGCAGGAATCTTTGACGAGCTGCCCAGACCCTCGCTCAAACTTGTACAAGTGGCATCAACGGCGGTCACACGCCCAATTACGCCACTCTTCACCAATAAACAAAGTCTTTTGAAAGCAGTGCTATAGGCTGGACGTATCGCCTCAAGCAGGCGAATGCCACGTGTATCTGCAAGATGCTCTAGTTCCTCGTAGCTTCGTACATCCAAAGTTATTGGAGACTCACATAGCACATGCACGCCTTGGCTCAGGGCTTTCTTTATTTGCCAATAGTGTTCTTCCGGAGCCGAAGCAATGTAGACAGCATCCACGCCAGCAAGAAGTTCATCAATCGAACTAGTTACAATCTCAAGGCTACGAAGACTATCCTGAAGGCCCTCGAGTCGCTTGGCGCAAACTCCACGGACCTCCAGCCCATTTACGTAAGTACTCTCGGATAGATACTTGGCAAGGAAGGGGACGTCGCCTACAAGCCCAAGGCGCATCCGCTTTCGCTCAGATCGAATCTGGGTACTTGAAACTCCCTCTGTACGGTCGAGATAGACTACCTCGCAATACTCTTTTAGATAGTCGAACTGACCAACCCAGTCCGAACCGACGGTGAAAACATCGATCCCCAACCTTTGGATGTCATCGATTTTCTGGCCTTCGTACTCCTCGACGATAATCTCGTCGGCAAGACCGGTCTCTCTCACTGCGTCCATGCGCTCCGCAAGAGACTGCTGCACGTTGATTTTTCCCCGTGCAATGTCAAAGTCATCCGTTGTGACGGCAACCACAAGATAATCGCCAAGGGACCGAGCACGCTCTAATAAGCGCACGTGACCGTAATGCAATAGGTCAAAAGTTCCGTATGTGATTACCCTTTTCATACAGATATCCACCTCAGCCCATAAGGCCACGTCGACAGACGTCTCTCAAAGCCGCGACAAGCAAGGCGTTGTCCGCAAAATCGTGCTCACCAATGTGACCGACACGGAAAGATTTCTCGGCAGATGCACCCCCATTGGGACAAACCCAAATCTCATATTCATCCTTAAGAACCTCGAATATTTTACGAGCGGAGCAATCTCTCGTGGACAAATAAGTGACTGCGTTTGATGGGGAGGTAAGCCTTTGATCAAGCGGCAAATCTACTATTAAATCACGGAAATTTTGAGCGATACGAGCAACTCGAGATACCTCGGCAGCAGCCCCACCGCTATCTTCTATGACCTGAAGACGTGCATATATTTGCAGCAACGTGCCAACCGCAGGCGTAAAGGGAGTCTGCCCCCTCTTGCCGTTCTCAAGCGCAAGGCGAAGGTCAAGATACATGCACGGCTGCTCAATACGGTTGATGCGCTCCATGGCGACTGGCGAAAGAATTATCGGAGCAACGCCAGGAGGGCAGGCTAGGGCTTTCTGTGATCCAGTAATCATGACGTCGGCGCCAATGGCTTCCATGTCGAATGGATCCGCCAAAAATGAGCTAATGGTGTCAGCGATGAGGAATAGGCCGTTTCGCGCGCAGAAGCTTCCGATAAGCTCCGCATCGTATAGGATGCCCTGCGAGGTCTCCCCTAAGTTAATCAGAAACGCCGTATAACCTTTGTCCTCATAGGGTAGTAAATCACCTTCGCATAGGGCAGTCCCGTACACCAGCTTTATTACATCGTGTGGTATATGATGCCGACTGAGCATCTCAACAAACCTGTGGCCAAAGCTTCCCCCATCAACCACAAGGGCTCGATCTTGCCGATCAAGAGTCCCCATCACGGCAGCTTCCATACCTGCAGTGCCAGAGCCAGAGATGAAGCATACCCTGGAGTCTTTGGGTGCATGCGCTAGACCACAGAGCATCCGCTCGTTTTGGAGCATTATTTCAGAAAATTCTTTGGTGCGGAAATATGGAATATCTTGCGATCCTATGGCACGCACTTGATCATTAGAAGGAACTGGTCCTACAGCAAAGTTAAGCATAGATAATCAACGTCCCTTTTGAATAATTACTTTTCTGCAGTGAACTTCCTCTTCAGGAAGCTCGTCCCCTTCTTCATCCAGTGCTGATCCTCCAAGTTGACGACAGGCAGCTCGACGTAGTCGATGTAGTTGGTCTCGATCCAAGGGTCAAGCAGACGTTCGGAGACGAAGCCGTACACGCGCTTGTCGTAGTCGCTGTAGCCGCTGATGTCCAGCCGCCGCTCCAGCTCCCCCAAAACGTCGAAGAGCCACTCGCAGTACGAGTCGAAGAGGTCGGCCCTCATGACGAACATATTGAAGCGGTGGCCCGTCGTTCGCCCCATGGAGGCATCGTACGCAGCAAGGTAGCTAGGGTACCTCTCCTCCAGTATCGCCCTGGTCTGTGCAAGGTCCTCCTCGTGGTGAGCGTGCACGTACTGGGAGTAGTTGGTCTCTATGAGGTAGTTGCGCTTCTTTGGGAGGATGACGGGGGCCTTGTCGAGCTGCCCCATGAGATAGTCACCTGACGCGATGCGCGACTTCTTCTCCCCCGTCTGCGCACTGGCAAAGTAGCGCCGATAGTGGGCTAGCCCCAGGTAGTCGGCCCTGAGGTTCTTCCACGCCCACCAGAGCACCGTGAGCTCGCAGTAGTTCCTGTTCTTCTGGCTGATGCCCTCACCCTCGTTGTCACGTGCCCAGTTCTCGGGGATGCCATCGGCGTGAAGGGCCGCCCCTGCCCAACAGGGCCGGAATACGGGATCGTCGGGCATCCAGTAGGGCTTGTGGGCGGCAACAGCCACCCGTAGCTTTGGATCTGTCTTCTGGCCGTCCATCAGCGGCCCGTCTTCTGCGAGCCAAACATGGCGTGGAAGGTGCCAAGGATGCAGAGGAGGTCCCTCCCAAGGCTGCGGTCGCGGATGTACTCGAGCTCCAGCCTCTGACGCGAGCCGTCCTCGTAAGTAGCGTCGTTTCTGGCCTTGACCTGCCACCAGCCCGTAATGCCGGGGGTGACGCTGAGGAACTCCGCCACGCTCTGACCGTAGGCCGCCAGCTCGTCCGGCTCGACAGGGCGCGGGCCGACCACGCTCATGGAGCCAGAGAGGACGTTGAGGAACTGGGGCACCTCGTCCAACGAGGTCTTGCGCAGGAACTTGCCGACCTTGGTCACGCGCGGGTCGTCATCCACCTTGTGCTCGGACAGCCACTGCTGCAGCTGCTCGGGATTGAGGTGCTTTTCCACGTCGTCCGCATCAGCCACCATGGTGCGGATCTTGAGGATGTCCACAGGTATGCCATAGCGCCCCACACGCCGCTGGGCGTAGATGGGGCTCCCCTTGCTGTCCAACGCCACAAGAAGGCAGATGGCGGCGGTGGGAACGAAACCCACGACCACCGCTACGCTCGAGAACGCCACGTCGAAGACCCGCTTGGCAATGTGATATGCCTTTGTGTCGCGCGAGCCGGGAACGGGGGGAATCTGCTCCTCCTCGATCACGATGCCCGTGCCATAGGTGGCCTCGGAAACGACCGCTTGGGCCCTCTCGCGCGTGACAGGAGCCAGGGCCTCCTGCTTGGGCTTGAGTCGCGCGTCGCGCACCATCGCGACGGCCTCCCCCACCGCACCAACGGCGAGGATGGCAGCGCCTAGACCACCCGCAACCCCATACATGGCCAGGTGTCTGCGGTGGCTCTTGGCGCCGCCCGAGTGGCCGCGTCGATCGTCTTTGGGTCTTTCCATAGCTAAAAACTCCTGGAAGCGGGCCGTCGCCCGCATAGCTAAAGTTCGAATCCGTGGATACAGGGACGTTTAAGACATTCTAGTACAGGGAACCCGAGCCCACCGTTCCTGGACACAAGCGTGCAAATTACCCATCAACCAGGGGCTTGCGACTCAAACTCACAAGAAGCACGGTCTCAATTGCCCCTTTATATTTGAGCCCCCTGCCGGCCCCAACCGTAAAGACCTGCCCAAGCTCAATGAGATCCTTGAGGATGCGCGATAGCTTTGACCTTCCGAAGTCGACCATACCCAGCAGCTCTCCCGAAGACCGCGGAACGGTAGGGCTCAACAGCCCATACACGAGCCGTTGATCGTCGGTGAGCCCAAGGTCGGCAACTGTCACCGGAAGGATCACGGTGATGGTGTTCTCCGTCACCAAGAAACGCGGCGTTGTCTTGCTGCTGGCATATGCGTCCCGGATACGCTGAACCCCCGTTCCAAATGCCTCTATGAGGCCCAACCGGTAGAACACGTTGGCAAGAACGGGGTTTCGCCTGATCGAAACCATGCCAGCAAGGTACTCCTCCTCCGAGATGCCCGTTGGCAGGCCGCCAGGGGATGACACCTCCACCCGGTCGGGATACATTGCGATGCGCGCGTGGGCAGGCACATCCCAGGTCCTATGAACCAATGCATTCGCGATTGCCTCCCTAAACGCCTCGGAGGGTATGCGCTCGACCTGAGTTCGCTCGAACCCAGAAATCCGCTCGTAGCAGTAGCAATCCCTGTACATGCGGACTGCATCTTCGTATTCGAGCAACACGGACTTCCCGGCACTCGTCTCCCGACGCAGAATTACGCTGATGCTCTCTCCAAACTGAGCCATGTCAAAGCCGGGCAAATCGTTCTTGTCTGCCAACAGGGCAGCGGCATTGTTGTAGCCATCTTCGTCCGAGTAGAGCTCGAGCGTCCTGAGGGTGTCCGTGTCGAAATTCTTGATGCCAACCGTGGATTTCAGCGCCGAGCCGAGCGTCTCGAAGGTAAACTGCTGGCTTCTTGAGCTCAGCCGCTCGTACGAAAGGTTACTCCCCTCGAGCACGAGCCTCCTGAACTCGATGGGATCCACCTCGACGGTCGAGCTATCGCTACGTCGGTATGCCTTGGCGCGATAGAGATACGGCTTTGACCTCCCCGGACGAACCACGAGCTCGACAGTGGAGTCTTTCGTGTTGGGCAGAAGCTCATAGTCGGGGCGGGGAGAAATAGAATCATTGACCTTGTTTTCGATGTCAAGGCAGGCTGCCCGTACGTTGCCAAGCCCCACAACCCGCGCCGCGTCATCCACGCCAAACAGGATTGACCCGCCCTCATAGTTCGCAAAGGCGGACACAGTTTTGAGAAAGCTGTTTGAAATCTCCTCTCTGAATTCAAGCGTCTCGTTTTCCTCATGAGACTCTCCAAATCAACGATTGCAGCCGAAAATCAACGGCAAAATCAACAGCAAAATTTTGCTGTTGATTTTGCCATCGCGCTTCGACCGAAAAGAGGCCCAGGAGCAACCGCCGCTACAGGCCCGAGTCCAGAGCGTCGAAGCGGTTGATGCACAGCAGGATCTGGTCCACGTCGAGTGACCCCCAGATGGTGACGGAGCCCTTCTTGCCCCGCTCGAAGACGCGCACGCTCTGGTAGCCCACGAGGGCGTTGGGCCTCGCCCACTCGATCCGCGCGATGTCGCGATAGCGCACGGTGCGCGTGAGGCCCACGAAGGGTGTGATGCGCATGCGGTCCACGTAGGTGACCACGCGGTAGTGCTTGATCGCAAGCCAGAAGGAGAAGGTGACCAGGAGGAAGGCCAGGAAGAAGGCGAAGACCACGGTCGTGTCCGCCTTGAAGGCGCCCAGCGCGCAGAGCCAGCCCAACATGAGGCCCAAGGCACCCATGAAGACCATGGCCATGACCAGCATGCGCGAGAATTGGCCCGACACGATGTAGGTGTCGTGGTGGCTGTGGTGGCGCTCGGAAAGCCCCGGGTTCCCCACCAGCTCGATGGCAGTGGCGACCACGGGCACGGCGGCAGTGAGGCCGGCAAGCATCTGCAGGGTCATGGTCGAATCGCCCCTCCGTGCCTGCCGCGCATGGAACCTCCCCCATCCTCGAACTTCCCACCAACGTGCATGACTCTCTCAGCCACTACCTTAGGGGGTAAGGCGAACGCCGCCCACGGGCGCTTGGCGTGCGGGCGGCGTTCTTCTGTATGCGGCTCAATCCCCAGCCCAAAGGTAGGGATTCGCCTGCGGGCGGCAGGGCCCAGGGTAGGGTTCGACGCGGGATGGCGGGGCCTCTCCCCCGCCCCCTCTCCCCTACGCCAGCTGGGGCACGGAGAACTTGCCCACCAGGCGCTGGAGCAGGTCGACCGTGAGCACCATGTTCCTCACGGGGATGAACTCCCTCACGGAGTGGGCGCTGTAGCCACCCGTGGCCAGGTTGGGACAGGGCAGGCCGCGCAGGGTGAGCTGGCTCCCGTCGGTGCCCCCGCGCATGGCGATGACCTTGGTGGGGATGCCCAGCTCCTCCTGCGCCTCGAGCACGTTGGTGACCAGGAAGTCCATGCCTGTCAGGTGCTCGCCCATGTTGCGATACTGGATGCGGGAGTCCACGCTCACCGTGTCGGCGCCGTAGCGGTCGTTCAGGAAGGCCGCGATCTTGCGCAGGGTCTCCTCGCGCGCGAAGAAGCGCCCGGAGTCGTGGTCGCGGATGATGTAGGTCAGCCGGACGTCGCTCGCCGTGCCCTCGATGCGAATGGGGTGGTAGAAGCCCTCGCGACCCTCGGTGTGCTCGGGGCGCTCGAAGGCAGGCACCATCTGCTGGAACTCGCTCGCCACGGTGATGGCGTTGACCATGATGTCCTTGGCCACGGCCGGGTGCACCATGACGCCGTGGACGGTCACCGTCGCCTCCATGGCGTTGAAGGTCTCGTAGCTGAACTCGCCCAGGGCCTCGCCGTCCACGGTGTAGCACCACTTCGCCCCGAACTTCTCGAGGTCGAGCAGCCGCGCGCCATGGCCTATCTCCTCGTCGGGGACGAAGGCTATCTTGAGCGCTGGGTGCGGGATGTCGGGGTCCTGCTGGATGCGGTGCAGGAGCGAGCAGATCTCGGCCACACCCGCCTTGTCGTCGGCCGCGAGGAGCGTACGCCCGTCGCTGCAGACGATGTCCTCGCCCACAAGGCCCTTGAGGTCGGGGAACTGCTCCTGAGTCGTGGCGACGGGCTTGCCGTCCACCACGCCGGAGACCAGGTCTCCCCCCTCGTAGCGCACGACGTGGGGACGGACCCCCTTGGCAGGCACGTCGCTCACCGAGTCGATGTGCGCGCAGAGCCCCAGCGCGGGAAGCCCCTCGGCGCCGACGGAGGCGGGCACGCTGCCCGTCACGTAGGCGTGCCCGTCCACGACCACGTCCTGGACGCCCAGGCTGCGCAGCTCCTCCCCCATGTAGCGCGCCATCTCGTGCTGGAACGGCGTGGAGGGCACCTCCCCGTCGTTCAGCGGGTCGGACTCGGAGTCTATCTGCACGTAGCGCATGAAGCGCTCGACCACGTCCGGAAGCTCGGCGTCGTGCGCCGCCTGCCCTTCGTCTGCCATCTTCCTCTCCCCTTCTCGGCGTCGCCGCACGGAGCGGAGCCCGTGTGCCCTGCGCTGCGAATTTGGGCCGCCACTTTTGATGCGGCCGAAAAACTGCGCATTGGTTTTGTGGAGGCCTCCGCAATCCTGGCCAAACGCCAGACTTCTTCACAATTGGGCGCTTCCGTGCGCAGTTTTTCGCGCACGGAAACGTCCGTCAAGGCCCGAAGCGACGGGCTAGTCCTCGTCGGCCAGACGCTGGACCATGGCCAGCAGGGACTGGGCGCTGTTGAAGTTGGCGGGGACGATCTCCTTTGCGGGCACGGCGACGTCGAACTCGTCGTCGATGGCGCTCACGATGGAGAGGATGTCGAAGGAGTCGAGGATGCGCTCGTCGATGAGGGTGGTGCAGTTGGCGTAGTCCACGCCCTCCTTCACGTCATTGAGCAGGTCGATCATGGCGTCGAGGTCGATGTCCATGCTGTCTCCCATCTGGGTCGTTCTGGCGGTTTGCGTATTGTCACGGGCCTGGCTGCCGCGCGGGACGGCGCGAAGCCGGGAAGAGTCTAGGCGTGCGATGTGGAAGGCGTGTTGAGGACGCTCGTCTGGACCCAGTCGCGCGCAAGCGTCACGCTGCCGTCCTCCTCCACGAGCAGGACGCGCGGCATCGTCCGGCTCAGGAAGAGGTGGATGCCCTCGGTGACGGAGTAGGCACCGAGGTTCCTCAGGGCCAGGACGTCCCCCATGCGCAGGTCGTCCATAGGGAGGCTGCGCACGAGCACGTCGGCGGTGGTGCAGAGGCTGCCGCAGAGGCTCCACTCGCGCGCGCCGGACGTCGCGGGGCCAAGCGGGGCGGGGCCCCCGGGCACCACTGCGCCTCCGCGCCCGGCAGCACTGAGGTCCTGGATCACGGGCAGCTTCATGCCCATCATCTGCCCCAGGTAGGTGACGTGGTTCATGCCGCCGTCCACGAAGGCGTAGTGGGTGCCCTCGTTGGACTTGAGGTCCACGATGCCCGTGAGGTAGCTGCCGCACTCGGTGGCGAAGAAGCGCCCCATCTCCACCGTGAGCTCAACCTTGCCGGCGACCCTTCGCAGGTCCTGGGCGATCTGGCGGGCGGGGGCAAGCGTGTCCTGGAAGTCCTCGCCCTCGAAGAGGGGCACGGCCAGGCCGGGCCCGTACTCGAGGCGTCGGGGGCGCCAGCCGTGGCCGCGTTCGAGTTCGTCGAGCAGGTCCTCGAGCCTCTGCAGCTCGCGTGCCTGGTGCTTGAGCTTGCGGCGCTGGGTGCCCACGAAGTAGTGGATGCCCACAAGCTCCGCCGCGGGGAAGTTCTGGCGCTCGTCCACGATGGAGGTCAGGTCCTCGAGCGACATGCCAAACTGGCTGCCCCCGTTGAGCCTGAGCAGCACCGGGACGACCTTCCCCGCCTCCATGGCGCAGCGCTCGACCAGCTCGAACTGGAGGCGAGACTCCGCCGTGAAGACGCCCACGCCGTATGCGAGCGCCTCCCTCACGTCGTCCTCTCGCTTGCACACGCCGGAGTACACAATCGCCTGAGGGTCGATGCCCAGGGACTCGCAGATGCTGAGCTCGCCGGGGCTGCAGACCTCGAGCTTGAGGCCCTCCTCCGCCGCAGCTCGGGCGAGGAAGGGGTTGGCCTTGATGGAGTAGCAGAGTCCCACCTCGGGCCCGAAGGCCTCCCCCACCTCGCGCAGGCGCCGGCGGAAGGGGCCCAGCTCGAAGACGAAGCTCGGGGTACCGAAGTCCCTGGCGAGCGAGAGGAGCTCGTCTCCCGTGGCGAAGCCCCCCTCGGGGGCGAGCTTGCTGTACTGCCGGCTCATCGGCGCGCTCCCATCTGCGCCAGCTCGGCGCGGTCTATCTTGCCGTTCTTGGTGAGGGGCATCTGGTCCAGGCGGCGGACCTGCCGCGGGACCATGTAGGGGGGCAGCCTCTTTCCCAGCGCGTCGAGGAGCTCGTCCTCCGTGGGGGCGCCCAGGTAGAAGAGGCGGATGCGCTTGCGGCGCGCGTCATAGACGCAGCAGGCGCGCTCCACACCCTCCACGGCCTGCGCCGCGGCCTCGATGTCTCCCAGCTCGATGCGCTGTCCCAGGTGCTTGATCTGGTGGTCCTTGCGCGAGGCGTAGACCAGGTCGCCCCGCTCGTCGTAGCGGGCGAGGTCGCCCGTGCGGTACACGGGCTCGAGCCAGCGACGGTTGAGGGGGCTCTGGACGAAGGCGGCGGCGGTCTTCTCCCCGTCGCCCAGGTATCCCAGGCCCAGGGCAGTGCCGCCCACGCAGACCTCGCCCTCGACGCCGGGGGACGTGACCTCTCCCCCGTCCTCGTCCAGCAGGAAGACGCGCTCGTTGGGGAAGGCGCGTCCCATGGGGATGACCTCGTCGTCCTGGTAGTCGCGCTCGACCTCGAAGTAGGTGCAGTTGCAGGTGATCTCGGTCGGGCCATAGAGGTTCACGAAGCGGACGCCGGGAAGGAAGCTCCGCCAGACGCGCAGCTGCTTGGGGGGCATGACCTCGCCGGAGAAGAGGACGCGCCGCACCGTCCGGGGGACGCGGTAGTCGAAGCCGTGCATGATCGAGACGAAGCAGAGGGCGCTCACGGCCCACACCAGGGTGGTCACCTGGCCGTCCGCCAGGTAGTCCATGAGGGTCGTGGGGTTGGAGAAGTAGGGCCGCGGGATGATGCGCAGGGTCGCCCCGCGGCAGAGGCTCGAGTAGATGTCCTTGACCGAGACGTCGAAGTCGAAGGGCGCCTGGTTGCCCAGGACGTCCTCCGCGTCAATCCCGAAGATCTGGGTGAAGGTCGGGATGAAGTCGATGACCGAGCGGTGGGACACCACGACGCCCTTGGGCGTGCCCGTGCTGCCGCTGGTGAAGTTGACGTAGAGGGGATCGACGTCGATTGCCGACGCGCGCACCGAGGCGAGCGCGTCGGCGTCCGCCCGCGGGAAGGCGAGTGCCTCGTCGACGAGGGCGACCCTCGTGCCCGTCCCCTCGAGGGCACGGCGCGCGGCCTCCTCGTTGGCGCGGTCGGTGAGGACCAGGGCGGGTTCCAGGGCCCGGCAGATCGCCTGGATGCGCCCGTCGGGCTGACGCACGTCGAGCACGGAGTAGAAGCCCCCGGCATACACGCCGCCCAGCATGCAGCAGAGGGCGTCCGTGCTCTTCTCGAGGTAGAGGGCGAGGGCCTGGCGCGGAGCCATGCCCTGTGCGACGAGCCAGCTCCCCGCCCGACGGGAGCGGTCGAGTAGCTCGGCGTAGCTCAGCTGGGAGTCGGGGTCGACCACGGCCAGCTTGTCAGGCCTGAGCGATGCCTGGCCCTCGAGCCATTCGAGCACATTTCTCATGTTCCTGCCTTTCCCGCGCCGTCTCGGGTGCCGTCCGCCTCGCGGACGTGCCAGGACGGCGCGACTAGTACGTGACCAGGATGTTGGAGCGACGGTCGAACTCCGCCGTGGAGCCCACGAGACGGGCGCGCACGTAGACGACCTTCTCCCCGTGGCCCGTGACGGGCAGGTCGAAGGTGGGGTCCTCGCTCCAGTCACGGACCAGCGCGGTGTCGTTGGAGCCCCTCTCGCCCACGTAGTACTGGTACTCGACCTTACGACCCAGGCCAGCGTAGGGTGTCGCCGTGACGCGAACCACACCGTCGCCGGGCTCCTCGTCGAGGGTCACCGCAGACAGCCTGTCTATGGAGCCGAGGTACTCGTCCCAACCGTCATACGAGTAGAAGTCGGACGTCACGTCCTGGCCCGTCTCAACGCGCGCGAGGAGCTCGCCAAAGGCCTTGGTGAAGCGCGCGGCGCCGTTGGCATTGAGGTGCTCGCCGTCCAGGAAGTCCGACTCGTCGGCCACGTATACCGAGCCCCGGGCGAGGTTGAAGTCGAGGAAGCGGAAGCCCGCGTCCGTCACTACCTTTTGGGCGCGCGGCATCTGCTGGGGGTAGTAGTCGCCATAGCAGAGCACGTTGAAGGTGGGGCATGGGGCGACGACCACCGTCAGCTCGACCCCGTTGCTGCGGCAGAGGTCGCAGATGCGGCGCAGCGCGTCGAGGGTGTCGTCGCGGAAGGGCTTCCTGCCGTACTGGGACGAGAAGAGCAGCTCCTTCGCGTTGGTGTAGTCGATCACGAAGTCGTAGTTGCCATAGCCCTTGCCCTGGTAGTGCCAGTTGGGGTCGCGCTGCTTGACCGCCTCGAGCTGCGTGGTGCCGCCCAGGCGCTGGCGCAGGTTCTGGCTCACGGCGCGCGGGCCCATGCCCACGCGGTTGAAGGTCCAGGGGAAGAGGAAGTTGAGCGACTGGCTGGTCCCCGCGAACTCGTGGCTGCTCATGAGCCCCCACAGGGCGCGGGCGCGGTATCCCAGCGGCTGTCCCTCGCAGCGGGCCAGGAGGTAGGCCATGCGGGCGTTGGGGTAGGAGCCCTCGGAGAAGCTCGCGTAGTCCACGCCCAGAATCGCCCGCTTCACGTGATGGTCGCGGATGGCCTGCTCTATGCCTATGTAGGAGTCCTCGAGCGACTGCGCCGACGAGGAGAGGCTGAAGGAGCTGGCGCCGAGGGTGCCGTCGAGCACCTGGAGGTCGAGGGAGCGCTCAGACACCGAGGAGCCCACGACGATGGTGTCTATGTCCTGGCCTGCCATGGAGCGGTACTCCGACCAGCGAACGGAGCTCAGGCTGCCATAGGGGTCGAGGAGCAGCGTGGCAAGGACGTTGGCGAGGGCGAGAAGGGCCAGGGTCACCAGGGTGCCGATCGCTCGGCGAGCCCAGGTGCGACGGCGACCGGGGACGACGTCCGTGTCCATGGGCACCTCCCTCCCGCTAGAAGTTCGCATACATGAACCCTCCCGCGCCGCCGATCGAGAACGCGTACGAGGACGCGATGAGGAAGAGCAGGGCCACATAGGCGCAGGTCCTGACCAAGAGGCCGCGCGAGAGCACTAGCTCGCGCACGTCATGCCCACGCTCCTCGACGAGGCTCACCGCGAAGATGGCCACGCAGCCTATGATCGCGATGTAGCTGACACCAAGCGGCCCCGCCGCCTTGGGCCCGAAGAGTTCGGCCAGGGTGGGCTTCATCAGCTGCGGCGCGAAGTTGAGGAAGGTTGCCCTCAAGCAGGTGAGGGAGTCGCTGAAGTCGTAGATGCGGTCGAAGTACCAGCCCAGGTTGACCACCAGGAAGGTGCGCAGGGTCGCCCAGACGCGCCAGAGACGGGGGTGGGAGTCGGCGCCGAGCGTCGTGCGCATGCGGGCGAAGGCCGGCGAGAACAGGTCCGCCGCAGCGATGACCAGGCCGTTGTAGAGGCCCCAGGCCACGTAATGGACCTCCGCGCCGTGCCAGACGCCCACGATGAGGAAGACCAGCACGTTGGCGCAGCAAGCCGGCAGCGTCCGCCCGAGGTGGCGTCCCAGCCTCTCTCCCGACCAGCGGCCGAGGGCCTTCATGGGACGAGTGAGGGCGAAGGGATAGAAGACGTAGTCGCGCATCCACGCGCCGAGCGAGACGTGCCAGCGCCTCCAGAAGTCGGCGAGCGAGACGGCGAAGTAGGGGCGCTTGAAGTTGGGGGCCATCCGTACGCCCAGGAGCTCCGAGGCGGCGAGCACCATGTCGATGCCGCCGGAGAAGTCGGCGTACTGCTGGGCGGAGTAGAGCAGAATCCCGAGGACGACGACCGACCCGGGCATGCCCGCGTCCACGGACGAGAAGATGGCGTCAATCCTGCCAGAGAGGACGTTGGCAACGGCGTACTTCTTCATGGCGCCGAAGAGGAAGAGGAGGAGCGCCCGACGCGCGCGGTCCCAGTCGGCGCGGTTGCGACCCAGGAGCTGGGGGGCGAGATCTGCCCAACGGTTGATGGGACCCTGGATGAGCTGGGGAAAGTACGAGACGAAGAGCAGGTAGCGCGGGAGGCTGCGCTCCGCCTCCACCCTGCCGTTGTAGCAGTCGAGCAGGTAGCCCACGGCCTGGAAGGTGTAGAAGGAGATGCCCAGGGGAAGCACCAGCCCCAGGCTCGAGGGCGAGGGGGCCGCGCCCGCCTGCCAGAGGATGACGTTCCAGTACTTGAGGTAGCCCAGCGCCCCCAGGCAGCAGGCGAGGGCCGCCAGGAGCACGACGCGACGCAGCCGAGCGAAGCGAGCCTTGATCTCCTTCTTCACCGCCCGGTCGGGGGCGGCCTTGCGACGGTCGCGGCATTCGGCGTCAAGCCGGGCCAGGGCGAGGCCAGCCGCCCAGGTGACGGCCGCCGTGGCAATGACGAGCCAGAGCGTGGGAAGGCCGCCCATGAGGCAGTAGAAGCAGAGGCTGCCGGCAAGGAGCACGACCCACTGTCCCCGGCCGAGGATGCGGCCCACGCCAAAGTAGGTGAGGGCGAGGGCGGCGAGGAAGAGGACGAAGTTGAGGGAATAGAGCTCCAAGCGGGCACCTCACCTTCCTTTCTTGCCCCGCGTCGTCTGACGGGGCATCCGAGGTGCTCGGCTGCCCGCGCTCAAGATAAAAACGTTTCAGCACTCCAACTGTGACAGGCAATCGGGCGAATGGCAGCGCCTACGGCGCGAAACCATCGAAATCGCCAGAATCCCCATATGCGGGCTGAACGAGGAGGGTTGATTGCGTCTGATCCTAGGACGGGGAGGACCTGCCAGGGCGCGCGCCACGAAGGGGCGTGCGGGATGTCCGGCCCTTGGACGGGGAGATGAAGCCTATGCGTTGCGCTTCCGGTAACGGGGGTAGAGCTACGCGTTGCGCTTCCGGTGGCGGGCGCGTGGCCTCCTGGCCTTCGCGCTCCCCTCCATGATCGTGTGAACCGCCTCGCGGATGTTGGGAGGCGTGCGCTGGTAGAGGTCGGCGAACTCGAAGTAGCCGTCCTCGGCGAGGTAGCCGCGACGGGTGCCGCCGGCGGGGTCGCCGCCGTCCTCGATGCCGAAGAGCTCGTTGGGCGTGCACGAGAGGACCCGGCAGACGTCCCAGACGTAGCGGGACTTCAGGCTGTTGCGACCCACCTCCCAGGCGTTGTAGGTCGACGGCCCGACGCCGAGCTCCGTGGCGACGTCGGCCTGGCTCTTGCCCGACCTCACCCTCAGCTCCTTGAGCCTCAGCCTTCGTTCCACCGTCCGTCTCCCATGCGCCGACCTGCCTGCATGGGGCCATTCTTTATGAGGACACGCCGGCCGAATATATGTACCATGTCGAAACGTCTGAGTTGGTCACCAATATCCACGTACCGTAGACTTTGTAATGCACGCGAAGGCAGAAACGAGCTTGAAACCCACGAACGGAGAGCCATGGATGACGAGAGGGACTTCACCGCCCCGGACCCGAGCCAACCGTACCGGTTGGACGGGACCGACAGGACCGTCACCTATGCGGAGATGACCGCAGAGATAGACCCCGAGCTCCTTCCCTGCAGCAACGCGGACCTGGAGCTTCTGCTCTCGCTCATGGGCGCGACGCCGGTGGAGAGGGGCTGAGACGCGGACGCCTGCGGGCGGCCACGGGCCCCAGCACGGGGGCTGGAGTCATTCTCCCTCGAAATGCGAGGCCGCACGCCTTCGAAAAGTGAGGCAATTCTCCCTCTAAAAGTGATGCTCCAAATGCTCAAAAAGTGAGATGCTAAGAAAACCGCAGGTAAAAGCTATCGAGCAGAGCACTAACGAGGAGGCAAACATGAGGCTGCAGCAGCTGCGCTACGTCATAGCCGTCGCCGAGGCGGGGTCGATCAACGCCGTCGCCCATACGCTCTTCGTCTCGCAGTCGAGCCTTTCCGTCGCAATCAAGGAGCTCGAGGCCGAGATGGGCATCTCCATCTTCAACCGCTCGAGCCGCGGGATCTCGCTCACCAGCGAGGGCGTGGAGTTCCTGAGCTACGCCCGCCAGGTGGTGGAGCAGGCCGACCTCCTCCAGAGCCGCTACGCCGGCGACCGCACGAGCGCCTCACGGAGGCTCTCCGTCTCGTCCCAGCACTACGCCTTCGCGGTGAACGCCTTCATCGACTTCGTGTCCGAGCACGACGACGGCAGCTGCGAGTTCACCCTGCGCGAGACCCGCACCGCCGACGTAATCGAGGACGTCCGCGGCTTCAGGAGCGACCTTGGCATCCTCTACCTGGGCACCTCCAACGAACGCGCGCTGCAGCGGCGCTTCGACGAGGCGGGTCTCACCTTCACCTCGCTCTTCAAGGCACGTCCCCACGTCTTCGTCCACGAGGGCCACCCGCTCGCGCGGCTCGGCACGGTGCGGGTCAAGGACCTCGCGCGCTGGCCACGCTACACCTTCGAGCAGGGGCCCCAGAGCTCGCTCTTCTACTCCGAGGAGCCTCTGAGCACCCTGCCGCACGAGCGGCGCATCGTAGCCAGCGACCGCGCAACGATGACGAGCCTCCTGCGCGACTACGAGGGCTTCCTGGTGTCCACCGGCGTGAGGTCGGACGAGATGTACTCGGGCATCGTGTCGCTCCCGCTCGAGACCGACGAGGTCATGAACGTGGGCTACGTCGTCCACTCCGAACGGCGCCTGAGCGAGCTTGCGCGGACGTACATCAAGAAGCTGAACGCTCTGATCGTCGGCTTCGACGACCAGAGCGTCCTGGTCCCGTCCAAGGGCGCGCTCAGGGACAGGTGAGAGGGGCGGGCACGGGCGCCTAGCGGGCGGCGTCCTCCGCGACCTTGCGCGAGAGCACGAGCACGGCGAGCGACGCGAGCAGGAGCAACGCGGCCAGGACGAGCGCCACGAGCCTGCCGCCCATCTGCACGCAGGCCACGGCCAGCACGTTGGCCACGAGCAGAACCCAGGCCGACGCCTTCTGGTCTGCCACGCGACGGGGCGCGTTTGCCGCCCGGGCGAGGCGGGCGCCAAGGACGACGCTCACGACGCCCGAGACGAGCGCCACGAGCCCCAGGACGAACCCACCCAGCGGCGCGCTGCCGTTGGAGACGTCGCCCGGCAGCATGCCCAGCTCGAGGAGCACGCCCTCGGCCAAGGTCACCACACCCAAGAGCAGCACGGCTATGGAGAGGACCTTCAGGCCCTTCTGCGCTCCCATCATGAGGAGCTCCCTTCCCTCGCTTGGCCCCGACGTGCCGCCGAGGCCCCACGTTTCTCTCCCCCGATGATACCCAAGGGCCCGCCAGTCGCGACGCCGCGACCGCAGGCGAAGGCGCGCTGCGTTGCGGAGGGTGGCACGCAGGCGTAAAGTCAGCAAGGCGAGAGGACCTGCGTCCGTGTCTTGCTGGCCAGGAGGTGCCAGTCGGAGCGCCACGCGCCCGCGCCACGTCGGCACAGCACGTCCCTCTCGCCCCATGCCAACCGCCCCCGACGCGACCCGCGCGCCCCGCCCCCATCCCAGACTTGGAGCCCCATGCCCGCCGACCTCACTCCCACGCCCCAGGAGCCCTTGGACCAGAGGGACGTCGCCTCGTTGGGACAGCTCGTGCCCTGGCCGGACGACGAGCACTTCCCCGACATCTCCGCCGAGGACGCCCTCGAGCTCTTCCTGGGCTGGGTCGAGTCGCGCGGCGTCACCCTCTGGGAGCACCAGGAGGAGGCCCTGCTCGACCTCGCGTCCGGCAGCCACGTGATCCTGGGCACGCCAACGGGCTCGGGCAAGTCCATGGTCGCCCTGGGCCTCTGCTTCATGGCCATGTGCACCGACCGCCGCAGCTACTACACCGCACCCATCAAGGCCCTGGTGAGCGAGAAGTTCTTCGACATGGTCGAGCTGCTGGGCAGGGACAGCGTGGGCATGGTCACCGGTGACGTCACCATCAACCCCGCCGCGCCCGTCGTGTGCTGCACGGCCGAGATCCTGGCCAACCTCGCGCTCTCGGAGGGCGCCCGCGCCGACGTGGGCTGCGCCGCCATGGACGAGTTCCACTTCTTCGGCGACCGCGACCGCGGCTGGGCCTGGCAGGTCCCCCTGCTCACCCTCCCCCACGTGCAGTTCCTCCTGATGAGCGCCACCCTGGGCGACGTCAGCGCCATCGCCGCCTCGCTCGAGGGACACACGGAGCGCGCCTGCGAGCTCGTGCTGGACGCCGAGCGACCCGTGCCCCTGGAGTACCGCTTCGTGGACACGGGACTCGAGGGCACGGTCGAGCTTGCCCTGAAGGACGGCGACGCCCCCCTCTACGTCGTGCACTTCTCGCAGGACAGCGCCCTCGCCAGCGCGCAGTCGCTCGCGAGCTACGGCGTGAGCACCCGCGAGCAGCGCGACGCCATCAAGGAGGCCGTCAAGGGCACGCGCTTCACCACCACCTTTGGCAAGACCCTGCGCCGCCTGCTCCTCTCGGGCGTGGGCGTGCACCACGCGGGCATGCTCCCCCGCTACCGCCTCCTGGTGGAGAAGCTCGCCCAGCAGGGGCTCCTTCCCGTCATCTGCGGGACCGACACCCTGGGCGTGGGCATCAACGTGCCCATCCACACCGTGCTCCTCACCGCGCTCAGCAAGTTCGACGGCAGGCGCATGCGCAGGCTCTCGGCGCGCGAGTTCCACCAGATCGCCGGGCGCGCGGGCAGATCGGGCTTCGACACGGAGGGCCTGGTCATCGCCCAGGCGACCGAGTACGAGATAGAGAACGCCCGCGCCCTGGCCAAGGCCGGTGGCGACCCCAAGAAGGCTCGCAAGATCAAGACCAAGAAGCCGCCCGAGGGCTTCGTGGGGTGGAACAGACAGACCTTCGAGCGGCTCGTCGAGGCCACGCCCGAGACCCTGCGTCCCCACATGAAGGTCACCCACTCCATGGTGCTGAGCGAGGTGGAGCAGGGCGGCGACGCACATGAGCGCGTGATGCGCCTCGTGGAGGACTCCCAGCAGACCGAGGAGCAGAAGCTGCGCCTGCGCGTCCGCGCGGACGAGATCTTCGCGACCCTGATCGACGCCGGCGTGGTGTCGCGCGAGGAGGCCACGGACGGAAGCCTCGCCTTCGACGGAAGCCCGTCGGCGAGCTACGCCCTCACCGTCAACCTGCCCGAGGACTTCGCCCTGGACCAGCCGCTCTCGCCCTTCCTGCTCGCGTCGCTCGAGCTCCTGGACCCCGAGTCGCCCGACTACGCGCTCGACCTCATCAGCATGGTGGAGGCGACGCTCGAGGACCCGCGCCAGATACTGCGCGTCCAGGAGCGCCATGCCCGCGACGAGGCGATGGCGCAGATGAAGGCCGACGGCATCGACTACGACGAGCGGATTGACCGCATCCAGGAGGTCAGCTACCCCAAGCCCCTCGAGGAGCTGCTTGGGGAGGCCTTCGCGCGCTACTGCGAGCAGGTGCCTTGGGCGCGTGACTTCGAGCTGTCCCCCAAGAGCGTGCTGCGCGACATGGTCGAGACCGCGAGCGACTTCAAGGGCTACGTGGCCCGCTATGGCATCGCCCGGAGCGAGGGGACGCTGCTGCGCTACCTGAGCGACGCCTACCGCGTGCTGAGCCGCACGGTCCCCGCGTCGAAGCTGGACGAGAGGCTCGAAGAGGTCGTGGACTGGCTGGGCCTGGTGGTGCGCACCGTGGACTCGAGCCTCGTGGACGAGTGGTCCGGCCTGGGATCGCGGGACGAGGACGGGCTGGACGCCGCGGCGCCACAGGAGGCGGACGTCGTCGTGCGCGACCGGCGCGGCCTCACGCTCTTGGTGCGCAACGCCCTCTGGAGGCGCGTGCGGGCGGCGGCGGTGCGCGACGCTACGACCCTGGGCGCGATGGACGAGGAGTGGGGTTGGCGAGAGAGGCGCTGGCAGGCGGCGCTGGGCGAGCTCTTCGGGGAGCACGACGAGATCCTGCTGGACGGGGACGCCAGGAGCTCGGCCTACCTCTGGGTCGACGAGGCGGACGAGCGCGAGGGGCACGTCTGGCACGTAAGGCAGATGTTCCATGACGCGGACGGCGACGACGACTTCGGCATCGCCGCGGACGTGGACCTGGACGAGACGCAGGCCGAGGGCAGCGTCGTCTTCGCCAGCTACCGCGTCGGCTTCGTCGAGGACCTGCGGGCCTAGGCCTAGGCCCCTCTCCCCTTCCCCCCCTCGCGAGTGCGCAATCTGAAAGCTTCAGTTTGCGCACTCGAGGCTTCTCTCGCCTGCATTTGCCCAGGAAAGTGAGAAAGAACCCTGCCGAGTGCGCAATTTGACTCATTCAGTTTGCGCACTCGGGCGGACGACGGCCACGGGGGAGCAGTCGTCGGAGGAGAATCCTGCGCCGGGCACGCAGCTCGGGGTCCCCGAGCAGGTCAAGTCGCTCTCGCGCAAGCCGCTTCCCCATGTGTCTCGACGAAGACGAAATCACTCGAGCCAGAAGCGTCTCAGCAGCCGCAGGCGTGCGCAAGTCATCGAAGACAATGGGGCAGGCGACGATGCCAAGTGCCGCGTAGTCCTGCATCCTACGAACGTCCTCCCTTCGCTGCTCCGCCAGGTCATGCCATTCCCCGCTGTCATACTCAAGTGCGAGCTCCAGGCCAGGGAAGTACAGGTCGGGCCTGAGCCTCCGGTGTTGGACTCCCCTTCCAGACGGCCCGAGGTCCAAAGGCTGGTTGACCAGGGGTTTCTCGAGACCGATGCCACCCAACTCTGGCGGAAGGCTCAGGAGCAGGGCGAGAAGCGACTCCATCGGGGACGCGGCACTCTCCACTGCCAGATGCGCGGCCTGCCTTGCCAGCGCAACGCCCCGCATGCGCGAGCAACCAGCCAAGAAGCCAGAGAAGTCCTCGAGGCGCTGGAGTGGCCTGAGCCCATACGTACAGGCTCCCCGCAAGGGGTCCCGTGGGTCCCTGCCGTAGCTGCCGCACATCTCGTTTGTGAACTCCGTTAGGTCGACGAGGGCGGCAAAGTCCTCAAGGATGCCCCTTCGGATGCGCCTCTGCCGGTCTCGGGCAAGCTGCAAGAGGCTGAGCTGGGGAACGTCTATCGCAAACCCATGCGTCCCAGGCTTCAGAAGCGGGGACGACAGGCCCAGGAAGGCGGTCGCGGGAAACTCGACCGAACACATGTCACTTGCCACGAGACGATGCCGAACCCTATGCCCCGGGTCCGGGGCATGAAGGCGCAATGGATGCGATGCATTGATGGCGAGAAGACCAGAGAGCCGGTCGACCGCGACGTCACCCAGGCGCTCGTAGGGGCATGCCGACCTCCTCACTCGCCGCAAGCCCGTTGGCGCGACCGTGACCTGATTGTCAATCCTGCTCCTGCGCAGCAATTCCAGGGAGCTGCCGCCCGACACGAAGATATCCATGCGGCGAGACTAGCAACGCAAGCTCGCAGGTACCTCGTTGGCAGCTTGCCGCAGACTGCCAGCAGATTGGGGTTGATGTATGCAAGCCTCGTTTGCGCAGTTCAGCCATGACACCAACCTGCAGCTAACGCTTAAGTTGCCTGCCGTCGAACCGACGTGGGAGCACACTCGTCACAGAAAGCCCACGGACTACCCCACTTGGACAAGCCCCACCCTTCCTCATCCCGCTTGGACAAGCCCCACCCTTCCTCATCCCGCTTGGACAAGCCCCACCCTTCCTCGTCCCGCTTGCCCCTCTCTCCGCTCGCCTCTTTCCCCTCCCCGTGTCTCCTCTCGCGAGTGCGCAATCTGAATGCCTCGAATTGCGCACTCAACACAATTAAGCAGCGTGTTTGCCCAGGAAAGGAGGAGGCATGGGTAGTCGAATGCGCAATCTGAAGCTTTAAGTTTGTGCACTCGCGAGAGGGGGAGGGAGGGAGAGAAAAATGGCGAGAGGGGCGCCTGGCCTTCGCCGCAGCGTCCCTCTCGCCTGGAAGTACCTCTTGGCGGAAGCCGGACCGCCGCAGCGGCATCGTCTCCTGCCGTGCAGACGCCCCGCCTCCTGCCGCGCGGGTGGCTGCCCCCCTGCCCCACGTCCGCCTTCTGCGTGGCTACCTCGTGTCCGCCTTCTGCGTAGCTACCTCGTGCTCTCCTGCTCCCTTACCTCACGCCTGCCTTGCGCTTGGCGCGCTCGATCTCGGCCAGCTGCTCGGGGGACAGCCTGATTCCGTGCACCGCCGCGCTCTCCGCGCGCTCGTTCACAATGCGGTCGGTGTAGCTACGCTGGTAGCGGGTCTCGTCCACATAGGGCGCCACCACGCGCTCGGTGGGGTCATCGGGATTCTGGACCCTGAACGCCCCGCCGTTCCTGAAGTTCTCCTTCGCCACCGAGATCATCAGCTTGATGCGGTTGAGCTGGTTGACCTCCGACGCACCGGGGTCGTAGTCGACGGCCACGATGTTGGACTCCGGGTGCATCTGGCGCAGCCTCTTGATGACCGACTTGCCCACGACGTGGTTGGGCAGGCAGGCGAAGGGCGAGGCGCAGACGATGTTGGGGGTGCCGCTCTCGATGAGGTCCACCATCTCGGCCGTGAGCAGCCAGCCCTCGCCCATGGTGTTGCAGAGCGAGAGGACCTGCTTGGCCTTGGCGGCGAGCTCGAAGATGTCGATGTAGGGCTCGAAGCGCTCGGACCTCTCGAGCATGCGGTTAATCGGCGCGCGCATGCCCTCGATCAGCTTGATGCCAGCACCGTGCGTGAGGCGGCTCGTCGCCTTGGTGCCCAGCTCGTCCTTCATGTTGATCTGGTTGGAAGTGCCGAAGAGGAAGAAGTCCACGAGCCCCGGGACGTCAGCCTCGCAGCCCTCGCCCTCGATCACGTCCACGACCTGGTTGTTGGCCGTGGGGTGGAACTTGACGAGGATCTCGCCCACCACGCCGACGCGAGGCTTGCTGCGGTCGTCGACCAGCGGCAGCGCGTCGAAGCGGTCGACGGTGTCCTGGCACAGGCGGTAGAAGCTCTTGCGGTCGGTGCGGCAGATCAGCGTCTTGGCACGGCTCATGAAGTGGTCGAAGAGCCTGTTGGCGGCACCGGCCTCGGCCTCGTAGGGACGGGTGCGGTACAGGAGCTTCATCAGCAGGTCGCCGTAGAGCAGGCCGTAGACGGCCTTGACGATGAGGCCGGGCTTCAGTATCTGGAAGCCGGGGTTGTCCTCGTCGAGCCCGCCCGCGACGGAGAGCGAGATCACGGGGACGTCCTCGTGGCCCGAGTCCTTCAGGGCCTTGCGGATGAGCGCGATGTAGTTGGTCGCGCGGCAGCCGCCGCCGGTCTGCGAGATGAGCACGGCCGTGCGAGACAGGTCGTACTTGCCCGAGAGCACCGCCTCCATGATCTGGCCCGTGACCAGGATCGAGGGATAGCAGATGTCGTTGTTGACGTACTTGAGACCGGTGTCGACGGCCTTGTGGTCGACGGAGGGTAGGAGCACCACGTTGTAGCCCTCGGAGCGCAGGAGCTCCTCCACAATCTCGAAGTGGATGGGCGACATCTGCGGTGCCAGGATGGTGTAGCCCTCGGCCTGCATCTGCTTGGTGTAGCGCACCTTCTTGACCGCGGCGCTCTTTGCCTCGCGGTACACCGGGGTGCGACGGCTGAGGTCGGTCTGGCGCGCGTGCTCCAGCGAGCCGTCCGCCAGGCGCACGCCGACGGGGGCCGCCTCGCCGGCGACGCCGGCCGCGGTCTGGCGCTCGAGCTCGGCGCGCTGCTCCTTGAGCGCGGCCATGAGCGAGCGCACGCGGATGCGGGCGGCGCCCAGGTTGCTCACCTCGTCGATCTTGAGCACGGTGTAGATCTTGCCCGAGGCCTCCAGGATCTCCTGCACCTGGTCGGTGGTGAGGGCGTCCAGGCCGCAGCCGAAGCTGTTGAGCTGGATGAGGTCGAGGTCGTTGCGGCTGGCCACGAAGCGGGCGGCACGGTACAGGCGGCTGTGGTACATCCACTGGTCGACCACGCGGATGGGCCGCTCGGGCTGCATCTTGTGGGCGACGGAGTCCTCGGTGAGAACCGCGAACCCAAAGGAGTGCAGGAGCTCCGGGATGGCGTGGTTGATCTCGGGGTCGTTGTGGTAGGGGCGGCCCGCCAGGACGATGCCGTGTGCGTCGTTGTCCTCGATCCACTGCAGGACCTCGTCGCCCAGGCGGTGCATCTGGTCCTTGAAGGCCAGGTCCTCCTCCCAGGCCGCGTTCACGGCGGCGTCGATCTCCTGGCGCGTGATCGCCTCTCCCCTGAAGCGGCCCTTGCCGGCGCGTGCGTCCTCGGCCCTCTGGACGGCGATGAGCTCGTACAGGCGGCGCTTGAGCTCGCGCTTGTCGTCGTAGGGGATGAAGGGCGCCAGGTACTCGACCTTGTCGGAGGCGAGCTCGTCCACGTTGAGCTCCAGCGCCTGCGGATAGCTCATGACGATGGGGCAGTTGTAGTGGTTGGTGGCGCTGCCGTCCTCGGTGCGCTCCCAGCGGATGCAGGGCATCCAGATGAAGTCCGGGTCCTTGGCCAGGAGGTTCATGACGTGGCCGTGGCTCAGCTTGGCCGGGTAGCAGACGGACTCGGAGGGCATGGACTCGATGCCCGCCTCGTAGGTCCTCTTGGTGGTCTGGTCGCTCAGCACGACCGAGAAGCCGAGCTCGGTGAAGAAGCGGTGCCAGAAGGGGTAGTTCTCGTACATGTTGAGCGCGCGGGGGATGCCCACCGTGCCGCGGGGCGCCTCGTCGGGTGCAAGCCCCTTGCGGTCGAAGAGCAGCTTGTTCTTGGTGGCGAAGAGGTTGGGCGCCTTGCTCTGCTCCCTCTTTGACTTGCCCGCGCCCTTCTCGCAGCGGTTGCCCGTGACGAAGCGGTGGCCCCCACCGAAGTCGTTGATGGTGAGCTGGCAGTTGTTGGAGCAGCGGCCGCAGTGGGTCTGGATGCGCTTGACCTCGAGGGTGTCGATGGCGACGCGCGGCAGCAGCGTGGAGGTGCCGCTCGCACCGGCACGGTCACGGGCCAGGAGAGCCGCACCGTAGGCGCCCATGACGCCGGCGATGTCGGGGCGGATCACGTCGCGGCCGGTGAGCAGCTCGAAGGCGCGCAGGGTGGCGTCGCTCATGAAGGTGCCGCCCTGGACCACGACGTACTTGCCAATCTGGTCGTAGTCGCGCAGCTTGATGACCTTGAACAGGGCGTTCTTGATCACGGAGTACGAGAGGCCCGCGGCCACGTCGCCGATGGTCGCCCCCTCCTTCTGCGCCTGCTTCACGCGGGAGTTCATGAAGACGGTGCAGCGGCTGCCCAGGTCGATGGGCCTCTCTCCCCCGACTGCTGCCTTGGCGAACTCCTGCACGGTCATGCCCATGGAGTCGGCGAAGTTGGCGATGAAGGAACCGCAGCCGGCCGAGCACGCCTCGTTGAGCATGATGTGCTCGATGACGCCGCCCTTGACCTGCAGGCACTTCATGTCCTGGCCGCCGATGTCCAGGATGAACTCGACGTCGGGCACGAAGGCCTTGGCACCACGCAGGTGCGCCACGGTCTCGATCTCTCCGGAGTCGGCGCGCAGGGCCTCGATGAGGATGCCCTCGCCGTAGCCGGTGGTGGTCACGTGCCCGATGGCGCAGTCCTCGGGCAGGTGGTCGTAGATGTCGTCCATGATCTTGCGGGCGGTGCCCAGGATGTCGCCGTTGTTGTTGTCGTACCAGGTGTAGAGGAGCTGTCCGGCCTCGCCCACGACGGCCGCCTTCATGGTGGTGGAGCCGGCGTCGATGCCTATGAACACGCGACCGTGGTAGTCCTCGAGCCGTCCCTTGGGCACGACCTGCTTGTCGTGACGCTCCTTGAAGGCGCGATAGTCGTCCTCGGTGGCGAAGAGCGGGTCGAGGCGCGCGACCTCGGAGCCCTGGGTGCCCTTGAGGCTGGCAAGGGCGTCGACGACCTCGCTGAAGGTGACGTGCTTGTCGGACTCCCCGGCGAGGGCGGCACCCGTCGCCACGAAGAGGTGGGCGTTGGCGGGGATGACGCGGTGCTCCTCGTCCAAGTGCAGCGTCTCGTAGAAGCGCTTGCGCAGCTCGGAGAGGTACTGCAGGGGCCCGCCCAGGAAGGCCACGTAGCCGCGGATGGGGTGCCCGCAGGCGAGGCCCGACACGGTCTGGTTGGCCACGGCCTGGAAGATGGAGGCAGCCACGTCCGCGGGGGCGGCACCCTCGTTGAGCAGCGGCTGCACGTCTGACTTGGCGAAGACGCCGCAGCGGCTCGCGATGGGGTAGATGTGCGTGGCCTCCTTGGCCATCTGGTTGAGGCCCGAGGCGTCCGTGCGCATGAGCGAGGCCATCTGGTCGATGAAGGCGCCCGTGCCGCCGGCGCAGGTGCCGTTCATGCGCTGCTCGATGCCGTTGTCGAAGTAGATGATCTTGGCGTCCTCGCCGCCCAGCTCGATGGCGCAGTCGGTCTGGGGGATGAGAGCCTCGACCGCACGCTTCGAGGCGATGACCTCCTGCACGAACTCGAGGTCGAGCCACCTGGCGAGCAGCATGCCGCCGGAGCCGGTGATGGACACGCGCATGGAGGGGTCGCCGATGACCGAGCGGGCTCGCTCGAAGAGGGCCTTCGCGGTGGCGCGCACGTCGGTGTGGTGACGTTCGTAGTTCGCGTAGACCAGGTGGTTGCGGGCGTCGATGACGGCGAGCTTGACCGTGGTGGAGCCCACGTCGATGCCCAGCCTGAGCTCGGCGTGAACCAGGTCGACGGGATTGGCGGGGCTGAGCTCCGCCCCCTGCTGCCTCAGCTCCACTCCCTGCGTGGCCTCTGCCTGCGCCGCGTTGGAACCTGCGTGGTTAGTCATCGCTTGACTCCTTAATTCCAAGAAGAGAGAGGCCCAGGGCGTCGACGTCGAACTGCAGCGACTTGCCGTAGAGGTCTCCGGGCCTGACGAACAGGAGGGCGGTCATGACGCGCGCCATGTCGCCCACGTCCTCGCGCATCCCCGCCGAGAGCCAGCGCGCGAGGACGCCGACCTCGGCCGAGATGACGAAGGTGAGGTAGTAGTCGAAGAAGGGGATGGCGCGCAGGTCCAGCCCGTCGAGCGCACGGTCCTGTACCACCTCGCGCACCATGAGCTTGATGCGCTCGGCGAAGGCAGGGTCTCCCCCCTCGCCCAGAAGGGGGCTCAGGTAGGGGCGGGACCTGAAGTACTCGAGGAGCCCCACCGCGCCGGGAGCCGGCTCGAGCCGGGCGATGACCCTCTGGAGCTCGTCCAGGTTGACGGCGGAGAGCCGTGCGACGCGGCTCCTGAGCTCGTCGATGGTCCGCTCCTCGAGCGAGGACACGAGGTCGGGGATGTCCCGGTAGTGGGAGTAGAAGGTGCGCCTCGTGATGCCTGCGCGGTCCGAGACGGCGGTGACCGTGACCTGGGAGAGGTCGCCCGTCACCTCGATCTCTTCCGCGAGGGCGTCGCGCAGGGCACGCCTCGTGCGCACGACGCGTCGGTCGGCGCTCGCCGCCGTGGCGGCGCTCTTCTGGCGAGGGGCCTGTCGCATGCCGCGACTCCTTCCCTGTTGGCAGTCACTTCGCACCCTGTGAAGTATGTTACAGCGTGGGAATTATTGCACAAGGCGAGAAGTATCACCAGACGAAAGTGACGGGCGCACGTCGCTCACACATTCGGCCAGGCCGCGACAAGAAAGGCGCGCCCCTCTCCCCTCACGAATCGTCAGACGCCAAGATGGCTTCAGCCCAACTCGCAAATCCGTACAACCTGTTGTTGCGCAAGGCGTCGAGCTCCTCGCCCCACCCTCGCGGTGGATGTCGCTTCTCGCTCACCAGCACCTTAAGGGCATCAAAGACCACCTGCGAGCGCGAGCTCGCCAGTTCCAGCAGAAAGGCATCTGGATGGCGCGCCGTCACGCCAAACTGCCGCAGGACGGAGTCGGGGAAGTCTTTGAGGTTGTACGTGACGATGGTGCCCGCGCCCGCGGCGATTGCGGCACGCACCACATGCACGTCGTCCAAGTCCGGAAGGTCAAGGCCAGGTGGCCGCCTCGCAAGCTTTACCTGGGCAAACGGAAATGCCTTGTTGGCAGCGTCAAAGATGGCATCGCCCGCGTTGCCACGAATGCGCTAGTTCGCCCTCCTGGCTTCTTCGATGATGCGTTTGGACCAGACGGGCTCGAATACCTCGGCGTCGGCAAGCGTGAGCAGCACGTCAAGCGTCCATGTCGTGACGAAGACGTTTGCGTCAAGGACAGCAAGCTGCATTGCGGCTAGCCGAGACCGTCAAGGTACGATGACAGGTCCGTATCATAGAAGCCCGCCTCGTCTGCGGCATCCCTCATCTCTTCGAGCGCGGCAGACCGCTGCGCGCGCACTCTCAACGCAAGGGACACGACATCCTCCATAGCGACCCTCCTGTGGTGGTTGCCGCCGATGCGCTCGCACGGCAGCTCCCTCCGGTCAATCATGCGAGCGACGGTCCTGCGAGACACGCCGAGGACCTTCGCTGCCGTTCCCGTGCCGACGAGGTGCGGACCACGACCCTTGCCCTCTGAAGGCGAGGAGAGGACCTGAGCCACCTGTTTGGCAAGCTCATAGGCCTCCTGGGTGAGCCGCATGCGGTCCCCCTGCGCGCTCACGAGGTAGGGACACGTAGTGGGAACAAGAGTCGTGGTATGCATTTCTTCTCCCTCCCTCGTCTGTCTTGGCTGCATTCATCTTAGCAAAAACGGTCAAAACGGACATCTCGGCACAAGAAGGCGCGCCCCTCTCCCCCGCAAGACGCAGGTGAGAGGGGCGCACGACGATCCAGCGGCAATCTGTGCCCTAGAGCTCGATCTCCTTGCCGGCGACGAACTTGGCGGCAAGCCTGCCACCCTCGTCGGCGAGGTAGCAGTAGCGCTCGAGGCGCTGCTCCACGCTCAGCTCGCGCGGCGAACGGATGCCGGAGTCGTCCAGCACGAGCGCGTCGAAGTCGAAGCCCTCGTCCAGGCTTCCCACCTTGCCGAAGAACGAGCCGCCGCCCAGCGTGGCGATCCAGAAGGCCTCCTGGATGGTGAGCGACGGGAGCTCCTGGTCGACGCAGCGCCAGCGCAGCTTGGAGCAGCCCACGGCGTCGGCGACGGCACGGAACATGTTGAGGCTCGCGCCGCCAGCGACGTCGGTGCCCAGTCCCACGTTGACGCCCTTGCGCAGGTAGTCGCGGATGGGAGCGATGCCGGACGAGAGGAAGGCGTTGGACTGGGGGCAGTGCGCCACGTAGGTGCCCGTAGCCCTCAACAGCTCGACCTCCTCGGGGGTGGAGTAGTTGCAGTGCGCCATGATGGTCTTGGAGTTGCCGCCCAAGAGGCCGAAGTGGTCGTAGGTCTGGCCGTAGCAGCTCGACCAGGGGCAGAGGCCCTTCACCCAGTCGATCTCGGACAGGTTCTCGGAGAGGTGCGACTGCACGGGAAGGCCCGTCTCGGCCTTGATCTTGCCGAGGCCCTCCATGAGCTCGTCGGAGCAGGTGGGCGTGAAGCGCGGGGTGAGGATGGGCAGGGTGTTCTGGTAGCGGCCGCTCACGTCCGCGAGCCAGGAGCGCGTCGCCTCGAGGGACGCCTCGGCGGTCTGGTCGCTGAGGTAGTCGGGGCTGTTGCGGTCCATGTTGACCTTGCCCACATAGGTCTTGAGGCCCGTCGCCTCGAGCTTGTCCATGAGCAGTTCGGTGCCCGGCACGTGCATGGTGCCGAAGACGACGGCCCTCGTGGTGAAGGACCTCTGGAGGTCGTCGGCGAAGATCGAGTAGCCCTTCTCCGCATAGGCGAGGTCGGCGTACTTGCTCTCCTCGGGGAAGGTGTAGGTGTTAAGCCAGTCGAGAAGCTCCAGGTCCATGGCGATGCCACGGAAGCCATACTGCGGCGCATGCACGTGGATGTCGTTGAGGCCGGGGACGATCAGGGCATGGCCGAAGTCGCGCAGGGGCAGCTGGGCATAGCGCTCGGGCAGCTCCTCGAAGACGCCGGCGGACGCGCCGTCGACGCAGACCACGTAGCCTGCCTCGAGCGTGCGGAACTCGGTCTGGGACACGTTGTAGCAGACGTCACCCTTGAGTACGAACGACTTGCCTTCCATGGGTTCTCCAATCCTAAGAGAGGTCCAGCATGTCGCGCGACGGGCCGCAGGCTCGGTCTGGCCCCGGCCGCGGCCCACCGCGATTCTCCTATATGACGAGGTACTTGAGGACGAACAGCACGGCCAGCGCGTACATCATGGGGCTGATGGTGCGCCTACGCTCCTCACCGGCGGCGAGGTTGACCACGACGTAGACGATGATGCCCAGGCAGATGCCCTCGGCGATGCTGTAGGTGAAGGGCATGGCGATGGCGCAGACGAAGGCGGGAAGCCCCTCGCAGACGTTGCCGAAGTCGACCCCGAAGAGGGCGCCCATCATCGAGAAGCCCACCATGATCAGGGCAGGTGCCGTCGCGAACATGGGGATCGCTAGGAAGAAGGGCGAGAGGAGGAGCGAGAGCACGAACATCACGGCGACGGTGATCGAGGTGAGCCCGGTGCGGCCGCCCGAGGTGATGCCGGCAGCGCACTCGACCGAGACGCAAGTGGGCGAGTTGCCGAAGACCGCGGCGACCATGGTGGTCAGGGACTCCGCCACGAGCGCGCCCTTGGTGTGGGCAAGGTTGCCATCCTCGTCGAGGAGGCCGGCCTTGGAGGCCGCGCCGACGAGGGTGCCCACGGTGTCGAAGAGCGAGGCGAAGAGGATGGCCATGACGACGGTGAGGAAGCCGAGGTCGGTGATGTGGCTGAAGTCGAGCTGCATGAAGGTGGGCGCCAGCGAGGGCACGGAGAGCCCGCGCGAGAAGTCGGGCAGGACGCTGTTGAAGCCCGCCGCCGGATCAGGCACATAGACGCCGGCGAGCTGGCAGACGATGCCCAGGGCCCAGGTGATGAGGATGCCCAGCAGGATGTCGCCCTTCACGTGCTTGGACGAGAGGATGCCGGTGATGATGACGCCCACGAGCGCGAGCACCACCGAAATGCCTGCCGTGGAGAAGCTGCCGTCAGCGAGGCTCTCGTGGATGTTGAAGAGCCCCACGAGGGTGGCGTCGTTGCCCACGATGATGCCGGCGCCCTTGAGGCCGATGAGGGCCACGAAGAGGCCGATGCCCGCGGTGATGGCGAGCTTCAGGCTCTGCGGGATGGCGTTGAAGACGAGGTCGCGCAGCTTGGTGACCGAGAGCAGCAGGAAGATGAGGCCCTCAACGAAGCAGGCGGCAAGGCCCACCTGCCAGCTGTAGCCCATGCCAAGGCATACGGTGTAGGCGAAGTAGGCATTGAGCCCCAGGCTCGGGCCCAGGATGAAGGGATAGTTGGTCATGAGGCCCATGAGGCAGGTGCCGATGAAGGTGACCACCGCGGTCGCCGTGAACACCGCGCCGCTGTCCATCCCCGACTGTGCGAGCACGGAGGGGTTGACGGCCAGGATGTAGGCCACGGTGACGAAGGTGGTGAGGCCGGCGATCACCTCCGTGCGGATGTTGGTCCCACGTTCCTCCAGATGGAACAACCTCTGTAGTGCTGCTTGCATAGAACCCTCCCTTGCTTGCCTGGAGGGGTGCAGGTCCCCCCGGCGCAGGGGCGCGGCGCCCATGGGCGTCTCGCTCCGTCCCCTCCACGTGCCAACTAAAAACCAATTTTTCTTACTCACAAACTTTCTGTCTGCATCTTGACCATAGACTTATGCTTGCCTCCTGAATTTTTTCTTCTAGGCGAGCGGTCGCTATTTCTGGGCGTACGTAACGAAAGTTCCTGCAGCCTAAGCATGAGTTTATATTCATGTGCTTCATAAAGATTACGAAATGAGTGTCATATGCGGTTTTATGTGCACGAGATTCTCTAATTTTTCTATATTCTTGATAATGAATTCCCTTTTTGAAGAGTTTTGCGTCGTGTTTATAACATCCATGTTAAAGGAGGCGAGAACTGCACCACCGAAGGGGACTTCGGGCGCAAACTGCCCTGCAAGCGCACGGAGCAACCCCCGGGCGCGACGGGGACGGCCACGAAGACCGCCCGAAGCAAATAGGGACGGAGACCCATCATGAGCATCAGCATCTCTCGCCGTAGCTTTCTCGCCAGCTGTGGGCTAGGCCTCGCCGCCGGGCTCGCCGGCTGTTCCGCGCAGGGAGGGGGCTCCGCCGGCGGCACGGCGGGATCCGCGACGGAGGCGGGCTACACCCTCGTCGAGCCCGGGAAGCTCACGATGATCAGCAACTTCTACTTCCCGCCCTTCGTCTCGATGAACGCCGACACGGGCGACTACGAGGGCTTCGACGTCGACCTCTACAAGGCGGTGTGCGAGAAGCTCGGGCTCGAGCCCAACATCCTGCCCACGGTGCAGTTCGACACCATCGTCCCCACCATCAAGCAGGGCGGCAAGGCCGACGTGTCCCTGGGTGCCGTCACCATCACCGACAAGCGCCTGCAAGAGATCGACTTCAGCGACCCCTACCTGGACTCCAACCAGGCCATCGTCGTCAAGCAGGGCAGCGCCGCCACGACGGCGGACGCCCTCAACGCCTCCGGGACCCAGATTGCCGTGCAATCCGGCACCACCGGCGAGGCATGGTCGCGCGAGAACCTCCCCAACGCCACCATCGTCCCTTTGGACGACATCATCCAGTGCCTGACCGGCATCCAGACCGGCCTCTACGCCGCTTCCGTCTGCGACCTGCCCGTCGCAAGCTACGAGATCAGCAGCGCCTACGCAGACCTGGTCATCCCCGACGGCGGCCAAATCCCGACCGGCGAGCAGTACGGCATCGTCGTGAGCAAGGACAACCCCAAGCTCACCCAGGCGATCAACGATGCCCTTGTCGAGCTGCAGTCAGACGGGACGCAGGACCAGATCGAGCAGAAGTGGTTCGGCTCCACGATCTAGCACGTGGGATCTAGCACGTGGGTCGTCGCGGGGAAGGGGCGTGGCGGTCAGAGGCTCCAGCGGGCGATTGGGGCAGGCGGCTCCAACGGACGCGGGCGGCTGGAACAGTTGGCTCCAGCGGGCGCGGGCAGCTGCAAAGTTGGCTGCGAACTTCTCCTCCGTGGGATTGGCTGCGTCCCCCGTGGGGTTAGCTGCGGACTTCTCCCCTTCCAGAGTCCGCATCTAACGCGCCGAATCCTGGGGTCTTGCATGTTGCACGACCAAACGCATCGTTGGCTGCGTAGTTTGCCCTCGCAAAACTGCGCAGCCAACTTCTTTAGGGCGAGCGGACGACTTCTCGGGCGCGCGGACGACTTCCAGAGCCGCCTAAAGCAGTCCTAGCGCCTGCATGGGCGGCACGAGCAGGATGGGCATGAAGGCGGACGGGAGCATGTTGGCCACCTTGAGGTCGGTCAGCTTGAGCAGGTTGATCCCCACCGCGAAGAGCAGCACCGACCCCGCGAGCGCCACCTCGGCCACGACCTCGGAGGAGAGCAGTCCTCCCAGCACGGCCGCGAGCGCGCTCAGCACGCCCTCGTAGACAATCAGGCTCACCCCGCAGAAGGGCACGCCGATGCCCATCGTAGCCGCGAAGGGGATGCACACCACCAGGTCGATGACGCCCTTTGACACCAGAGTCGCGTGGTCGAGCTGGATTCCGCTCTGGAGCGAGCCCATGATCGCCATCGCCCCCGTGCAGGTGAAGAGCGTGGCCGACACGAAGCCCTCGGAGAAGCTGCCCAGGCGCTCGCTGCCTTCGAAGGCCGCGTTGATGCGTCGCTGCGCCCAGGAGCCCAGACGCGTGACCTGGCGGTCGATGTCCAACCAGAAGCCCAAGAGGCAGCCCAGGGCAAGCGAGAGGGTCGCCACGATGACGCTGCCGCCCTGCGCCATGCCCTGGACCCCCACGAGCACCACGCAGAGGCCCTGTCCCTTGAGGAGGAAGTCCCCGAGCTCGTCCGAGACCCGGCTCTTGAACGCCAGGCCTATGAGCCCGCCCACGAAGGCCTCGAGACCGTTTGCGATAGCACCAATGAGAAACACCGTGGAGCCTCCCCCGCGCGCGCATGCGTACCGTGCCCGCCCACAATAGTGCAACGGGCGACGGCCGAGAGCGCTGGCGGTCGCTCTTCACCTCACGCCGACGCTCGTCGCGCCTCTCGCCAGCTCCGTTACGTCGAACGCGTCTCTCGCCAGCTCGAGCACGTCAAACGCGTCAGCCGTGTGCGCCAATACGTCCAACGCGTCTGATGCCTCTACGTTTGCCCAGTTGAGCGGCGGAGAAAAAACGCGATCGACGTAGTCGGGAGCACAACGCGCGCGCTGGACGTAGTCGGGAGCAAGACGCGCGCGTTGGACGTAGTCGAGAGCAAGACGCACGCGCTGGACGTAGTCGAGAGCACAACGCACGCGATCGACGTGGTCGCGGCGCGGACGAACAACGCACGGTCGCCCGCGCCCGAGGCCTAGTCCCCGAGCAGCTTGAGCAGATCCTCTCGCCTGAGCGAGGCGAGGCTCATGCCCTCCCCCGAGCCCACGACCTGCTCCGCAAGGTCGCTCTTCGCCTCCTGGAGCGCCAGGATACGGTCCTCGATGCTGTCGCGCACGATGACCTTGTAGACCATGACGTCGCGGGTCTGCCCGATGCGGTGGGCACGGTCGGTCGCCTGGTCCTGGGCAGCCGCGTTCCACCAGGGATCGGCGTGCACCACGATGGAGGCGCCCGTCAGGTTGAGGCCCGTGCCGCCAGCCTTGAGCGAGATCAGGAACACCGGCGTCTGGTCCTCGTTGAAGGCGTTCACCAGCTCGAGGCGCCTCTTCTTGGGCGTCGCCCCCGTGATGGTGTAGTAGGGGTGCCCACGTTCGTCCAGCTCGTGCGCGATGAGGGCGAGATAGCTCGTGAACTGCGAGAAGACGAGCATCTTGGACCCCGAGTCCACGGCGCTCTGCACCAGCTCGAGCACCGCGTCCAGCTTGCAGGAGGGGCCGTCGTAGTCCTCGAAGAGGAGGCGCGGGTCGCAGCAGATCTGCCTCAGGCGGGTGAGCTCCGCCAGGACCTGGAGCTTGCCCGAGTCGAAGCCGTCGTCGCTCTGCCTGGTGAGCGAGAGGCGCAGCGCCTGCTCGCTGGCGGAGTAGAGGCTCCGCTGCTCCCCCTCCATCCGGGCGTAGACCACCTGCTCGAGCTTCTCGGGCAGGTCGTGCAGGACCTCTCGCTTGAGGCGGCGGAGCACGAAGGGGCCCACGGCGGCGCGCAGCCTCTGGGCGACCTCCTCGTCACCCTCCACGATGGGCTGCTCGTAGCGGTCGCGGAAGCGGTCATAGGAGCCCAGGAGCCCCGGCATCAGGAAGTCGAAGATGCTCCAGAGCTCCGAGAGCCGGTTCTCTATGGGCGTGCCGGTGAGGGCGAAGCGGTGGCGCGCGTCGAGCGCCTTGACCGCGCGGGCGGCGAGAGTCTCGTGGTTCTTGACGTACTGCGCCTCGTCCAGCACCTCGCACCACAGCGGCATGGCCATCCAGGCCTCCACGTCCCGCCGCAAGAGGTCGTAGGAGGTGACGAGCACCTCGTGGCCCGGCTCCCTGCGGACGCGGTCTCGCTCCGTCGCCGTGCCCGCGACCACCGCCACGTCCAGCTGCGGGGCGAACTTCTCGAACTCGGCCTGCCAGTTGTAGACCAGGGAGGCCGGGCACACGATCAGGGTGAGGCCCCTGCCGCGGCGGGCGAGCAGGAGCGAGATGAGCTGCAGGGACTTGCCCAGTCCCATCTCGTCGGCGAGGATCCCGCCGAAGCCCATGTCGCAGAGGGCGCTCAGCCAGCCGAAGCCCTCGGCCTGATAGGGCCTGAGCAGGCCGGCGAGCGACGCGGGCGGCTCGTAGTCCGCCGGGTCGTGCGAGCGGAAGTCGCGCAGGAACTCCCTGAACGACTCGTCCTTCTCGTCGTCCGAGACCAGGGTGTCGAGGAGGGCGAGCTTGTAGGAGGGGATCCGGGCATGCCCGCTGGCAAGCTCCCGCGAGCCAAGCCCGAGCTCGTCGGCGAGGCGCTCCGCCTCGTCCAGGTCGAGGCCCGAGAGGTCAACGAAGGAACCGTCCCTGAGGCGGTGGAAGCGCTTGCGTCGGCGGTAGCTCCCGAGCAGGGCATGGAGCTCCGAGAGCGGCAGGTCGTCGGCGGACACGCTGAGGTCGATGAGGTTGGACCTCACGGAGAGGCCCAGGCGCACCCGGGGCCTGGCGTCGCTCGCCAGGCGGTCGAACTCGGGCGTCGTGAGCACCCGGCCCATCGCGGCGAACTCCGCGAGGCCAGAGAAGAGCAGGCGGGCAATGGCATCATCGGAGCGGGCGGGTATGCGGGCGAGCCCCTCCCCCTTGCGCCCCGACAGATAGCGCAGGGCGAGCTGACGGGCGCCGGCCTCGGCCTCGAGGTCACGCCCAGGCTCCACGACGGACCCCAGCTCGTAGGCGAGCACGTGGTGGCGGCGCTCGCCATAGGCCGCCTGGACGTCGCAGCTCACGCCCTCCCTGTCGTAGTCGAGGTAGAACTCGACCTGGCAGGGCAGCGGTCGCAGCTCGTCCAGTGACTCGGGCAGCTCCACGTCCATGGCTCGCTCGAGCTTGGGCAGGAGGTTCGCCGCGAAGCGCGGTGCGTCGGCGGCGGAGAGGAGCAGCTGGGGAAGCGGGCTCCCGAAGACCCCGGTGAGGAAGGGCGCCACGCGCTCGAGGCGGGCCGGGCAGCGCCAGAGGGTGTCCCCCTCCACGGCATAGAGGTGCTCGTCGGTGGAGAAGAACTCCGCCGACCCCTGGCGCTCAAGCTCGTAGGAGTCGTCGCCGGCGGGGCGTACGGCCAAGCGTAGGCGGGGCTCCCCGTCGCGCACCACGACGCGCCGGGTCGACGCTGGCCTGCGGGCCAGGGCGGGCACGCTCTCGAGCTCCAGCTCGCTCCCCAGCATGAGCTCGAGAAGCTCGTCGGCCTCCGGGCCGGACAGCCTGAGCTCCCGCCCCGCAGACGATCCCGAGGCGCCCGACACGCCGAAGACCCTGCCGCCAAGGCGCTCCGACGAGAAGGCCCTCCGGTTCTGCACCGCACGCGAGAGGAAGCGCAGGAGCTCGCGGGAGGGCAGGTCGAACATGCGCTGCTCGTGCACGAAGGCGAGCCTCTTGCCGTACTCGAAGAACTCCTCCCCCTGCACGGCCTGGACCAGGCCCGAGATGCTCCGCACCACGTAGGAGCCATGCGAGCCCCCTATGCGAAGGCGCAGGAAGAGGTCGCGGTCGCGCACCAGCGTGGGCAGAAGCCGGACGCCGCCCGGGCGCTCCGGCGTCTGGCCGCCCACCACCACGTGGCGCGCCGCCTCGCTGCGGTCGAGGAGCTCGCCCAGGACGGACGAGGTGCTGGCGTGCATGGTGCGGCTGTGACCCTCGTACGACTCGGGGCTGGCGTTGTAGTCGAGGGCGAGGGCGATGCTGTGCTTGCAGGGGCCGGGGTAGCGGTCCGAGGCGGGGCAGGTGCAGGAGTAGGAGGTGACGCGGTCGGCCGCCTCGTCGAAGGCGATGCGCGCGTCGTAGTAGTCGGCGTAGCCCGACGACGACGCAACCCTGCCCGACAGCCTGGTGAGAGCCCCGTCATAGTCGCAGGACCTCCGGCCGATGGACCCCGGGCGATGCGCGATGATACGGCCCCTGCCAAGGATGGCGGGCCTGCAGGCACGGCTCAGGGCGATCTCGGAAATCACGGGGCCTCCTCACGGGTTGCGCTCGCCGCGCCGCCGGACGGGCGAACGGTAGCGAACCAGCGTAGCCCATCGGAGGGCGCCAGGCGGGCAGGCGAGGCCAAGGCCCACCATAACTACGGGAACGGGACCCGACGAGACGCCACAGGGGGCACACCGCCTCCGCCTACGCGCGCCCCTTGCCCCTGCCGCCGGCGAGCTCGCTCACCAGCACGGCGGAGAAGACCAGCGCGAAGCCCAGCGCCAGCTGGGGCGTGAGGGGCTCGCCGTAGAGGAGCACGCTAAAGAGCATGGCGAAGACGCTCTCGAGCGAGAGGAGCAGGGCGGCGCGCGAGGGGTCCACCTTCTTCTGGGCGACGTTCTGTATGAGGAGCGCCACGACCGAGGCCAGGACGACCAGATAGGCGAGCTGCAGCCAGAAGTCGGCCCTCAGGTCGAGCGCGTGCGGCAGGGGCTCGCGGGCGAGCGCGTAGGCGAGGCTCACCGCCGAGCTCACGAAGAACATGACGATGGTGAGGGTCACGCTGTCGTGGGCGCTGCCGTAGCGGCCCACCGCGACGATGTTGAGCGCGAAGAAGAGCGCCGAGAGGAGGGTGAGCCAGTCTCCCCCGGAAAGCCAGGGCGAGAGGTCCCCCCGAAGCGAGACGAGACCCACCCCCACCAGGCACATGAAGGCGGCGACCAGGTTGTTCGCGCCGGGACGCCGCCTCTGGACCAGCCAGTCGACGAAGGGGACCATCACGCAGTAGGTGGCGGTGAGAAGGGCGTTCCTGCCAGGGGTCGTGTCGGTGAGGCCGACGTTCTGTATCAGGAAGGCGAGACCCTCGGACAGGCCCACCATGAGGCCGGCGACGAGGTGGCTACCGTCGAGGTTGTCGCGCAGGCGCCTCCAGAAGACGGCGGCGAGGATCGCCCCCGCCAGGAAGAAGCGGGCGGCGAGCAGCCAGCCGGGGCTCACGGCGTCGAGCGCGCCCTTGAGCACGACGAAGGCGCCGCCCCAGATGATGGTGGTGACGACCAGGGCCAGCTCGAGCGCCCAGGCGGGGATGTTCGACGAGTCTCTCATGGCTGGGATTATACGGACTCGCGCCGCCACGGCGGGACGGACACCCGGCGCACGCCTCCCGCCCCGCGCGCGCAGCCCGCAGCCCACGTCGAGCCCGCGCCGGGGGCCCTCTCTCCCGGGGACAGCGTCCCATGCATTGGCGCGCATGGAGGCCCACCCTTGCCCTAAAATGGACTTGTCTGGCACATGCGACGCCAGATTCACCGGAGAGGGGCGCCAGGGGAAGGGAACCAGGGCGCCATACGTGGTGGAGAGGAGAATCATGCAGTATTCCGCAGAAGTGGAAGGGATGTGCCCCGTCGCCAAGGGCGCGTACCACGGTCCTGCACCCATCCCCGAGGAGGGCAAGTGGGTCCAGGCCAAGGAGATCAAGGACATCTCCGGCTACACGCACGGCATCGGCTGGTGCGCACCTCAGCAGGGTGCCTGCAAGCTGAGCCTCAACGTCAAGGAGGGCGTCATCGAGGAGGCGCTCGTCGAGACCATCGGCTGCTCGGGCATGACCCACTCCGCCGCCATGGCCGCCGAGATCCTCCCCGGCAAGACCATCCTCGAGGCCCTGAACACCGACCTCGTCTGCGACGCCATCAACGTCGCCATGCGCGAGCTCTTCCTGCAGATCGTCTACGGCCGCAGCCAGACCGCGTTCTCCGAGGGCGGCCTGCCCGTCGGCGCCGGCCTCGACGACCTCGGCAAGGGCCTGCGCTCCATGGTGGGCACCACCTACGGCACCAAGGCCAAGGGCGCCCGCTACCTCGAGCTCGCCCAGGGCTACGTGACCCACCTCGCCCTCAACGAGAAGGACGAGATCATCGGCTTCGAGTACCTCAACCTCGGCAAGTTCACCGACGCCATCAAGAAGGGCGTCGACCCCAAGCAGGCCGTCGACGACGCCATCGGCCGCTACGGCCAGTGGGACAGCCCGGCCAAGGTCATCGACCCCCGCGAAGAGTAGAGAGAGGAGCTGAGCATAGTGGCAGTTACGTTCGAAGGCTACGAGCGCCGCATCGACAAGATCACCAAGGCCTGTGAGCAGTATGGCATCGCCGACCTCGACGAGGCCCTGAAGATCTGCACCGACCTCGGCTTTAACCCGTATGACATCACCACGGGCATCCAGTCCATCGCGTTCGAGAACGCCAAGTGGGCCTACACCCTGGGCTGCGCCATCGCCGTGAAGAAGGGCTGCAAGACCGCCTCCGAGGCCGCCGCGGCCATCGGCGAGGGCCTGCAGGCCTTCTGCGTCCCCGGCTCCGTCGCCGAGGACCGCAAGGTCGGCCTGGGCCACGGCAACCTCGGCGCCATGCTCCTGGGCGAGGACACCGAGTGCTTCGCCTTCCTGGCCGGCCACGAGTCCTTCGCCGCCGCCGAGGGCGCCATCGGCATCGCCAACAACGCCAACAAGGCCCGCAAGAAGCCCCTGCGCGTCATCCTGAACGGCCTCGGCAAGGACGCCGCCCAGATCATCGCCCGCATCAACGGCTTCACCTACGTGAAGACCCAGTTCGACTACTTCACCGGCGAGCTCAAGGTCGTCGAGACCATCCCCTACTCCGACGGCCCGCGCGCCAAGGTCAACTGCTACGGCGCCGACGACGTCCGCGAGGGCGTCGCCATCATGTGGCACGAGAACGTCGACATCTCCATCACCGGCAACTCCACCAACCCCACGCGCTTCCAGCACCCCGTCGCGGGCACCTACTTCAAGGAGCGCACGCTCGCGGGCAAGAAGTACTTCTCCGTGGCCTCCGGCGGCGGCACCGGCCGCACCCTGCATCCGGACAACATGGCCGCCGGCCCCGCCTCCTACGGCATGACCGACACCATGGGCCGCATGCACTCCAGCGCCCAGTTCGCCGGCTCCTCCTCCGTCCCCGCGCACGTGGACATGATGGGCCTCATCGGCATGGGCAACAACCCGATGGTAGGCTGCACCGTGGCCTGCGCCGTCGCGGTCGAGGAGGCCCTCGCCAAGTAGGCGCCCTCACCAGCCACAAGTTCTGACCAGGGGTCGTCGCCTTCGGGCGGCGGCCCCTTCTCCATGCCCGTCCGGCAGGATGCGCCGGGGCGGGCGGGACGGGGCCCGGGGCCTGCTAAGATGGTGGGAGCCCAAGCCCAGATGGCCGACACAAGGAGGCCCCCATGCCCCACGCAGTCCTGGCAGAGTTCGCGAGCACGGCCCTCATGATCGTCTTCGGCGTCGGCGTGCACTGCGACACCGTGCTCAAAGGCACCAAGTACCAGGGATCGGGGCACATGTTCGCCATCACCACCTGGTCCTTCGGCATCTCGGTCTGCCTCTTCGTCTTCGGCGGCTCGGTCTGCATGAACCCCGCCATGACCCTCGCCCAGTGCATCCTGGGGCTGGTCCCCTGGGGGATGTTCGTGCCCTACGTCGTCGCTCAGATGCTCGGGGCCTTCCTGGGGGCCGTCGTCGCCTGGTTCATGTACGCGGACGACTTCCGCGCCTCCGAGGGCGTCATCGACGCCACGGCGCAGCGCAACATCTTCTCCACCAACCCCGTGATCCAGAACCTCCCGCGCGACTTCGCCTGCGAGGCGCTCTGCACCTTCGTCTTCATCAGCGCCATCCTCGCCGCCGCCAGCCGCGCGGGCGAGAACGTGATCATGCTCGCCATCGCCGTGGGCCTCATCGTCTGGGCCGTGGGCATGGGCATGGGCGGCATCACGGGCTTTGCCATGAACCAAGCCCGCGACCTGGGTCCCCGCCTCGCCTACCAGCTCCTCCCCATCAAGGGGAAGGTGGATAACAACTGGCGCTACGGGCTTCTCGTCCCGGGCATCGCCCCCTTCGTGGGTGCCGTCGCCGCAGCCCTCTTCGTCCACGGCTTCCTGGGCGTCTTCTAGCGAGGAGTCCGAAGGCGCCGGGGAAGGCGCCTCTCGTCCGCACGGGCAAGCACCAGACCAAGCCACGGCCACGTCCCATCAGGAGGATGCGATGCATGACTACGTACTGAGCTGCTGCTCGACCGCCGACGTGACGGAGGACTTCCTCCATGCGCGCGACATCGAGTACGTGTACTTCAACTACCAGGTCGACGGCGTCTGGTGCAAGGACGACTTCGGTCGCACGCACGCCCCCGCCGAGCTCTTCGAGCGGATGCTCTCCGGCGCGGACGTGACCACCTCGCAGGTCTCCGTCGGCGACTACATCGAGTTCTGGCGTCCCTTCCTCGAGGCGGGGAGGGACGTGCTGCACCTGACCCTCTCGTCCGGGATATCGGGCACCTATGGCTCCGCCTGTGCCGCCCGCGACCAGCTCGCGTCCGAGTTCCCCGAGCGCAGGCTCGTGGTCGTCGACTCCCTTGCCGCCTCGGCAGGATACGGACTGCTCATGGACCGCCTCGCGGAACTCCGCGAGGGCGGCATGGGAATCGAGGAGCTCGCCGCCTGGGCCCTGGAGCACCGCCTCGAGGTCCAGCACTGGTTCTTCTCGTCCGACCTGACCTTCTTCATCAGGGGCGGGCGCATCTCCAAGGCGGCGGGACTCGTGGGTGGCCTGCTCAGGATCTGCCCCGTCATGGACGTGGAGGCGGACGGCTCGCTCGCGGTGGTGGAGAAGATACGCACCAAGGGCCGGGCGCAGAGGCGCGTGGTGCAGCTCATGCACGAGCTCGCGCAGGGTGGCGACGGCTACGACAAGCGCGTCTTCATCAGCAACTCCGCCTGCCTGGACGACGCCAGGACCGTCTCGGACCGCATCGAGGCCGAGTTCCCCCAAATGGACGGCAGGGTGCTCCACTTCGACATAGGAGCCACCATCAGCTGCCACACCGGCCCGGGCACCGTCGCCCTCTTCTTCTGGGGCAAGCCCCGCGCCTAGCCGGGCACCTCTTTTCCGCGGCACCACGACCGCCGGCCCGTCAATGGCGGGCTCGCGAGCGTCCTTCCGGCCCCGTTCACGCGGAGGCTAGGTTGGGGGATGGCCGACCAGACGACCAGACTTCAACAGGAGCTTCTGTCCCCGTTCGCGCGGGGGGCTAGGCCTTCATGCGGAAGAACTCCTCGTAGCGCTCCAGGACGCCCGGCCCCCTCAGGCTCGAGCGGAGCTCCACCCTGCCCTTCCCCTTCGAGGGCGAGAGAAGCGAGGCCTCGGACAGGAGCGAGCGCAGCCTGCGCGCGGTCCCCGCGCCGCCGTCGAAGAGGGGCACGTCACCCAGCACCTGACGGATCTGGCGGGCGACGAAGGGGTAGTGGGTGCAGCCCAGGACCACGGAGTCCACCGCACCGGCATACTCCCCCACCAGGCCTTCGATGAGCTCGAGCAGGTCGGGGGCATCCAGGTCGCCCTGCTCGATGCGATGCGCGAGCCCCACGCAGGGGACGGCGATGACCTCGGAGCCCGAGCCGAACTCGCGGGCGAGGCGGTGGAACTTGTCGAGCCTCAGGGTTACCGGGGTGGCCATGACGAGGATGCGGTCGTGCGGGTCGTGCTCGGTGGCGGGCTTGAGCGCGGGCTCCACCCCCACGATGGGCAGGCTGGGGTGCTCGAGCCGAAGTTGGGCGGCGGCCGCGCTGGTGGCGGTGTTGCAGGCGATGACCACCGCCTTCGCGCCCTCTGCCAGGAAGGAGTCCACGATGCCCCCAGAGAGCTCCCTGAGCTCGTCCACGCCCCTCTCGCCGTAGGGGTTGTGCGCGGAGTCGCCGAAGAACACGAAGTCCTCGTGCGGCAGGAGGCCCACGAGCTCGCGCAGGACGCTGATCCCGCCCACGCCGGAGTCGAAGACGCCTATGAAGCCATCGACGGACGCCATGCGCCCTCCCTTCCGGGGCCCCGCCGACCCGTCCTGCCATGACGGGGCCGCGTGCCCACCCTAGCTTACGCGCCCGTCGTCCATGGAGAAGCTCGCGTCGGCCAGCGACATGGTGCTGGCGCGGTGGCTCACCAGGAGCACCGTCCTCTTGCCGCGCTGTCGGTCGAGGCTGCGCAGGATGGTGCCCTCGTTGAGGGAGTCCAGATTGCTCGTGGGCTCGTCCAAGATCAGGAGGGGGGCGTCGTGCAGGAAGGCCCGGGCCAGGCCCAGGCGCTGCCTCTCTCCGCCCGAGAGCGTGTCCCCCAGCTCGCCCACCATGCTGTCGTAGCCCTGGGGCAGGCTCGTGACGAAGTCGTGGACGGACGCCGCGCGGCAGGCCTCCTCGAGCTCCTCCTGGGTCGCGTCGGGACGGGCTATGAGCAGGTTGTCCCGGATGCTGTCGTGGAAGAGCTGGGTGTCCTGCTCCACCAGGGCCTCGAGCGAGCGCAGGCAGCCGGTGTCCAGGGAGTCGATCCTCTCCCCAGACACCAGTATGCTGCCGCGGTCGGGATCCCAGAAGCGCATGAGCAGACGGCAGAGGGTCGACTTGCCGGACCCGCTCTTGCCCACGACGCCCACGACGCTCCCCCGCGGAAGCTCGAGCGACACGTCGCTCAGAACCCTCTCGCCCTCGTAGGAGAAGCTCACGCCCCTCAGTTCCGCACCGTCGAAGCCTACCTGCGCGCCATCGGTGACCTCCTCGACCTGGGGCTCCTCGTCCAGGAGGTCAAGGACGCGGCTGCCCGCGGCGAGCGTGGCCTGCAGGCCGGTGCCCAGGCGCGCCAGCGCAACGACGGGGCCGAAGGACCCAAGGAAGGCGACCACACAGACGGCCGCGGACGCCCCGTCGAGGCTCCCCGAGACGACGAGATGCGCCGCCAGGGCAAGCTCGGCCAGCGAGAGGAGGGTGATGCAGGCCCCGGCGGCGGCCGACCCCATCCCTCCCAGGCCGGACATCCTGCGCTGCAGCCCGCTCAGGGCGAGGGAGTCCTCCCCGAGCCGTTCCAGGTAGCGCCCACCGGCGTCGAACTGGAGCAGCTCGGCGAGACCCCTGAGCCCGTCCAGGACGAGGCCCGAAAGGCCACCCGCCCGGTCGCGGAGCTCACGACCCAGGCCGCCCGAGGCGCGCGAGGCGAGCAACGGGAGCGCCAGGCCCACCACCAGGTACCCCACGAGGGCGACCATGCCCAGGCGCAGGTCATAACGGCCGAGGAAGGCGACCATGATGCCCGACATCACGGCCGCGATGCACACGGGCGACACGGTATGGGCGAAGAAGACCTCGAGCAGCTCCACGTCCGCAGTGAGGGTCGAGACGAGGTCGCCACGGTCGCTCCCCGCGAGGCGGGCCGGCGCAAGCTCCCTGAGCTTCCCGAAGACGAGGTCGCGGACGTGCGCGAGGAGGCGGAAGGCGATGTAGTGGTTGCAGCTCTGCTCGGCGTAGTGGAGCACCCCGCGCAGGACCGCCAAGGCGGCGAGGGCGCAGAACACCGCAGGCAGGCCCTCCGCCCCCAGGCTGCCGCGAGCGACGGAGACGGCTGCCCAGGCCGCGAGGGCAGGAAGGAAGGTGGCGCAGCAGAAGCCCGCAACCCCGCATGCCACCGCCACGACCATCACGCCGGCGAGAGGACGGGTGAGCGCCAGCATCCTCCCCATGACCCGGAACCTACTCGTCCTCATCCGCACCAGTCCCCTCGACCTCGGCCGGGGCGCCCGCCCCGGCGTAGCCCTCGAGCTCCCTCTGGCTCCCCCAGAGCCTCCCGTAGGCCTCGCAGCCCCGGAGCAGCTCCTCGTGGCTTCCCGAGCCCACCACGCGACCCTCCTCCAGCACGTAGACCCTGGGCGCGTCGACCACGTTGGCAAGCCTGTGCGAGATGAGCACGACCGCCTTGTAGCGCGCGACCTCGCGCACCGCCGCCATGATCGCGTCCTCGCTCTCCACGTCCACGTTGCTCGTAGCCTCGTCCAGCACGAGCACGGACGACTCGTGCAGGAGTGCCCGGGCCAGGGCGAGCCGCTGCCTCTGCCCGCCCGAGAGGTTCTGCCCCTCCTGCTCCACGACCGTGTCGAGCCCCTGCTGCGTCCTGAGGTAGCCTGCGAGCGAGACCGAGCCCAGGGCGTCCCAGAGCTCCCCGTCGCTCGCGTCGGGCCTGGCCATGAGGAGGTTCTCGCGCACGCTGCCGCGGAAGAGGTGAGCCGCGCTGGGAACGGTGGTCACGTAGCGGGCGAGGTCGGCGCGGGAGAAGCCCTCGAGGGGCTTGCCCCCCAACAGCAGCTGGCCCTCCCAGCCCGACTCCCTGCCCGCGAGGAGCGCCGCCACGGTGGACTTGCCCGAGCCCGACTCGCCCACCAGCGCCGTGACGCCCACGGCAGGCACGTCCAGGCTCACCTCGTGCAGCACCTCCTGGCCGCCGGGATAGGAGAAGCTCAGGTGCGAGACGGACAGGTGGTCGCCGGGGACGATCCTCTCGCCCCCCTCCCCATCGCCCTCGGGGAGGTCGAGGACCCGAAAGATCTTGTCCGCCGCCGCCATCCCGTTCATGGCCACGTGGAAGTACGAGCCCAGCATGCGCATGGGCAGGAAGAAGTCGGCGGAGAGGAGCACGACGGAGATGCAGCCCGCGAGGTCGACCCCACCCTCCGCGAGCTGCCAGAGCGCCACCGCCATGCCCGCCGCGGCCCCGCCCAGGGCCACGACGTCCATCACGATGATCGAGTTGAGCTGCATGCGCAGAACCTTCATCGTGACGACGCGGAAGCGCTCGGACTCCTCGTTCATGGCCTCGTGCCGGGCCGCGTCCGCCTGGTAGATCTTGAGGGTGGTGAGGCCTTGGAGGTTCTCGAGGAAGGAGTCACCCAGGGTCGCGTACTCGTCCCAGTAGCTCGCCAGGATGCGCTTGGCGACCTTCTGCACCAGGACGATGGCCACGGGAATCAGGGGCACGCACGCCAGGAGCACGAGGGACGCCGCCAGCGAGGTCCCCCTGAGGACGAGGAAGAGGGTCAGCGGCGCCAGCACCGAGTAGAGGAGCTGGGGCAGGTAGCTGCCGAAGTAGGTCTCGAGCTGCTCCGTGCCCTCGACCGAGAGCTGCACCAGCTCCGCCGTGGGAACGTCGCGCGTGTAGCCGGGACCGACCCTGAGGAGCTTCTCGAAGATGCGCTGCCTCAGCACGCGCCTCACGTCCGAGGAGGCCTCGAAGCACTGGTCGGCCTCGAGCCGCGTCGCCACCGCCTTGACGGCGCAGGAGAGAAGCCCCACTGCCAAGGCGGGGACGAACCCCTGGGTGGAAGCCCCCACGAGCCCCGCCAGCACGGGCGCCAGCGCCCACACCAGCACCACGTCGCAGGCAAGTGAGACCCACTTGAGCCCCACGGCGAGGAGCACGTGGCGCAGGGCCCCAGGCACCAGGTCCAAGAGACGCCTGTCCAACATCCGGCAACACCCTCCCTGCGCCGCAGCGGCGCGGCCGCGGGCGGGCGACGCGCCCCGCGGCAAAAAGTTAGCTTCGTCACTCAGCTGCAAATGATACCCGCTCGCCGCGGGACTGACACTTCCCGCACAATTTGCTAAAGTGTCCATCATTAAAATGTCGCAGGTAGAGGCCATATGGGTCCAGCTACCCAAGGCAAACGAAATCAGCTCGAAAGTCTTGCGACTGACCACGCGAGAGGAGAGGCAGGCGACATGGGCAACGAAGGCAAGAAGGTGAGGGTGCACTACACAGGCACCCTCGACGACGGCAGCAAGTTCGACTCCTCCCACGACAGGGGCGAGCCGCTCGCCTTCACCTGCATGGCCGGCCAGATGATCAAGGGCTTCGACCTCGCGGTGCGCGACATGTCCGTGGGTGACGTCGTCGACGTCAGGCTCGAGCCCGACGAGGCGTATGGCCCCCGCAGGGACGAGCTCGTCCAGACCATCCCCCTGGCGCAGATTCCCGGTGCGGAGGAGCTCGAGGTCGGGGCGCACGTCATGCTCAGCTCCCCCTCCGGCCAGCCCTTCCAGGCCGTGGTCGCCGCCAAGGACGAGGGTCACGTGACCTTCGACATGAACCACGAGATGGCCGGAAAGGCCCTGAACTTCAGGATTGAACTGCTCGAGGTCAGCGAGTAGCCACTACGTCACCCCCTCCCCCGACCGAATGGCACTCGGGAAAGGAAATGGGCCGGGACGTTGCAGAAATGCCACGACGTCCAAAGGACCGAAGATGAACACCACCAGCGAACCCCTGCTTCACGCCTGGCTCCACCTCGCGACCACCATAGACAACGTCAGCATCTCCGCCGGGCTCACCCGCAACGAGATGATGGTCTGCTACGCGCTCTACCTGCAAGACCAGAGGGACCCCAGCATCCCCATCACGCCTACCCAGATCGCGCAGCGGACCAAGATCCGCAAGTCCCAGGTCAACCGCAACCTGAACCAGCTCGAGGAGAAGGGCATCATCACCCGCGAGCACAGCAAGGTCGACCGCAGGCGCGTCTTCGTGCACCTGAACAAGGACAACGTCCACGCCTTCGAGAAGGAGTACAAGGTGGGCCTGGACCTCGTGGACGAGGTCGTCAAGTTCCTAGGCGTCGAGCGCGCCAACGACATCGCCCGAGCCATGGAGGACGTGGCCAAGCTGGCCGAGGAGCAGTTCCCCATGGGGCCCATGTAGGGCGATGCCGCACATCCCGCGCCCCCTGCCACCGGTGATGGCGGGGGGCGCAGCCATGCGTCCGCGCGACGCGGACGAGGACGGAAGTGACGCGATGGCGTACAAGTCGAAGCAGATGATCGTCATGAGGCGCGACCTCAAGATGCGCAAGGGCAAGATCGCGGCCCAGGCGGGGCACGCCTGTGTCGAGGCGACCCTCATGGCCCTCGTGCGCGAGAGAAGGCTCGACGAGCTGCGCGCCACGCCCGACGAGGGCTGGGTCTACCTCGAGGAGGGCGCGCGCGAGCCCACCCCGCTCTCCGACTGGTTCGCGGCGGGAGTGGCCAAGGTCTGCGTCTACGTCGACTCAGAGGAGGAGCTCCTGCGCATCGCGGACGAGGGGCGCGAGCGGGGCCTCGCCGTCGCCCTGGTGCGAGACGCCGGCCTCACGGAGTTCCACGGGGAGCCCACCTACACCTGCCTCGCCTTCGAGCCCCTCCATGCCGACCAGGTCGACCCCATCACGGGAGAGCTGCCGCTCTACTAGGGCAACGGATCCACGGCACCAAGACGGCAGGAGGACGGATGTTCGGGAAGAGGCAGGTCGCACGCGTCACCAGCGCCATCATCGCCCTGCTCGTGGCCATCGTGGTGGCGCTTGCGGGCGGATCCGGCGGCAATGCGGGCCAGGGCACGCCGCAGGAGGGTGCGGCCCAGGCAGGCTCCCCCACCTCCGGCACCCAGGGAACCGCCCTGCAGGACGACGCGCCCTCCGAGGGCGTCAGGGAGGATGGGCGCTACACCTCCAAGGACGAGCTGGCCGCCTACGTCCACGAGTTCGGCCACCTGCCCGCCAACTTCGTCAGCAAGACCAAGGCACGCGAGGCGGGCTGGGACAGCTCCAAGGGCAACCTGGACGAGGTCTGTCCCGGCATGTCCATCGGCGGGAGCCGCTACCACAACGACGACGGGCAGCTCCCGGACAAGCGCGGGCGCAGCTGGACCGAGTGCGACGTCAACTACACTGGCGGCTTCCGTGGAGGCGAGAGGATCGTCTTCTCCAACGACGGGCTCGTCTACTACACCGGCGACCACTATAAGAGCTTCGAGCGGCTGTACTAGCGGGGTCCAGCCGGACGGGAGGCACGTGTGAAGAAGGTCGAGCTGCGCGAGAGCGCGTTGGGCGGGCCCGAGGAACTCCACGCGCTCCTCGCCCGAGAGCTGGGCTTCCCCACCTACTACGGGGGCAACCTCTCCGCCCTGGCCGACTGCCTGGAGGAGCTCGCCGCTCCCACGCGCATCACCTTGGAGCAGGACGGGTCAAGGCGCGGCGACGGTTCGTGGTTCGATCGCGCACGAGCCGTCATCGAGCGCTCCGGCATCCAGAACCCCACCCTCGAGGTCGTCATCCACGCATAGCCTGGCATGCCCGGCGCGCCGTCGGGCGGCGGGCCTCCCCTACTCCTCGAGCGCCAGGGGAGACGAGCTCTCCTTCCTCATGCGCTCTATGCGCCTGAGCAGGCTCTCCTTCTTCGGATACGCGTGCGAGCGCCCGAGCGCGTCTCCCGCGTCGTCCACCAAGACGAAGTAGTACTTGCCATCGAGCTGCTGGTAGATGCGGCACTTTGGCGCGGCGACGCGACCGAAGCCGTGGACCGTGCCATCCTGCACGGGAGCGCCCACCGCAAGGGCCCTCGTCGAGTCCATCCCGGCAAGGCACTCCTCGCGCGAGGGATACACCGTGGACGCGAGGACCACATGCCCGTTGCTGTCGCAGAGGTTGAACTGGTAGAGCCCTTCCTTCTCGACCATGACATACTGTCCCATGCGTGCCTCCTTCTCTCGTGGCGGAGTCACTTATCCACCTGATTCGATATTAGACGCGGGATGCGCGTTTTTGCGCATATCTCCGCAGGCGGACGCCTAGGCCGCGCAACGGTAGGCCCGGGTGCCACACGAAGCGCCAATCCAGGCGCGCTCGTCGAAAGCATCCTTCTGCCGTGACGCGGCGTCATATACCGTTGTGGAATCGGCCGTGCGCGAGGCACGGCCCCGGAGAAGGGGCGGGGCATGTCCAAGCACAGTCGGAGACAGCACACCCGCAAGCGGGAGGACGGACGGGGGCGGCATGGCGTGGCACGGGCCCTCCTGACGCTCCTCCGCACCATCTTGGCCCTCGCCGTCGTCGCGGCCGCCGTCGTCGGGGGCTATGCCATCTACCTCGAGAGCCACTACGCGCGCATCCCCGACGACGAGCTGGTCCAGATCGGGAAGGCAGGCGCCGAGGACGCGGCGCGCCAGCTCGAGCCGGGGAGGGAGTACACGGCAGCGACCTACAACATCGGCTTCGGCGCCTACACCCCCGACTACACCTTCTTCATGGACGAGGGCCGCATGGCCGACGGGACGCCCACCCGGGGCACGAGCTCGGTCGCGACGAGCCGCGAGTCGGTGGAGGCCTGCACCCAGGGCGACGTCTCGAGCCTGAGGGACGCCTTCGGGGGCGAGGGCCCGGACTTCGTTCTCCTGCAGGAGGTCGACGTCGACTCCGACCGCAGCCATCATGTCAATCAGGTCAAGGCGTTCGAGGGGGCCTTTGCCGGGTACCAGTCCGTCTTCGCCTCGAACTTCCACTCCGGCTTCCTTGCCTGGCCCATCACGGCCCCGCACGGACGCGTCAGCTCGGGCCTCCTGACGCTCTCGGACGCGAGCGTGACCTCGGCCACGCGCAGGAGCTACCCGGTGGACGAGAGCTTCCCCACGAAGTTCTTCGACCTCGACCGCTGCTTCGCCATGCTGCGCATCCCCGTTGCCGACGGACACGAGCTCGTGCTGGTCAACAGCCACATGTCCGCCTACGACGCGGGAGGGGGCAGCCGCGCGCGCCAACTCGCCATGCTGGGCGACGTCCTGTCCTCCGAGCGCGCCCGCGGCAACTACGTGATTGCGGGCGGGGACTGGAACCATGCCCTCTGCGGCTCACTCGAGCTGTACCCCAGTCGGCAGCAGGTGCCCGACTGGGTTGCAGTCATGGACGACGGGGACCTGCCCCAGGGCTTCTCGGTCGTGCGCGCACAGAACCTGGAGGAGGTCGCCAGCTGTCGCGGGGACGACATCCCCTACCAGCCCGGCGTCAGCTACCAGACCACGGTGGACGGCTTCATCGTCTCTGACAACGTGAGCGCCACGGCGACCAACGTGGACACGGGCTTCGCCACGAGCGACCACAACCCCGTGGCGCTGCGCTTCTCGCTGGGCAACGCCTCGTAGGAGAGGCACGCCGGCCGAGAGAGGAGACCCGCCCTCACGCGCCGGCCATGAAGCGGGGCATGCCGCCCTCGCCCGCCGCCACGGCGATGTCCACGAGCGCGTCGGCGACGCTGTCCTCGGAGCTCGGCCCTATGTGCCAGCGGGCGGCCTCCCTCACCTCGTCGCTGGCGTTCGCCACCGCGACCGAGTTGGGGAAGCCCGCGATCATTCCCAGGTCGTTCTCGGAGTCACCGAAGGTGGCCACCTCGTCGAGGCCTATCCCCAGCGCATCCGCCAGCACGCGGACGCCCGAGCCCTTGGTCCAGCCCTTGGGCGTGATGTCGATGAGGGGCGCCCAGTTGCTGGGAAACACGAAGTCGAAGGCGGGAAACTCCCCCTTGAGGGCGTCGCGCAGCTCGAGGCGACGCTCGGGGCTACCCCCGCAGCGGATGTTGGACTTCACGTAGCTCGAGGCACCGAGGCGTGGCACGATGCCCGCGCAGCCGAACTCGTCCCCCATGCGTCCAAGCCTCTGCGCGTCGGTGGTCACGCAGATGGCGTCGCCGTCGACGCCGCTTCCCTCCTGCACGTCGAAGACCGCGAGCACGGTGTCGTCCGTGTTCTGGGTGAGCCACGCCGCGACGCGGTCGAGCTCGCCCCCGTCCAGGCTCGTGACGCTTATGAGCTCGCCGTCCAGGTAGACCATCTGCCCGTTGCAGTAGGCGCCAGTGGCGCAGCACGCCTCGTCGCCCCCGAACATCCAGCCCATGGCGGCAGGGAGCCTCCCGCTCACGGGCCCGAAGTGGAGCCCTGCGTCGAGCATCCCGTGAATCGCGGCGAGGGCGCGGTCGCTCGCGCGCGGCCGCCCGAAGGCGATGAGGGTGTCGTCGAGGTCGGTGAGCGCGAGGCGGATCATGTGGGCCTTCCTGTGACGGGGACGCTCTTCCCATCCTAACGCAATGAAGGGCGGGTGCCGTCTTGGCCACCCGCCCCTGGAGCATGCCGTACCACGTGCCTTTTGCCACCGTGCTGGCAAACGCCTTCTTGCCGCGCCCCTTCGGGCACCCTAAGAGCCCTTTGGACTCCCCTCCTTGGCTCACACCCCAGAACCTGGGTGTCCTGCGACAGATGCGATAACTTGTCACACGCCCTAGCTGAGGTTGCTGTTTGATCGAGGACAGATGCGACTGAAGCACAGCGCCTCATCGGGTGGCGCTCCGGCTCCTGCGCAGCTGGGTCGGCACTTCCGACTGTCCCTTGGATTCTGCGATGCTCGTATCGCCTACTAGGCCCTGCTTGCTATGGCCTCTAGAAGAAGACGGGGCTCGCGACGCCAGCTGCGGGACGCCCTGATATCGGCTCTTCCCTGTCCACTGGCATCACCCCCTCGGTTGGCCGATGGCTCGTATCGGCTTCCTGTGTTGATGCAATCGTACCCCAGATTCGGGAATTGTATGCGTTTTTCTGGTCATTTCCGCGAACGGTGGCTTTGGGGGCGCTGGCGAGGGAGACGGCGGCCAGGGGCGGCGGGGCGGCCAAAGCTGCAAGCAGGCGCCCCGCGGCGGGTACAATCTATCCCCTGAGTCGGGGCCGAGCGCCCCATTGGAACAGCCGGACTCCCCGGAGCCACGGCAACGGAGGGATGCCATGCCAGAGCCCATGACCTCGGCCGCAGACGCGACCGCGACCCATCAGGACGACCCCGTCTTCCTCGAGGAGCAGGACCACCTCAAGAGGACGCACGAGCGCCTGCGGGACATCCATGACGCGGTGCAGAGGGAGCTCGAGACCACGCACGAGTATGCTGCCCAGGACCTGCGCGACATGAACGAGGAAGTCAGGCTCAACTTCAACAGCGACGACGAGACCATGGAGACCCTGGCCGCCATCGAGACCCTGAACAGCGTCATCGACACCTACAACCAGCATCACGACTTCACGCTCGACCGCCTGCGGCGCACCCTCCTGCTCCTGCGGCAACCCTACTTCGCCAAGGTGCGGCTCCAGATGAGGCCGGGGCGGCCCGCCCGCGACGTGTACATCGGGACCGTGGGCATCACGGACGAGCGACAGGTCCCCCTCATCGTGGACTGGCGCAGCCCCGTCGCCCAAACCTACTACAACCAGGAGGTCGGCCCCACGAGCTACGAGGTGGACGGACGCACGAAGACGGTGAACCTCGAGCTGCGCCGACAGTTCGACGTCGTGCAGGACCGTCTCAGGTCCTACTTCGACACCAGCGTGGCGATCCAAGACGCCCTCCTGCTCGGGGCGCTCAGGCGCCACCACTCCGAGAAGCTCCAGGCCATCACGGCAACCATCCAGCGCGAGCAGAACCAGGTGGTGCGTCACGAGGACGTCCCAGCCCTCCTGGTGGACGGCATCGCAGGGTCGGGCAAGACCTCGGTGCTCCTCCAGCGCATCGCCTACCTCTTCTACCAGGAGCGCGAGAGCCTCAGGCCGGACCAGGTCTACCTCTTCTCCCCCAACGACGTCTTCGCCCGCTACATCGACACCGTCCTGCCCAGCCTGGGCGAGTCCAACCCGCACACCCTCACCTGGAAGTCCTTCCTCGCGGGGCAGGGGCTCGACCAGCGCTCGGGAGGCGAGGGCGTGGACGCCTCCGCACTCAGGGAGCTCGGGCGGTCGGTCGCCTCCATCGCCCTCGAGGACGACGACTTCCGCGACGTCCACGTGGGCGACGTGCGACTGGTGTCCGCCGCACAGATCCGCAAGTCCGTCGAGGAGCACGTGGGCAGGCTCGGCATGGGCCCCCGCCTCTTCGCGCTCGTGAAGGAGGACCTGCACCAGAAGGTCGAGCGTCGGATGTCGCAGCTTGCCCACAACGAGGAGCTGCAGGAACAGATGCTCTCCCTCGACGTGGACGAGCAAATGCGCATCTTCGGGGAGCTCGTCGCCCCCGCCGACGAGGACGAGACCGTGGCCTGCGCCCGCCGCTATGCCCGCGAGCTCTTCTCGCCCGCCTTCTCCGACGTGGACTCCTGCTCCTGGCTGCGTCTGGACCGCATAGGCATGCGCGTCACCGGCAGGCAGGCCCTGAGCGCCGTCGAATGGCTCTACCTCAAGCTCGCGCTCACCGGGGACGGGGCGCAGGACGCGCGCTACGTGATGGTGGACGAGGTGCAGGACTACAGCGAGGCGCAGCTCATGCTCCTCGCACGCTACTTCGGCCGTGCCCACTTCCTCCTTTTGGGAGACCGTCACCAGGCCATCCGCGAGGGCAGCGCGAGCTTCGAGGCCCTCCGCTCCATCTTCGAGGAGACGCACGGCACGGTGGCCCAGTGCCGCCTGCTCACGAGCTACCGCTCCTCCCCCGAGATCACCGAGCTCTTCTGCGGCCTCCTCGACGAGGAGGAGCGCGTGACCCTGAGCTCCGTGAGGAGGCCGGGCGTCGCGCCCCTCATCCGCGCCTGTCCCCAGGACGCGGACGCGTACCTGGCCGAGCTGCGGGCGCAGGTCGAGGAGGCGCGAGGCCGGGAGGGCCTCTGTGCCGTCGTGGCGCAGGACAAGGCCCGTGCCAACTGGCTCTCGCGCCAGCTGGGCGACTCCGTGACATACCTTGGCAAGGGAGACGAGCTCCCCAAGGAAGGCGTGGTGCTCCTGGACCTGAGACTCGCCAAGGGTCTCGAGTTCGACGAGGTCATCGTGCCCGACGCCCAGGCGGAGGCCTACCCGGGCGACGAGATCTCTCGCAGGAGGCTCTACACGGCGATCAGCCGCGCCATGCATCGCGTGGTCGTGCTCAGCCAGGGCCCCATGACCCCACTGCTCGACGCGTAGGGCCGGGCTCCCGAGGAACGGTCAGGCGGCCGGCGCGACCTACGCGCCGGCCGCCTTCCCTCGTGGCACACAAGTCCCTGTCATCGGGACGTGGGGCCAGTACGACCTTCGCACAAGGAAGGAGCCGGAGGATCTCTCCCCCGGCCCCTCGGCTAGCTGGCGGATGCCGTCAGGCAAGCTGCGCTAGGACTCGGCATACATCGCCTTGAGCTTGAGCAGGTGCTGGTAGCGATCCATGGCCGCCGCCTCGTTGCGCGCGAAGAGCTCCGCCGCGCGCTCGGGGAACTCGGTCGTCAGGCGGGCGTAGCGGGCCTCGTTCATCAGGAAGTCCTGATAGCCGCCCTTGGGCTCCTTGGAGTCCAGGACGAACTTCTTGCCGGCGGGGGCGTCGGGGTTGAAGCGGAAGAGGTTCCAGTAGCCGCAGTCGACTGCCTTCTTCATCTCGTTCTGGCAGTTGGTCATGCCACCCTTCTTGATGGAGTGCATCTCGCAGGGGCTGTAGCCGATGATGAGGGAGGGGCCGTCGTAGGCCTCGGCCTCCTGGATGGCCTTCAGGGTCTGCATGGGGTTGGCGCCCATAGCGACCTGGGCCACGTAGACGTAGCCGTAGGACATCGCGATCTCGGCCAGGGACTTCTTCTTGGTCTCCTTGCCGGCCGCCGCGAACTGGGCGACCTGGCCCAGGTTGGAGGCCTTGGAGGCCTGTCCGCCGGTGTTGGAGTAGACCTCGGTGTCGAAGACGAAGACGTTCACGTTGTTGCCGGAGGCAAGGACGTGGTCGAGCCCACCGAAGCCGATGTCGTAGGCCCAACCGTCGCCGCCGAAGATCCAGAAGGACTTCTTGGTGAGGTAGGACTTGTCGGCCAGAATCGCCTTGGCGCCCTCGGAGCCGTTCTTCTCGAGCTCCTCGACGTACTTGGCCGCGGCGGCCTTGGACTCGTCGGTGTCCATCTTGGAGTCGACCCACGCCTGGCCGGCAGCCTTGAGCTCCTCGGAGACGCCGTCGGCGGCGATGAGCTCGGAGGTCATGGCCTCGAGCTTGGCCTGCTCGGCCATGTAGCCCACGTAGAGGCCCAGACCGTGCTCGGCATTGTCCTCGAAGAGGGAGTTGTTCCACGCGGGGCCATGGCCCTCGGCGTTGACCGTGAAGGGCGAGGTGGCCGCGGGGTTGCCCCAGATGGAGGAGCAGCCGGTGGCGTTGGAGATGAACATGCGGTCGCCGAAGAGCTGGGTCACGAGACGCGCGTAGGAGGTCTCGGCGCAGCCGGCGCAGGAGCCGGAGAACTCCAGCAGGGGCTTGTGGAACTGGGAGCCCTTGACGTTGTTGCCCTGGAGCTCCTTCTTCTCGGTGACGTGGTTGACCGCGTAGTCCCAGACCTGCGCCTGGTCGGACTCGCTCTCCTGGGGAACCATGGTGAGGGCGTCCTTGGGGCAGACCTTGACGCAGTTGGTGCAGCCCATGCAGTCCAGCGGGGAGACGACGATGGCGAACTTCAGGCCACTGTCCTTGGGCATGGTGACGTCGAGCATGCGCATGTTCTCGGGCGCGGCCGCGACCTCGTCGGCGTCAAGGGCGACGGGACGGATGGTGGCGTGGGGGCACACGTAGCCGCACTGGTTGCACTGGATGCACTTGGACTCGTCCCAGTGGGGGACCATGACGGCGGTCCCGCGCTTCTCGTACGCGGAGGCGCCGAGCTCCCACTGTCCGTCGGGGTTGTCCTTGAAGGCCGAGACGGGCAGGGAGTCGCCGTCCATCAGGTTGATGGGGCCGAGGAGCTCCTTGACCTGCTTGACGATGGCCTCGCGGCCCTCGAGGGACAGCTCGACGTGCTCGTCGGTCGCGGTCGCCCAGTCAGCGGGGATCTCGAGCTTCTTGAAGGCGGTTGCGCCGGCGTCGATGGCCTTGTGGTTGGCGGCGACGACGGCCTCGCCCTTCTTGGAGTAGGACTTGGTGGCAGCGTCCTTCATGTACTTCAGGGCGTCCTCGGCGGGCAGGACCTTGGCCAGCGCAAAGAACGCGGACTGGAGGATGGTGTTGGTGCGCTTGCCCATGCCGACCTCGATGGCGAGGTCGATGGCGTCGATCGTGTAGACCTGGATGTCGTTCTTCACGATGTAGCGCTTGGCCTCGGCGTTGAGGTGCTGCGAGAGCTCCTCGAGGTCCCACTGGCAGTTGATCAGGAAGGTGCCGCCGGGCTTGACGTCACGCACCATCTTGAAGCCCTTGGTGATGTAGGAGGGGTTGTGGCAGGCCACGAAGTCGGCCTTGGTCACGTAGTAGGGCGAGCGGATGGGAGAGTCACCGAAGCGCAGGTGGCTGACGGTCACGCCGCCGGTCTTCTTGGAGTCGTACTGGAAGTATGCCTGGACGTACTTGTCGGTGTGGTCGCCGATGATCTTGATCGAGTTCTTGTTCGCGCCGACCGTGCCGTCGCCGCCGAGGCCCCAGAACTTGCACTCGATGGTGCCGGGGGCCGCGGTGTTGGGGGTGTCCTCCTCGCGCGGGAGCGAGAGGTTGGTGAGGTCGTCGACGATGCCGATGGTGAACTCGCGCTTGGGCTCGTCCTTCTTGAGCTCGGTGTACACCGCGAACGCGTCTGCGGGGGTGGTGTCCTTGGAGCCCAGGCCGTAGCGACCGCCCACGACGGTGAGGTCGCTCATGCCGGCCTCGTAGAGGGCGGTGACGACGTCCTGGTACAGGGGCTCGCCGATGGAGCCGGGCTCCTTGGTGCGGTCGAGGACGGCGATCTTCTTGACGCTCTTGGGGAGCGCCTTGACGAAGTGCTCGATGGACCAGGGACGGTACAGACGGACCTTGACCAGGCCGACCTTCTCGCCGTGCGCGTTGAGGTAGTCGATGGCCTCCTCGAGGGTGTCGCAGAAGGAGCCCATGCAGACCACGACGCGGTCGGCGTCCTCGGCGCCGTAGTAGTCGAAGAGGTGGTAGCTAGTGCCGAGCTTCTCGTTGATCTTGTCCATGTAGGACTCGACGACGGCGGGAAGCGCGTCATAGGTGGCGTTGCAGGCCTCGCGATGCTGGAAGAAGATGTCGCCGTTCTCGTGCGCGCCGCGGACGTGCGGGTGCTCGGGGTTCAGGGCGTGGTCGCGGAAGGCCTGGACCGCGTCCATGTCGAGCATGTCCTTGAGGTCCTCGAAGTCCCAGGTGGCGACCTTCTGGATCTCGTGCGAGGTGCGGAAGCCGTCGAAGAAGTTGACGAAGGGCGTCTTGCCCTCGATGGCGGCGAGGTGGGCGACGGGGGCGAGGTCCATGACCTCCTGGACGTTGCCCTCGGCCAGCATGGCGAAGCCGGTCTGGCGGCAGGCCATGACGTCGGAGTGGTCGCCGAAGATGTTCAGCGCGTGGGAGGCGACGGTGCGCGCAGACACGTGGAAGACGCCGGGCAGGCCCTCGCCGGCAATCTTGTACATGTTGGGAATCATGAGGAGCAGGCCCTGGGAGGCCGTGTAGGTGGTGGTGAGGGCACCAGCACCCAGCGAGCCGTGGACGGTGCCTGCGGCACCGGCCTCGGACTCCATCTCGACGACGCGCACGGGCGTGCCGAAGACGTTCTTCAGGCCCTTGGCCGCCCACTGGTCGACATGGTCAGCCATGGGGCTGGACGGCGTGATGGGGTAGATGCCCGCGACCTCGGTGAAGGCGTAAGACACCCAGGCTGCCGCCTCGTTGCCGTCCATAGACTTGAATTTTCTTGCCATATCCTCTCCTTCGAAGCGATACGGTCCACCACACCGGTGGCTGTTGCAGAATCACGCCCCAGGACCCTCGGTCCCGGGGACCAGCGCTGCTTGGACCTCCGCCACGCGCCTCTCCATGCGGCAACGGCCCAGACACGTCTCACTATAGCGCAACGGACAGGCACGGGAGCCTCCTTTGTCAGGCCCCCGGGAGCATTGCGGCCCCTCGGGCCGCCAGGGCGGACGATGGCACGCAGGGATGGCCCCCTCAGCCGGCCGCCGGCCGGATGAGCTGGGATTATGCTCGTGCGCGACACGATCGGGGACACCACGCGCAAAAAGGGGGAGGGGATCCTCTCCCCTCCCCTCGTGACGCGTTCGCACGGCGTGGCGGCGGGCCCCAGGGGGCCGGGTGCCGCCTAGTCGAGCTTCGAGTTGATGCGCTCGGCGATGCTCGCCTCGTCGGTGGCGCCGAGGACGTCGTTCCTGAAGCCCTCGTCCATGAGCATGACGGCGACCTTCGAGAGGAGCTGCAGGTGGGTGGTGCCCGCCTCGGCCCCGGGGACGAGCAGGGCGATGGCCACGACGATGGGCTTGTCGTCCATGGACTCCCACTCGACGTCGCCCGCGAACTTGACCACCATGACGGTGGCCTCCTTGACGGCGGCGGACTTGGCGTGGGGGATGGCGAAGCCGGACATCATGCCCGTGGTGCCCTCTGCCTCGCGCGCCTTGAAGGCGTCGAGGACGGCCCGCTCGTCGTCGGCGACGCCCAGCTCGACCGCCTTCCTGGAGAGGAACTCGAGGGCCTCGTCTACGTTCTTCGCGGGGTTGTCGAGGAATACGTGCGATGCCTGGACAAAGTCACTCATTGGCTGCTCCTTCGGGACGAGGGCGAGAACCGCGCTCTGTTTCGTGCCTGGCAGGCAGGCTGGCATGCCTGCGCACCAGGCCCTGGCAGGTGCCAGAAAGACAAGGTCAGGATACCACCATTGGAACCATGCGGTCCCATCGAGGCCGCCTAGCCGCGCTGGAGCAGCGCCTCGTAGGCGACTCCGTACATGCCCGCGTCGTTGCCCAGGACGCAGGGCAGGATGCGCGCGGCGGCGGAGGGTGCCAGGCAGTGGGAGCGGAAGGATCGGGCGAGCTCCTCTCCGAAGAGGTCGAAGGCGCCCGCGACGCCGCCGCCGATGAGGAAGACTGCCGGGTCCACCACGGCGGAGACCTGCGCCAGGGCGAAGCCCAGCTTCTGGCACATCTGGCCCACGGCCCATGCCGCCGCCTCGTCTCCCTCGCGGTATGCGTCGAAGACGGCGACGGCGTCGGTGGCATGCGCTATGGGAACGGGCCTGGCGCCCGTCCGGGCGCAGCGGTCGCGATACAGCCAGACCAGGCCCTTGGCCGAGGCGTACTGCTCCAGGCAGCCCCTCCTGCCACAGCCGCAGACGCGCTCCTCGCCGGGCTCCACCGTGAGGTGCCCCACCTCGCCGGCAGCCCCGAAGGCGCCGGCGACGAGCCTGCCGTCCACCACCACGCCCGCCCCGACGCCCGTGCCCAGCGTGATCATGACGAAGCTCCCCATGCCCTTGCCCGAGCCCTTCCAGAGCTCGCCCAGGGCCGCGGCGTTCGCGTCGTTCACGAAGGCGAGGGTGGCCCCGGGGTACGCCTCCCTGAGCGCGGCGCGCAGGCCGTCCGCGTCGAGGTCGATGTTGGCGAGCAGACCCACGCAGCCCTCGTCGTCCACGGGCCCGGGAACGTCCAGCCCCACCGCCAGGAGGTCGTCCGCGACCCTGCCCTGGCCGGCCACGAGCGCGTCCAACCCCTCGACGATGCGCCGGAACGCCTCCTGCCCGACGATGGAGCCCGTGGGGATCTTGGTCGTGCCCAAGAGCTCGCCCTCGCAGCTCATGAGCCCCGCCTTGATGGAGGTTCCGCCCACGTCGATTCCCAGCACGCAGGACCTGCCGTCGTCGGTGCGACCGCCAAGCTCGTCGGACATGTCCCTCTCCTTCCGTCGTCGTTGCCGGGCGGGCCGCCCGACCCGAGGCCCCCGGGCCCCGGCCCGTCTGCAACGATTATCCAACAAGACGCCGCCAGCGGGACCGGGGCGCACGCAGACGGTGTGGGCGGCCGCGGAATCGTGACGGGTCCCGGCGCTTCGGGGTTAGACTCTGGACAGGCAGACAAGACGCGCCCGCGCGAGCGGGCAGAGAAGAGGAGCTCACATGGCCGAGACCACCGACGGCATCCCCAGCTTCGACGACCTCGACGAGCCCGTCGCCGCCACCGCGACGACGACCGCGGGGCAGACCAGCATCCCCGGCATGCCCGCCAGCCCCAACCCCGCCGCCCTGGCCAACCCAAAGGCCGACATCGCGGCCCTGAACGACCTCGAGCGGCACCTCTTCGCACACCGCTATGCCTCCATCGGCATCGAGTGCTACGGCCCCTCGATCGACCCCGAGGCGGCGACGGGAGACCGCGGCGAGGCCCTCTCCATCCTCCAGGAGGAGGACCAGGCGCTGCTCTGCTCGGCCGAGACGGGCGCCCTCCTCGAGCGCCTCGGCTCCGTGGGCGAGCTCCTCTCGCCCACCCAGCGCGCCCAGGTGCGCGTCCTGACGCGCGACCGCTCGAGGCTCGTAGACATCCCGGCCGTCGAGGCGTCCGCCTTCACGCGCCTCACCACCGAGTCCGACGCCGTCTGGCGCAAGGCCAAGGACGCCAACGACTGGGCCTCCTTCGAGCCCTACCTGGACCGCGTGGTCGACTCCATGCGCCGCATCGCCAAGCTTCGCAGGCCCGAGGCGGACCCCTACGACGTCTGGCTCGACGACTTCGAGCACGGCAGCGACCGCGCCTTCTATGACGCCTTCTTCTCGCAGGTGAAGGAGACCGTCGTCCCCCTGCTGGCGCAGATCCAGGCAAAGCGGTGGCAGCCCAGCCGCAGCTGCGTGGAGGGCAAGTTCGACGAGAGGCGCCAGTGGGAGCTCGCGAGCAACCTCATGGCGCTCGAGGGCCTCGACCCCAAGGTCATGTTCCTGACCAAGACAGAGCATCCCTACTCGGACGCGCTCACCACCAACTACGCCGTCATCGCCGCGCACGTCCACCCCGATGACGTGGTGAGCAACGTGTACACCATGCTCCACGAGGGCGGTCATGCCCTGTACGAGACAGGCGTCGACCCCAGCCTCAACTACACCTCGCTCAAGGGCGGCACCTCCTCGGGCATCCACGAGAGCCAGTCGCGCTTCTTCGAGAACTACGTCGGCCGCGACCGCGCCTTCGCCCCCACGCTGCTCGGGACCATGTCCCGCCACTTCAGGGGCCAGCTGGGCCGCGTTACGCCCAACCAGTTCTACCTGGCGACAAACCGCGCGGAGGGCTCGCTCGTCCGCACCGAGGCCGACGAGCTCACCTACCCCCTGCACATCCTGATCCGCTACGAGATCGAGCAGCTGCTCTTCTCAGGCGAGGCGAAGGCGGCGGACGTCCCGGGGCTCTGGAGGCAGCGCTACAAGGACTACCTGGGAGTCAAGGTGACCGACGACACCCACGGCGCCCTGCAGGACACCCACTGGGCCGACGGGCTCTTCGGCTACTTCCCCACCTACGCGCTGGGAGGCGCCTACGGGGCCCAGTTCCGCCACCGCATGATCGAGGAGGGCATGGACTGGGAGGGCGTGCTCTCGTCGGGCGACCTCGCCCCCATCCGCGCCTGGCTGCGTGACCGCGTGTGGCGCTTCGGCCGCTCCAAGGACCCCGCGCAGATCGTCGAGGACGCCTGCGGAGAGCCCTTCGACGCGCGCCACTACTGCGACTACCTGGTCGAGAAGTTCTCGGCCATCTACGGCCTGTAGGGCAGGGGCCAGGACCGGGCACGCGCCCCGGACGCACAGCCGTCCGGGGCCTTCTTGTGGGGAGGGCGCATGAGGGCGCTGCTTCAGAGGGTCACGGACGCGGAGGTGCGCGTCGAGGGGGAGCTCAAGGGACGCTGCGGCAGGGGCTACCTCGTGCTCCTCGGCGTGGGCCCCGACGATGACGAGGCCACCGCCCAGAGGCTTTGGGACAAGGTCCGCCGCCTCAGGGTGTTCGACGACGAGGACGGCAGGATGAACCTCTCGCTTGCCGACGTGGGAGGCGAGGTCCTGGTGGTGAGCCAGTTCACCCTCTATGCCCAGACGCGCCACGGGAACCGCCCGGGCTTCACGGGCGCCGCCCGGTCCGACGTCGCCGTCCCCCTCTACGAGCGCTTCTGCGAGCTGGCCGAGGGGGACTGCCCCCACGTGGGCCGTGGCGTCTTCGGGGCCGACATGCAGGTCTCTCTCGTGAACGACGGCCCCGTGACGATCTGGCTCGACACCGACGAGCTCGCCGGCCCAAGGAGGTAGCGGGGCTTTTCCCTGCTTTGCAAACGCTGCGAAACCGTTCGCCGAAAAGCAGCTAGACTATTGGGCACATTTGGCGTTAACCAAGGAGAGGTTCTATCAAATGAAGAAGTTCATGAGCGAGTTCAAGGAGTTCATCGCCAAGGGCAACGTGATGGACATGGCCGTCGGCATCATCATCGGCGGCGCCTTCACCGCCATCGTGACGTCGCTGGTGTCCAACATCATCAACCCCCTCATCACCCTCGTCACGGGCGGCGGCACCGGCGTCTCGGGCCTGCAGATTCCCGTCAACGCCGACACCGTGATCGACTTCGGCGCGTTCATCTCGGCAATCATCAACTTCCTGATCATTGCCTTCGTCGTCTTCTGCATGGTCAAGGCCCTGAACAAGATGCAGGAGCAGGCCGACAAGCTCCGTCACAAGGAGGCCGTCGAGGAGGCCGCGGCCGCGCCCGTGTGCCCCCACTGCCTCGAGGAGGTCAAGGAGGGCGCCACGCGCTGCCCCCACTGCGGCGGAGAGATCGAGGGCGGCGCCCACGCGGCATAGGCACCGCGCTACCGGCACTCAGCCGGGACATGGCAAGGCCAAGGGGGACGTGCTCGGGCGCGTCCCCCTTTCTTGTGTCCCGCCATCATGGGAGGCGAGTGCCTCGGGGCGGATTCCCAGCGACGACAGGCGGACGCCAGGCGCAGGCGGACGCCACCGAAGCAGGTAAGCACCCTCGGGCGGATGCCGCGCGGCTATTCCTTCTTGCGAGGCTGGAAGCGGTCACAGATGTTCTTGGTCCGGAGGTACTCCCTGCCAAAGGGGTCGCGTACCGGAACCAGGCCGTCCTCGCGCACGACGAAGTACATCTCGGGCTCGTGATGGACGCGGGGATCGGCCAGGGTGAAGCCCCGGCTGCAGGTCCCCTGGTACATCCCGGTCCTCTCGTTGAGCGAGAACTCGGCAAAGACGCAGTCGCTGCAGTGGAGCCCTGCCATGGCCATCCCCTCTTCCCCTGGCGCGGCACTCCCCGGCGCGCGCCCCTGTCTGCATTCTATTCCTAGGCGAGAGGAACTTCTCCCTTGTGCCCGTCCTTCGACCACGCTCCGCGTCACGAGGAGTAGCCTGAGGTCAGTCAATCGCCAGGAGGGCAGCATGAACGACTTCATCTTCCAGTCACCCACCCGCTTCGTCTTTGGCCGCGGCTTCGTCGACCGCGTGGGCGAGGAGGTCAGGGGGCTTGGCGCAAGACGCGCGCTCCTGGTGTATGGTGGCGGATCCGCCGCGCGCTCCGGCGCGCTCGACCGCGTCCGAGCCTCCCTCGCCGCGGCAGGCGTCGACTTCGACGAGCTGGGAGGCGTGCGTCCCAACCCCGAGGTCTCCCTCGTGCGCGAAGGCATCGAGCTCGCCCGTGCCCAGGGCGTTGACCTGGTGCTCGCCCTGGGCGGCGGGTCGGTGATCGACAGCTCCAAGGCCATAGCCTTCGGCGTGCCCTACCAGGGCGACGTGTGGGACTTCTTCTGCGGGAAGGCGAAGGTCGGCGCCTGCCTCCCCGTCGCCGTGGCGCTCACCATCCCCGCCGCCGGCTCCGAGGGTTCCGCCTCCTGCGTCATCAGCAACGACGAGCTGCAGGTCAAGAAGGGCACGAGCTCCGATGCCCTGCGCCCGCGCGTGGCGGTCATGGACCCCGAGCTGACCTTCGGGCTCCCTCCCTACCAGACCGCTGCGGGCGTGACCGACATGATCTGCCACGTCTGCGAACGGCTCTTCAGCAACGCCGGACCCGTCCCCGTGACCGACAACGTCGCCCACGGCATCATCCGCGCGATCATGGGCGCGGCGCGCGTGGTGCACGGGCGGCCCGACGACTACGACGCCCGCGCCACGCTCATGTGGGCGGGCAGCCTGGCGCACAACGACCTCTGCGGCTGCGGAAGGGGGCCTGCCGCCGGCAGACGTGCGGGCGGCTGGGAGAGCCACGGCCTCGAGCACGAGATATCGGCCCATCACCCCGAGGTGGCCCACGGCGCCGGCCTGGCGGTCATCCTCCCCGCCTGGATGCGCTTTGCCTGGCGCTCCAACCCGCAGCCCTTCCTCTCCTTCGCCCGAGGGGTCTTCGGAATCGAGCCGGACGACGACAGCGATGCGGCACGGGAGCGCGCCGTCCTGGCGGGCATCGACGCGCTCGAGGACTTCCTCGCCCAGCTGGGAATGCCGCGCACCTTGGGCGAGCTGGGCCTCTCGCCTTCCAACGTCGACGCCTGGGTTCGCACCCTGGCCCAGAACAAGGGCCCGGTCTTCGGAGAGGTCAGGCCGCTCGACATGGACGACGCCCGGGCGATCTACCTCTCCGCGTTCTAGTCGCATCGCCCGCGCACATGCCCATCGCACGTCGCCCGCCCGCGGCAACGTCCTGCGCGACTTTCTCACGCGTGACTACGTCCGACGCGTCTCGATTCTGCGCGAATACGTCCGATACGTCTCGATTCTGCGCGAATACGTCCGATACGTCTCTCCGCCCTCCGGCAACTGGGCAAACGCGACGGCATTAGACGCGTTCGACGTAGTCGGGCTTAAAGGCCGCGCATTCGACGTAGTCGGATGTAAGTGCGGCGCGTTCGACGTAGTCGGCGGAAGTCCTAGACGCCTGCGCGGGAGAGGAATGCGGAGAGGATCTGGGCGTATCCCTCCTGGCCCAGCGCCTCGCGCGACTCGGCATGGCCCGCTCCCGGGACCAGGTGCAGCTCGACGTAACCCGCGGTCGCGTCGCGCAAGCGTTCGCTGTTGGAGGGTGGGATGAGGGCGTCGTCCTCCCCGTGGATGAGGCAGAGGGGGACGCGGTTGCCCGCGAGCGCCGAGACGGGGCTCGTCTCGGCGAGCTCGAAGCCATAGCGCAGGCGACAGGCTGCGTCCACCACGGGCAGGAGCGGACCCACGCGCGCCTGGTCGTAGCCGGATCGGAGGAGTTCGCGCAGGTTGGCGAAGGGGCAGTCCGCCACGGCGAAGTCGACCTTCGGCCTCGACCCCAGGGCACAGAGCGTGGTGGCGCTCCCCATAGACTCCCCCATGAGCCCCAGGGTGATGTCCTCGCCGAAGCGCTCGCGGGCGTCCGCCACGAGCGTCAGGAGGTCCTCCGACTCGGCCTTGCCCAGGGTGCAGGTGGCAGGTGCGTTCTCTCTGTGGGCGCGTAGGTCATAGACGATGCAGTTGTAGCCGAGGCTCCCCCGGCACCGACGTACTTCGCGGCACCGTAGCGATTGGCCCTGAACCCATGCGAGATGATCACGTAGCGGTCGCTGGGCTCGGGCGCGCTCACGAGCTCGCAGTGGAGCTCGTAGCCGTCCTTGCCGGGCGCGACGTACGCCGTCCTCTCCAGCGATTCGAAGTCTCCCCAGAGCCCGTGGTCCTGCTCCCATCGGCGCTCCTCTGTCAGGCTGTTCCCGTGGGGGCGTGCGATGGTCGAGGCAATGTAGAGCGCGAAGCCGCACACCGCAAGCACGGCAAGGAGGACGAGGGCGAGCGCCATGGAGGCTAGTCGGGGCATGTCTGGGGCTCCTCTCGCCCGTGGGCACTCTCGGGACGTCGCGTCCAGTCTAGGCCTCGGTCTGCCCCATGGTATCCGGGTCGAGGGTAGGACCCATCCCAAAACGCTTTGTCAACTCGGCATATAATTTGGGAGTGACTGTTTCCTTGGAGGAGGAATACATGGGAATTCGCACCCGCAGGGCCCACATGCACTCCCGCACCCACGTGGTGGGGTTTGGCATCGCCGGGGTCTTCGGCTTCATCGCCCTGCTGTTCGTGACGCTGGCGATCTCTCTCGGCGCCATGGTGAGCAACTGGCTCCAGAGCCTGCCCGACTACTCCTCGGCCAACGCCTACCTGGTCGCCGAGCCCACCACGGTCTACGCCGCGGACGGCTCCACCATCGCCGAGTACTACCTGCAGAACCGTAGGAGCGTCGACCTCGACCAGATCTCGAAGTACGTCCTCCAGGCCACGGTCGACACCGAGGACCGCCGCTTCTACCAGCACAACGGAGTGGACCCCCAGGGCATCCTGCGCGCGGTCGTGGCCCAGCTCGGCGGTGGCTCCGAGGGCGCCTCCACCATCACCCAGCAGCTCGTCCGCAACACCGTCCTCTCTGACGAGCAGTTCGAGCAGACGATCAAGCGCAAGGTCCGCGAGGCGTACATCGCCATCCAGATGGAGAAGATGTACAGCAAGGACCAGATCCTGAACATGTACCTCAACACAATCTACTACGGCCACAGCGCGTACGGCATCGAGGCGGCGTCCACCACCTACTTCAACAAGCACGCGAGCGACCTGACCCTGGCCGAGGCGGCAACGCTGGCCGGCCTCCCCCAGTCCCCCTCCGCCTACGACCCCTTCTCGAACCCCGAGGCGGCGACGGCCCGGCGCAACACGGTCCTGGACCACATGCTCAACGAGGGCGACATCAGCCAGGAGGACCACGACGCCGCCGTTTCCGAGGAGCTCACCCTCAACGAGGGCAGCTTCTCCGAGACCGCGGCGAACTACCCCTACTTCACCGACTACGTGAAGCAGCTGCTCCTCGAGGACTTCGACCAGGACACCGTCATGCAGGGCGGCCTCAAGGTCTACACCACCCTCGACCCCAGCAAGCAGGCGGCGGCCGAGGATGCCGTCCAGAGCCGTCTCGAGTCCATCGGGAACGACCGCCTCGACGCCGCACTCTGTGCCGTGGACCCCAGCACCGGCTACATCGTCGCCATGGTGGGCGGCCGGGACTACTCGGAGAACCAGTTCAACCTGGCCACGCAGGCTCGCAGGCAGCCGGGCTCCAGCTTCAAGATCTTCACGCTGGCGGCGGCGCTCAACGCGGGCATGAACCCCAGCGTGCTCATCAACTGCAACTCCCCCATGCAGTTCACCCCCACCTGGAAGGTCCAGAACTTCGGCAACGAGAGCTACGGCACCCTGAGCCTCGCCAACGCCTTCGCCATCTCGTCCAACACGGGCTTCGTGCAGGTCATCGAAGCCGTCGGCGCGGACAAGGTGGTCAGCATGGCCAAGGCCATGGGCATTGACGTCGACCTTCCCGCCTACGAGTCGATCACCCTGGGCACCGAGGGCGTGCCCCCCGTGCAGATGGCCGAGGCCTACGCGACCATCGCCTCCGGCGGCGTGCATCGCGACGCCATCGCCATCACCAAGATAGAGGACCGCAACGGCAACACAGTCTACGAGCACCAGGACAGCCCCACGCAGGTCATCGAGCCCTCCGTGGCCCAGGACATCCGCAAGGTGACCCAGGGCGTCACGCGCAGCGGCGGCACGGCGAGCGTGGTGGGCTACACCATGAGTGCCAACCAGCCCGTGGGCGGCAAGACCGGCACTTCCGAGAACTACCGCGACCTCTGGTTCTGCGGCATCACCCCGCAGCTCTCCGTCGCCGTGTGGTGCGGCTACCAGGAAGAGGCCCCCGTCATCGTGGGCGGCTCCTACGGCCACCCCTACAACACCGCCGTGCCCATCTTCGTGAGCTTCGTGAACCAGGCCCTCGACGGCGTCGACCGGGCGGAGTTCCCCAGCGTCACGACCAGCCCCACCTACAAGGAGAACAGCTCCTGGAAGTTCAGCAAGACCAACGAGTACACGAACAGCAACTATTACTACTACGAGACCGTCGAGGACGACGAGGAAGAGACCCAGGTCGACGAGGAGACCCAGAGGCAGACTCGCGAACGCACCCGTGACGAGTCCGAGTCCGGAGGCGGCACACAGGCTACGCCCGGCGCGTCGACGGGCGGGGCGTCTGGCGCGTCGACGGGCGGGACGTCCGGCACGGGCGAGTCCACGCCCCCGGCCGAGACGGCGGGCGGAGGCAGATCGACGACTGAGTAGGCACCTTCCCCACGCACATTGCCGCAAGACACGCTTGCCCCCGGCGCCGGAAGTGCGCGTGCCGGTGGCAAGCCGCTTTCTATGGCAAAAGATGCGAGCGAGAGGTGCGCCCTTTCCTACTTGTTGTGCGTGTCCCTCAGCTTGCTGACCAGGTTGACCAGGTCCTTCGCGGCATCCTCGCTGCCCGAGACGACCAAGACGGTGTCATTGCCGGCAACGGAGCCCTTGACCTCGGGAAGCGCGGCGGCGTCGACTGCGGCGGCGACACCAGGGGCGGTGCCGGGCTGCGACTTGATGACCACGAGGTTGCCAGCCCTCTCCACGTCGCTCACGAACTCGGAGACCATGCGCTGCAGGTGAAGGTCCTCGGCCAGCACGTAGATGCCCTCCGCGAGCTTGCGCAACCCCATGTCCGCGATGTCGCGCGAGACCGTCGCCTGAGTGCAGTTGTAGCCGATGGACTGAAGCTCATCCACCAGCGCCCGTTGGGTGCGGATCGACTTGCCCCTCACGATGTCCCTGATGGCGTCCTGCCTGTTGTTGCGCCTCTTGACCACTACTCGTCCTCCCAATATGCATGCGTCGACGAGCGACGCGATTCTCACCCTTTACGCATATGCGATAAGGTTTTCTCACAAACATGTTTACTGTGCTCCAGCATGTAAATAAAAGTCAAGAAGTATTGGCTAAACGCACAAGGTGCTTCGATATGCGCAGGCCATCTCCTTACCGGCGCGGTGGCCACGCGACGCCCTTCCCAACGCGACCCAGGCAGCACCGTCAGCCGCAGCGCCGCCGACCCATGGGACCAGGATACTAGCACCTTGCCTGGCCAGGCCTCCGTTAGCCGCTCCCCTGGCACCCGTTCTGACAGCCTGCCGTAATATGTGATGCACGTGGTGCGATTGCGCACGTTCCGGGCGCGTCCGCCAGAGTGCTACGGAGGAATCGAAATGGCCAACTCCCCAGACCCAAGACGACGCCGCGGCTCCTCGGGCCGCTCGGCCAGGTCCGTCGCCCAGCGGCAGAGCGAGCAGCGCTACGGGTCAACCAACAGCAGGGACTACTCGCGCTCCAGGCAGGGGCGCACCCTCAAGGGCACGTCCCACCCCAGCCAGAGGAACCAGGGTCGCTACCGCAGCGAGCGCAACTACCGCTCCATCGCGGGCCATGACACGGGCTACTCGCTCAAGTCGCACCGCATAGGCTTCGAGCGCGGCTCGGGAGGGCTGCTGGGTCGCCACGGCCTCAACAATCGCTCGCTCCTCCTGCTCCTCGCCGGACTCGTCGTCATCCTCGCCCTCGTGGCGGGGGTCTCGAGCTGCGTCAGGAGCTGCTCCTCCCCCGCACAGCCCGACCAGGGCGACCAGACCTCGCAGGCGGAGGGAGGCAACTCCCTCGACTCGCGCGTGGCCGCCGGCGCGAGCGACGACCTCACGGCCAAGTTCTCGACCGCCCTCGACCACGGCGAGAAGATCGCCCAGATAGCGGCCAACGCCAACAAGTACCCGGACGAGCGACTCTGCGAGCTGGCCCTCCTCGAGCCCGACGCCATCGACTTCGTGACGGCGGTCCCCACGGCCGAGAAGAGCGCCCAGGCCTACCAGGACAGCGTCACCCAGGGCACGTTCCCCGAGCTCTACGACTGGGACATCCGCTGGGGCTTCGTGGACTACGCGGGCAGCAACATCGGCGTCAACGGCTCGGGACCGACCTCCCTCGCCATAGCCTACATGGGCCTCACGGGCAAGTCCGACAAGACCCCCGCCGACCTCGCTGCCGACGCGACGAGCGGCAGCTACGCCACCAACGAGGACATCGCGACCAAGACCGACTTCTTCGCGAGCGAGGCCCAGAAGCTGGGACTCACCCTGCACGAGTACACGGCCTCGGGAGAGAACCTCTCCACCATCCTCGCGGACGGCCAGGAGGTCGCGGTCATCGTCCAGCTCGCGGCGAACTTCGACAGCCCCTACGTCCACTGGGCCGTCGTCGTGGGCACCAACCAGGACGGCTCGGTCATCCTGCGCGACCCCAGCTCCAAGCAGGCCTCCTCGCACGGCTGGGCGGCCGGGACCATCGGCTCCAACTCCTCGGTCTTCTACGCCCTCAGCTACGACGGCGGGTCGTCCGCGACGGAGGGCAACTCCTCCGGCGAGTAGTCCCACGAACGTTCTGGCCCATGCCCCGGGCGAGGGGGACTCACCTCTCGCCCGGGGCATCTCCATGCGTGGCGGCAACGGGGACCCACGCCAGAGGGACCGTGCCCGAAGGCACCCTGACCCCAACCAACGAAGGGCCGGGCCGCCAACCAGGCGACCCGGCCCCGTAAGCTGCCCGACGCCATCCGTCAGGCAGGCCAGGCGATGTCTTCCCGCGTCCTACGAGAGGAGCGCCTCGGAGGCCGCCTGGAGCTTGTCCCTCACGGCCTCGGACTCGGCGCGCGTGGCACCCTTGGAGAAGAGGTAGGCCTTGACCTTGGGCTCGGTCCCCGAGGGACGGAAGATGACCTTGTTGTCGTCCTCCAGGCGGAACTCGATCACGTTGGCGGGAGGCAGCGCCTGCGCCTCCTCCTTCTGCAGGCCAGAGACGCGCGGCATCTGGGCGCCGGTGGCGTAGTCGGTCATGCCCACGACCTTGAGGCCGCCGATCTCCGCCGGTGGGTTGTCACGCAGGCCCTGCATGATGCCCGCCATCTTCTGCGCCCCGGCGGCACCGGGGAAGGCGGCGTTGACCGTGCCGTTGAGGTAGTAGCCATACCTCTGGTACAGGGCCTCCATGGCCTCGTAGAGGTCCATGCCGCGGGAGGCGTAGTCGGACGCCATCTCGACGCACATCTCGACCGCGACGATGGCGTCCTTGTCGCGGGCATGGGTGCCCACGAGGTAGCCATAGGACTCCTCGAAGCCCATGAGATAGCGGTCCTCCTCGCCCTCGTCTTTGAGCTGGTCGATCTGGTCGCCGATGTACTTGAAGCCGGTGAGCACGCGCCTGAGCTCGAAGCCCTTGTCACGCGCGAGGGCATCGGGCATCGCGGACGAGACGATGGTGGTGACCGCGACCTTGCGCGCGACGTCCTCGCCGTTGGCCTCGGCCATGTTGGCGAGCCAGTCCATGAGCAGGACGCCCATCTCGTTGCCCGAGAGCAGCTTGTACTCGCCGTCGTGCGGGATGGCGGTGCCCATGCGGTCGGCGTCGGGGTCGGTGGCCACGAGCAGGTTGGGCTTGACCTCGTCGGCCAGCTTCAGGCCGAGCTCCAGCGCCTCGCGGAACTCGGGGTTGGGGTACTTGCAGGTGGGGAAGTTGCCGTCGGGCTCGGCCTGCTCCGGGACCACGGTCACGTTCTCGACGCCGATCTCCTTGAGAATGCGCGTGACGCACTCCATGCCGGTGCCGTTGAGCGGGGTGTAGACCACGGAGTAGCTCTCGTCAGCCTTGAAGCCGGGGACCGAGACCTTCTTGATGCTCTGGATGAAGGAGTCCAGGACCTCCTCGGGGGTCCACTCGATCAGGCCCTTGGCCAGCCCCTCCTCGAAGTCCATGCGCTTGACGTCCTCGAAGGGATCGACCTTGGCGATGTTGGCGCTGATCTCGTCCGCTGCCTCGTCGGTGATCTGGCCACCGTTGTCGTTGTAGACCTTGTAGCCGTTGTACTGCGCGGGGTTGTGGGAGGCCGTGAGCACAATGCCGGCAGAGGTGTGCAGGTAACGCACCGCGAACGAGAGCGTGGGGACGGGCTCGATGCGGGGGTAGACGTACACGTGGATACCATTGGCGGCAAGGACGCCCGCCGCGACCTTCTGGAAGTCCTCCCCCTTGAGGCGGGAGTCACGGGCGAGCGCGAGCGTGGGCTTGTCGTAGTGGGCGTTGAGGTAGTCCGCCACACCCTGGGTCGCCTGGGCAACGACGTAGACGTTCATTCGGTTGGTGCCCACGCCCAGGACGCCGCGCAGACCCGCGGTGCCAAAGGCGAGGTCGCGGTAGAAGGCGTCGTTCAGGGCCTCGTCGTCGGATGCCAGCCCCTCGAGCTCGGCCTTGAGGTCAGGCTCGCTGACCTTCTCCCTCCAAAGCTGGACCTTGGCCTGCGTGTCCTTGTCCATGTGCTTCTCCTTTGGGTCGACCTGCTGCGCTCTCGCGCCCTATATGTACCTTGCCCATCATGGTAGTCGTTGGGGGGCACCTCCGGGGCCGCGGCCGCGCCAGAGGGGCGGCGCATGCCGCGGGCGGGGAGCGGAGCGAGGGACGGCAGGTGCGTGCCGCGCAAACCGCGGACAGACTGCGCGGGTCTCGGCCTTTCCCCAGCCCAGCAGAGATTCGCGCGCAAACCGCAAGCGACCTGCGCGGCAATGGCCCCGGAGTCTCGTCTGCGGCGCGCAAGCCACGAACAGCCTGCGCGCAATCTCACGTTTTCCCAGCTCGGGAGAATTTCGTGCGCAATCTGGCCCCAGCCTGCGCACCAGCCTCCCGGCGTGACGGGGCGTGTGGCTTTGGGGAGCACCCGACGATTCCCAGAACGGCGAGAGGAGCCCAGCTATCATGGTTCGCACCTACATTCCACGGGCGAAAGGTGACCCGATGAACGCCGAGCCAGGCCCCACCACCCAGACAGCCACAGAAGTCCCCGACGAAGGCGACGTGCGCCGCGAGACAACCGGAGGCCTCGAGTTCTTCGCGAGCTGCCCCTCCGGCTTCGAGCAGCTGCTCGCCGACGAGCTCTCTGGCCTGCGAATCCAGCAGCTGCGCCCCCTCAGGGGCCAGGTCGGCTTCGTGGGCGACCTCGAGGACGCCTACCGCGCCTGCCTCTGGTCCCGCATCGCCTCCCGCGTCGTGCTGGTCCTCGCCCGTGTGAGCGCGCGCGATGCCGACGCGCTCTATCAGGGTATCTCCGAGATTCCCTGGGAGGAGCAGCTCCTCCCCAGCTCGACCGTGGCCGTGGACGCCCACGGCACCAACTCCCAGCTCAGGAACACCCAGTTCGTGGCGGTCAGGGCAAAGGACGCCATCGTCGACCGCATGCTCACGCGCACCGGGGCACGACCTGACGTCGATACCTCGCACCCAGACCTCCGCGTGGTGGTGCGCGTCTCACGTGAGCGCGCGACCGTGGGCATAGACCTCAGCGGAGAGGCGCTCTTCCGCCGCGGATACGAGGCCGCGCGTTCGCCGCGCGCGAGCATCGCGCCCCTCAGGCCCGACTACGCGGCCGCCCTCCTCGCGGCGGGCGGCTGGTTCCGCAGCTGCCGCCGCGACGACCCCACGCTCGCCGTCGCGCACTCCGGGGCGGGCACCCTGGTGGTCGAGGCGGCCGCGCAGGCGCTCGACCGCGCCCCTGGGCTGCTCAGGCGACGCTGGGGCTTCCAGGGCTGGCTTGGGCACGACGAGGAGACATGGCAGCGCCTCCTCGCCGAGGCCCAGGAGCGGGCGGAGCTCGGCCAAGAGCGCGTGAGCTCGGGGCGGACGCAGCTCGTCCTTCTCGCCTCCGAGGCCCGCAAGGGCGCACTCGACTCCGCCCGCCAGGCGCTCCGCGCGGCCGGAATGGACGTCGAGCTCCGCATGGGCAGCCTGTCATGGCTGCAGGAGCTCCTCGAGGGCCACTGCTCCGAGCGGAAGGGTGGCTTCTCTCCCCTGCTCGTGGCCGACCTGTCATGGCTTGCCGAGGACGAGGTCGCCGTGCAGGCGTCATCGCTGGCGGACGTCGTCTCGCTGTCGGCGCTCGCTGACGACCGGTCGCGGCTCGTCGTGCTGGCGAAGGACGCCACGGTCGACTCCGTCCTGGGCGCCAGCCCTGCCAGCACGAGCGAGGTCTACGTGGGTCAGGACAGGGCGAGCGTGCGCGTCTTTGCCGCCGAGGCGCTGGGAGGGGCGGCCCGGGAGCGCCCCCAGCTGACCCTTCCCGACGGCCAGAGGGTCCCCGTGCTGGTACCCGCCAGCGACCAGTTCGCCGCGCGCCTGGCGAAGGTCGCCCGGCTCCGGCGCAAGTGGGCGCGGCGCGAGGACGTGAGCTGCTACCGCGTCTATGACGCAGACCTGCCCGACTACGCCGTCACCATCGACCTCTTCCAGGGCTCCGAGCTCATGCCCGCGCGCAAGGGCAGGGGGCGCTGGCTGCAGGTCTTCGAGTACGCCCCGCCGAAGTCCGTCGACCCCGCGCTCGCGCGCATGAGGCTCCTCGACGTGCTGGCCATCGCGCCGCGCGTCCTGGACGTCCGCCCTGAGGACTGCTTCGTCCGCGTGCGCACCCGCGCCCGTGGCGGCTCGCAGTACGCCGACGAGGCGTCTGCGGGCCAGGACGCTCGCCGCGAGCGCGTCTATGGGAGGGAGAGGGACGCGCACGCTCGACAGGACCACCCCCGCCGGCCGACGCTCCCCAAGGGCGCGCACCTTGTGGACGAGGGTGGGCTCACCTTCGAGGTCAGCTTCTCCACCCGCCTGGACTGCGGGCTCTTCCTCGACAACCGCGAGACCCGTGCCATGTTGCGCGAGATGGCCAAGAAGACCGAGGGCTCGAAGCGCTTCCTCAACCTCTTCGCCTACACCGGGTCCGCCACCTGCTACGCAGCGGACGGGGGCGCCAAGCACACCACGACCGTGGACATGAGCCGCCCCTCGCTTGACTGGGCTCGCCGCAACATGGAGCGCAATGGCTTCGACGGGCCGGAGCACGAGTTCGTCCAGGCGGACGTCATAGGGTGGGTGAGCGAGCAGAGACGCACCGCGAACCGCTGGGACCTCGTCTTCTGCGACGTGCCCACCTTCTCGAACTCCAACCGCATGCGCGGGAGCTGGGACGTGCAGCGCGACCATGCCGAGCTGCTCATAGGCCTGAGCCACATCCTGACCAGGAACGGCCGTGCCGTCTTCTGCTGCAACCTGCGCGACTTCAGGCCCGACGTGGAGAAGCTCCGCCGCTATGGCGTGGAGCTCGAGGACGTGACCACGCAGACCATCCCCGAGGACTTCTCGCGCAACCAGAAGGTGCACCACTGCTACGTTCTGCGGCGCGTCGCCACGGAGTCGCGCGCGTAGGGCCGTCGGCCCATAGGAGCGACCTGACGCGAGGGACCCCGCGCATGGCAACCAGTCAGGACGTCGCCCATGCGGCATGGCCAGGGCACCGACAGCGACCATGTGACTAGGCGCGAGCTGGCATCCCTCGCATAACGAGAGTGGTGGGCTCCGTGCCCGCCCCCTCGGAGCTATGTACTAGGCCCTCGATCGAGCCGGCGCGCCCCTCTCGCCCATTCCCTGAACTCCATGCTGATTTCAGTTATGTAATATCGTATTACGTAACTAGGATCCCATTGACTATAACTATAAAGTCTTTATAGTTAGGGAGAGGGAATGCCGAAAGAGCAAGAGGTCCGAGAGGTGATCAGACGTCTGAGGCGCAAAGGTTGGGACGACGAGCCGGGTCGTGGCAGTCACATCATCTTTCGCAGGTCAGGATGGATGATCACCGTCCCCACGGCGAAGCGCGAGATTCCCGTCGGCACGTACCGAAACATCGCCAAGGCGGCAGGCTGGATCTAGGGAGCGAAGGGGTTGGTTCGATGAGGGACTATGTCTTCATGACCGTGCTCGAAAAGGACGAGGAGGGGGGCTATGACGTCAGCGTCCCCGACCTCCCCGGCTGCTTCAGCCATGGCGACACGCGCATGAGGGCGCTCGCAAGCGCCGCTGACGCCATGGCCACCTACATCGCGTCCCTGCTTGCCCACGGCGAGCCCGTCCCCGAGCCCCGGCAGGTCTCCCCTGACGACGGACGCGAGGCTGTCGCCGTGTATTTCCAGACAGACGGTTCCTACGTCCTGCCCGGCGAGCGCGTCAGCGCCGCCGAAGCCGCCAGGAGGCTTGGTGTCTCGGCGGGCAGGGTCACCCAGATGATCGCCTCCGGGATATTGGATGGGTTCCGAATCGGCAGGCACACCTTCGTGACCGTTGCCAGCATCGAGCGCAGGCTCGCAGAGGGAAGCCGGCCAGGGCGGCCCTCCGGACGGCAGCGGGCCGCCCTGGCCTAGCCCCTGCCTCTTCGGGTTCACGCCAGCTGCATGCGGGGGCAAGCCAACGGCCTGTCCCCCGCATGCTTCGCCGCGAGCTCCGTAGGGTCGCGCGCGCCTATGCCCTCTTGTAGAAGGCCTCCATGTCGCGCGACATGGCCTCGAGCGTGGGCACGTCCACGTAGGCCATGTGCCCGCAGCCATAGAGGTGCCATTCGACCTGTCCCTTGAGCTCGGACGAGAGGAACTGGCAGCTCATGTCGTGGACCACGTTCCAGTAGTTGGTCGCCGCGTCGTAGCGCCCTCCCAAGATCGCCAGCTTCATGTGGGGGTTGCGCCTCATCGCGACCGCGATGTCGTAGGCGACGTTGGGCGCGAAGCTCTCTCCGTCCTTGCCGGGCTCCTCGTGCGTCCACTTCCAGTTGACTCCCACGCGCTCGTAGTTGCTCGAGAGGTAGCGCGCCGGGCCGCGATACCCCAGCTCGTCGTGGAGGAAGCGCCTGAAGGCGCTGGTCCAGCTGGACTCCACGGCGTCGTCGGCCGCGTCCTCACCCGCGAACCAGGCGTTGCTCGACTGGACGGCCACCGGCGCGTCCGAGCTGAAGCGCATGTCGAGCCGGCCGCAGACCTTCCCCTCGTCGGCCAGGATGTTGCGGCGGAAGTCGTCCAGGGTAATCCTCAGGCGCGCGCGGCGGATGTGCTCGGCGGGAAGTCCGATGAACTCGCCCATCTGGCGCGCGACCTCGTCCTCGCGTGCAGGGTCAAGCCGGTCGCCGCGCAGGAGCGCCGGAGCCAGCACGTCCTCGTCCCAGTCCATGGCGCGCTGGAACCACTCGTCCTCGCCCACGCCCTGCCCCGCCTTGTCAAAGAACTGCGCCGCCGCGGCCATGGTGGGCATCATGCCCAGGTGATAGAGGTCCTCCCCCTCCTGGACCTGGACCCAGTCGAAGATGGCCGAGAGCATGGTGACGCCGGCCAGCTTGACGTCGCGCTCGCCCAGGAGGCGCATCAGGACGGCGTTGCGCACGGTGCCGTAGGACTCCCCGAAGAGGTAGACGGGGCTGGTCCAGCGGCCGTTCTCCTCCAGCCACTGGCTGATGGCGCGCGCGAAGGCGTCCGCGTCGCCGTCCACGCCGAAGATCTTGGAGGTGTCGGCGCCCTCCGCCACGCTCGACCAGCCTGTGCCCAGGGCGTCCAGGAATACGAGGTCGGTCTGGCGCAGCAGGGTGCAGGGGTTGTCCTCGACCACGATGGGATGGGCAAGGTGGCTGACGCCGTCGGTGCGCACGCGGCGGGGCCCGATGCCGCCAAAGTTGATGGGCACGCTCGCGCAGCCGGGACCGCCGTTGTAGGCGAAGGTCACGGGACGGGCGGCGTCCGCCCTGCCCTCGTCGTCCACCGCCACGTAGGTCATCGAGAACATGCGCCCGATGAGGGCGCCGGTGTCCGCGCGCACGTCCAGGTGGGCGGCCGTGCAGTCGTAGTCGATGTGCTCGCCGGCGCTCGCGCCCGAGCCGTCCCACGCGAGGCGGGCCGTCGCGGACTGGGGGGTCTCCAGGCGGGGGTCCGCCGGCACGGTCATGAAGCTGTCCTTGGGAATCCTTGTGGCCGCCTGCGGCGCGGTCGCGGCGTTGGTGGCGTCCTGCTCTGCCATCGTTTCTCCTCACTGGCCCGAGGGCCGATGCCTGGCTCCCCTCGCCTCGCACCAACGGGCGAGAGGGGCCTCCCACTCATTCCCGGCCATTGTATGCGTCGGCTCGGCCACGGGGCGGGCGAGTTGCGCAAGTCAGCCTCTCACCTGGGCAAACCCGGACCTCAAGACGACATCTTCACAGCAGGGGTCCCGACGTCCAACGACGGTCCAGGTCGTGCTAGAGTTCTTCGGTTTGAACTATCCTTATCTGGTAGGCTGCCTACGCCTTGTGCGTGGCAACCCTGCCCGGGACGCGACGCGCCACGGGCAGCGTGTCCTCGTCGGATGGAGCGTCATGAGTCAAGACAAGCTTTCGGCCACCACCCCCAAGAGGCGACCGAGGTCGAGGGGCGCCGGGATTCCCCTCTCCGCCGGAATGGTCCTGGTGACCCTGGGCGTGGTGTACGGAGACATCGGCACCAGCCCCATGTACACCCTCAAGGCCATCATGGCCGACAACGGCGGCCTCGCGAGCATGCAGACCGACACGGTGCTGGGCGCGCTCTCGCTCATCATCTGGACCCTGACCCTCATCACCACCGTCAAGTACGTCCTGGTGGCCATGAAGGCCGACAACCACAACGAGGGCGGCATCTTCGCCCTCTACAGCCTGGTCAAGCGCTGCGCCAAGTGGCTCATCATCCCCGCCATGATCGGCGGGGCGGCCCTTCTCGCCGACGGCATCCTGACCCCCGCCGTCACGGTGACCACCGCCATCGAGGGCCTGCGCACCATCGACTTCTTCTATGGCATCATCGGAGAGAACCAGCGCGTCGTGATCGCCATCACCATCGCGATCCTCTGCGCCCTCTTCGCCCTGCAGCGTGCCGGCACCTCCACCATCGGCAAGATCTTCGGTCCCGCCATGACGCTGTGGTTCCTCTTTCTGGGAATCACCGGCCTGCTCAACATGGGCGCCGACTTCGGCGTGCTGCGCGCGCTCAACCCCCTACGCGGCATCACCTTCCTCTTTGACGGCAGCATCAACGCCGTGGGGCTCATGGTCCTGGGCAACGTCTTCCTCTGCACCACCGGCGCCGAGGCCCTCTACTCCGACATGGGGCACGTGGGCAAGCCCAACATCTACATGACCTGGCCCTTCGTGAAGGTCTGCCTCATCCTGAACTACCTGGGCCAGGGGGCCTGGATCCTCTCGCAGCGTGGCAACGAGCACCTGGCCAGCGTGACCGACCTCAACCCCTTCTTCCAGATGGTCCCCGAGGACTTCCGCGTCTTCGCCGTCATCCTCTCGACGCTGGCAGCCATCATCGCCTCGCAGGCGCTCATCACCGGCTCGTACTCCATCGTGTCGGAGGCCATCCGCCTGGACCTCATGCCCCACATGAAGATCAACTACCCCTCCGAGACCCGCGGCCAGATCTACATCCCGCTGGTCAACTCCATCATGTGGGTGGCCTGCATCTTCGTCGTGCTGCTCTTCCAGCGCTCGAGCCACATGGAGGCCGCCTACGGCCTGGCCATCACGGTGACCATGCTCATGACCACCATCCTGCTCTACACCTACCTCTCGCAGGTGAGGCGCCGGCGCGCCCTGGCCGTGGTCTTCCTGGTCTTCTTCGGCGCCATCGAGTTCATGTTCTTCTTCTCGAGCCTGACCAAGTTCTTCCACGGCGGCTACTTCACCGTGCTCATGGCGGCGGCGATCTTCGTGGTCATGTACGTGTGGAGGCGCGGCACGGCGGTCGAGCACACCCAGACCGTCTACCTGCCCGTGAACAAGTACATCGGCCAGCTGGACGCCCTGCGCAACGACGACGACTACCCCTACGTGGCCGACAACCTGATCTTCCTGACCAACGACTCCTCGACCGACAAGCTGGACCGCGACATCCTCTATTCCATCCTGGACAAGAGGCCCAAGCGCGCCAAGGCGTACTACTTCCTCAACGTGCAGGTCACCAACGAGCCCTACACCCACGAGTACATCGTGAACGACTTCGGCACCGACTTCGCCTTCAAGGTGCAGCTGCGCCTGGGCTTCAGGGTCAACCAGCGCATCAACACCTACCTCTACCAGATCGTGGCCGACCTCATGTCGTCGGGCCAGCTGCCGCCGCAGGACCACAAGTACTCGATCTACCGCGACCACAGCCAGGTGGGCGACTTCCGCTTCTGCCTGATCCGCAAGGTCCTCTCGCCCGAGTCCGACATCTCGGGCCTGAACGCCAACGTGATCGCCCTGAAGTACCTGATTCGCCGCATCTGCGGCTCTCCCGCACGCTGGTACGGCCTCGAGAACTCGAGCCTGATCTTCGAGCACGTCCCCCTGTTCGGCAAGTCCAAGCGCCAGCACAAGCTCACCCGCATCGCCGGCGTGAGCAGCACCGGCAGCATGCGACCCGTCACGGCCGAGGAGGCCGTCGAGGAGGAGGGCGACATCTTCACCGACACCATGAAGAGCCAGATCGCCATCGCCGCCGAGGAGGTCGAGCACGAGATCGTCGGTGGCGACACCGCGAGCTTCAGGCCCCTCGTAATCGACGACGAGGACGAGGAGGGCTCGGGGGACGCGGGCTACTTCGACGAGGAGGGCGAGGAGTAGGACCAGCCTTCACATGCGCGATTCAGTGACGAGAGGCACCGGGGACGCAGTCCGGTGCCTCTCGTCTTGTCGAAGACCCTTATGTCTGCCTCAGGGGTCCGGCTGCCATGCCAGGGCTACGATGCGAACTCGCAGCCGCACCAGTACTCCTGCCCGTGATAGATGGCAAAGTCGTCGAATCCCAGGAGCTCCGCCTTGGATGGGGTGCCGTTGCAGACGTCACGGAGCAGGGCTTTGAGGGAGTCTGCCTGCTCCCCCAGCGTAGAACGCCCCGCTATGACCCCGGAGGCATCGAAGTCGATGTTGTCCCTCATGCGCTGGAAGGTAAGTGCGTTCCCCGTCACCTTTATGACTGGCATGAGGGGGTTCCCTATCGGGGTGCCCCTGCCCGTGGAGAAGAGCATGACCTGCGCTCCCCCGGCAGACATGCCCGAGACGGACTCGATGTCGTAGCCCGGGGTGTCCATGAAGACGAAGCCACCCTTTGAGGGCACCTCTCCGTACCGGACCACCTGCGAGACGGGATGGGAGCCACCCTTGGAGATGCCTCCCAGCGACTTCTCCTCGAGCGTCGACAGGCCGCCGCGCATGTTTCCGGGCGAGGGGTTCGCACCACGCACGTCTATGTCATTGGCCAGGAAATCGTCCTCGAGACGCCCGACCATCCTCAGGATGTCGTCCGAGACCTCCTTGGTGGCAGCACGGCGCGAGAGGATGTGCTCGGCACCGATGAGCTCGGTCGTCTCGCCCATGAGGACGGTGCCGCCGCCATCGATGACCCAATCGCTCACGAGACCGATGGTGGGGTTTGCCGCCAGGCCGCTCGTGGCATCCGAGCCTCCGCAGTTCGTTCCCAGAACCAGCTTGTTCAGGGGCATCGGAACGCGCCGGGCCAGGGCGGACTGCGCCACCAGCTCGCGGGCGATGCGCACGCCCTCCTCGACGGCCTTCAGGGTGCCGCCGCAATCCTGGATGGTGATGGCGGCAACAGGCTTGTCGCTCATCCGCGAGACCTGCTCGGCGAGCTCCAGGGGCTTCGTGCTCTCGCAGCCCAATCCGACAAGCAGAGTTGCGAAGACGTTGGGGTTCTGGGTCAGGTTGGCAAGGCAGCGTCGCATGATCCTGATGCCGTTGCCCACCTGGCCGCACCCCTTGGTGTTCTCCACGCCAACGGCGCCTTCGACCTGCTGGGCGATGCGTCGTACCACATTGTTGGCGCAGCCCACGCTCGAGAGGACGAGCACGTGGTTCCGGATACCCATCTTGCCGCCGGGGCGGACGTATCCGCTAATCATGCTTCCTCGTCCTTATGCTCTCCAGGTTGTGCACGTGAACGTGGCCACCCGGAAGGATGTCCTCGGTCGCCCTGCCGATCGCCTCTCCGTACTTATGGACCACCTCGCCCGAACCGATGGGATGCAGGGCGATCTTGTGAAAGGCGTCGATCGAGTCCTGGCAGACGAGCTCGCACACGCGTCCACCAGCCTTGTCGGTCACCACGACGCGGTCGCCCATGGCGACGTCCGACAGCACGGTGGCGACATCGTCGTCGGCATGCAGGCAGAGGGCTTTGCAGGGCACGATTGACCTCCCTTGACGCGACAGAATCTGGTTGGCCGGCACGTCTCCGGATCAGGCCGGGAGGAGCCCCTCGAGGTACTCGGCAACGCCGGACTCGTCGTTGCCGAGGCGAGTGACGTCGTCCGCCTGAATCCTGACTCCCTCGTCGGCGTTGACCATGGCGACGCCGACTCCGGCCTCCCTGAGCATCGAGACGTCGTTCAGGGAGTCCCCGAACGCGATGGTCTCCTCCGCAGGTATGCCGAATCGGTCGCAAAGCCAGAGCAGGGCACTGCCCTTGCTCGCCCCGGCACTCGTGACCTCGATGTTCGCCCGCTGGGAGGTGTAGCAGGCCAGGTCCCCTCTTTCTTGTGAGAAGCCATAGACGGCGTCACGCATTCTCTCATCCGCAAAGAAGACCGTGAGTCGCTCGACGGGGTGTCCCTGGGCAACGAAGTCCACCAGCGTGGTGTCGATCTCGTTGCGGACGGAGCGGATGTATGCCACGTCGCCAGGCAGGAGCCCGAAGCCATCGAGCTTTCGCATCTCCCCCCGCTCGACATACGCCTCTCCCTCGCTGAAGAGGTCGATGTACGAAGCCGAGTGACCGACGAGGTCCAGGAGGCCGACGACCGCGTCCCGCGGGATCGTGCTGGCGCGAAGGTCCGTCTGCCCGCCGTGGGAAAGCTGGCAGACCGTGGCACCATCGGCCGTGATCGCGTAACGAGCGCCAGAGAGATCGATGACCTCCTGCGGAATGCCCACCACGGAACGGCCCGTGCTGGGAACGAAGCCAATGCCGCACCCGGCGAGCCTCTGCAGGGCCCTCCGGGTGCGGTCGCTCATCTGCTTCTCGCCGTCGAGAAGGGTCCCGTCCAAGTCACAGAAGACCATCTGCGGCATCCCGGTCATCGCATTCCCCTCTCGCCAGCCAAGCTCCTTGGCTATCGAACCTATGCCATCTGATGGACGGCCTCGTGAAGGCGACGACGGTCATCAGGGTCGTCGCTGTTGTAGTGCCTCGAGTTGACAATGTACTCCTCGATGGCGTCAAGGTTCTTGTCGCTCGACTCGATGCCCAGGTCCTCGAAGCTGAGCGGCATGTCCATGGCACGCATGAACTCCCGAAGCTCCTGCACCTGGTCCTGCTGGCCGTTGAAGTAGAGCTGGCAGAAGAGCCCGACGCCGACGATCTCGCCGTGGACGGCCTTCTGGCCCTCTTTGGTGAAGATGGTCCTCACGCCGTCGTAGATCACATGCGCGAGCTCGGACTGCTTGAAGCTCTTCGTCGTGTTGGCGATGACGCCCGTGATGGGAACGTTCATGAACGCCACGTCGTTGAGTGCCTTGGTGGCCTCGTGCCTGCGGTTGTCTTCGATGGCCGTGAGGGCGTTGTCCTTGAGGACCCTGTAGGTGTACTCGGCGATGCTGTAGGCGCTGAAGATGTCGACGGGGGTGTCTGCCAGGCTGAGGGCGGGCTTTCCGTTCAGCATCTCGATGCGCTTGGCCATGGCGTCGACGATGCCAGCCGCGGTAAATCGGATGGGACAGTTCGCGATGACGTCCATGTCCATCAGGCATGCGTCGATCTCGTGGTCGAAGCGCCAGCTGAGCTTCTTGCCGCCCTCTGCGGTGTACATGACGCTCATGCAGGTGAAGGGGGCACAGCTCGATGCCGCAGTGGGAATGTTCACCGTGCCCAGGCCCGCCGTCTCGCCGACTGCCTTGGCGAGGTCCATGATCCTGCCCCCGCCAACGCCGACGACCTCGTCGGCACCGTACTTCCTTGCCTTCTCGGCGAGCTCCTCGGCACCCTCGAAGGAGCACCATCCCCCGTAGACCTCCACCTGGGGCCTGAGCCCATCCGCCTCCATGCTGCGCATCAGGGCGTCTCCCATTGCCTCCCAGGAGTTGGGGCCGGCGACCACGAGGGGACGCCTCCCGAATCGGCCGATCTCTGGGCCGCACTCCGCCAGCAAGCCCCGTTCCTGGCGATACCTTCCTGCTCCGAATTTGATTGCGGTGTCCAGCTCTGTCGTGCTGCTTGCCATGTCACTCATCTCCATCCACACGGCGTGAATACTGCGAAAGCCCTCGTGTCCTTAGGAGCGAATCCCTGACACGCGTTCCGACGCCTCTCGCGCGATGCGCGTCACCTCGGAGAAGTCGCCGTCCGCGAACAGGGCGGGCTTCACCATCCACGTTCCCCCTGCCGCAATCACCGCAGGATTGGAGAGGTACTCGCCAAGGTTGTCCCGGCTCACTCCTCCCGTGGGCATGAACCTATGCCCGACAAAGACCGAAGCGAGTGCAGTGATCGCCTTTGCGCCTCCGAAAAGATTCGCCGGGAAGAACTTCGTCACGTCGATTCCCTGGTTCCTCAGCCAGGTGATCTCGGTTGGCGTGACGCCGGCGGGAATGACGTTCACGCGCTCGGAGAGGGCCCACTCGACGACATCGCGATCCGTGCCTGGAGAGACGAGGTACCTTGCACCCGCGTCGACGGCACGCTTTGCCTGCTCCAGGTCAAGGACGGTTCCCGCGCCAACCAGGACGCCCGGGCACTCGCGGGAAATCAGCGAGATGCACTCTGCCGCCGCGGCGGTCCTGAACGTCACCTCCGCCGCAGGAAGTCCACCCTCCTCGAGCGCACGTGCCAGGGGAACGGCATCAGCCGGATCGTCTAGCACCACGACAGGCACCACGCCACAGCGAGCAACGTCCTCATAGAAGCCGTTCTCCTTCATGAATGAAATACCAGTCATCTGCCCTCCTAGCTTTGTCTAGAAAGATTTTCTCTCCTGACTCCAGTATAGCGAATTCTTTTTCCTATTTTCTTTCTATTGTCGAATTTTTTTCATATAGAAGACGAAAAGGAGATGGCTGTCCCGACCAGAGGAGCAGTCAGGACAGCCACCAACGTTCAGTTCAATGGGGAAATCGCGTTAGCTTTTTGCATTGACAGGCGCTTCGCCCCGTACAAACCTCTCGACATCACCGACGCATTTCTCACCCATTCCGTACAGACACTCCCTGGTATACGCAGAAATATGTGTCGTAACCAGGACCTTTGGGTGGTTGAAGTAAGGGTCATCCGGTGCAGGCGGCTCATCATGCATGACATCAAGAGCGAGACCAGCTACGGTTCCGTTATCAAGCGCCCTCAACATCGCCTCCTGGTCTATGAGGTCTGCTCGCGCATTGTCAACGACATAGACGCCTCTCTTCATGAGCGACAAAGTACGCTCGTTGATAATGTGATGTGAGCTCTCATTGAGATCTGCGTTGAGCGAGAGGACATCACACTGGGAGATAACCTCGTCGAGACCACAGTACCTCACTCCGAGAACATCAGCCCACATCCCATGTTGAATAGGATCGTATGCGAGAACTCGCATGTCAAAGCCACGGCTCAGAATCTCGACCACACGAGAGCCTATATTGCCACAGCCAACAATACCAAGGGTCTTTCCACTCAAACCAGACCCAATAAAGCTTGCTCTGTCAGCCCACCGACCCGCATTCGCTGCAGCATGAGAGTCACTGACTCTTCGCATGACATCCAACAACGTCGCAACCGCACCTTCTGCGACCGCATCGCGCTCAACCCTCGGGGAGACAGTTGTCACCAAGGTCCCGGCCCTCTTTGCAGCAACAACATCCACGTTGTTGAACCCAATTCCATGCCTGCTCAGAAGGAGCAAGTCCGTTTTGTACTCGAAGAACTCGGCATCAAAAAACGGGGTAACGGATGAAATGACGACATTAAAGTCCCTGAGGACATTGGCGAGCTCACGTCCATGGGCATCCCCAGCAATGCGCACACGAGCCACCCTGCCAATTTTTTCCAGTCTCTCCAGGTGCTCCGGATAGTACTGACCAAAAGATGATGAATTAACGATTGCAATTTGATAGTCCATGAATCCCAATCTCTTTTCGTCTTTCAGCAAAGTAAGTCTGAAGAGCTAAATCTCAAATTTTTTGTTGCAGAACGCATTTCTAGCGTTATATATCGTTATCTTTCGTATGGTTTCCTCAGGCACGCCGCAATCAATCAATCTCGGAACGAATATTCCGAAGTTGTAGCCCAATCCCGGACCGCCCTCGTATGCCCTGAAATAGGATTTTCCACCGAGATCCGCACCCATCAGGAGCTGATCCTCAAAGCCCAGGTCAATCATGCTCTTATACAGACTAACAATCACAGCGTCTGTGTAGTACTTAACTCGTGCAGCGCCATCGTATGCCAGGAACACTCCACGCTCGGCTATCGCTCTGTGGTAGTAGAGGTCTGGATTGCGATCAATGTGGCCAAGGATGATGTTGTCCGGGCTAACCCCGTTTCTTGTTAGGATGTCAATCGCCTCAAGCGCCATGGTTCCCTTTTCAAGGTGAAGAGAAATCGGTGCGCCCGTCTCGCCTGAGGCAATCGCTGCCGCCTCAAGTTCCTTCTTTTCAATCGATGTGATGCTCTGAAGGCTACATGCCGCCTTGATGAGTCCAGCCTTGCCCTCTGAACGTTTCACGACTGGACCAGCATAGTCGTAGACGTCTATACCCCTCATCACATCATCAATCAGGAGTTGAGCAAGTGTATCTCGATCGTATTTCCACAAGAAGTGAGACTTGTCATAGAGCTCTGACTTGTGAAAGCCTGTCGTTGACAGGATGTTAACTCCTGACTCACGACTAAGGAATCTCAAGCTTTCAATTGATCTGCCGCTGCCGATGGGTGTCATTTCGACCAGCGTGTTTCCGTTCACCGCTTTGAATAGCTCAAGTTCCTCCAGTGCCTTGCGTTCGTCATGCATGTCGAAATCTGAGCCATTGCAGATTACCTCGATGCCACCAACACGAATGAGGTGGTCATGAGCGTCTGTCATCCCGATGTCATCAACCGGCACTTTTCCGAGAACTGTCTGGACATATCTCATGACCAACCTCCATTCAGGCATAACACCGACAAGACTGAAATTAGATGAGGCCACCAATGAACTTAAATACCAGCAGAAGAGGCAGCCAGAGGACTGCGTAGTCAATGTTGCTGAACATGAGACCAGACCCGAAGAGAGAACCCATCATTGGGTATAGCGGGATGATAGCAAGGTGAGCAATGAGGCTGGAAACGAAGCCGCCCAGGAGTGCGCCCTTCCAACCACCGTACTTGTTACCAAACACACCGACTGTGCATCCGTCGAAGAAAAGGATGATGGGACTTGGGAAGACAACGACCGCGGAGCCGAGCACAGCCGTAAGCACGCACACAAGAATGCCAGCAGGAATAGATCCAAGGAAACCGAACATTGCACCAGAGGGGCTGTAAGGGTACAGGACGGGACAATCGAGTGCGGGAACTGAATTAGGAATGAGCTTCTCAGAAATGCCCTTGAAGGCGGGTATGATCGAGTTCAGGAACATGCGCACTCCGTAGAGCATCACCGCAACCCCGGCCGCGAACTGTAGACCTTGCATCAGCAGGAAGATAATCCAGTTCTGGGTGCCTGCAAGGGTCATAACCTGGTCCTCGCCAACCACTACACCGATGATCACGAAAAGAATGGGCATAATGAGGGAAAGCGCCAGTGTAACGTCCTGGAAAAGATAAAGACCGCCGGGAAGAACGATGTTGTCTGCGTCTTCCTCCTCGGCATGGTTCTTGAAGAGTTTGCCGCAAAGAGCGCCTATCAGGGTGCCAAACTGCTGAGCGTGGCCCAGAGTAAAGTCCTCGCCAAAATACTTCTTACCAAGGGCACGTGGAATTGCTGGAGTAAAGGTCCAGTAGAGCGCCGCGAGGACAGAGGAAACAACAATTAGGGGAATGCCCTCGAGACCCAACGTGGAGTTCACTGTAAGTGTCAGAAAGATAGCAAGATAAAGCATCATGTGCGCGGTAAGGTACACGTTCTTCATGCCTTTGTTTGGGATGAGGTATACGAGGACCAGATGAATCAAGAAGCCGAAGACAAAGATGGTCACGGCAGTCTCAGCCACTGATGTCATGGCGACTCCGAAAGCGGCCTCGTTCATAGGCATGACACCGCTAACGCCGACAACATTGTTGAGGAGCTGCATGACCGGGGTAATGGTTCCAGAAATGAGATTGGCACCAGCGCTAAGGATAAGCATGCCGACGACAGTCTTGATGACGGCATCAAAGATTTCGGACCCTTTGGATTTCTGGAGAAGCATACCCACAAGAGTGATGAGACCGAGGAAAATAGGTGCCTGGTCGAGAATTTGGAAGATAATAAAGTTCCCAATATTGCTAAGCAATTCCATGACTACCCCTTTGTTTGAGTCAGCTCAGACAAGAACGTGCTACTCACTAACTGAGGAGAAGTACTCATCTAACTTCGAGTTGATTTCGTCCTTCTTGATGAGGTTCGTAACGAGAATGACAGTGGACTGCTCGCTCACAGAGCTGGGAATGTGGTTTGCCATGCTCTTAGTGGTCAGGATGATGTCGCTCGTAATGCCCTTGACACTACCAATGTCAGCGACAGTCACATTCGCATCAATTCCATGACTCTTGACGTAATCCATGATTGCCATACGCGCAAGACTGCTTGTACCAAGTCCCATGCCGCAAAGAGCGGTGATGCTATATCTCTTTTTCATAAATCTCTCCTTTGCTCAGATGTGCACTCGCGGTCTCGATACCTCCTTACTAATACCTTGAGATCAATTCAATAACCTCTTCGGCATCACTAGCGTTCTTTATTTTCTTAACCGCTTCATCATCAGCGAGGAGGTTCGCGAAGCGCTGTAGAAGCTCAATGTGCGACTCGGAATCCAGCGCGCATAGACAAGCAACAAGCCACACGGGGTCGTTTTCCAGGTTCCCGAAGTTAACTGGGCTATTCAGTGTCACCAGGCTAAGACCGACTGCCTTTGCACCACTCTCGGGACGAGCATGAGGGATTGCAATACCAGGAGCGACAACCATGTACGGCCCTAGGTCAGCAACAGCATCAATCATGGCCGTGACAAAAGTTTTTTCTGCCTTGCCATTTGCAACAAGTAGATCACCACCAATCTGAATCGCTTGGCGATAGTCCTGAGCGTCAACGTTCAAGCTGATGCAATCTTTGTTTAGCCAGTTCTCAAGCATGTGTCTGCTCCTTTTTTGGTGGAGGAGGCTCGTTTCTAGTCCAGCTCCTCCCACCTGTGGTGGAAGGAGAGATCGTGAGGCTGGTCGTCACGGTGATAGGTGTGGGCGCCGAACCAGTCCCTCTGCGCCTGGCAGAGGTTCGCAGAGAGAAACTCACTCGTATAGCCATCGAAGTACATAAGGGAGTTGGCAAGGGTCGGGACATAGACGCCGGCCTCGATGGCCTTGACGACCACACGTCGCCAACCAGGCACGGCAGCCTTTATCTCGTCGCGAAACTCGTCGGTGAGCATGAGGTTCTGAACCTTGCCGTCACTCTGGTCATATGCCGCCTTGATGCGGCCGAGGAACTTCGCGCGAATGATGCAGCCCTCGCGCCAGAGCAGTGCGATGTCACCGAGCTTGAGGTTCCAGTCATGCTCGCGGGATGCCTTTTCCAGAAGCTGGAACCCCTGCGCGTAGGACATGATCTTGCTCGCGTACACCGCCTGCTCGAGGTCGGCGAGCAGCGCATCCCTGTCCTCGACGCTCACGCTCGGCTTGTCGGTGAACACCTTTGAGGCGATGACGCGCTCGTCCTTCACGGCCGAGAGGTTACGTGCGAATACGGCCTCCGCCATGGTGGGAATCGCCATGTGCATCTCGAGGCCCTCGATTGCCGTCCACATGCCCGTGCCCTTCTGGGCGGCTTCGTCCAAGATGTGGTCAATGAGGTCGTCACCCGTATCAGGGTCCTTCTCGCGAAGGATCTTGTAGGTTATCTCTATCAGGAAGGAATCCAAGCGGCCGTTGTTCCAGCTCTCGAAGGCGTCTGCCATCTCGGCGTTGCTCATGCCGAGCACGTTCTTCATGATGAAGTAGGCCTCGTCGATGATCTGGATGTCACCGTACTCGATGCCGTTGTGCACCATCTTGACGTACTGGCCGGAGCCCTCCGGACCGATGTAGTCGCAGCAGGGGCTGCCGTCCTCGGTATGGGCCGAAATGTCGGTCAGCAGCTTGCCAAGGTAGTTGTCATAGAGATTCTTGTCACCGCTGGGCATGATGGACGGACCGACGAGAGCGCCCTTCTCGCCTCCGGATACACCCATGCCAAAGAAGCTGATTCCCTTCTTTGCATAGTCCGCCATGCGGCGACTCGTGTCCTTGTAATAGGAGTTCCCGGCGTCGACGACGATGTCGCCCTCGCTGAGGAAGGGAAGGAGGCTGTCGGTGACCGCATCGACCACGGGACCGGCCTTCACCATGAGGATGACCTTGCGGGGAGCCTCAAGCGAGTCCACGAAGTCCTTGAGCTCGTATGTTGCGGTGACCTTGTCCTTCTGGGCCTTCACGCGACTCTCCATGAAGTCCTTGGTCGCCTCGCCGTGACGGTTGTAGACCGAGACGGTATAGCCATGATTGGCGATGTTGAGGGCAAGACTCTGGCCCATCACTCCCATTCCGACGACTCCCACGTAACTGCCCATGGCGCTCCCCTTTCAAAGAGATCCTTCTGGACAACGCAAACCACACATGAACTCCTGAGACTCGTCATATTCTAGACTAGTTTTTTCCAATTTAGTATTTGGTGTCGAAATTTTTTTGTTTTTTGTCGCGATTTGCGGTGGCAGGTCATTCAGGCGATAATATTGCAGGTATTTTTTATAATTGCTTTTATTAAAAGCGACGTTCTACTCTTGAGATTGGACGAGCGCAATGAGCGCAACCCCTGCCGTGCTGCTCAGAATCAAGTCCTCTTCTTCGACCTTCACGCCGAAGGAGCAGAAAATTGCTCAGTTCATCCTTGCCAATCCCGTCGAGGCCTCCCGAATGACGATCAGCGAGATGGCCTCGAAGCTCCGACTTGCGGACTCGACCATCTTCAAGTTCGCGAAGCGGTTAGGCTACCAGGGATTCAGGGAATTCCGTGACGACCTTCTCGCAGATGCCTACGACCCGCAGACGTCCATCCATGAGAACATTTGCCCGGACGACGACATCCCGACCGTAACCCAGCACGTGTTCCAGTCAAGCATCAAGTCTCTCGAAGACACGTTGCGCCTGCAGGACCCCGAAGCGATATCGAACGCCGTCGACATACTCCTGGGGTCGATGCGAGTGTCATTCCACGGCTGTGGAGAGTCGAACGCAGTCGCCTACGACTCATACCAGAAGTTCCTTCGCTCTCCCCTGCGCTCCCAGTTCGCCCAAGACTACCACCTGCAGCTCATGCAGGCATCCGTCATGGGGCCGGAAGACTGCGCCATCATCATCAGCCACACCGGGCTCACCAAGGAGATGATCCACCTCTCCGCCATAGCAAAGGATGCGGGCGCGCGCACCATCGTCATCACGAGCTACCCCTCGAGCAAGCTGTTGGAGAATGCGGACGTGGTCCTCGTCTCCATCTCGGACGAGACGGGCTATCGCTCCGAGTCGCTCTCCAGCCGCATCTCCCAGCTCGTCCTCATCGACACGCTCTACACGGCAGTGATGTTCAGGATGCCCCAGGTATCAGAGACCCTGCACAAGATGCGCCGGGCGATTGCGACCACGAAGGCAGACTACTCGGGCCAGATGGACCCCCTCTAGGAGCGAGCCTAGCCCCTCCTGCCTATGGGGACGTAGGCGAAGTCCCCCATGACCGAACGGTAGGCGGGACGTATGATGCGCGCGGCGCCATAGAGCTCCTCCATGCGATGGGCCGCCCAACCGGCGCAGCGGGCCATGGCGAAGATGGGCGTGTAGAGGTCCTTGGGGATGCCTAGCATGGAGTACACGAAGCCGGTGTAGAGGTCGATGTTGGTGCTGATGGGCTTGGTGATGCCGCGCACCTCGCGCATGAGCTCGGGGCCAAGCCTCTCCACGCGGCCAATGAGCTCGAGCTTGTCCAGCTCCCCCTTCTCCTCCGCAAGCTTCCTCGCCTGCTCGCGCACGACCTCGGCGCGCGGGTCGCTCACGGTGTATACGGCATGCCCCAGGCCGTATATGAGGCCGGTCCCGTCGAAGGCCTCGCGCCCCAGGATGCGCGTGAGGTAGTCCGCCACCTGCGTGTCGCTCGACCAGTCGCCCACGTGAGCGGCTATGTCCTCGATCATCTCCCCTGCCTTGTAGTTGGCTCCCCCATGCTTGGGGCCCTTGAGGGAGCCCAGCGCGGCGGCGTAGACGCTGTAGGCGTCCGTGCCCGAAGAGCTCAGCACGCGGCAGGTGAAGCTCGAGTTGTTGCCGCCGCCATGCTCCGCGTGCAGCATGAGCATGGCGTCGAGGAGCATGGCCTCACTCCTGCTGAAGCCCTCGTCCCCCCGCAGCACGTCCAGGATGGTCTCGGCCATGGAGTAGCCCTCTCGGGCGGGAGGCACGCGCAGGCGCACCCCCTCGTTCGAGGCGACGTAGGCCTGGTGCGCAACGCTCGCCACGCGGGGCCAGCGGCCCAGAAGCGAGAGCGCCACGTCTATCTCGTGCTCGGGCGAGGTGTCGTCCGGGTTGCGGTCGAAGGCGTAGAGCAGGAGGGTCGCGCGCTGCAGCACGTTCATGATGGAGTGGCTGTAGGTGACGCGCGGGAAGATGTCCAGGTAGCCCTCGGGCAGCTGTCGGCGGGAGTCGATGCGCGCACGGAAGTCGTCGAGCTCCGCCTGGGTGGGCAGGGCACCGGAGAGGAGGAGGTAGGCCACCTCCTCGTAGCCGAAGCGATCGTCGGCGTGGCTTCCCTCCACAAGGTCCGAGATGGAGTAGCCACGGTACCTGAGGTCCCCGCGGTCGGGGACGAGGCGCCCGTCCACCTTGTTATAGCCGTGCACGTTCGAGATGGTGGTGAGGCCCACAAGCACCCCGGAGCCGTCGGCGTTGCGCAGGCCGCGCTTCACGTCGTAGCGCTCGTAGAGCTCGTCCGGGAGCCTGTCCGCACGCTGCATGCCTTCGTAGAGGCCATCGGACGCGGCGGGACGCCCCAGCCCCTCGGAGGGCATGGGGTAGGCGTCGGCTATGTGGCTCAGGGCGGAGGTGTCCTTCGAGGTGAGGAAGCTCCTAACCCGATGCGTCAGGGGGCTCTTGGGCATGTCTCTTTCCACGCTCCTCTCGTCTGCCGCCATTGCGCGCGGGGGCGCCGCTGCGGCTGGCCGCGCTAGAGGCGGTACATGAAGTTGAAGACTTCCTCGCGCTGCATGTTGGTCTGCACGCCCAGCTCGCCCGAGAGGCCGCTCAGCTCGTCCTGGAGCGCGGAAAAGTCGACCTTGGAGTCGGCCAGGTCGACCAGCATGGTCATGGTGAAGGTACCCTGCAGGATCGTCTGGGAGATGTCCAGGATGTTTGCGCCGTGATGCGCGAGCGCCGCCGTGACCGCGGCCACGATGCCCGGGCGGTCGCTGCCCAGGACGGTGATGATGGCACGGGACTTGGAGGCTTCGTCTGCTACCGCCATGTGGCGTTTCTCCCCTCAAAGAGCGCGTGGGCACCGCATCGGCGCCCACGCTGGTTCTGCGTCATACCATTGTATGGCAGTCCCGCCCCCGTCCCGGCCGGACGGGCCAAGCGGGTGCACAAGCGTAACCTAGGCCGTGGCGGCATCCTCGCGCTGCGCGAAGAGCTGCTGCACGTCCTCCTTGGTGGAGTCCAGGGCCACGGCAAGCTCCTGCAGGGAGCGCTCGCGCGCCTGCTTGAGGATGCGCTCGTACGCCACGGGCGGCTTCTTGTTGTTGGCCCTGACCTGCGCGATGCGGCGGCGGAAGGTCTTCGCCACGCGCACGGAGTCACGGCAGCTGCCACGGCGAATCTTGTTCTTGAAGTACTCCTCCATGGCGTTGTTGTTGGGACCGAGCTCCACGACGTCCAGGCTCGGGTACTCGCCGATGAGGGTCATCGCCTCGTCGTGGGTGAGGACGGGGCGCAGGCGCGACTCGCTCGCAATGGGGAAGCTGATGCGCATGGGATGCCTCACGCCCACGGGCATGAGCTGATAGCTGGGCTGGGGGTCATCGACCACCTCATCCACCCTGCAGACACCCTGGCCCGGATGAACGATGTACTCCCCGACCTCATACATGCAGACAGCACCCCTTCCGTGTTCGACTTCTTCGAGTCTATCACGGAAGGGGAGAAAATCTCAAATTCTGCTCTGTTTACTCTTGCACTCAGGTAAGGGTAGCCGTATCTTTATCTATTTCCTTCTCGGCGATAGCCTAACTTGCCTGAACGGCGGCAGCCTCGGACTCCAGGCAGGAGAGGACCCAGGCGACAAGCCTGTCCTGCGGGTCTCCCGAGGCCTCGGCGAGCTCGTAGCCCCTCCCCCACACCGGGGTGAAGGCGACGTCCCTGACGCCGTCGTAGGCCGAGAGGGCGCGCGCGAGGTTGAGCTCCCCACAAAGCGCGGACTCGGTCTGGAAGAGCCCCGTGTTGATGCGCCAGTGTGGGGCGACCTTAGCCTGGCCGAAGCCCTCGTAGCTGCCACAGATGTGGTACAGCGGGTTCATGGACTGGACTCGGTCGGCCATGCTCACGCCCAAGGCGTCCTTCTTCACGACGTCCGCGCTCCAGGAGCTCACGTAGCTGCCGTCCCAGCCCTCGAAGGTCGCGTAGCTCACCTGGTTATTGGCCAGGAGGTCCGACACCGTGCGGTCGAAGTGGAGGGTGGACTCGGCGTCGATGCCAAAGAGCTGGTTCGCCATGGTAGAGCGGTCCAGCGCGTCGAAGGCGCAGACCTCCTTCTGTGCCGGGCGGCACTTCGCGACGAAGTCCCAAAGCTCCGTGATGCGCGCGGTCTGGCGCGAGCTGCTGTAGGTGATCCAACGCGAGTCCGAGTTGAGGGCAGAGAGGTAGCTACCCAGAGACTCATAGACCGTGGACTGCACCTGGGAGACGCCGGTGGCCGACACGGATCCGGCCGAAGACGACTCCGCCCCCGTACCATCTCCGCCCGTCCCGGACGTGCCCGCACCAGAGGTCGTGGACGTGGAGCCAGCGGAGCTCAGGGCGTCGATCTCGTCCGCGCCCGAGGCGGCGAGGTTGGGGTCGCCCGGGAAGCAGGAGTCGGACATTCGGGCGGGCGTGTAGGTGTAGGGGAACTCGGTGCTGGAGAGGAAGCTGCTCGCGCCGTCCTCGATGCAGCCTAGCAGCTGGTCGTAGTACTCGCCCGCAAGGTAGCTCCCGTCCGAGGTCTCCTCGAGCCCGAGGGCGTTGCCCTTGTTGTCCGTCAGGCCGAGCTGGTTCACGTAGTCGCCGTAGGAGTCGGCGAGGTCGTGCGAGAGCTGGGCGGTCCAGCTGCCCTCCTTGCGCGTCCCCGTGGTGGAGAACTGGCCCATCATCCATTCGTACGCCCCGTCAGCGGTGTCGAAGGAGGTGACGGGACACCAGGAGGCGGAGCCGCAGATGGCGTCGGACACCGCGTTGCCCTCGTGGTCGTGCGTCACGGCGCCGATGGCCTCCAGGTACTTCTGGTAGAGCGCGGAGTCCCCGCCCGCACCGAGGACCGCCGAGACGCCGCCGCCCGCGCCGTAGCCCGCGACGAAGACGCGGTCCAGGTTGGCGGGGAGCTTGGAGGCGTTGTAGCGCAGGTAGCGCACGGCCGCCTTGAGGTCGACGACCGGCCAGGGTGCGCCGCCCGGATAGAGGTCCTGGGAGTCGCTCGCGATTCCCGCGGAGCGACCGCGGAAGCCCGCATAGACGTACACCATGCCGGCAGAGAGGTAGCGGCTCAGGCCGTCGTAGGAGTAGGAAGTGGGGCAGGCCTGGGCGTTGAGGCGGGCGGAGTTCACAGGCATGACGACGGGCGCCGTCTTGGGAGTGAGGCCGGCCAGGGTGGCGTCCGACTTCACCGTGCACTTGTAGCTCTCGCCCGACTTCTGCGCGTCGAAGTAGGCGCCCGGCACGAAGATGGCCAGGGACTCGTAGGACTCGCTGCCGGGCTTCAAGCAGTACTTGACGCCCAGCTGGTAGTAGCAGTCGTTGGCAGCGTCGTACTTCCAGGCGTCGTCCTTGAGTGCCAGCCCCTCGAACTCCTCGAGGTTGACGGAGGACTGCTCCTGCTGCTGGTCAGTGGCCTGGTCGCTCGTCTGCCCGCCGGGGCGCGCGCAGGCGGCGAGGCCCAGGCCTGCGGTTACGGCCGAGAGGGCGAGGAAGTCTCTTCTGCTGGCGTTCATGTGTCCTCCTAGTTGCGTGCGCTCCCCTGCGCGCCGTGTCTGACGTTCGTGCTGGGCGTTGCGCCATCTGACGTGGCGGCGCGATTACCCGGCGTCCGTGCTACTGGTCTCGAACGCTCCGCGAGATCTGGTCTGCCACCGACGCCCCGTGGCGACGGTCCTCTCCCCAGAAGCAGCACGAGACCATGCCGGGACCCACGTGGCAACCGATGGTCGGCCCTATGGTCGAGACCATGGTGACAGCAGAGTCGTTGCCCTTATGGATGATGTCCGCGAGGCGATCGGCGTCGCGGGGGCAGTCGGCGTTGCCGATGGCCACCACGTTGGAGAAGAGGTCGTCGTTGTGGTTCCGCTCGTAGAAGGAGGCCAGCTTGCGCAGGCCCTTCTTGCGCCCACGTGAGATGCCGATGACGCTGAGCGCCCCGTCGAGGTCAAAGGTGAGAAGGGGCTTCACGTCCAGGGCCCCGCCCAAGACGGCAACCGACTTGGGAACGCGCCCGCCGCGATGCAGGGCGTCCAGGTCGTCCACCATGAAGATGGTCTGCACGAAGTAGCGCGCCTCCTCCGCCCAGCGGACCATCTGGTCTGCCGTGAGGCCCTTGTCACGCTGGCGGATCGCCTCGACCACGAAGAGGTACTGCGCCGTCGATCCCAGCTTGAGGTCGACGATGCTGATGGGCAGGCTGTGGCCCACCTCCTCCTCCAGACGCGCGAGCGCCGTCTGGGCCCCCTCGTAGCAGCCCGAGATGCCGCTCGAGAAGCAGAGGTAGACGGCAGGGAGCTCGAGTTCCGCCGCCTCGCGGAAGGCGCGCTCGAACTCCAGCTGGGAGGGTTGGGAGGTCATGGGGCAGGCGCCCTTGCGAATCTCCTCGTAGAAGCTGTGGGGGTCACGGCTTTGGAAGAGGTCGTCCTCGCCGCTGAGCCCGCCCTCACGGCCGGCCTCGGTGTAACTGAAGTGCAGGCAGCGTATGCCGGAGTCCTCCACCATCTGCTGCGTGAAGTCGCAGGGCGAATCCGTCATCAGGTTGAACTTCGCTGGCATGCATCCTCCTCGGCGCGGGTGGACCTGGGACCGCGCCCGGCGTCGAGCGGACACGGCGGAACCTACTGATGGTATTGTACGCCCAAGGGTTTTGGACGTCCGAACGGGGGGCTGCCTCATGCTTGGCTTTGGTCTGCGGAGGCGGAACGGCAAGGAGAAGGGTCCCCTGCCCGAGGGGACGAGACGGCTGGGCCTGGTGTTTCGCGGAGAGGTCCAGGGCGTCGGCTTCCGCTGGACCTCCCAGCACGTGGCCGGCGAGTCGGGCTGCACGGGCTGGGTCAGGAACGAGGACGACGGCAGCGTGAGCATGGAGCTCCAGGGGACGGACGACGCCATATCTGAGTTCTTTGGGCGCTTCTCGAACGCATACGCCCGCTACCCAATCGACTATCGCATCGACTCGAAGGTCGAGCTCGAGCCCGTGCCCGGAGAGGTCGGCTTCCGCGTGCGCTACTAGCTGGAGACGGCGCGCCGCAAGGCGGGCGGTCGCGTTCGAGCGTGCGAGCTGCAACATCCTGCACGCTGCCGCACACGTTTGCGTGTTCGCTGCAGCACCACACACGCCGTTGCACACGCCCCCAGACGCCTAGCACGCCATCGCGCACAGTCGCAGCACCACGCACGCAGTTGCGCACATTCGCCGCATCGCGCACGCCGTTGCGCACATTCGCCGCATCGCGCACGCCGTTGCGCACATTCAGCCTGACGTTTCCGCAGTTGGCAGATACCGCCAATGTGCGTAACAGCGTGCTGGATAATTTGCTTGTGCGCAACGGCGTGCTCAGCAGGACTGCAGGGGAATCCTCTCGCCCGTCTCGAAGGGCTAGGCGAGAAGGCCCAACAACGCATACGCCAACATGCCCACTGCGGCACAGAGGACCAGGGACTTCGTCCTACGCGCCACGATTGCGACGATGACGGCGGCGACCAGCCCGGACGCCGCTGCCAGCGGGTCGCGCGCGATGGCCGAGGGGTCGAGGAGGTCGTTTGCCACCAAACCGGCGAAGGCGGCGGCCGGTATGAGCCCGAGCGCCTCCCCGACACGGGGCGAGAGGCTCCTTCCCCTCAGGAGCAGCGGAGGCAACGTCCTGAAGGAGAGGATGGCAGCAAAGGTGACAGCCCAAGTGAGGGCGATCTGAGAGGCGCTCATGACCGGATACCCCCACTCCGGCCCCAGACCTGCCAGACAAGCCCGCAGACAACGCCACCGGCGGCGCCGAGGAGCACGGCTGCGCCCTGGAGGCCAGCGAGCTTGCAGACGAGGACGAGGAGTGCCGAGACAAGGACCGCGACGTAGGTGGACCCGTCACGCAGCTGCCCCAGGAGCAGGCACACGAAGATCGAGGTCATGCCAAATGACATGAGCACGGTGGGTAGGCTCACCATGCCACCTACGAGCACGCCTGCGGCATTGGCAAGCGCCCACGCGGACATGCAGAGGAGGTTGAGGAGAAGGCCGTCGCGAACGTCCCAGCCGGCATCTCCCGCAAAGCGGTCGAGGTTGACGCCGAAGGACTCGTCCGTGACAGTCGCCGCAAGCGCAAACGCGTCAAGGCGCGAACCCTTGCCCAGGTAGGGGGCAAGTCCCGCCGAGTAGAGAAGCTGTCGCGAGCTCACCAGCACGATGCTCGCAATGGTCGTGGGAAGCGGCATCCCAGCAAGGACCATCTGGGGCAGCATGAACTGGCCTGCGCCGGTATAGAAGGTGGACGAGAAGGCGAGGGCGAGGAGGGGACCGAAGCCAATCTGCGTCTCGAGCACGCCGCAAGGGATCCCAATGACCAGGTAGGCGAGAACGACGGGCAGCGCATGGGGAAACACGTGCGCAAGCCGTCGACCCACGGTGCCATTGCCCCCCTCTTTTGAAGCCATTGCGCCCCCTTGCGCATCACCGACAAACCGCTCCCGCGGGCAAAGGCTAGCACCCTTGAGAAGCGCGCCTTGGCAAGGTCACAGTCGGGAAACCATTCAGTCACGTCGCCTTAACGCACCCCGCGCGATTTGGCATGCGGGAGGCGCGCGAAGGTGTACGCGCTTGCATGGGACACCGCAAGGAACAGATACCCACCCGACAGGAAAGCCCGCCTACCTTCACGCAGGTAGACGGGCCTTTTTTATGGTGGCGGGGAAGGGAATCGAACCCCTGACACGGGGATTTTCAGTCACTTCGTCGCACAAACCCGTTGGAATAGACGAACAAAACAGCAGTTGTTTTGGGTACCTATGGAACGTAGAAACCACGGATACTATAATTTGTGGTGGCGGATGTGGTGGCGCGTGTGGTGGCGTCCCCCAATGGTCAGGGGTTCGGAGGCAGAGGGTGGAGAGCACCGATTTCTTTCAGCAGTCGTACGTCAGGCGGCGCACAACCATGGCCTTGAAGCCATGGGAGGGCATCCTGAAGCACAAGGTCCCAAACCCCGCCTTTGTGGACAAGCCAGAGGGCGAGGACACGCGCAGGCCCGAGCAGAGACGGCGCGAGGTGTGGAGGCAGAGAACGCGCGTGTTCGACCCCGAGACGGTGCGCACCAAGACTCAGGCCATACAGGCCCTCGCCGCATGGAAGGCGGAGGAAGAGCGGGACGCGCGAGCCGTGGACGCGCTCATGCCGGTCGCCGAGTACGTGGCGCGCTACATCGACTCACGGGAGGCCGCAGGCGAGCTGGAGGCTTCCACCGTCTGCGACTACCGCAAGAGCGCCAGGAGGCTCGACAGGGCCTTCTCGAAGCTCCCCATGCGCAACCTAGACCGCAAGGGCGTGAGGGCGTGGAAGGATGGGCTTGTCTCTGACGGCCTCGCACCATCGACCGTGACGAAGGCGCTCAGGCTCCTACGCATGGTCTGCGAGCAGGCCGTCATGGACGGCGACCTACCGGACAACCCGTGCCGGGGCGTCAGGGCGCCCAGCCTCGGCAGCGGGAAGCGCGCAAGGAACGCGCTCAGCGACGCGAGCATGGACCGCCTCATGGAGACGCTTGCCGAGGCGGGAAGCTCAGCCTTCACCACGGCGGTGCAGCTCGCCGTGAGGACGGGGATGCGACAGGGCGAGATATGCGCGCTCAGGTGGCGCGACGTCGACCTCACGGGAGGCCGCATCCACGTGACCCACGCCATAGGCCAGGACGGCGGGCGGTTCTACGTGAAGGCCCCCAAGAACGAGGGCAGCACCCGCTCAATCGCGATACCCCCGGACCTCGGGGGGGTGCTGTCGGCCCGCAGGGAGGCCGTGGAGGCCGCGCTTGCGGCTGGCGGGATGAGGCGCGGGCAGAGGGGCTACGAGGCCGCATTCGGCGCGCTGTTCGTCGTGGGGGGCATCGACGGGTCGTTCTACACGCCCACCATCCTCTCCCGCGAGTGGAAGGCGCTGGCCGTCGCCCTGGGCATCGTGGACACCGAGGGCAGGAGGGCCACGTTCCACGACCTCAGGCACACGTTCGCCACCGTCGCCATAGCGGCAGGCGAGGACGTGGCGGGCGTCGCGGGGAACCTCGGGCACTCCCAGATAAGCACGACGCTCAACATGTACACGACCTCCAAGGAGAGGAGCAAGGCGTCTGCGATGGGGGCCGTTGAGAGGGCGCTCAGGGGGCACGCCCCCGCAGACGTGGTGCCGCTCAGGCGCGACGGAACGCAGGGGTAGGCTCCCCGCCTCCCTGGGTCGTGGGCGGCGCGGGAGACGGCGGGCTTCTCACATGAACAATCAGGGCAACGCGACCAAAGCAGGAGGTCAGACCGTGGGCAGGCATGGCACAGATGTCAACGACCCAAGGGGCAACAGGCCCAAAGAGAATCTTGATATGCTGCTCGCCAAACGTGGGCATGGCTCCAGGAAGGAGCTGAGCGATGCCCTTGGCATTGACAGGAGAACGCTTGCCAGATGGATAAGTGGCGACCAGTTCATGCCGAACGACAAGCTAATCGAGGCGGCGTGCTTCCTCGGGGTCGGAATCCCATTCATGCTTGACCTCACGTTTGAGCGCGGCGCTCGCCGCACCATAGATACGTCAGCCGACGTTAGACAAATGAGTGGCTTCGCCATAACAAGGGACGAGATACGGAAAGCCATCAAGGACATTTCCAACCCACGGCTAGTCGTAAGAGAAGCAGACATATGGACTGGCGGAGATGACTCTCTCGATATGACGGAGGGGTATGCGTTTCTACGGTTCCCGATGAGATATGTCCGAACCACCTCCAAAGAGCGCGGGGACGGAATCGAATACGTGCGGCGAGCCTCCTCGCCAAAGCTAGAGTGGGCGGGCATGACAGTAGATGACTTCTTTGATTGCCTTCCAGAGCAATTCGCCCTGCTGGATGACGATGACGCGCGGGTACACGAGGCGATACCCTCGGCGGTGGGCTGCTACGAACGCCTTATTACGGACGTCCAGGAGGAAATAGACGAATACGCGAAGTCGTTGCGAAGGGACCTAGATACCCTCAGGGGCGACTATCGCGCCCTGCCTCCCATAATCAGCGCCGCCAGCGATTTCTTTCTCGAGCGTGCGAATAGCACGGCGCTCGAAGCTGCCGTGGAAACGGCGGCGGGTAGTGCGCTCGGGCTACTCAGCCTTTAGTAGAGACGGAAACAAATTCTCAGATTTTTTCTAGGCAAGAAATGGGGCGAATTCAATGTATGACGCCCCACCCAATCCTCCAGCCGAAAGCCTTATAGGCCGAAATGGGCCAATTTGGGCCAGCTTTGCATGAAAGTAATATGAGGCGTTAAGAATACCTATTCGCCTCACTAAGACCGTGTTTCCGCAGGTAGACATAGGTATCCTCATTCCGTAAGCTGTGCTCAGTCCCCTGGGAACTGCAAAACAAGGGGTTGAGAGAAAGCAGGTTACGGATGGCAAAGACAGGTACGAGACCGATGATTAGCCCGAACGAGGCAGCGAGGCTCATAGGCTGCACCCCAAAGCACGTGCGGCAGCTGTGCATGCGCGGCGAACTGGAGGGCGTGAGGCTCGGAAAGTGCTGGCACGTCAACCGCCAGGCGCTCATGGAGAGGCTCGGCCTCTCGCAGGCGGAGGCGATTGCCAATGAGTAGCGAGAAGAAGGCCCCCGAGGCGGCGGCAACCACCACGGAGGCCAAGTGCGAGGGGCTCGTAGGCACCTCCTCGCCGATGATAGACGAACGAGCCGCGCGCCGCATGCGCGAGGCCAGAGCCTGGACTGCCACGAACGCGGATGCGTGGGCCTGGTCCCTCAGCCGTGGCCGTGCGTGCGCGGCCGAGGGGCGGAAGTTCGGCATGCAGGAGCTGTCCGAGTACATCCGCAGGCACGACTTCACGGACGCCCACGGCAGGCGAACCACCATAGACAACTCCATCGTTCCCGCCCTGGCACGCCTGCTCGTTGCGGAGGCCCCCGAGTGCCGCCCGTACATCGAGATGCGCACGAAGGCATACGACGATCTGAGGCCGGACGTTGCTGGCGTCTGAGCGCGTCATGGCGGCCCTCCTGTCCGACTCCATGCGACCTGATTCCCTCACCGATGGGGAGAGGGCCGAGGTGGTCTCCAGCCTTAAGGCCCAGCCTTACAACGGCCCCTTCTCCCCCGTCGATGTCGGCACGTGGCTCGGATGCGGCATGGAGGAGGCAGAGGGCGTCTGGGGCATGGCCGAGGCCCACGGAAGCCCCTATAACGTAATCGAGATGGCGAAGGCGCGCGGGTACGCGGAGCCTCCCCTCCTGTCCGGCCCATCCTCCGTCACTCCCCCGAAGGTGGACGCGTCCCCGTTCGTGAGCCTCTATGACGTGACCGGGGAGGGACTGCTAGACCCCGACCCCGAAATCATCGAGGGCGTTCTCAGGGAGCGCCAGGTGATGCTCATAGCGGCCCCACCCAAAGGGGGAAAGACGTGGCTGGCCGTCGCCCTCATGTGGGCGCTTGCCACGGGCGGGGAGTGGCTTGGGGCGAGGTGCGCCAGGACGCGGGTGGTCTACTGCAACATGGAGGTTTCCCCGGCATCGTTCGCCAACCGGTGCGAGGCCGTGCGGGGCGAGATGGGCATACCGCACGACGCCGCACGCATGGTGGACGTGCTGAGCGGCAGGGGCGCGGGCTACGATGCCAACAGACTCGTGGAGGCCGTCTTGGTCCACCTGGGCGGCACGCCCGCGTGCGTGGTCGTGGACTGCCTCTATGCCATCGAGACGGGCAACGAGAACGACGCCGAGGCAATACGCGCCCTGTTCGCCGAACTCAACAGGCTCACCAGGGCGGGCTGCTCAGTGGTGGGCGTCCACCACTTCCCCAAGGGAAGCTCGGGCATGAAGGCGTCCGTCGACCGCATGGCCGGGAGTTCGGTGTTCGCCCGTGCCCCCGACGCCCTTCTCTCCCTGGACCCGCTGGACGTGGACCCGAGGGGCGAGGCGGGGGCCGAGCTGGCTGAACAGGGATACTCTGCCTACCGCCTCTCGTTCGACCTCAGGGACTTCAGGCCCCGCCGCCCCATCGACCTCATATTCACCGGCACGCGATTCGTTCGGGACGTGGGTGGGCTTCTTGGCGGCGCATACATCAAGGGCAGTCCGCAGGCCAACGGCGCCCACAGCGGGAGGGCGAACGCGGAGCGTGCCGAGGCCGACTGGAAGCGCAAGGCGGCGCTTGTGGGCGAGGCCGTGAGCGCGGCGGCGCTCGAGGGAGTCAACCCGACGATGGAGTACGTCCGCGACTACTACAACTCCCACAGGGGGGACTACGGGCTGGCGAGGGTGTCCGTTGGCACTATCGCCAACTGGACGAAGCCTAGCAATGACGTGATTCCGTTCGTAAAGGGGGGTGGCATTGTCGTTGCCGTGGATGACGTGGGACGTACCGATGTTGCCGCCGAGGCGGACGAACGAACGCCAACCGTATAGGGGGGTCCGCGTTCGTTCGTTCGTTCGTTCGTTCGTGCCGCGCCAAGTACCCTGCGGGCTGGGGAGCCAAGACCCCAGCCCGTTCCGTACGAACGAACGACTGGCACTGTAAGCGGTGGGCGTTCGTTCGTACGGTCACGCGCGAACGGGACGGAACGCAGGTCAGTACCCCGTTCAGCGCGGTAGGCGGGGTGCTCACTGAGCGGGGGGATGAGTGACCCGAGAGGGGAAGGAGCCTCTATAGGGGGCTGTTTACCGTCTTCCCCCCCTCCCCCTACGGCGTGGCGTTCCACCGTAGGCAGGGAGAGAAGCTAGCCATTCTCTTTATAGGCTCCTTCTCGGTTTCTCGGGTCAGCCGGTCCGCAGCAGCGAGAAGGCCACGAGGCGCAAGATAGAACAGAGAGATGAGGAATCGAACATGGAAGATGACAAGAGGCTCGTTCTCTGGACGGCAGAGGATGACGCTGCCATGGCGGCATGGATGGTGGGCGAGCAGGTGAGCGACGTGCTAGACGGTCTGGCCTGCGATGTTGCGGGCGCGCTGGTAAGCGACAGGAGGCTGGAGCTTCTGCGAGGCGCGGCGCGGCTCGGCTACGAGCAGGGGCTCAGCGAGGCGGCTGGCGCTCTCAGGCAGGTCGCCGAGGCGCTGGAGCACGACCCGCTCGGCCTCACGCTGAGAGGAGTAGCCGTTGCGGCGTCCACGTTCGGTCTCGTACCGCACGTGACGTTCGAGAGGGAATGACGGCTGAGCACGCCGCCCGTGGGGGTGGGGGGTCTTTCCCTGGTGACCCCGGCCCTGGCCCTGCATTAGGGCCTTTCTCCCCCCGGGGCATTTTCAAAAACAGAAGGACCCAATCCACACGGAGGTAAGGAAGATGAAGGACGATATGGACCTAGAACAAGGAATTGCTTGCCCGCGCGACTTCGCTTCGCCACCCAAGGAGCGCAGCGGCACGGGCGGGCACAGATTTTGCCAAGCCATGCAGGCAAGCATTGATGCGGCTGTGGCGTCAGGGAGACTCGACGAGGACGCCCAGGCGGCACCCATACGCGGGGCATTGGCACTGGCGTCGGAAATGGACCGCGCGCGGCATGTTGACGGAGCACAGCTGAAGCTCCTGCTCGACTTCTCCAAGGCGCTCAGGCTCCTGCCCGGCGCGAGGCGATAGGCCCCGGGGCGGCCCCGGAGTCCCGCCACGGCGCCGGGCCGTCCCACGCGTCCAGGTCGCGGCAGGCGCGGGCGAGGAGGTTCTGCGCCTGCCGCACGGAGTACGAGACGCCCCGGGCGACCTCGCCCCACGCCAGGGCCTCGCAGCACCTCAGGCGCACGACCTCGGCGGCGGCGGGGCCGCAGGAGGAGGCCACGCGCGCGAGCGCGGGCCACAGGGCGTCCCAGGCTTCCTCGCAGGCGGCCAGGCGGGCCGTCATGGCGTCCCTGGCCCTCAGGAGGTGCGCCGGGGCCTCCCCGCTCCTCTCCGCCACCATCGCGTTCACCTGGGCGAGCGTGCGCCGCGACCTGGCGTAGTCGGCGGACATGGCGCGCACCCGCCCCAGGCCGTCCCTGGCGGAGCGCGGGCGTGGCTGGCTTCCCGGCTGGCAATCGTACGTCATGGCTTCCTCCCCGTTCCACGCAATGCCTGCCTGCCACCCAGCATAAGCATCTCAAACGGCCCTCTCGCCTGGGCCGTGAGCGGGGCGTGCCCCCCGGGGGTAACGCCCCCTTTTCGCCGCATGGCGTAGACCGGCGTCCCTTCCACGGATTCCGACCGAGGCCCCAAATTTAAAAATCCCGACTTTTTCGCGGGGAGGACCACCGGCCCAGCCCACCACCAAAAACCCGAGCGCCCCCCGAGATTGGAACGGAACCGATATATATAAGAACGTTCCGTTCCTTTCCGTTCCACTGGAAGTGGTGCGTGCACCTGTAGTAGGTGGGCACTGGCGTTTGCCCACCCCTACTAGGCGCACGGGTGAGAATCGGTTCCGTCCCGTGATGCGAACCGCACCCGTTCCGTCCACGCGCACCCCCCGTTCCAATGCCGTGTGTTTTGGTGGCGGGCTTTATTGCGTGGCCCTGCCGCCCACCCGCTCCACGAAAACAGCGCATGCCAGTACCGCGATGGAGGGCAGTCCGCATCCACACGGCAATCAGACTCGCGTTGCTGCTGCGCATCCGCTGCGCATTTGCTGCGCATTGGGATAAATCGAGCCATACGAAAACCCCGCATCCGCGTTTCCGCAGGTACGGGGCTTGATTTTGGTGGGCGTTACAAGATTTGAACTTGTGACCTCTTCCGTGTCAGGGAAGCGCTCTCCCCCTGAGCTAAACGCCCGAATATGTCTGCCGCGCATGGGGGGGGTTCGCGCAGCGCGTTAGCTACTATAGAGGAACTCCCCCCAGCATGCAACAGATATTTTCTCTCCATACCTACTCGCTCGAAGTGGCTGGCGGAGCGCTTGGCGCTGATGCGGCGATGGCGGCGCGTGCGTCTCTGCCGCGACAACGTCGAACGCGTGCGTTTTTGCCGCGACTACGTCCGACGCGTCTTTTCTCCATCGCTCAACTGGGCAAACGTGACGCGTAAAAACGCGTTCGACGTACTCGCTAGTGGTGGTGACGCGTTGGACGTTGTCGATATGCAGCCTATTGCTGGCTGCCAGAAAGCATCCAATTGGAAGAATCGCTATCTCAGCAGTCCACGGATTTGGTCCGCGAAGGAGGGCAGGTCCCTATAGACTATCTCCGTGACTATGGTCCAATCGGTGCCGCCGTAGTCATGTACCAAGCGATGTCTCGTGCCCGCGACCTTGGACCACGGGATTTCTGGGTGCGAGGCCCGCAGTTCTTTGGAGACGTGCGAGACGAACTCGCCCACGTTATACAGCGGCGTTGTGATTGCCCACTGAACAAAGCGATCGGATATCAGGATCTCGCGTGTGATGTCGCGCTCGACGAGCGTACTTGCGAGCTCATCGGCGAACTCAAGTGCTCGCTCGAGGTTCCGGCGGTCGGAGTCGTTCATGCCACACGCACCTCGTCATGCTTGATCGAACTATAGAAGTCGGAGGTCGGGTCGAGTTCGCTTGCCTCGTAGACGTCAACTCGCTTCCCAGAGGCCTCAAAGAGCTCCTCGGCAATGGAGAAGATGTCCGTACGATCAAAATCGGGACCGCCATAGATGATGAGGTCAATGTCCGAGTCTTGCGTCGCTTCCCCACGTGCGTATGAGCCGAATAGGGCGGCGCCGCTCGCATGATATCGCCTTAGGATTGGCCTGATGATCTGGGTGATCTCATCTCTTGAAAGTGGCTCGGACATGACGCCTCCTCTCCGCTGTGAACCATCTTGATTGTACTTGCCTAAATGGCAGGACGGCATTCTTTCGGTGACTTGTCAGATGGCTGGCATGGTGGACGGCTGTCGGCTGGCATTGGGAGTTTCCGGCCACTCGCCCCGTCATCCGCTCCGTACCAAGTCAGCATTATTTTCTCTTCTGCTGACCTCATTCGCATTTGCCCAGCTCACGGAAAGGTTAGTCAGCAAAAATTCAAATTCTGCTGACTTACCAAGATGACATGATCGGCCATCATGCCTGCGACAGCGTCCAACGCGTCATTATCGCTCGCGAGCACGTCGAACGCGTCTTTAGGCGTCACGTTTGCCCAGTTGAGCGATGGAGAAAAGACGCGTCGGACGTAGTCGCGGCAAAAACGCACGCGTTCGACGTTGTCGCGGGCGAGAAGCGCGCGCTGGACGTTCTCGCGACAAATTCGCACGTGTTGGACGTAGTCGTGGCAGTACCGCACGCATTGGACGTCGTCGCAGGCGAGATATGCGCGCCGAGCGTAGTCGCGCGGTCGACACGCACGCGTTGGACGTTGTCGCAGCAAAGACGCGCGCGCCTGACGCCGTCGCGGCCGCCGCGCGCCCCTCTCCCCTACATCTCGTCGCAGTAGCTGACGAAGTCCAGGTTCTGGATCGAGTTGAGGAACGGCTCCTTCTGGCCCAGCTCGAAGAGGTGGATGGACATCGTCGCCGCCATGCCCCTCTCGCCCGACTCCCCGCGCGTCAGGGTGAAGTCGCTGTAGGTGCAATCCCACGAGTGCAGCATCTTGAGCATCTTCTTCGCACCGCTGCGATCCTCGAACTCGACGTAGATGTCGAAGTTCTTCGACTTGCTGCGCACCCGCGCGTCGATGCGCGACAGCACCGCGAAGGTGAACAGGACGAAGACCAGCGCGATCAGCGTGCCCTCCACGAACCCGATGCCCGCTGCCAGGCCAATGCAGGCGCAGGCCCAGAGCCCCGCTGCCGTGGTGAGGCCGCGCACCTCGTTGAGGCCGGTGACCATGATCGTGCCCACGCCCAGGAAGCCCACGCCACTGATGACCTGCGCGCCGATGCGGTTCATGTCCGCGCGTGCGTCGGGGAAGGTGACCAGCACGTACTGGGCCACGAGCATGGACATCGCCGAGCCCAGGCACACCAGCACGTGGGTCTTGATGCCCGCGCCCTTGTTCTTGTACTCTCGCTCGAGGCCGATGACCACGCCTACCAATGTCGCGAGCGCCATGCGCAAGAACACCGCCTCGGCGCTCCAACCTGCGGTCACGTCTGCCAGATGGGTGAAGTAAGCTCCCAGCACCCGATTCCTCCTCCTAATCAAAGTTCAAACGATGCAAAAGGCGCGTCGCACCAGCCGGCGCGACGTTGCGGTCCGTGCGTGTTCGCAACTATATCCCAGCGCGCGTACGCTCCCCGATGCACGACGCCAGATGGCGCAATCGGGGAGGTAAGGGCCACGACCAACGCGAACGGGGCGGGAGCCATGACCGCGACGGGACATGACGGCCGAGAGACGCGCGCGTACGCCGCCCCCTCCTAAGCCCAGCCCGGCACGCCCTCCGGACCGCGGACGACCACGCCGCCCCCCAGGCACTCCAGCCCGTCGTACACGACGGCGCTCTGTCCGGGCGCGACCGTGCGCCGCGGCTCGTCGAACTCGACCGTGGCCCAAGGAAGCCCGTGCACCACGTCGGGCTCGCGGGGCGTGACCAGAGCCTCGACCAGCTCGCCCGTGTGGCGGGTACGCAACAGGTAGCGGCCAGCTTGAGGCGGGAGTCCCGCAATCCAGCGCACGTCAGAGAGCTCCAGGCCCCGGCACCAGAGCCCGGGGCAGTCCAGGCTTGCGCTGACGTAGACGACGTTCCTCTCCACGTCCGTGGACACCACGTAGCGGGCAGGCCCCCCGCCCAGGTCGAGCCCACGACGTTGCCCCACAGTGAAGAGGAAAGCCCCGTCATGGCGGCCCAGGACCCGGCCCGTCTCCCATTCCACGACGTCTCCCGCGCGGCGTTCCAGCGTGTCCAGGAGGAAGCTGCGGATGCCCACCTCGCCCACGAAGCAGATGCCGTCGGAGTCCGGCTTGGCCTCCACGCCCAGGCCCCGCTCGGCGCAGGCGGCACGTACCTCCGCCTTGCTGGCATAGCCGCCTATGGGGAAGAGCGTGTGCGCGAGAACCTCACCGGGGACGCGCCAGAGGAAGTAGGTCTGGTCCTTGTACTCGTCCGCGGCGCGGAAGAGGCGCGCGGGTGCGACGAGGCCGGACGCGGCGCCAAGGCCGTCCATGCCCGCCTGCCCGGACGCCGGGACGCCCGCCTGCGGCATCGCCGCCACGACCCCGGACGGCGCGCCCCCCTCGCCCAGCTGCGAGCCCACGCGCGCGTAGTGGCCCGTGGCCACGTAGTCCGCGCCCTCCGCCAGCGCGCGCTGGGCAAAGGTCCCAAACTTCACGGTCTGGTTGCACATGACGTCGGGGTTAGGCGTGAGGCCGCAAGCGTAGGCGTCAACGAGATAGTCGACCACCGTGCGCCGGTACTCCTCCTCGCAGTCCCAGACCTCGAGGCCGATGCCCAGCGTCACCGCGACACGCTCGGCGTCCGCCAGGTCGTCCGCCCAGCGGCAGCGGAACCCCGGCAGGTCGCGCGACCAGTTGCGCATGTACACCGCACGCACGTCGAAGCCCTGCTCCACGAGGAGCGCGGCCGCCAGCGCGGAGTCAACGCCCCCGCTCATGCCCAGGCACACCGTCTTCGCCATCAGCCCCTGCCTCCCCGCCATCGTCCGCCCGCGGCCCCCAGCGCCGCCGCGCGCTCCGACATCGCAGCGTCATCCAGGCCGAGGCGCACCATCTCGGACCGCACGCAGCGCACGATGGCCCGCGTGCCGTACGCGACCTCCTCGGGCGTGCTGGGCCGGCCCAGCGTGAGCCTCAGGCTCCCCTGAGAGAGGGTCGGCGGCATCCCCAGCGCCTCGAGCACGTGGGACGCCCGCATCTTGCTCGCCGCGCAGGCCGAGCCCGTGCCCACGCTGACGCCCTCGCGCTCGAGCAGCACGACCAGGCGTTGGGCCTCGAGTCCGGGAAGCGAGAGGTGCAGCAGCCCGGGCAGGCGCAGCCTCTCTTGCCTGGGACCGCTCACCACGCACCAGGGCAGCTCGCGGCGCAGCTCGGCCTCCATGTCTTGTCGCAAGCCGCGCAGGCGCGCCGCCTCCTCCCGGCGCAGGGCCTCCGCGAGCTCCAACGCCCGCGCGAAGCCTACGATGCCGGCGACGTTCTCCGTCCCGGAGCGCACGCCGCGCTCCTGCCCGCCCCCCAACACCAGCGGGCGCAGGCGCACGCGGTCGGAGCACCAGAGCAGGCCCACCTGCTTGGGGCCATAGATCTTCGCCGCCGACACGGTGACCATGTCCGCCTCGAGGGACGAGACGTTCACGGCCAGCTGACCCGTCGCCTGGGAGGCGTCCACGTGCAGCAGGAGCTGGCGCGGCTCCCCCGCCTCGAGCCTGCGCCGGCGCTCCGCCGCGACCAGCCGTGCAAGCTCGCGCACAGGCTGGACGCAGCCCACCTCGCCGTTTGTCAGCTCGAGGCTCACGAGCTCGGTCTGGGACGTGATGGCGGCGGCCATGGCATGGGCGTCCACGCGCCCGTCCGCGGCGACCCCCACCAGCGTGTGCGGCCGTCCCTCGGCGACGCGCAGGACGCTCTGGTGCTCGATGGCATCGGTGACCACGTGTCCGTCCGTCGCGGCAAAGGCCAGGTTGTTGGCCTCGGTGGCCCCTGAGGTCAGGGTGATCCCGTCGGCACGGGCGCCTAGCACCAGCGCCAGGCGACGGCGGGCGTCCTCGACGTCGGCACGCACGCGACGCGCGGCGGCGTAGGGCGACGAGGGGTTGTGGAAGCGCTCCGTAAGGTAAGGCAGCATCGCCTCGAGGACGCGCGGGTCGAGGGGCGTGGCGGCCGCGTAGTCCAAGTAGGCCTCGCAAGGGGCGACGTCAACCCCCGTGCCGCGCGTCGTGGGAGGCACGGGCGAGCGCTCCTCTCCCATGTTCCCACCAGCCGAGGCTGTCACAGCTCCCTCCCCACCACGAGGTTCTGGAAGCGGTTCGACATGAACTCGTCGGTGTAGTGGACGTCCACCCAGGCCTCGAAGGCGTTGAGGGGCGGGATGCCGGCGTCCCTCTCGGCCCTCCTCTGGAAGCACGCCACGGTCATGAGGATGTCCAACGCCAGGTAGGCGGCGAGGAGCACCACGAAGACGACCTGCCGTCGCGTCGTGGGGCTGCCGATGCGGTACAGGGCCTCGGGCATGATGAGCTTGGCCCACACCAGCCCGAGGAGCCCCCAGGCGACAAGGAAGCGCCAGGCGACCCACTGGGTGATGTGGTCGGGCAGGTGGGCGTAGGTCCAGGACTCTGCGCTGAACAGGGTCTGCATGCCCCAGCCGGTCAGCTGCTCGAGCGCACCTCCCAGGGCCAGGGAGGCGAGGAAGACCTGCCAGTCGCGCGCGCCCCTCTCCCGCAGGCCAAAGCTCACGAGGGTGAGCAGCACGGCGCCGAAGCCGTACAAAGGCGAGAACGGTCCCCATACCAGCCCCACGCGGCTCTGGGTGAGCCCGGCCGTGATGAGCATCCAGAGCTCCTCGAGGACGAGGCCTGCCATGGAGCCGATCACGAAGATGATGACCACCTGGTACCAGCCCACGTGCAGGTCGGCCAGGAAGAGCTCGCGGTCCATGAGCTGGGCGGCGATGACCTCTGCCTGCTGGGCTCGCGTGAGTCGCTCGACGCCAGCTGCCGCGTTCTCGGCCTCTATGTCGGCCCGAACGGCGTCCTGGTTGATGCGGCGCATGTCCACGGCGCCATCCAGCCGTCGGCCTCGGCCGAGCCACAGGAGGAACCACCTGACGAGGCGGGCGATGCCGCGCACGACCAGGAGGATGACGAGCAGGAGGAGGATGTTGAGAAGCATGCGGCTCCGTCTTCTGGGATGGACGTGGGTCGGGTTGGGACGGCGGCGAGTGGGAGTAGGTCCGGCGGATCGGGAGCGACCAGTCGGCCCGGGGGCCGGTTGCCTGGCGCCCTGACCGTCCATCGAGCATAGCGCAGCGAGGCGGCTTGGTCTGCTTCAAAAGTTTTTATCCACGTCTAGCTGCGCGTTTAAGGCTGAGGGGAAGTTTTTCGAAATTCGGGCTTGCATAGCCCGTTGCCGTCACGTATATTATTCCTCGCGTTCGCGGGCTTGGCGCAGTTGGTAGCGCGCCACCTTGCCAAGGTGGAGGTCGCGGGTTCGAACCCCGTAGCCCGCTCCATGCGAACATCGGGCCGGTTTCGATCGGCCTTTTTCATACGGCGAGATGGCCAAGTGGTAAGGCAGAGGCCTGCAAAGCCTTTATCCCCGGTTCGAATCCGGGTCTCGCCTCCAACGAACGCAAGAGGGCGGCTGCTTCGGCGGTCGCCCTCTTCTTTGGGCTGGCACGCTCCCTTTGGGCTGGCACCCCCCGAGCCCGGGCGTTCTTTTCTCGCCTTCTTTGGCGGCAGATGCGACGTCGGACACGAAAAAGAACATGCTGCGGCACGCGCGAGGTGGGCGGCGGCGCGGTCGGCGCAGGTAGCGCGAGCGGCGCGGACGATCCGCGCGGGTAGCGCGAGCGGCGCGGGTGGCGCGGCGACGCTTGCGCCTGGACGCCGCCCGGTTGCGTGTTCCAAACTCACGTCAAAGTGAGAGAAGCGGCAAATGCACGGCAGTAAAGAACGCTTTTGGGCCATTCACGGCCGTAGTTGTTCTCTTCTCGCCTTCCATGACGGCACGTGCGATATCGGACAGAGTAAAGAACACGCCACGGCCCGTTTGCCTGGGCAGCACGCGGCGACGTGTTCCACACTCGCCTCAAAGTAAGAGATGCCTCGGAAACGGCGCAGTAAAGAACATCGCAGCACCCGAGCGCGTCGCGACGGTCGTGCGCACTGCGACGGTCGTGCGCGTCGAGACGGCCGCGCCCGCAACGGAACCCGAGCGCGTCGCAGCGGCCGGCGCCCATCGCGCACCCGCAGCGGAACCCCGCCTCGCAACCCACGCCCGCACCCGCGGGTCGCCCCTATCCCAGCAGCTTCACAATGCGCACCACGGTCCCGCGCCCGGAGGGCTTTCGCGCGATGGTCACCGCGTCCGCCAGGAGGCGCATCAGCCGGATCCCCCGGCCCCTCTCGCCCGAATCAGAGACCTCGGGAAGCTCGCTCCCGGGCTCCAGCTCGTAGCCGCAGCCGCAGTCGGTCACCTCGATGACGGCACGGTCCGGGTAGCGGGCCACCGTCACCAGGGCGCAGTGGCCGTCTGTGTGGTCGACCGCGTTGCCCATGGCCTCCCCCACCGCCAGAGCGAGGTCGAAGGAGGCATCGGCCGCAAGCCCCAGGCGCGCGAGCATCTTTTCCACGCGGCGGCGCGACCCCGCGAGGTCCGTCGGGTCGATGGAGAGCGTCGAGCGCCACTCGGGCAGCACGCCGGGGTCGAGCTCCTGCACCCGTGGCCGCTCGCCGCAGCCCGAGACGGGCGCGAAGTCCACCAGGCGCGCGATGCGCAGGGAGCGCAGGACGCGGTCGCTGGCGTTGGTGATGGAAACGAGGCCCCCCGCGCACCTCATGCGCCGAACCGCGCGGAAGATCAGCGCCATGCCCGCGGAGTCCACGAAGCTCATGCCCGCGAGGTTGAGCACGATGCGCCGGCAGCCGCCGTCGATGAGGGCGTCCAGCGTGCGCCGCACCTCGTCGACCGAGCTCACGTCGAGGTCGTGGTCCACGGGCACGAGGGCTATGTTGGGATGCTCTTCCATGTGGCTCTTTTGCCCAAAATGCGCAGGCGCAAACGCGGGCAGGCAAGGGAATCCCCCGCCCTTCGCCGTACGGGCAAGGGAACCCCACCTCCGCCGAGAGAGGCGCGCCGAGCCCTACGCATCCTCCCTGCGAACCCCGTCGAAGCGCAGCGACACCATGGCGACGTCGTCATCCAGGTGGCGCTCGGTGAACGCGTCCAGCCGGGCGAGGAGGCGGTCCAGGACGCCCTCGAACCCCCGGGGGAACTCGCTCATCACCGCGTCGCGCAGCCCGTCCTCTCCGAAGAAGGAGCCGTCCAGCGCACGCGCCTCGGTGGTGCCGTCGGTGTAGAGCAGGAGCATGTCGCCCGGCTCCAGCCGGACGGTGCCGTTGCGATAGCGCATCTCGTGGAAGGCGCCCACCACGCCGGACTGCACGTCCAGGGTCTCCACCTGGCTCGTGGCGGACCGCACGAGGATCGCGGGAGGGTGGCCCGCGGAACAGTACGTGAGCGTCCCCGCCGCAAGGTCCGTGACGCCCACGAAGAGCGTGGCGAAGGTCTCGAGCCGCGAGAAGCCCAGCAGGAAGTCGTTGAGCAGCCTCACCATGCGCGCGGGGGGGAGGCCCTGCCACGAGTAGGCCCCGAGGGCCGTCCTCACCGCCGCCGAGACCGAGGCGGCCTCGACCCCCTTGCCGCTCACGTCGCCCATGATCACGCAGGAGCGCTGGTCGGGCAGGCGGATGAGGTCGTAGAAGTCCCCGCCTATGACAGCAGTGGCGGTGGCGGACGAGTAGATGCCCTGCGCGGTGATGCCCGGCACCCGCTGGAGCTCGTTTCTCATGCCCGTCTGCAGCGCCTGCGAGATGCGGCGGTCCTGGCGGCGCTCCTCCTCCCCGCGCGAGATGTCGCCCAGCCCCTGGGCCACGGTGCGCAGGAAGGCGATCTCGACGTCGTCCAGGGGCTCGCCGTCGGCGGGACGCGAGAGCAGCACGACCCGACGCTCGCCCCAGAGCGTCCCCAGGTCCACCAGCGCACCGAGGGGGGACATCCCCTGCTCCTGCAGCCATTCCTGGAGGCTCGGCGCGAGGCGGAGCGGGAGGACGACCGCCTGGTCTGCGGCGTGCTTGCCCAAAAGGGCGTCGAGGTCCGGGTCGATCCGCCTGGGCTCCCCTCCCGGTAGCTCGAGCGAGAACCCCGTGCCTCCGTCCCCGGGGGGCACGAGCGGCAGCACGGCCACCCCCAGGCTCCTGCAGACGCGCTCCGTGGCCTCGTTGGTGGCGGCGCGGGCGTCGTCCGCGGCGAGGACGTGGTCGTGCAGCTGTATGCCCAGCTCGCGAAGCTCCTCCTCCTTGTGCGTGCGCAATGCCGAGAACGCGCCCACGAGCTGCACCGAGAGGTACTGCGTCACGGCGTCCAGGAGCTCCCCGTCCTCGCGCCTCGTGACGTGCGCCTGCTGCCAGCCCACCTCGATGAGGGCAATGACGTGCCCGCCGAACCACACGGGAACGCAGATGAGGCTCGAGAAGGGCGGCAGGTGGCTCGCGCGCACGCGATAGACCTCGCGGGTCTCCTCGTTGACGAGCTCGCGCTGGGTGAGCCTGCCACGCCGGAGCTCCTCCCTGCCGGGAGCCAGCACGCGCAGGCGCAGCGCCTCGCGGGCGCGGACGCTCAGGGCCTCGAGGGTGCTGCCCGCCGGCAGGAAGCGCGGCACGCGCACGCCCCCCAGGCTGGAGCTCACGCCTCGCAGGTGGTACCCGTCGGGCTCGGCCACGTAGAAGACCGTGCCGGAAGCCTCCATGGTGCTGGTGACCTCCTCGAGCACGCGGTCGAAGAGGGTCGTGACGTCGCCCGAGCCCAGGGTCTCGAGCACGATGCGCAGCGTGCCGGAGAGTCTCTTGTTCGCGCGCGACAGCTCCCCCACCAGGCGCTCGTGCTCGCCCCTAGCGGCCTGCGCCGAATCGGCCTGGCGCGCCACGAGGAGGTAGGTGTCCCCGGCGGAGGGGAGGCGCATGCAGCGAATCGCCAGGTCGGCGGAGTAGCCATCGGGACGCAGGCACAGCACCGACCCCGCGCTCCCGTCCTCCAGGGCGAAGGGCAGGTCCGTGGGCGAGAAGGGCGTCCTGGGCGCCGCCCCCACCGCCGGCGGGAAAAGGGAGCGGACGTCCTGCCCCACGAGCCCGTCGGGCGCGTGCGAGAGGAGCCTCTCTGCCCGCTCGTTGGCGAGGAGGACCCTGCCCAGACCGTCGAAGGCGAGGACGGCGTCGCTCGTGAGCGAGAGGAGGGCGGCCAGCGCCCCGTTGACGCTGCCCTGGCCGATGCCGTCCACGCGACGCACCAACTCGCCTCTCGCCATCTTCCGCCCCCAAAGTCACGCGCCTCGCTCGGCGCCAACCAAAGCCACACAGAGGAAGCATACACAAGAAGAGAGGCCCCCGAAGGAGCCTCTCGCATTCTCTGGTGTCGGAGGCGGGACTTGAACCCGCACGACCTTTTAGTCAGTCACTAGCACCTCAAGCTAGCGCGTCTGCCAATTCCGCCACTCCGACATGGCTTGCTGCGTCGCAGCAAAGAGTACTATAGCATCCGCCTTTGCCCCGTGGCAACAACTTTTTTGCCTGGGCTGAGGCCAAGGGGACCCCAACCCAGAGGCATCGGCGGATGCCGTCTTGGACGCTACTCCTTGGCCCAGCCGACGTTCTCGGCGACGATGTCCTTCAGAAGCGCGGGACCCCAGTTGGCAAGGCCGGCCTTGCAGGCGATGGCGTCTGCGCCAGCGAACAGGGGGATGAAGGCGTAGGACTTCAGGGCCTCCTTCTCGGCCGCGTTGAAGGCCTTCATCTGTTCGGCGTGGTCGGCGATGCCGGTGACCGCGAGGAACTTGGCGTCGAGCTCGGCGTTGCCGCAGTGGGTGAAGTTCGAGGAGCTCTGGGAGCCGAAGATCTGGCCGCCGTTGTTGTAGGAGGCGGAGCCCGAGGACCAGCCGAAGAGGATGGTGTCCCACTCGCCGCCCGTGAGGGTCTTGGAGAACTCGGAGGAGGGCTTGTTGTCGATGGTCAGGTTCATGCCGGCGTCCTTGGCCATCTTCTGGATGGCTGCGGCACGGTTCTTGACCACGTTGGAGTCACCGATGGCGGTGAAGGAGAAGGTCACCTGCTTGCCGTCCTTGGCGTAGTAGCCGTCGGAGCCCATCTCGTAGCCAGCGGCCTCGAGGGTCTTCTTGGCGGCCTCGGCCTGGGCCTCGGCGGTGGTGTTGGCGGCAACGTCCTCGGGCAGGTTGTTCTCGTAGCCATCCATCCAGGGGGCGATCACCAGCGAGCCCATGCGGTCTTCCTTCCAGTTGACTCCCTGGTAGACGATGCCGACGATGGTCTCGGTGTTGATGCACTGCATGAAGGCCTTGCGCACGGCCTCGTCCTTCAGGCCCTCGCGGGTGGAGTTGACCTCGATGACGGCGATGGACTTGGAGTCGGCACGACGGATCTCGGTGTTCTCCATGCCCACGAAGTTGGAGAGCATCTCGCCGGTGCCGGAGGCGCCCAGCTCGGTGGCGTCGATCTCGCCGTTCTTGAAGGCGTTGAACATCGCCTGGGACTCCATCTGCTTGAAGGTGACGGTCTCCAGCTTGGCCTCGTCGCCCCACCACTTCTCGTTGCGCTTGAAGGTGATCTGGGTCTCGTCGGAGCTGTCGACGACGAAGGGACCGGCCGCCCACTCGTTGTGCGGGTTGTTCACCCAGCCGTTGTTGAAGGCGTCGACCGTCGCCGCGGAGGGGTGCAGGACCCTCTGGAAGAGGTTCTGCCAGGGGTAGTACGGCTGGGAGAAGGTGATGACGGCCTGCTTGTCCGTCTCGCCCTTGACCACGCTCTCGACCTGGACGAAGCCGTCGGTCGAGGAGGGGGTGTAGTTCTCGTCGGCGCCGCTGCAGCACTTCCAGACGGCCTCGATGGAGCGCCAGTCGATGGGCGTGCCGTCGTTGAAGTTCGCCTTGTCGGCAAGGGTGATGGTGGCAACCTGCTTGCCGTCCACCATGTCGGCCGACGCGGACGCGACGAAGTTGGGGTTGGGCGTGAACGCGGAGGCCGTGGCGTCCACCGTGAAGAGCGTGGGCATGTAGAAGTACCAGAACCAGTTGATGTAGACGGTGTTGCCGTTCACGCTGAAGTAGTTGAAGTCAGGGCCGACCTCGGTGACGGGGAGCACGAGGGTGCCGCCGTCCTTGACCTTGTCGCGGCTGAGCGGGTTGTCGTAGGTCTTGCCCTTCTCGGGCAGGGGCAGCTGGTCGATGGGAGTGGTTGCGGGCGAGCCGTTCTGGGGCTCGACGCCCGTGTCGGCGCCGGCGGAGCCGCTGCCGGAGTTGCCCGAACCGCCGCAGCCTGCAAGTCCGAGGCCGGCGAGAGCCGCAGCCGCACCGGCCATGCCCACGAACGAGCGACGCGAGACGATGTTAGAAATCATTTCTCCTCCAATTTCCTGCGCGACGTGCGCACGGCGAAATGCATGCACCCCGACGGATGCCTGTTCACATTTTATTTCAAAAAGATAAAAAAATCCCTGCCCGATTGTTACAAGCTTGTGTACTGGGACAAAGGGGCCGCGAGGTGACCCGCCCTGCGGCCCGTCGCTAGATCAGGCTATCCAGCTCGTCCACGACCTGGCCGAAGCGCACCAGCGCGTCGTCGACCGCCTTGCCGGAGGCCATGTCAACCCCCGCCCCGGCGAGCAGCTCCAGCGGGGGCTTCGAGCTGCCGCCCGCGAGGAAGCCCAGGTAGCGCTCGACCGCCGGCGCGCCATCGGCCAGGATCTTGTCCGAGAGCGCCACGGCCGCGGCGAAGCTCGTCGCGTAGACGTAGACGTAGTAGTCGTAGTAGAAGTGCGGGATGCGGGACCACTCCAGGGCGATGTCCTCGTCCGTCAGGACGGCGGGCCCGTAGTAGAGCTCGTTGAGGGCACGGTAGCGCCTGCTGTTGGCCTCCGCTCCGACCCCCTCCCCCGCCTGGGAGGCGTCGTTGGCGAGCATCTCGAACTCCGCGAACATGGTCTGACGGTAGAGCGTGCCCTTGAACTTGCCGCAGAGGTCGTCGAGGAGGTAGGCGCGCTCCGCGTCGTCTGCCGCATGGTCGAGCAGGTAGCGCATGAGGAGCATCTCGTTGGTGGTGGATGACACCTCCGCCACGAACATCTCGTAGTCGGCGTAGCGCGTGGGCTGCGCCTTGCTGGCCAGGTAGGTGTGGAGCGAGTGTCCCATCTCGTGCACCAGGGTGAAGACGTCCTCCAGGGTGCCCATGAAGTTGAGGAGGATGAGGGGCGTGAGGCCGCGGCCGCCGGAGGAGTAGGCACCGCTCGCCTTGCCCGGGGTCTCGTACACGTCGATCCAGCGCTCGTCTATGGCCCGCCTCACCACGGCGAGGTAGTCCTCGCCCAGGGGTGCCAGGGCCTCGAGCATGAGGTCGCAGGCCTCCTCGAAGCTGTAGCGGCGCTCCGGCATCTTGACTATGGGCACGTAGACGTCCCAGTAGCGGGCCTGCTCGAGGCCCAGGGCACGGGCCCTCAGCGCCATGTAGCGGTGCATGGCGGGGGCGTTCCTGTGCACGGACTCGATGAGGGACTCATAGACGGCGCGGGGCACCTCGGTGGGGGCGAGGGAGGCATCTAGGGTGTTCTCGTAGCCACGGGCGGTGGCGAAGAACTCGAGCTGCTTCATCTGGGCGGCAAGGAGGGCCGCCGAGGTGTTGCGCACGCCACGATAGCTGCCGTAGACGCTCTTGTAGGCGTTCTCGCGCAGCGTGCGGTCGGGGCTGATCAGCGCCGTGCCGTAGCTGCCGTGCGTGATGGGGTGCGCCTCTCCCTTGGAGTCGAGCGCGTCGGCGAAGCGCAGGTCGGCGTCGTTCAGCATGGAGAAGCCGACCTCGGGGCTGGCGGCCATCTCCTGGGCCTTGGCCAAGAGCGCCTCGAGCTCGGGCGTGAGCACGTGCTTGGCGAGGGCTCGGATCTTGTCCAGCGCGCGGCGGTACGTCCCCAGGCCCTCGCACTCCTCGCACCACGCGTCCAGCGTGGCCTCGTCAAGCGAGAGGAGCGCCGGCTCGAACCAGGACTTCGCCGCGTCCACGCTTGCCATGAGCGAGCGCTGGCGGGCGAGCATGTCCTGGTAGCGCCCGACGCGAGTGTCCTCGTCGGCCTTGCGGGCGGCGTACTCGTAGAGGCGGGCCACCTTGAGCGTGACCTCGTCCTCGAGGCGGAGGAAGGCGAGAAGCCCCTCCGCGCTCTCGAGCGCCCTGCCCTTCCATGACTCCAGCTCGGCGGGAAGCGCCTGCGCCGCCTCGAACGCGGCGCCGGCCGCCTCGTCGCCCGCGAAGAGCCCGCTGGTGTCCCAGGTGTACCTCTCGGGGACGTCCGCGCGGGACTTGTAGCTCTCTGCCATCTGATCCTCCGTTCGCGCAGCGCCTGCGCATAGGGATGGGCCGTTCGACCCCAACAACATAGCGCAGGGCGGCCCGCAGCGTCGCGGACCGCCCTGGGAATCCAGCAAAGTGCGCCCCAGCTCCGAATGCCTCTCCCCAAGGGAGACCACGGCAGGCGGAGGAGGGACCTCTCCCCTACCCCTCCAGCGTGGGCAAGAGGCTCGAGGACGAGACGAGCTTCCCGTCCTGGTAGACCAGGCGCTCGCGGGAGCGCTCCACCTTGGGGTCGGGGATGGGGATGGCCGAGAGCAGGGCCTTGGTGTAGGGGTCCTGCGGGTTGGTGAAGACCTCCTCGGTGTCGCCCTGCTCCACGATCTTGCCCAGGTGCATCACGGCGACGCTGTCGGAGATGTGACGGATGACGGCGAGGTCGTGGGCGACGAAGAGGTATGAGATCTTGAGCTGCACCTGCAGGTCCTCGAGCAGGTTGATGATGCCGGCCTGGATCGAGACGTCCAGCGAGGCGATGGGCTCGTCGAGCAGGAGGATCTTGGGGCGCGTGGCAAGGGCGCGGGCGATGGCGATGCGCTGGCGCTGGCCGCCGGAGAACTGGCTGGGGAAGCGGTCGACGTAGTCTGGGTTGATGCCGACGAGGTGCATCAGCTCGCCGATGCGGGAGTTGATGTCCTTCGCGGACCACCTCTGCGCGCGCAGGGGCTCGGCCAGCACGTCGTAGATGGGCATGCGGGGGTCAAGCGAGCTCATGGGGTCCTGGAAGATGACCTGCAGGTCGCGCCTGAGCTCGCGCCTCTCGCGGTTGTTGCGCAGGGTCGTGATGTCGCGGCCCAGCACCTCGATGCTGCCGTGCTCGGGCCTCACGAGGTCCATGATCTGCATGAGGGTGGTGGACTTGCCGGAGCCTGACTCGCCCACCAACGCAAGCGTCTCGCCCTCGTGGATCTTGAAGCTCACGTGGTCGACCGCGCACATGGTGCCCCGGTCGCGGCGGATGAGGCCCTTGCCCTGGATCGGGAAGGTCTTCACCAGGTCCTTGACCTCGAGGACCACCGGGCGCTGGTCGCGGGGGACCTCCGCCCACTTTGCGGGCAGGGGCTCGAGCTCGGGGTAGACCTCCTGGAAGCTCAGGTGGCGCTCGCGGATCTCCGCGAGCTTGTGGCAGCTGACGAGGTGGCCCTCGGCGGCGTCGAAGGGCTCGAGGACGGGCTCGACCTCAAAGCACTTCCCGCTCGCCATCGGGCAGCGGGGGGAGAAGGGACAGCCCTTGGGGATGGCGGCCAGCGAGGGCGGGTTGCCCTTGATGGGGACCAGGCGATGCTCGGCCGCCACGTGGGGCTTGGGCACGGCGCCCAAAAGGCCCATGGTGTAGGGCTGCGAGGGCTGGTCGAAGATGGTGTCGATGCTCGCGCGCTCGACGGCACGCCCGGCGTACATCACCAGGACGTCGTCTGCGGTACCGGCGATGACCCCCAGGTCGTGGGTAATCAGCACGACGGCGGCGCCCGTCTCGCGCTGGGCCACGGCCAGGACGTCCAGAATCTGGGCCTGGATGGTCACGTCGAGGGCCGTGGTGGGCTCGTCGGCGATAATCACGTCGGGGTCGTTGGCGATGGCGATGGCGATGACCACGCGCTGGCGCATGCCGCCCGAGAACTCGTGCGGGTAGGCGTCCAGGCGTTCCTCGGGATTGGTGATGCCCACCATGCGCAGGAGCTCGACGCAGCGCGCGCGGAGCTCCTGCTTGCCCATCTGCGGATTGTGGATGAGGAGGGTCTCCTCGAGCTGCTCGCCGATGGTGAACATGGGCGTGAGGGCGCTCAGGGGGTCCTGGAAAATCATCGAGATGGACTTGCCGCGGAAGGCCGCCATCTGCTCGTCCGACTTGCCCACGAGCTCCTCGCCGTCGAACTTGACGGAGCCGCCCACCTTGGCGTTGTCGTCCAGGAGCCCGATGAGCGAGAGGGCGGTGACCGACTTGCCCGAGCCCGACTCGCCGACGATGCCCAAGGTGCGCCCGCGCCACAGGTCGAAGTTGACCCCGCGGACGGCGTCGACCCTGCCGGCCTCGGTGGCGAAGGAGACCTTGAGGTTGCGCACGCTCATGATGGGGTCGCCCTGGGGCGCGCCCTTGGGGCCGTTGCCCTCGAGGAGCTCGTAGCGAATCACGTCGTCCTGGGGAACCCACGTGCCCCTCGTGCTGTCGTTTGCCTTCTCGGCCATATCTCGCTCCGTTGCTGTTGGTTGGACGGGTAGGCGGCGCTGCCGCCATGGGCTGCGCGCTAGCGCGCCTCGATTGCGGCCTGGACGAGCTCGGTATCATCCTCTGCGTCATCCTCGACGCTGCCGGCCGCGCGGGAGTAGGGGTCGATGGCGTCGCGCAGGCCGTCGCCGATGAGCTGCATGCTCACGCAGAGCACGATCAGCACGGCGGAGGGGATGAGGACGATCCAGGGGGCCGAGAGCATTGCGGAGGAGCCCTGGCTCAGCAGGTAGCCCAGCGAGGTGTCGGGGGCCTTGATGCCCAGGCCCAGGAAGCTGTAGGCGGTCTCGGAGTTGATGCCGCCTATCACGCCCAGCACGGTGTCCAGGATGAGGATGGAGCCCAGGTTGGGGATGAGGTGGCGCACGATGGTCTTGAAGGGGGACACGCCCATGTACTTGGCGGCGCGCACGTAGTCGCGCTCGCGCAGCGAGAGGGCCATGGTGCGCAGGGTTCGGGCGTAGCCGATCCAGCCGAAGGCGGTGAGGCCCACGATGAGCGTGACCCAGCCCTGGGTGCCGCTGGCGGCGCGGACGACCATGGCTACGAGGAGGAAGCTCGGGATGATGAGCAGCATGTCCAGGAACCACATGCCGATCTTCTCGGGGACGCCGCGCACGTAGGCGATGGAGGTTCCCACCACGGCCGCGATGACGGTGGTGAGCACCGAGTAGATGACGCCGATGACGAGGGAGCGGCCCAGGCCGTGCACCACGCAGGCGAAGAGGTCGAAGCCGCCGCCGTCGGTGCCAAACCAGTGCGTGGCGTTGGGCGGCACGTTGAGGGAGGTGAAGTCCGGGTCGGTGTAGGTGAAGGGGGTGACGTGGGGACCGAAGATGGCCATCAGCACCAGCAGGACGAGGATCACCAGCCCCACCATGGCGCTGCGCTGGCGCACGAAGCGCCTGCCGATGAGCGAGAGGTAGCCTATGCGCTTGACCTCGCCGCCGGAGCCGCCCATCTTGTCGGCGAGGAGCTCGAGCTCGGCGTTGGTGAGCTGCCTGCCCTCCCCGTCGCCGGCCTGCCGTGCGTCGCCCTCCGCCTGGGGAGCGTCCTGCCTGATTTCGTCTGACATCGCGCTCTCCTTAGCTCATCTTGATGCGGGGGTCGAGCGCGGCGGCGAAGAGGTCCGCCAGGAGCGCGCCCACGAGCGTGCAGGCCCCGCTGAACGCCGCGACGGCCACGGCGCCATGGATGTTGTTGTTGTTGATGCAGTTGATGAAGTACTCGCCCAGGCCGTGGATGGCAAAGATCTTCTCGGTCATGACGGCGCCCGTGAAGATGCCGGCGATGGAGAAGGCCACCGAGACGGCCGTGGGGATGAGCGAGGCGCGCAGGGCGTGCTTGCGGATGGCCTGCTTCTTGGTGAGGCCCTTCGCGCGGGCGGTGCGCACGTAGTCGGCGTGCATCTCGTCCAGGAGGTAGGTGCGCTGGCCCAGGTGGTAGCCCACGGAGCTGATGATGGTGAGCACCACGGTGGGCAGCAGGATGTGCTGGAGGAAGTCGAGGAAGGTCATGAGGGGATTGCCGCCCTCGTAGCTGGAGAGGCCCGTCACGTAGAAGAGGCGCGACCCCGCCGCCTGGTTTATCTCGATGGCCGCGAACACGATGAGGATGGCCAGGACGACGGTGGGGATGACCATGAAGAGCGAGGCCATGCCGCCCAGGAAGCGGTCCTGCCACTGGTACTGCCGCTGGGCGGTGTACACGCCCAGGCTCACGCCCACCACGATGGAGATGATGGTGGCGAGCGACATCAGCTCCACAGAGGCGCCGATGCGCGAGGACATCTCCTCGTTCACCGAGACGCCGGTGGGCGTCTGACCCCAGTCCCACCTGGTGACGATGCCGCCCAGCCACCTCTGGTAGCGCTGGAGGATGGGGGTCTTGTCGTTGAGGTTGGTGGCGTCGAGCGACGCCTCAATGGACTCCTGCGGTGGCCTGGGAGTGCGGGACTCGTAGTTGGATCGCGGGCTCATGAAGGCCGATGCCAGGAAGTACGTGAGCGAGGTCGCCACGAAGATCATGACTATGTAGCTCGCCACACGCTTGGCTATGTACCCGACGAATCGCGCCATGGACGCTCCTCACTTCGCTTCGCGCGCCCCGGGGGCGCACGAGGACGCGACGGCGATGCGACCACGTCCCTCTTCTGCAGAATGCGCTTCCGTGGCGGCACGTCCGCCCAGCCAGAGGCGCAAGCAGCATGCCTTCGCGTCGGGCCTCGGGTGGGCCGGGAGCCAGGGCACGCAAGAACACAACGTGCAAAATCCTACCACGGCACGAGACGCGGCAGAGATAACGGCCCGTCCACGCGCCCAGGGGCGGAAGACGGGCCGTGCGCGCAAGAGCCTAGATGGTGCCCAGCGGGAAGGTCAACGCCATGACGCAGACGGTGACACCGAAGACGACCGCGGTGATGACGGTGAGGCGGTCGAGGTTCTTCTCCCAGACCCCCGAGCCGGCGGCCGAGTTGTACATGGAGGAGGCGATCATGTCCGAGACCCCGGTCCCCTTCCCGGAGTGCATGAGGATGAGGATGACCGTCAGGACGGCCGAGAGTGCCAGGATGACCAGAAGGATGGTGTTCAGAACGCCCACGAAGTGCTCCTTTTTATGTGCCCACGGATGGCGCAACTACATCGATTGGTTAGCTTACCACATGAGTCAAGGCCGTTACCAACTGCCATAGAATCGACGGCAGCCCCAAGCCTGCCGACGCTCGCCCCACGCGCGTCGGTCCCACCCACAAAAAATGGGCCCCGACACCTCCGTGCCGGGGCCCAGGCCTTCTTGGGCGAGAGGGACCGTCCCCCTACATGGCCGCCTTGACCATGGCGGCGAAGGAGTCCGCCTTGAGGGACGCTCCACCGACGAGCGCGCCGTCCACGTCCTCCTTCTCGAGGAAGCCGGCCACGTTCTCGGGCTTGGCGGAGCCGCCGTAGAGCACGCGGATGCCGTCGGCCACCTCCTGGCCGAAGACCTCGGCCAAGGTCTTGCGGATGGCGCCACAGACCTCCTGGGCGTCGTCGGCCGTGGCGGTCTTGCCGGTGCCGATGGCCCAGATGGGCTCGTAGGCGACGACGTACTTCGAAGGATCGTCGATGACGAGGCCCTCGGTGTCCTTCCTGATCTGGTCCACGACGAACTCGACGTGCTTGCCCGCCTCGCGGACCTCGAGGGACTCGCCGCAGCAGCTGATGGGCACGATACCATGGGCCATCAGGGCCTTGGCCTTCTTGTTAATGTCCTCGTCGGTCTCGCCGAAGTAGCCGCGACGCTCGGAGTGGCCGATGATGCAGTAGGTCGCGCCGATGTCGGTCAACATCGAGGGAGCGGTCTCTCCGGTGTAGGCGCCAGACTCCTCGAAGTAGGCGTTCTGGGCGCCAAGCGAGAAGGGCGCGCTCTCCTGCTCGATGACGGTTGCGACGCCCTTGAGGTCGACCGTCGGGGGGCAGACGACGACGTCGACGTCTCCCGTGCCGCCCTCGAGCTCGCGGGCCAGGCCCTGAGCCAGAACGACGCCCTCGGAGTAGCTCTTGTTCATCTTCCAGTTGCCGGCGATCATCCTGTTACGCATCGAGAAGCGCCTCCACTCCGGGAAGGGCCTTGCCCTCGACGAGCTCCATGGAGGCGCCGCCGCCAGTGGAGATCCAGCTCATCTTGTCGGCCAGGCCAAACTTGTTGATTGCCGCGACGGAGTCACCGCCGCCGATGATGGACGTGCAGTCGGAGTCCGCGATGGCACGGGCGACGGCCTCGGTGCCCTTGGCGAACTGGTCCATCTCGAAGACGCCCATGGGGCCGTTCCAGAAGACGGTCTTGGCGGCCTTGACGGCCTCGCAGTAGAGTTCGACGGTCTTGGGCCCGATGTCCATGCCCATGCGGTCGTCGGGAATCTTGTCGGAGTCGACGACCTCGCCCGTGGCGTCCTCGCCGAAGTGGTCGGCGACCACGTTGTCGACGGGAAGCAGGATCTTGCAGCCCTTGGCCTCGGCCTTCTTCAGCATCTCGGCCGCGCGCTCGATCCAGTCCTCCTCCTTGAGGGAGGTGCCCACGCTGTAGCCCTTGGCCAGGAAGAAGGTGTAGGCCATGCCGCCGCCGATGATCAGGGTGTCGGCGGAGTCGATGAGGTGGTCGAGGACGCCGATCTTGCTGGAGACCTTGGAGCCGCCCACGATGGCGACGAAGGGGCGCTCGGGCTCGGCGAAGATCGAGGTCAGGGTGTCGACCTCCTTCTCGAGCAGGAAGCCGGCGACGGCGGGGATGAACTCGGCCGGGCCGACGACGGAGCCCTGGGCGCGGTGGGCGGTGCCGAAGGCGTCGAGGACGAAGATGTCGCCATAGGAGGCGAGCTTCTTGGCGACCTCGGGGTCGTTCTTCTTCTCGGCCTTGAGGAAGCGGACGTTCTCGAGGACCAGGATGTCACCGGGCTTGACCTCGGCGACGGCGGCGGCCGCCTTCTCGCCGTAGGTGTCGTCCACGAACTTGACCTCGTATCCGGTGAGCTCGGCGAGCTTGTCTGCGGCAGGCTTCAGCGAGAGCTCGGGCTCGGGACCGTCACCTTTGGGACGTCCGAGGTGGCTCATGAGGACGATGCCGGCGTTGTGCTCCTTGAGGTACTTGATGGTGGGGATGGCGGCGCGGACGCGCGTGTCATCGGTGACGACGCCATCCTTCAGGGGGACGTTGAAGTCGACGCGCATGATGACGCGCTTGCCGTCGACGTCCACGTCGCGGACGGTCTTCTTGGTAAAAGCCATGCTCACTCCTTCTGCTGCGGCGATCGATGCGACTCCGTGCAAGAAAGGGGCGCGGCTGCGACCCGTGGGCCAGCGGCCGCGCCCCTGCAGAACCGAGGGTGCCTAGTGGCTAGGCAACGAACTTCTCGAAGTACTTGATGGTGCGGACCATCTGAGAGGTGTAGGAGTTCTCGTTGTCGTACCAAGAGGTGACCTGGACGAGGCTCTGGCCGTTGCCGAGGTCCTGGACCATGGTCTGGGTGGCGTCGAAGATCGAGCCGTGGGTCTCGCCGACGATGTCGCGGGAGACGATCTCGTCCTCGTTGTAGCCGAAGGTCTCGGGGATGGTCTCGGCGTAGGCCTTCATGGCAGCGTTGACCTCGTCGACGGTGACCTTCTTGTCAACGACGGCATAGAGGTTGGTGAGGGAGCCGGTCGGCGTCGGGACGCGCTGGGCGGCACCGATGAGCTTGCCGTTGAGCTCGGGGAGCACCAGGCCGATGGCCTTGGCGGCGCCGGTGGAGTTGGGGACGATGTTCTCGGAGGCCGCGCGGGAGCGACGCTTGTTGCCCTTGCGCTGGGGGCCGTCGAGGACCATCTGGTCGCCGGTGAAGGCGTGGATGGTGGTCATGATGCCGCTGACAATGGGGGCGAAGTCGTTCAGGCCCTTGGCCATGGGGGCGAGGCAGTTGGTGGTGCAGGAGGCGGCGGAGATGATGTTGTCGTCGGCGGTCAGCTGCTCGTGGTTGACGTTGAAGACGATGGTGGGCAGGTCGTTGCCGGCGGGGGCGGAGATGACGACCTTCTTGGCGCCCGCGTTGATGTGGGCCTGCGCCTTGGCCTTGGAGGTGTAGAAGCCGGTGCACTCGAGGACGACGTCGACGCCGAGCTCGCCCCAAGGCAGGTTGTTGGCGTCCGCCTCCTTGTAGATGGTGATCTTCTTGCCATCGACGATGATGGCATCCTCGGTGGACTCGACCTTGTGGTCACGGGCGTAGTTGCCCTGGGTGGAATCGTACTTCAGGAGGTACGCGAGCATATCGGGCGAGGTGAGGTCGTTGATGGCGACGATCTCGGAGCCCTCGTGGCCAAACATCTGGCGGAACGCGAGGCGACCGATACGTCCGAAGCCGTTGATAGCAACCTTGACTGCCATGCTTTCTCCTTTCGCGAGGCCAACCGAGGCCGTTCCTCGGGAGTGGCCAACACTCTTACAAGCACGCCCCTATTTTACCCACAAAACTGCAACTCGGTCGCCCAAAGCCAAATGGGGGTGAATTTGGAGGCGCGCCCACGGTTGGCCACTGTTCGGGGTGCATTTGGAATGGCCAGGCGAGAGGTACCCGGGCCCGCCGCCGTGTCCGGCGCGCCGGCAGGGACCTTCCAGGCGGGACGGGGGCGACTCTCGCCCACGGGCGCGCGCTACGCCGCGCTCGCGCTCCTCGTCAGGTGCCGTGGCCAGGGCAACTCTCGCCCATACGGGCACGCGCTACGCCCCCTGCGACTCCCCCACGATCTTCTGGAGGCGCAGGAGGCGATGGTACATGGCCGACTTGGATGCCGGCGGCTCGGCCATGGCGCCGAGGTCCGCCAGCGACTTCTCGGGATGCGCCCTCCTGAGGGCGCAGAACTCCCTCACCGCCGGCGGCAGCGCGCGCAGCCCGGGCTCGCGCTCCGCCTGGTCGATGAGGCCCAGCTGGTCCGCCGCGGCACCGGTCGAGCGGGCCTGGTTGGCCATCTCGGCGTTGACGCGGCGGTTGACGTCGTTCTTGAGCGACTTCATGCGCCGCACCTTGTCGACGAGAAGGGTGGAGCGGCGCGCGCCCATGGCGTCGAGGAGGCGGGCTATCTCGTCGAAGCTCTTGAGGTAGATCGCAAAGGAGCCGCGTCGGCGGTTGAGGCGGGCGGAGACCCCCAGGTCCTCCAGGACGTCGGCGAGCTCGCGGGCGAACTCCTCGCCCGTGACCGCGACCTCGAGGTGGAAGTCGCCCCTGGGGTCCGCGATGAAGCCCCCGGCCATGAAGGCCCCGCGCACGAAGGCGCGCCTGCAGTGGTCCGAGCGCAGGAGCTGCCAGGGGATGCCCGGCGCGAGGCCGCGGCCCGGCAGGAGGATGCCCAGGCGGACGAGGTCGGCCTCGAGCTCGCGCTGCTCGGGGATCTCTATGAGGTAGTTGCGGGCCTTGTGCAGGTTGGAGCGGCGCACGGTGAGAGGCGTCTCGAGGTCGAAGAGCTCGTGGGTGAGCTTGATCATGGTGCGCGCCACGGCGCCGGTCTCGGTCGAGACGCGGATCGAGTAGCGCCCCGGACCCCTGAAGGAGAGCGTGCCGCAGATGCGCGTTATGGCCGAGAGCTGGGCGTAGGCGCAGAGCGGGCACTCCCCCTCCACGCGCGACAGCTCGTCCTTCACCTGCGCGGTGAACGACATGTCCCATCACCCCCGCAGGCGAGAGTGGCCACGCGCGCGGGCTGCGACCGACCCCCGTGCCGCACCGTCGCGAGGCCCATCAGGGCCTCCGGTTGGCGAGGGGGAGGTCGCGGTGCGAAAGCGAGACGCGGTAGCCCTGCCCCGTGAGGTAGGCTGCAGTCGCGTTGGCGATGGCCACGGAACGATGCTGGCCGCCCGTGCAGCCCACGGCGATGGAGAGCTGGGTCTTGCCCTCGGCCACGTAGCCCGGCATCGCCACGTCCAGGAGGCGCTTCCAGGCGACCATGAAGTCCGCCGTCACCTTGTTCTGCATGACGAAGTCGGTGACCAGGGCGTCGTTGCCGGTGAGCTCGCGCATGGCGGGGTCGTAGAAGGGGTTGGGCAGGAAGCGCACGTCGATCATGAGGTCGGCCTCGGCGGGGAGCCCGTGCTTGAAGCCGAAGCTGAAGACGCTCACGTCCAGGAGCTGCTGCTCGTCGAGCTCCGAGAATGCGTGCCTGATGCGGCTGCGCAGGGCGTTCGTGCGCAGGCGGCTCGTGTCGATGACCAGGTCGGACTCGTCGCGGATGGGCGCGAGCGCGGCGCGCTCGCGGGCTATGGCGGCAACGGTCGTCTCGCCCTCCTGGGCGATGGGGTGACGGCGACGGGTCTCGTCGTAGCGGCGCAGCAGCACCTCGTCCGAGCAGTCGAGGAAGAGGGTCTTGACGCTGAGCTCGTGGTCACGGAGCTGCGCCAGCGCGTCGGTGACCTCGTCGAAGAGCCCCTGGCTCCTGAGGTCGCAGGTGACGGCCAGGTGACGGCCGGTGTTGGCGTTGATCCCCACCACGCGGGCGAGGTCGAGGATGAGGCGGGGAGGCAGGTTGTCTATGCAGTAGTAGCCCATGTCCTCGAAGACGTGCAGGGCCTGGGTGCGGCCGCTGCCCGACATCCCGGTTATCACGACGATGTCGGGAACGCGGTCGGCGGCGGCCGCCTCCCTCATGCGCTGGCTGCTGCTGGGCATGGCTAGCAGAGCCTCGTGCCCGCGGGGACGTCCCGCTCGAGCGTGGCGAGCACCGAGGGGATCCCGTCCTCGTAGCCGATGTCCAGGAGCATGCCCTCGCTCACCATGCCCGCCATCTTGCGCGGGGCCATGTTGACGAGGAAGAGCGTCTTGGTCCCCTCGATGGCCTTGCAGTCCTCGCGCTCCTCCCTCATCCCCGTGAGGATGGTGCGCTTGAAGTCACCGAAGTCGACGTGGAGGGCAACGAGCTTCTTGGAGCCCCTGACGTCCTCGACGCGCTCGATCAGACCCACGCGGACGTCGAGCTTGTCCCAGTCGTCGATGGTCACGTTTGGCTCGACTGCGGCTCCCATGGACCCTCCCTCTACGGGGTGCGGGCGGGGTCCTCCCCCGCCCGCGCTGCGGACTCACCTGATTGTACGGCTAGACGTCCCACGCGAACGAACCGTTTGCGACGCGCGCCCAGGGCAGGCCAGACCCCTGCCTGGCTCGCGCCAGCAGGAGGTCAGCTGCGGACCCTGAGACGCGAGAAGTCCGCAACTGACCCGAGGGCCCCGACTCATCCCTCCACCGCGGCGCGAAACCACTTGGTGAGGCTCGTGGGGTGCGTGATGCCCGTCCCCACGACCACGGCCCAGGCGCCGGCGCCGATGGCCGCCGCCGCGTCCGCCGGCGTGTGCACGTGGCCCTCGCAGATGATGGGAAGGCCTGGGAACTCCTCGGTGGCCTGCCTCAGGAGCGGGAGGTCGGGCCCGTCGTCCATGGTGGTATCGATGGCGGCCTTGTTGTGCGAGAGGGTCGTGGACACGAGGTCACAGCCGACGGCCACCGCGTTGCGTATGTCGTCGATGGTCATGCAGTCGGCCATGACGAGGGTCTCGCACTGGGCGCGAAGGTCCGCCACCGTCTGGGCGAAGGTCCTCCCGTCGGGACGGGGCCGATCGGTGGCGTCTATGGCGACGACGTCCGCGCCGGCGTTGACGCAGGCGACGGCATGGCGCAGGGTCGGCGTGATGTATACGCCCTCGTGCCCCTCCTTCCAGAGGCCGATGACGGGCACCTGGACCCTGCCCTTGATGGCGGCGATGTCAGAGAGGCCCTGGCAGCGGATGGCGGCGGCGCCACCCTGCTCGCAGGCCTCCGCCATCTGGGCCATGGTCTCGGGATGCCGCAGGGGCTCCCCGGGATAGGCCTGGACGCTCACGACGAGCCTTCCCTTGAGCGACTGGACCAGGGGCGAGACTTCCATTTCTACCTCCAGACGTGGGGCCGCGCTCCTCGCACGGCCCCCTCGTTGCCTACTCGAACTCGGCGTAGCCCGAGCGGACTACGTTCTCGGCGGCGCCGATGAGGGGCGCGTTGCCGCCCAGCTCGCCCGAGCGGACGGGCGTGGATGCCACGGGCGGCATGACCGCCTCGTGCCAGCCGCGCTCCATGGCATCGTGCCAGGCGGGCCCGCACTGGGCGACGGAGCCCGAGAGTATGACGCAGTCGGGGTCGAGCATGTTGCACATGCTGCCCAGGACCTCGCCTATCGCATGGCCGGAGCGCGCCTCGGCGTCCCTTGCGGCCTGGTCGCCCCGTGCCGCGCGGCGGTCTATCTCGGCCCCGTCCATGGGGCTGCCGTCCGCCTGGGTGGCATCGCCGCCCAGCTCGAGGTAGCGCTCGATGATGCCGGGACCTGCGGCGATGGGCTCGAGGTGACCCGTCGCCCCACAGGAGCAGGGGACTCCGGTGGCGTCGGAGCAGCTCACGTGGCCCACGTGGCCCGCCTCGTTGTGGGCGCCCAGAAGGATGTGGCCGCCCAGCACGAAGGCACCGCCGATGCCGGTGCCCACGGCGACGACCAGGCAGCTCGAGGCGTCCCTGCCACCGCCCCAGCGCGCCTCGCCCAGGGCATGGGCGTGCACGTCGTTCAGGACGCGGGCGGGAAGTCCGAGCTCGCGCGCGAGCTCGGCTCCCAGGTGGGTGCCGCCCCAGCCGGGCATGATCTCGTTCGCGTAGGTGACGTCTCCCGTCGCGGGGTCGATGACGCCCGCGCTCGAGACGCCGATGCCGTCCAGCCCGCCGACCGCCGCCTCCGCGACGCGACGGGCGGATTCGATGGCGTTCCCGAGCACCCTCTGCCCACCGAGCTTGGCCTCGGTGGGAACCTTGCCATAGTGCTCGATGAGGGGCGCCTCGCCCGCGCGGAGCGTCACGAGGGCCGAGGCGATCTTGGTGCCTCCGATGTCGAGCGCGATGACGCGCTTGGCCTCTGCTGCCATGGGACTCCTTCCTGGGGTGCGGGCGCGCCGTCGTCGCAAGCGCGCCCGGGCTTGCGTCTTCGGGCGAGAGCCGCCTCTCGCCTAGGCCTCGAGGAGGCCACAGCTCACGAGCACCGAGCGGATGGCCTCGACGTTGGTGCCCTCGAGCGCCTTGACCGGGCGGGGCATCTGGTTGGACTCGTACACGCCCATGAGCATGAGGGCGGTCTTGAAGGCGCCCACGCCGCCGCCGAAGCCCTGGACGCCGGTGGTGACGTCGAAGATGTGGCTGAGCTCGTTGAGCTTGTCCTGCTCGGCCTTGACCGTCGCCCAGTCCCCCGCCTCGGCGGCCTTCCACATGCGCACGTAGCCGTGGGGCTCGACGTTGGCGAGGCCGGGGACGGAGCCGTCCGCGCCCGAGAGGTAGGCGCCGTCGACGACAATCTCATGGCCGGTGAGGAGGCTCAGGGGGTGACCCAGCCTCTCGTTCTCCTGGCAGAGGTAGCGGAACGAGATGTCGTTGCCCGAGGAGTCCTTGACGCCCGCGAGCACGCCCTCGGCGCCCAGCTTGGCCAGGAGCTTCCAGGGGAGCTTGGTGTGGACGCAGACGGGGATGTCGTAGGCGAAGACGGGCAGGTCGAGCTCCTCGTGGAGGATGCGGAAGTGCTCCTCCACGTCTGCCATGCCGCCCAGCGCGTAGAAGGGGGCGGTGGCCACGAGGGCGTCGGCGCCCAGCTCCTGGGCGCGCCGCCCGTGCTCGATCACGCGCTCGGTCTCGGTGTCGATGATGCCCACCAGGACGGGCACGCGGTGGTCGACGATGCGCACCGCCTCGCGCACGACCTCGTCGCGCCTCTCGTCGGTGGAGAAGACCACCTCTCCCGAGGAGCCCAGGAAGAAGAGGCCGTCCACGCCCGCGTCGATCATGCGGTCGATGGAGCGCTCGAAGGAGGCTACGTCCAGCCTGCGGTCCTCGGTGTCGGGGACGACGACGGGCGGCACGACGCCGCGGATCTTGAAGTCTGACATGTGGCTACCCTTTTCTCTCTGCCTGCCCGGAAGCCCGGGCACGATGGCACATCTTAGTCCTCTGCGACGCGCATGAGAGACGCGCCCCGCCCGGCACGCGGCCAGACGGGGCGCTCGCTGCTAGCGACCTATCTTGGGATGCAAGAGCGACGGTGCCGCCCCGAGGAGCGTCTTGGTGTACTCGTCCTGGGGGTCGTTGAACACCTGCTGCGCCGGACCCTGCTCCATGATCTGCCCGTGGTTCATGACGATGATTCGGTCGGAGATGTAGCGGACCGTCTGGATGTCGTGGCTGATGAAGATCATCGAGAGCCCCAGCTCGCTCTTGAGGTCGGTGAGCAGGTTGAGGATCTGGGCGCGCACGGACACGTCGAGGGCGGAGGTGGGCTCGTCGGCGATGATCGCCGAGGGGTTGAGCGACATGGCGCGGGCGATGGCGACGCGCTGGCGCTGCCCGCCCGAGAGCTGACCCGGCAGGGCGCGCAGCGCGCTCTTGGGCAGGCCCACGAGCTCCACGAGCTCGTTGATGCGCCTCTCCTGGTCGGCGGACGCCCCCACCTTGTGCACCAGCAGCGGGTCCTGCAGCTGGTCGCGGACGACCATGCGCGGGTTGAGGGCCGTGGCGGGGTCCTGGAAGACGACCGAGACGACGCGGCCTATCTTCTTGCGCAGGTCCGCCGTGCGCTTCGTGACGTCCGTCCCCTGGAAGTAGACGTGGCCGGAGGTCGGCGACTGCAGGCCGCACATGACGTTGGCCGTGGTGGACTTGCCGCAGCCCGACTCGCCCACGATTCCTATGGTCTCGCCCGGCATGAGCTTGATGGTCACGCCCTGGACCGCATGGACCAGGTTGGGGTGGAGGATGGATCCCGTGCGGGTGCGGAAGGTAACGGAGATGTCATCGAGGAAGATGATGGGTTCCTTCTGGTCGGCCACCTACCTCACCTCCTTGAGGGTGTCTAGATAGGGAACGAGCCCGTTCTGCCTCAGGTAGTCGTCGGGCAGCTCCGAGAAGCGGTGGTTGGCGCATCCCGGCAGGCTCTTGATGACGGGGTGCACGTCCAGGCCCAGCGTGGGATGGCTGGAGCGCGGGGCGAAGCGGTCGCCGCGCGGGAAGTCCTCGGGCGAGGGGACCGAGCCGGGCACCTGGTGCAGGCGGCTCCCGTCACGGGCGCCCTCCTCGATGGAGAGGACCGACCCCAGGAGCCCGCGGGTGTACTCGTGGACGGGGTTGCAGAGCAGCTCCTTGGTCGGCGCCTGCTCGATGACCTGGCCGGCGTACATGACGGTGATCTCGGACGCCACCTCGGCCACCAGGGCGAGGTCGTGGCTCACGAAGACCATGGCGAAGCCCAGCTTTGCCTGGAGGTCGTTCAGGAGCTTGATGACCTGCTTCTGGACGGTGACGTCCAGGGCCGTGGTGGGCTCGTCGCAGATGACCAGCGACGGGTCGCGGGTGAGCGCCATGGCGATGAGCACGCGCTGGCGCTGGCCGCCCGACAGTTCGTGCGGGTAGGACTCGAGGGTGCGCTTGGGATCGAGGCCTACGAGCTCGAGCAGCTCCTCCGCGGAGCGGGTCCCGCCTCGGTCGGTGAGCTGCTTCATCTGCGTCGAGATGAGCATGGAGGGGTTCAGGGACGAGAGCGCGTCCTGGTAGACCATGGCGATCTCGGTGCCCAGGAGCTTGCGATGCTCCTCGGAGCTGAGCTTGAGCAGGTCCTGGCCCTTGTAGATGAGCTGGCCCGTGACCGTCTCCTTGGGGTCCACGAGGTTCATGATCGTCTTGGTGGTGATGGACTTGCCGCAGCCCGACTCGCCCACCAGGGCCATGCACTGGCCGGGGCGCACGTCGAAGCTGACGTGGTCCACGACCTGGACGTCACCGTGCGAGAGGAAGCTGATGCAGAGGTCCTTGACCTGCAGCAGGGGCTCCACGGAGTAGTCGGGGACGTGGCGGTCGTCGCGGGCGAGCTCGACCTCGCGCAGCGCGCCGAGCCTGCGACCCAGCGCCTCCGCCTGCTCCTCGTAGGCCTTGACGGGATTGGAGGCCAGGATGTCGTCGGCACGGCGGCTCTCGGAGTTGTCCGCGTCGACGGGGGCGCCGGGGGCGGCGGCCATGGCGTCGGTGAGGCCCTCGGAGAGGATGTTGAGCGCGAGGCAGGTGACCATGATGGCCATGCCCGGGAAGAGCGCCTGCCACCAACGGCCCGCGAGCACGCCACCGCGGGCGTCGGCCAGGATGTTGCCCCAGGTGGGGGTGGGCTCCTGGATGCCGGCCCCTATGAAGGTGAGGGAGGCCTCGAAGATGATGGCGTCGGCCACGAGGGTCACGGTGAATACCATAATCGGCGCGATGCAGTTGCGCAGGACGTGCCTGATCAGGATCCAGGGGGCGCGGGCGCCGGAGACGATGACCGCGCGCACGTAGTCCTCTCCGTACTCGCTCACTATGTTGGCGCGCACGATGCGGGCGATCTGGGGCGTGTACATGAAGCCGATGGAGAAGATGATCGAGCCGATGCTGTTGCCCAGGATGGACACGAACACGGCCGCGAGCGCGATGCCGGGGAAGGACATGATGATGTCCAGGACGCGCATGATCACCTCGGACACCCACTTGCGCGAGACCGCGGCGATGGCGCCGATGACGGAGCCGCAGACCAGCGCCATGAGGGTGGCGCCGAAGCCGATGACCAGCGAGTAGCGGCCGCCGTAGAGCATGCGGCTCAGGATGTCGCGCCCCTTGTCGTCGGTGCCGAAGATGAAGCCGCCGCCGGGAGCCTGGCGCGCGGTGAAGATCTCGACCGGGTCATAGGGCGAGAGGACCGCGGCGAGGATGGCCGAGAGGGCCACCAGGACGAGCAGGACGAGCGAGACCTTGGAGCCGACGCTCATCTTCTTCCAGCCGCCGAGGCGAGCGCCGCCCGCGGCGGCCTGCTCGAGCTTCTCGGCCTGTTCTTTTCTCTGAGTCAGCATGGCTACACCGTCCTGATCCTGGGGTTGATGAGGAGGTAGAGCATGTCGACCACGATGTTGATCACGATGAACGACAGCGCGACGACGATGACGACGCCCTGGACCAGGTTCGTCTCGTTGCCCTGGATGCCCTCGAGGATCGCCATGCCCATGCCGGGCAGGTTGAAGATGGTCTCGATGACCACGGCGCCGCCCATGAGGTAGCCGATCTTGAGGCCCAGCGTGGTGACGGGCGTGATGAGGGCGTTGCGCAGGACGTTGCGACCGATGACGACGGCCTGGGGAAGCCCGGCGCCCTTCGCGGTCTTGACGTAGTCCTTGTCGAGCTCCTCGACCATGGCGGTGCGCACGATGCGGGTCATCTGGCCGGTGAGCGGGAAGGCGAGGGCCACGGCGGGCATGAGCATGCGCGCGGCATAGCCGCCGGGATTGGCGAAGAAGTTGGGCAGCGGGCCCGAGGCGGGCAGCACGTGCATCATCGACGAGAAGAGCAGGATCATGAGGACCGCCAGCCAGAACGAGGGCGTGGCGAGGCCGGCGATGGAGAGCACGCGGATCAGCTGGTCGGGCCATCCGTCGCGGTAGAGCGCGGCGAGCACTCCCAGGAGGAAGGACACGATGGCACCCAGGATCAGGCCGATGAAGGTGAGCTGCATGGTGACAGGCAGGGCCTTGGCCACGCGCTCGCCGACGGAGTAGTTCGAGGCGCCGTAGCTCCCGAGGTCACCGTGGAGGAGCCCTCCCATGTAGCGGAGGTAGCGGGTGGGCAACGGGTCGTCCAGGCCGTGGTCGGCGTGGTACTGGGCCACCGCCTCCGGCGTGGCGCTCTCGCCGAGCGCGTTGTAGGCCGGGTCGACCTTGGAGAACGACATGAGGAAGAACACGAGGATCGTGACGCCGAGGGCCATGATGGGCAGCGCCACCAATCGCCGTCCGATGAGGCGCAGGAGGTTGTTCACGTGGCCTCTCCCCTTTCCGAACGCTGTGCGGTCAGGACGTGGCAGCTCCAAGGAGGTAGGGCCCGGGCAGTACCTGAAGCCCGGGCCCTACCCTCGCGCTGCCTGTTGGGACGGAGCCGACTACTTCGTGGTGGAGACGCCGATCAGCGAGATGCCCGTGGTCCCGATGCCCTTGAAGTCGCTGGAGACCTTGGTGCCGTCGCCGTTGGCGGTGTCACGCCAGGAGCCGGTCGTGGTCTGGACCTGCAGGACGGGATACAGGGGAACGTTCTCGGAGATGAGGTCGAAGCACTGGTTCCAGGTCTTCTGCTGCTCGTCGCCGGTCTGGGAGAGGGCCTGGTCCATCAGCTCGTGGAGCTTCGCGAACTCGGGGGAGTCGTTCCAGACGCAGCGCTTCTGCATCCAGGTGTTGTTGCCGTACCACCAGTTGAGCAGCAGGTCGGGGTCGGCACCGAAGCAGCTGGGGTCACCGGGGGCGAGCAGGAGGTCGTAGGCCTCGCCGCCGTCGATGGCGGCGTAGGTCGCCGCGGAGGTGTCGGTCTGGATCGAGACGTCGAAGCCCAGGGCGTCGAGGTCGTTCTTGATCTGCGTGGACATGGCGACGACCTGGTCGTTGTCGGTGGTGCGCAGGGTGATGGCGCCCGGCGTGATGCCGGCCTCGGCGATGAGGGACTTGGCCTTCTCCTGGTCGTAGGAATAGACCATGGAGGCCTTGTTGTAGTTGGTGAAGGTCTCGGGCAGGTAGCAGGAGGGCGTCGAGGCCATGCCGGCCAGGGCGTTGGAGATCATCTGGTCGTAGTTCAGGGCGTACATGACGGCCTGGCGGACCTTGACGTTGTCCCAGGGGGCCTTCTTGACGTTGAACATCATGAAGCGGGTACCGAAGCCCTGGACGGTGTCGATGGAGAGGCCGGCGCTCTTGAGCTGGTCGATGGAGTCGGCGGGGACGGACTCGCAGATGAGGTCGGTGCCCTCCTGGGCGGCGGTCACGCGGGCGGTGGCGTCCTTCAGGACGTCATAGCGGATCTTCTCGTCCTTGGCGGCGAACTCGCCGTTGTAGTTGGGGTTGGGGACGAGGGTGACGGAGGCGTCGGTGATCTCGTCGTACATCCAGGGGCCGGTGCCGGTGGGCTTCGCGGTCAGGTCCTCGTCGGTCGCGGAGCTGGGGACAACCTTGACGATCGCCAGGCGCTCCTTGAGCAGCGAGAAGTCGGGGAAGGCGGTCTTGACGGTGACGGTGGTGTCATCCTTGGCCTCGATGGAGGCGATGGGGGTGAGCATCGAGACGTAGATGTTGCCCTCGGCGTTGGCGCGCTTGAAGGACGAGACGACGTCCTCCGCCTTGACGTCGGTGCCGTCGGAGAACTTGGCGCCGTCGCGCAGCTTGACCTCGAAGGTGGTGTCATCGACCTTGGTGGGGTCGCCGGCGGCCAGGGCGGCGCGGGTGCTGTAGTCATGGAAGTCGAGCTCGTAGAGGCCCTCGACCACGTTCATGTTGGCACTCAGGGCGAGCGCCGAGGACGTGGTGGACGGGTGGTAGTTCTGGGTCGCGTAGGCGGTGCCCACGGTGAGGGTGCCGCCGGCCGCCTTCTCGCCACCGGCGCTGCTGCCGCCGTTGCTGCCGGAGCCGCCGCCGCAGCCCACGAGCCCCAGGCCCGCGACGGCCGCGACGCCGCTCGAGACGCCGAGGAAGGTGCGACGCGAAAGGTTCTTGCCCATCAGGTCTTTCATGTTCTTGCCTCTCTCCACGCAAACGTGTCCCTTGTTGCGCAGAACGGGGTCGGCGCAACCTCTCGCCCGCTAGCGTATGGCATTTCAGGCATGTTTCGAGATCATCTCCGCCCAGCGGCAAGCGAGGGGCAACGGACGGGGTGGCAGGGGCTTCGGGCGTGGGCTACTCCGACCCGTCCCCTCGCCCCTCTCCGCCGGAAGGCGAACTGGGACCAGGGGCTCCCCCGGCATCCGCCTCCGTCTCGGGCGAGAGGGACGCGCCCTCCCCCTCCCAGGCGTGCACCGTCTGCCAGACCTCCTCGGCCACGGAGCGGGGAAGGCCCTCGACCTCGGCGACCTGGTCGACGCTCGCGGCGCGCAGGCCCTTGAGGGAGCCGAAGCGACGTAGGATGGCCCGCTTGCGCTTGGGCCCCACGCCCTCGACGTCGTCCAGCACCGAGACGGACTGCGCCTTGGTGCGCAGTTCCCGGTGGAAGGTGATGGCGAAGCGGTGGCTCTCGTCCCTCACCTGCTTGATGAGGTAGAGCGAGGGAGAGCCCGAGGGCAGCACCACCGGCGTGTCGTCCCAGGGGACGAAGACCTCCTCGTCCGACTTGGCCAGACCGCAGACCGGGATGTCGAGCCCCAGCTCCTCGAGCTGGTGAATCGCGGCGGAGAGCTGGGGCTTGCCGCCGTCCACCACGAGGAGGTCGGGAGGCGCCGCGGCGAAGCGCTCGTCCCCCATGTTCTTGGGGCTGTAGCGCCTGCCCAGCACCTCCTCCATGCTTGCGAAGTCGTTGGCCTCGTCGAGCTCGGCGCGGATCTTGAAGCGACGGTACTGGCCCTTGTCGGGCCGGCCGTTGGTGAAGACCACCATGGACGCCACGGTGAAGGCCCCGTGCAGGGTCGAGATGTCGAAGCACTCTATGCGCATCGGCGGTCGCTCCAGGGCGAGCGCGCTCTCGAGCTGGAGGAGGGCCTGGTTGGTGCGCTCGTCGGCGTACCCCGTGCGCACCATGTAGCGCATGAGGGCGTGGCGGGCGTTCCTCTCCGCCATCTGGAGGAGGTGGCTCTTCTCTCCTCGCTGGGGGCGGTGCAAGCGGCAGAGCCTCCCGCGCTTCGCGCTGAGCCACTCGCCCAGGAGCTGCGCGTCGGGCAGCTCGCAGGCGAGGTCGACCTCCTGGGGCACGTCGGCGGTCTCGTCGTAGTAGCGCTTGAGGAAGCCGGCGGCGAGCTCCTGCTCGTCCACGTCCATGCCCTTGTTGAGGATGAACTCGCTGGTGCGGATCGTGCGCCCCTCCCGCACGACGAAGACGCAGGCGCAGCTGATCGTCTCCTCGCGGTAGAAGCCGATGAGGTCGAGGCTCACGTCGCTCGAGAACATGACCTCCTGGCGGTCGTCCAGCCCGCCTATGACGTCGAGGCGCCGCTTGATGCGGGAGGCGCGCTCGAACTCGAGCTCGGCCGCCGCATCGCGCATCTGTTCCTCGAGCTCCTCCACCACCTGTCGTCGCCTCCCCGAGAGGAAGCTCTCCACCTGGCTCACGTGACGTGCGTAGTCCACGGTGGTGATGGCGCCGCAGCAGACGCCGGGCCCGCGACCCACGTGGTAGTCGAAGCAGGGGCGGCCGCGCTCGGCCAGGACCATGTTGGCCACGGCCACGTCGTCGGGGTGGCTCTGGAGGTAGCGACGCGCCCTCTTCCACTCCGCGCAGTTGGCGGAGCAGATGGGGAGCACCTTGCGCAGGGTGTCGATGGTCTCGCGGGCGGCCTGGGCGTCGGTGTAGGGACCGAAGTAGCGGGTCCCCTTGCGGTGGCGCTCGCGGGTGTACTTGATGGCCGGGTATACGTCCGACTCGGTGATGGCTATGTAGGGATAGCTCTTGTCGTCCTTGAAGTCGACGTTGAAGTAGGGGTGGTACTGGGCGATGAGGTTGCGCTCCAGCACCAGCGCCTCGTGCTCGGAGCCCACGACCACGTAGTCGAAGCTGCGCACCACCTGCATCATGAGGGGGATCTTCGCGCGGTCGTCCTGGAGGGTCACATACTGGCGCATGCGGGCGCGGAGGTTCTTGGCCTTGCCCACGTAGATGACCTCGCCCCTGCCGTCCTTCCAGAGGTAGCAGCCGGGGTCGGTGGGAACGAGCTCCACCTGCTCGGCGATGCTGGGCCTGCCGCCCTCGGAGCGGTCTGTGGCGAGAGGCTCCCCCTCGCCCGGCCTTTTGCCCCCACGCGCGGCCATGCTAGCGGGCCGCCTCTGCCGCGAGGGCCGCGAGCTGGCGTGCCTGCTCGGGCGTGACGTCGCAGGGAAGCGCCACCGGCCCGCGCGAGAGGCGCTCGGTCACGGGGAGCCCCTCCATGCCGCCGTCGAAGCCATATGAAGCAGGGTCCTCGACGCCGGGGAAGAGGAGCGGGCGGTACCAGGGCACGGCATAGTGCCCCGCCGCGCGCACGCTGGCGAGGAGAGCCTCGGAGCGCCCGGAGTCGGCCAGGAAGACGGGGAGGCGCAGCAGCGGCTGGGCGGGACCTGCGCACACGGCGGCGGGCAGGGCGACTCCCGTGTCGGCAAGGGAGCGCACGTACTCCGTCACGGCCTCTCGTCGCAGGGCCTCCTGGGCGTCGAGCCCCTCCAGGGCCTCCAGGGCCCGGGAGGCTATCCACTCGCCAGGCTGGCAGGGCTCGTGCGAGACGTGGCCCCTCTGCTCCTCGGGTGATATCGCGGCGTCGAAGCTTCCTCGGGCCTCCCAGCGCGCGCGAAGGGCGCGGCGGGGACCGGCGGGCAGGTGGTTGAGCACGCGGATGCGGCTGCGATAGCCCTTGGCGGCCTCCTCGAGCACGGGGTCGATGGGGGGAAGCGAGCCCAGAGCCCCCACCAGGGCGGCCCTGAGCCCGGAGTCCGCCATCCGGGGGCTCACGTACACCGCCCCGCCGAAGTGGGTGGGGAGCATCTTCTCCACCCCGAAGGAGTGGACGGAGACGTCGGCGAGCGGTCGTCCCTCGCCGTCGCGCGCGAGCCTCCCCACGCAGTGGGCGCAGTCCTCGACGAGAAGCGCCCCCGCCGCGTCCGCGGCCTCCCTCAGGGCGAGGTCGCCCGCTGGCTCGAAGATCCCGAAGCTGTGCTGAAGGACCACGGCCCGCGAGCTCGGGCCGAGTCCGAGCCGGGAGGCGTCGAGCGCCAGGCTCGACGCCGAGACGTCCGCGTAGCGCGGGGCGAGCCCGGCCTCGACGATGGGGTCGACGGCGGTGCAGCAGGTCAGGAGCTGCGTCACGACCTCGCCCGCGCCCCGCAGCCGTGCGAGCTCGCAGAAGGCCACGAGCATGCCGTGCCGCGCCCGGTAGGTGAGGAACCAGTCGTCCTCGGAGGTGCCGCTGCGCCGCGCGAGCGCGCGCCTCAGCTCGAGCGACGAGTCCGCCATGTGTGCCCCTCTCGCCTAGTCCTCGAGCTCTCTATGCCCGAAGTGCCTCTTGAAGTCCAGATAGTAATGCGCCCAGAGCTTAGCCATGTTCCAGAGCCTCCGGGGGCTGTCGTCGTGCGCCCCGAAGAGCGTGGTGCCCACCCTGCCCTGGCGCATGAGCTCGAGCGCGCGGTCGCGGCCCGGCCCCTTCGCGGCGTAGCGGCACACGATGGAGCGGGGCACGCCCACCCAGAGGAACTCGTTGGTGGCGTGGACCGCGGGCCCGCGCCTGCCCTCGACGACGTCCGCCACCACGTGCTCGGCGAGGTTGTAGCCGGCCAGCGTGGTGAAGAAGCTGCTCCTCCCCTGGCGGGGGTTGAAGTCAAGGAGCTTGCAGCTGCCGTCGCGCTCGTCGTACTTCATGTCGATGTTGAAGTAGCCGAAGTAGTCGATGTGGCCCATCAGCCGCTCGACGGAGGCATAGATGTCCTCGTCCGCGTACGAGACGATGGCCGCATAGTTGCCGATGCGCATGGGAGCGCAGTCCTCGAGCACGGGATGCCCCAGCGAGAGGAGCGAGATCGAGCCGTCCTGGCGCACGTAGCCGTTCATGACGCGCATGTTGCCGTCGTCGCCGGGGATGAAGTCCTGGATCACGAGCTGCCCCTCGTAGCCCGAGGCGAAGGCTCGACGGATCGTCTTGGCCAGCATCTTGTCGTCGTCCAGGACGAAGGCCTTCTTCTGGCCCTGGAAGGGGTGGTTGCGCCAGGACGCGGCGTCGGTGGGCTTGAGCGCCACGGGGAAGCCGAAGGGCAGCTCGGGGAGCCGTCCCTCGTCCTCGGGGCCGATGGTCACCGTGCGGGGGTAGGGCACGCCCGCGCGCTCGCAGAGGGCGTAGAAGCGGGCCTTGTCGTTGAGCTCGTCGAGGACGCCCGGACCGGAGCAGATGCAGCGGTAGCTGGGGTCCAGCTCGGCCTTGTGGTTGGAGAGGAGCAGCGAGTAGTCGTCGCCGCAGGGTATGACCAGGGGGACCTTGCCCGCGAAGTCCGCCGCGTCGGCGTTGAGGAGCTCGACGAAGCGCGCGGGGTCGAGGATGTTGGCGTCGCAGCGCTGCTCGATAAACTTGGAGTCGCGTGTGGGGGTGAGGGGGAAGCTGCCGTAGCAGACGCTGGCCACGCCGTAGCGCTCCCAGAAGGCGCGCGCCATGCCGTAGGACCCGATCTCGGTTCCCAGGAGGATGGGCACGAAGGAAGCAGCGCCCCTCTCCCCCATTGCTGACCTGCCACCCTCCACAGCCTGCTCCGCCATCGCGCGCACCCGTCTCTCGTGCTTGTGCCTCGGCCCTGCCCAGGCGGCGCCATGCCACCCGCCTGCCGGCCGCCCGACCCTGCCCGCCCGCGTGGCGCGGGCCTCCGCATATTGTAGGCAGGCTGCGAAGGGGGCAGGGACAGTGCACCGTAGGAACAGAACTCCCTCCCACTCGCCTACAATCGTCCGGATGGGCGAGAGGCGCGTGCGCACCGGGGAGGAGCCTTCGTGAACAAGCCAATCCTGGGAATCATCGGTGGGGTGGGGCCCCTGGCCACCGCCTACTTCATGGAGGCCATCATCAAGAAGACCCCTGCGGCGAGCGACCAGGACAACATCCCCATGATCGTCTTCAACGACCCGCAGATACCCGACCGCACCGCCTACATCCTGGACCACTCGAACCCGAACCCCCAGCCTGAGATGTGCAAGGTCGCCCGCTGGCTCGAGGACGCAGGCGCCGACTACCTGGCCATTGCCTGCAACACGGCGCACTACTTCTATGACGCGATCAGCGACGCGGTGGACGTCCCCGTCCTCAACATCATGGAGGAGACCGCCAAGCGCATGGCACTCGACGTGGGTCGTGGCGGCAGGGTGGGCCTCATGGCGACCGACGGGACGGTCCAGTCCGGCGTCTTCCAGGGCTACCTCGCAGAGCGCGGGCTCGTCGGCGTGGTGCCCAGGGCCCAGACGCAGCGCAGGATCATGTCGCTGATCTACGACGGGGTCAAGGCAAACGCGCCCTACGACCCGGGCGAGCTCTGCGCCATTGCCGAGGAGCTGCGCCAGGAGGGCTGCGACGCCGTCGTGGTGGGCTGCACCGAGCTCTCTGTCATCTACCAGGACCTGGCAGAGCGCCCCACCTGGCTCTACGACTCCCTCGACGTGCTGGCGCAGCGCTGCGTCGACCTCTACCTCTGGGCGCGCGAGCGAGGCGGCGACATCGGCATGTAGGGGCGGCGAGAGACCCGCTCCCGCCGCCCCGCCTGGCCATCCGCCCCGCAGCGACGTCCCGACCACGGACGGAGGCCTCTCCCGCCCGCCCCTAGGGCAGGCGGCTGACGCCCTAGCCCTTCGCGCCGTAGCTGTAGCTGAAGTCGTAGGTGCGCAGGACGTTGTAGTCCTCGTCCATGAGCTCGATCTTGCCGCTGATGTCCTTGAGGGAGGCGAGCCCGTGGCCAACCTCGGCGCCATCATAGAAGACCTTGCAGTCGACGTAGGTCCCCGGCTTTGTCAGCTCGAAGAGGCCGATGGGCTCGCGCATCTCCCCGTTGATGGAGAAGCTCTCGGACTGCGACCAGATCCTGAGGCTCTTGTCTGAGTTGTTCTTGAAGTTGACCACGAAGCCGGGGTCGCCCGTAAAGTCGACGAAGACCTCGGTCATGCGGATGGTGGCGAGCTCGTCGTCTGCGATGAGGTAGTCCACGGCCTCGCTTGCCTTGTCGTCCGTGCTTCCGCCGCCCTTCGGCATGTCCTCCTTGACGAGGTCGCCCTTCTCGAACACCATCTTGGTGCCGTCCTCGTCGCCCACGAGCTTGCCGTCCTTGAGCTCGAGGCTGCTCGCCGCAGTCTCGCTGTCGTTGATGAGCACGGTCGTGTCGTCCTTGAGGCTCCACTTGAGGTCCTCGACGTCTCCGGCGAGGTCCATCGTCCCCGTGCCGTCCTCGACGAGCGTGATGCGGAAGTAGATCCCCAACCCGGTCATGTCCTCGAGCGTGAGGTCACCCAGGTCCTTGTCGCTGACCGAGACGGCGGTCCAGGTGCCCAGGAAGTCCGCCTTGGGGTCCTTGGAGGGCGCCACCGTCCCCATGCCCTTCGATGCGCCACAGCCCACGAGGGCGACGAGCGCGACGAGAACGACGAGGACACCCAGCCTCCTTGCCAGGGACGTGCGGATTGACGCGGCGTTCATCTTCCAACCTCCCATCCGTCGGGAACCCCATACCTGCGGGTCGACAGCGCGATGGGTGGGCCCATGGGGGCACGAGTCCCACGGTCGCCTAGGAGCTGGCGCCGCCTGCGCTTGCGGTGTCGGCCTCTGGGCCGATTATCCCATGGACGGTGGCCCCCCGGACTGGCCCCCGCGGCGGGTCGTGCGGCCGGGCGGTTCCGCGAGCCAAGCGGGACGTGGTAGCTCAAGACGGCCAGAAGATGGTGCTGGCCCAGCCGCAGGCGACACGGAGGCAGGCCGTCGCACCATGGCCAGCCACCCGGAAGAAGAAGGGGAGGCCCCGCCGAAGCGAAGCCTCCCCGTGCCGATCCGTTTGCCCGTGACGGCCGTCGCTGCCCGCAGGCTAGACGATCGGGCCGCCGCCCACGAAGCTGCCGGCGAAGTAGTAGACGCTCGTGACCTCGACACCGCCGTAGTTGGAGTGGATCATCTGCCCGTTGCCGATGCAGAGGCCCACGTGGGTCGTGGAGCCGGTGCCCCCGCCCCAGAACATGAGGTCCCCCGCCTTGAGGTTGGCCTGGTTGGTGGTGAAGCCGCCCCTCTGGAGCACCCAGCCGATCATCGAGTTGTTGTAGCCGTTTGACATGCGCTGGCCGCGGGGGATGCTGTAGCCGGCCTGCCGGTAGGCCCACCACACGAGGCCGGAGCAGTCGAACTCCTGGTTGGCGATGGCATTGCCCGCCCAGGAATAGCTCACGCCCAGCTGCGAGCGCGCCGCGGCGATGACGGCCGAGATGCCCGAGCCGTACGACTCGTCAGGCTGGGAGGCGGAGCCGCCGCCGGAGTTCGAGTTGGAGTTCGAGTTGGAGTTCGAGTTGGAGCTCGAGTTGGAGCTCGAGTTGGAGTTCGAGTTGGAGCTGGACCCGCCGTTGCCGGAGTTCGACCCGGTATCGGAGCTGGCGTTGGAGCTGGAGCCGTTATCGGAAGACCCGCCCTGGCCAGACTGGTTGTCGGACTGGGCCTGGCCACCGGACTGGGTGCCGGTGCCGGCGTCACTCTCGCCCTGCTGGGCGGCACGCGCGGCGGCCTCGGCGGCGGCCTTCTCGGCAGCGGCCTTCTCCGCGGCCTCGCGCTCTGCGGCGAGCTGGCGCTGGACCTCCTCGGAGAGCCCGTTCACGTACTCCTGCTGCTGCGACTGGAGGCTCTGGATCTGGCTGAAGCTCTGCTCGGACTGGCTGAGCAGCTCCTCCTGCTGGCTCTCCTCCTCCTGGAGGCGGTCCTTCTGCCCTTGCAGCTCGCCCTGGATGGTCCTCACCGCGTTGATGGCGTCGGTCTGGCTGGCCGAGACCTTGTTGGCGTAGTACACGCGCGAGACGAGGTCCTGGAAGTCGTTGGAGCCGAGCACGAACGAGAGGAAGTCGACGCCGCTCTTGTAGTTGGCCGCCATGGTCTGCGAGAGGGTGCCGCGCGCGACGCCGAGCTCCTGCTCCTTCGCGTCGATCTGCGACTGGGTCTCGCTCATTGCCGCGCGGGTGTCCTCCAACGAGGCCTGGGCGTCCTCGAGCTGCGAGAATGCCGTGGCGCACTGGCCCTGGAGCTCGTCCAGACGTGCGCGGGCGGAGTCGAGCTCGGTCTGGGTCTGGGCGGCGGTGTCCGCCGCGAAGGCGTGGGTCGGGACTGCGGAGAGTGCCAGGGTGAGGGAGAGGCTCAGGGCGACCCCCGACCTGACGACAGCGCGTGTCTTTTCCGTCATCTGTTTCCTCGCAATACTGTCTCTGGTGCGTTGGACGTGCGTTGAGGGCAGCAGTCGCGACCAGTCTATCCCCTTGCGGGAACGGGCGCCACGCCCTGCTGCCGGACGCGAGGAGCGCGCCCGCGACCGGAGGGTCCGGTCGCCATGGTTATCGGATTAGGTTAACGCAACTCGCACGACGTCAGTTCGTGGTCGCGACCGACTACAAAGAGTCAACATCCAGCCAAAGTAAGGTGGGGGACGTGAAGCCGGCGCTAGCGCTTGCGGGCCTCGAGCTCGCCCGCGAGCTCGCCCAGCCCCACGCCATAGCGCTCGAGCGTGACCAGCAGGTGGTAGACGAGGTCGCCTGCCTCGTAGCGGATGTGGTCGTGGTCGTCGTCCTTGCAGGCCATGATCACCTCGCTGGCCTCCTCGGCGAGCTTCTTCAGCAGCTCGTCTTCCTGGCCGGTGAGCAACCGCGCCGTGTAGGACTCCTCGGGGTCGCTCTCCCAACGGCCGTGGAGCGTGCGGGCAAGCGACTCCAGGGTCTGGCCGATGTCCGCTGCCCGGACGTTCGCGGTTCTCTCGCCCATTGCTCAGTCCTCCCCGTCGGACGGATGGGAATCGCCCGCATCGTGCCTGCCGTCGTCGCCCTCCCACGCGGACGCGCCCATCGGGGCAATGGCGCGGAAGAAGCAGCTCCGGTGGCCGGTGTGGCAGGCCGGGCCAGGGGAGTCGACCTCAAGGAGCAGGGCGTCCGCGTCGCAGTCGACCAGGACGCGACGGACCTTCTGGACGTTTCCGCTGGTGGCTCCCTTGTTCCAGAGCTCCTGGCGAGACCTGCTCCAGAAGCAGCTGGTGCCCGTCCCCAGCGTGAGCTCCAGGGACTCTCTGCTCATCCAGGCGAGCATGAGGAGCTCCCCGCTGCCCGCCTGCTGCACCACGGCCGGCACGAGGCCGCGCTCGTCGAAGGCGATGTCGAGCTCGTCCAGGTTGCGGAGCTCGACCCTCTCGCCCGCATAGGTCTGCGATTCCTCGTCCATCGTCCCTCCCTGGCGTCATGTCGCTCCTGCACGGCGGCGGCACGTCCCGGTGCCGACGCCCGACTGGGTCACTCTATTACACTTGCAGCCGACGGGAGCAAGGGGTAACGCAGTGGAAAGGAGCCCCATGAGGATCGAGGCCGAGGCAAGCTGCGACGTGCTGGTCGTGGGTGGGGGCATCGCGGGGACCCAGGCCGCGGTCGCCGCAGCGAAGGAGGGGGCCCGCGTGACCCTGGCCTGCGCCGGACCGACCTTCTCTGGCTCGAGCTTTGCCGGGAGCACCTGGGGCGTGGGCCTCGTGGGGCCGGACGGCGCGGATGACGTGGACGACCTGGCCCGCGCCATCCGCGAGCTGGGCCAGGGCATGGCGGACCCGGTGCTCGCGCGCGCCCTGGCGGCGGGCATCCCCGACGCCGTCGAGAGACTCGAGTCCCAGGGGGTGGCGCTGCGACGGCCCGCGGACGCCGGCGAGCGAGAGTACGTCCCCTGCTTCGACAGCCACCGCAGGCTCTGGCGCGGCCTGGAGCGCGCGCCCTACCGCGAGGCCGTGGGCAGGGAGCTCGCGCGGCTCGGCGTGGGGCTCCTCCCCCACTGCGAGCTCGTGGAGCTCGTCGAGGAGGGCCAGCGGCGCGTCGACCTGGACGCCATGGCACCGGAGGCGACCGACACGACGCCGGGCGCGGGGGCTAGCATCGCCGGGGCCCTGCTCTTCGACGCCAGGGACGGCCGCGCCTTCTGCGTCCACGCCCCCTCCGTGGTGCTCGCCACGGGCGGCTGCGCCGGCCTCTTCGCGGGCTCCCTCGCGGGAGCCGGGACGGACGGCACGGGCCATGCCCTGGCGCTGAGGCATGGCGCCATCCTCACCAACCTCGAGTTCCTCCAGGTCATGCCCACAATCGTCTCGCCCGTGAGGGGGGTGGTCTTCAACGAGAAGAGCTTCCGCTGGGCCCGCGTCGACGAGCTCGAGCGCAGGAGCCCCGACGACTGGGGACGGCTCCTCGAGCTGCGCGCGGGGCACGGCCCCACCAGCGCGCGCGTTGGTGACCACGACGTGGACCTCGCCCTCGCCTCGCCCCAGGGGGCAGGGCTTCGCTACGAGGGACTTCCCGACCCTCTGCCCGAGTTCGTCGAGTCGTTCTTCTCCTGGCTCGAGGGCCGTGGTGTGGCACGCGGGGACGAGCTCCGCGTGGGGCTGGCCGCACAGGCGAGCAATGGCGGGATCCTGATCGGGACGGACGCGGGGGTCGTGGGCATGCCGGGCCTCTTTGCCTGCGGCGAGTGCGCCGGAGGCATGCACGGCGCCGACCGCATCGGCGGCCTGGCGAGCGCGAGCTGCCTCGTGTTCGGACAGGCGGCGGGCGCGGGCGCCGCACGGCGGGCCCTGGGCAGCGAGCGCGTGGCGGCGGCTGGTGCGGGCGAGGCGCTGGAGCTGAGGTCGAGCTCCTCTCCCCTGGCGCCCAAGGCGGCGCGGGAGCTGCGACAGGTCATGGCCGAGGGCTGCCTCTTCCCCCGCGACGCCCATGGCCTGGGACACGTGCTGCACGCGCTGGGAGGGTTGCGCGGGGAGCTCGCGGTGACCTCGACCGCGTCCGTTGACGCGCGTCGCATGGCCCAGACCGCCCAGGTTCGTGCGGAGCTCCTCTGCGCCGAGGTCATGGCCCGCATGATGCTGGAACGCGCCGAGAGCCGCGGGAGCCACTTCCGGGCGGACTTCCCCGAGGAGCGGGACGAGCTCGGGAGTCCCCTGCGAGCGCAGCTGGGTCAGGGCCGGCTGGAGCTCAGACTTGCTGGAGGGTCTTCCTAGGCGGCGCATCGTTCAGAACGCGCCCGAGCCGGCAGGATCTTGCGAACTCGGGCGAGTCCTGAACGGTTGGGGCATCTAGAGAGAGCCTGATGCGGGAAGAACCCAGCTGGGTCGAAGGGAGGGCATCGCATTCCCCTCGTCGTCCCATACATGTCCGAAGGGAAGCAGCGACTCCCTGAGCAGGGTCCTCTTGCCCTCCTTGGAAGGGGGCAGCACCAGGTCGCGCCCGCGTAGGTGTCGATTCAGCCTCCTTGCGAGCTCGGTCGCAGCCGCCTGGTTTCTAAGCTGGCCAATCCCCACGAGCTCGACTCGCCAGCCGTCGCGCCTGAGGCCAAGGACCCTCGACAGGTCACGCCCAAACTCCCCGTGGTACTCCCTGCCAAGATATTCCATGGCGACCCGCCTCTGAGGCCACGAAAGGTCGGGGGAGCAGCGCCGCTGGCCCACGATCCGTGCGGCGCCGGGGCTCAGCGTCAGCTGGCCGTTGAGGATGGGGCGGGGCAGCCCGTAGCCTCCCCAGCGGGTCGGGAGGCACAGGAGCAGCGCCAGGGAGCTTTCCATGGGCGAGGCGGAACCGTCGATGACGAGCCCCGCCGCGCGCCGGGCCTTGGCGACGCCGCGCGTTGCATGCACCGCGTCCAGATAGGCGAGCAGGCCAGCCCTCGAGCAGAGAGGGGGCCTGTCCAGGAAGCCACGGCGGCCCTCCGCCAGGGAGTAGTGCCCGCACAGCTCCATGCCCAGCCGCAGGAGGTCGACGGGAGAATGGCTCCCCGCAAGCTGCAGGAAACAGAGCTCGGGGACGCAGACGTAGACGTTCGGGGCGAGCTCGGAGAAGCTCCGGCGCGGCAGCTCGCCCGACAGGCAATGGCAACGAACGCCGGAGCCGTTTCGGCGCTGGCCCTGTGACGCGACGAGAAGGTCGACCGGGCGCCCTCGTCGCAAGATTCCCAGATTCCGCAGCGATTCGAGTGTCGCTGACCCGGCACGGGCGTCCCCAAGCCCCCTGGTGCAACGTGACGGCGGCCTTCTGCCCCGGGCGGCATGCTCGGCCCAGAACCACAGGGCGCTATGGTGGCTCACGTAGACGCTCGTCCCTCTCCCCTCCTCGTGTCGGGCCTCAAGGTGCCGTCACGATAGGCGGGGGGACCACCACCAACAAGGGCGCGGAGGGTCGTTTCGGCCAACGTGGCCTTGGGTGGCAGCTAGAAGGGCCTGCATGAGTTGGCCAATCGTTCAGAACTCGCCCGAGTTCGCAAGATTCTGCAATCTCAAGCGAGTCCTGAACGGTAGCCACGCGACAAGTCCGCCCCGACGGCGTCCGGCCCGAGGAGGGCCTGGGGAGAGGCGCCTCCCTCCTCCCTAGAAGTCCAGGCGCACGGGGATGCCCTGGGCTGCCATGTACTCCTTGACCTGCCGGATACTGTAGGTCCCGAAGTGGAAGACGCTCGCCGCCAGCACGGCGTCGGCCTCCCCCTCGATGACGCCCTCGGCGAAGTGCTCCAGGCTGCCCACACCGCCGGAGGCTATGACGGGAATCCGCACGGCACGGGCCACGGCGCGCGTAAGAGCCAGGTCGAAGCCCTCCTTTGTGCCGTCCCGGTCCATGCTCGTGAGCAGGATCTCTCCCGCGCCGCGGCGCTCCACCTCGCGCGCCCACTCGATGGCGTCGAGCCCCGTCGCCGCGCGCCCGCCCGCCACATAGACCTCCCAGCGGTCCTGGGCTCCCACGCGCCGGGCGTCGATGGCGCATACCACCGCCTGGCTGCCAAAGGCCGAGGCGGCGGCCGAGACCAGCCCGGGGTCGCGCACGGCCGCGGAGTTGACCGAGACCTTGTCGGCCCCCGCGGCGATCATCCGCCTCATGCCCGCGACGTCCCGGAAGCCCCCGCCCACGGCATAGGGGATGCGCAGCTCCTCGGCCGCGCGGGCGGCAAGGCCCACGGTGGTGGAGCGGTCGTCCGAGGTGGCCGTGATGTCCAGGAAGACCACCTCGTCGGCGCCCTCGCGGTCGTAGGCGCGCGCCAGCTCCACGGGGTCGCCGGCGTCGCGCAGCCCCACGAAGTTGACGCCCTTCACGACGCGCCCGTCCTTCACGTCCAGGCAGGGGATGACCCTCTTGGTCAGCATGCCGGGCCTCCGTCCTCGTTCTGGCGAGAGGGGCCTGGGCACGCGACCGCCAGGGCCTCCTCCAGCGTGAAGCTTCCCTCGTAGAGGGCGCGCCCCACGATGGCGCCCTCGACCACGTCCCCGCCCGCCGTCGCGAGGGCGCGCAGGTCGCCCAGACCCGCGATGCCACCCGAGGCGACCACGGGAAACCCGGCCACCTCTGCCGCGTGGCGGTAGAGCCCCAGGTCGATGCCGGTCTGCATGCCGTCGCGCGCGACGTCCGTGAGCACCAGGTGGCGGTAGCCCATGCCCGCGAGCTCGACGAGGAGCTCGTCCAGGAGGAGTCCAGCACCGTCGCGCCAACCGTTGACGCGCACCCAGCCGTCCTCCGCGGCGACGTCGGCCACCACGAGCCCGCCGAAGTCGCGAGCCGCCTGGCGGGCGAAGGCCGGGTCGCGCACCAGGGCCGTGCCCAAGGCGACGCGGCTCGCGCCGGCGCTCACGAGCCGCTCGAGGTCCGCGAGGCACCTCACGCCTCCACCCGCGTCGACCCGGATGCCCTCGACGGAGCAGATGCCCGCGATGGCCCGGCGGTTCGCCTCGCGCGCGGCCTCGTCCTCCTGGAAGGCGGCGGAGAGGTCCACCACGTGGACCCAGTGGGCGCCACGCGCCGCGAAGTCGCACGCGACGGCGACGGGGTCGTCGTAGTAGACGTCCATGCGCGAGCGCTCGCCCCGCTGCAGGCGCACGACCCTGCCGCCCACGAGGTCTATGGCTGGGAAGAGGATCATGCCAGCCCCCCCTATCCTCGTACGACGCTCACGAAGTTCGCGAGCAGCGAACGGCCCGCCCGCGAGGACTTCTCGGGATGGAACTGGAGGCCAAAGACGTTGTCCGACCACACCCCCGAGGCGAAGCTGCGCGCGTAGTGGGTGCGCATCACCACGATGCCCTCGTCCACGTCGTCTGCCAGCGCATACGAGTGCGTGAAGTAGAAGTTCGCCCCCTCGGGCACGTCTGCCAGGAGCGGGCAGGTCCGCCCCAGCTCGCTGAGGTGCGCCTGGTCCCAGCCCACGTGGGGCACCTTGAGGCGCTTGGACTCCAGACGGGTCACCGAGCCCTCGAGCACACCCAGGCCGGGGACCCACTCACCGCCCCAGCTGGAGGGTCCATCCCTCCTCTCGCTCCCTCGCGAGAAGAGCAGCTGCATGCCAAGGCAGATGCCCAGGAAGGGCACGCCGCGACCGATGGCGGCCACGATGGACTGCACCTGGCCGCTGGCAAGCAGCTGACCCATAGCGTCCTCGAAGGCGCCGACGCCCGGAAGCACGACGCCCGCGGCGCCGTCCACGTCGCGTGCCTCGTCGCTCACCACGACCGATGCGCCCACCTCGGCGAGCGCCCGTTCGACGCTGCGGAGGTTGCCCTCGTGATAGTCCACGACGACGATGCGCCCCTCCCCGCCGGACATCAGAGGCTCCCCTTGGTGGAGGGGATGCCCTCGACGCGCGGATCTGGCTCCACGGCCGACCTCAGGGCCCGGGCGAAGGCCTTGAAGCAGCACTCGAGCAGGTGGTGCGCGTTGCTCCCATCTAGCTCCCTTATGTGCAGCGTCATGCCCGCCTCGCGGGCGAGCCCCACGAAGAACTCCTGTCCCAGCTCGGTGTCGAAGCTCCCCACCTTCTGCGCCGCGATGGGAAGCTCCCAGTAAAGCTCGCCCCTGCCGCTGAGGTCGATGGCCGCCAGGACCAGGGACTCGTCCATGGGCACCAGGGCGTCGCCGAAGCGGCGGATGCCGGCCTTGTCTCCCAGGGCCTCCGAGATGGCCCTCCCCAGCACGATGCCCACGTCCTCCACCGTGTGGTGGTCGTCCACCCAGCTGTCGCCCTCCGCCCTCACGCGCAGGTCGACGAGGGAGTGCCTGCCCAGGGCGCAGAGCATGTGGTCGAAGAAGCCGACGCCCGTCTTGACGTCGCAGGTCCCCGTCCCGTCCAGGTCCAGCTCCACCTCGATCTTCGTCTCGCCCGTGCTGCGGGACACGCTGGCACGTCTCTCCATCGTTCCTCCTTGGGTGTGGTCGGGGCAAGTGGGTGTGGTCGGGGCAGGTTCGGGGGTCAGGGGTCGTCGGGGGCCAGAGCCAGGGTCAGGGGAGAAGCTCCCCCATCGCCTGCAGGAAGGCGTCGTTCTCCTCGGGCGTCCCTATGGTCGCCCGCAGGCAGTCGGAAAGGCCGGGCGCCCGCGAGAAGTCGCGGACGAGCACGGAGCGCTCGTCTCTCAGCCGCTCCCAGAGCACGTGCGCCGACGGGACGCGCAGGAGCAGGAAGTTGCCCTGGCTGGGCCAGACCTCGACGCCGCGGCCCGCGAGGCGGCGCAGCCCGTCGAGCACACGGGCGCGCTCGCGGCGGATCAGCTCCACGGACGGGGCGAACTCGTCCCTCCTCCTGACGCAGACCAGGGCAGCTGCCTGCGAGAGCACGTTCACGGAATAGGGCTGGCGCACCGCGTTGAGCGCCGCGACCACGCCCGGCGACGCAAGGACGTAGCCCACGCGGGCACCCGCGAGCGCGAAGGCCTTCGAGAAGGTGTGCAGGACGACGAGGTTGTCGAACTCGCCCAGGAGCGGCTCCGAGCTCTGTCCCGCGTCGGCGAACTCCATGTAGGCCTCGTCCGCCAGCACCAGGCCGGGGCAGGCGCCGCAGAGCTCGCGCACCAATCCGGGTCGGGCCAGGTTTCCCGTGGGGTTGTTGGGAGAGGTGACCACCACCACGCTCGCTCCGCGGGCGGCGTCGACCAGAGCCGCCTCGTCGAGGGAGAAGTCCGCGGGGTCGCGCGGCACGTCGACGACCTCGGTCTCGGCAAGCTCCGCATAGAGGCGGTAGACCGAGAAGGACGGAGGGCAGTCCACGAGGGTGCGCCCGGCGCCGCCGAAGGCCACGAAGAGGTTGAAGAGGAGCTCGTCCCCCCCGTTGCCCACGCAGACGCGCTCGGGCGCCACGCCGTGCCAGAGCGCTATCTCCTGCCTCAGCTCGTCGCTCAGGGGCCGGGGATAGCGGTTGGTCGCCGTGCGGGCGAGCGCCTGTCCCAGCTCTGCGGCCACGCCAGGAGGGAGGCCGAGGCCGTTCTCGTTTGCGGAGAGGTTGACGCGGACCGGCGCGAAGGCGGGGTCATAGGGCTCGAGCGCCGCGGCCGAGGGCCTGAGCGCGGACCTGAGGGCGTCGTCGATGGCAGCCATGCCGTCACCTCCCGTGCTTTGTCAGTCGTCGGGGCCCGCGCCACCGAAGCCAGGAAGCAGGACGGGAGCGGGCACATCGAGCTTACGCGGCCAGGCGGCGGACATGGCGTCCTCGCAGGCAGCCGTTACATCGGCGAAATTCTGGCCGCCCCCCTCGAGCAGCCTCCGCCTCAGGCCAACGCTGAGTGCGTGCGCCCAGAGGCCCTCCGCCTGGGCCAGCTCCTGCACGACGGGTCCGTCTGCCGCGAGGCCCTCGGGCGTGTAGGCGATGACCGAGGAGCGCTTCTGGAAGTCGTAGACGCCCAGGGGGTTGGAGAAGAGCGCGGTGCCTCCGGTGGGAAGCGTGTGGTTGGGCCCGGCGACGTAGTCCCCCAGGGGCTCGGAGCTCCAGGGGCCCACGAAGATGGCGCCGGCGTTGTGCACCCGCCCCAGGAGCGAGAAGGCGTCCCGGCAGTGCAGCTCGAGATGCTCCGGCGCGATGAGGTCAACCGCGTCCAGGGCGGCGTCAAGGCCGTCGCAGACCACGCAGAGCCCGCGCCCGTCCAGCGAGCTGCGGGTGATCTCCTCGCGCGGGGACTGCGCCACCAGGAGCTCCACCACGGCGAGCACGCGCTCGGGCAGGCCGGCGTCGTCGGTCACCAGGTAGCAGGCGGCCATGGGGTCGTGCTCGGCCTGGGCCATGAGGTCCGCGGCGACGATGGCGGGGTCTGCGGACGAGTCGGCCAGCACGCAGACCTCGGAGGGTCCGGCGACCATGTCTATGCCCACGTCCCCCATCACGTAGCGCTTGGCCGCCGCCACGTAGGCGTTGCCCGGCCCCACGACCTTGGCCACGCGAGGGATGGACTCGGTACCATATGCGACGGCGGCGACCGCCTGCGCCCCACCCACGGCATAGACCTCGTCGACACCCGCGACGGCTGCCGCGGCGAGCGTGTAGGGCGAGAGTGACCCGTCCCTCTGCGGCGGCGTGACCATGACGACGCGAGGCACGCCGGCCACCCTGGCGGGGATGACGTCCATGAGCACCGTGGAGGGGTACTGCGCGCGACCTCCCGGCACGTAGACCGCCACCGAGGGGACGGGCGTCACCTTGACGCCCAGGATGGTCCCGTCGGAGCGGGTGGTGGACCAGGACTGCTCGCGCTCGCGCTGGTGGAAGTCCAGGATCTGGTCGTGGGCCTTCCTGAGCGCCGCGAGGAAGCCCGCGTCGACGAGCTCCACGCTGCCCCGGACCAGCTCGTCAGGGACGCGGAAGGCGTCCGGGCAGGCCCCGTCGAAGCGCAGGCAGTACTCGCGCACGGCCTCGTCACCGCGCTCGCGGACGTCGTCCACGATGGCCTCGGCGGCCTCCATGACCTCGCGGGGCAGCGCCCCCGCCCTCTGCAGGTCCTTGCGCGTGAGGCGCGACGCCCCCTCGAGCCTGACGGTCCTCATCGACTGCTCCCCTCTCCTGACGCCGATACCTCCAGGAGCCGCCGTGCGAGGGCGCGCACCCGGAAGTCCGACCTGTAGGCCGCCGGTCCCGCGAAGAAGCGGGCGGCGCACTCCATGACCTCGTCCACCACCACGAGGTCGTTCTGTGCCAGGGTCTCCCCCGTCGCGGTGATGTCCACGATGCGGTCGCTCATCCCCACGATGGGCCCCAGCTCTATGTTGCCGTGCAGCTGCACGATGTCCACCTGCTGACCGATGGACTCGTAGTAGCGCCGGGTGATGCGCGGGTATTTGGTCGCCACGCGCACGCTGCCCCGCCAGCCGTAGGCCTCCTCGGCGGCGCCGCGCCGGCTCGCCGGCTCCGCCACGACGAAGCGGCATGCGCCGTAGCCCAGGCCCACGAGCTGGACCAGCTCCTCGCCCGCCTCGATGATTGAGTCGTTGCCGCAGATGCCGCAGTCGGCCCCTCCGTTGCCCACGAAGGCCGGGGCGTCCTGCGCGCGCACGATCACGTACTCCACCCCGTCCGCGGGAATCACCAGCCTGCGCCCCGGCTCGCGCAGCTCCCCCACAGGCAGCCCTGCCGCCTCGAGCATCCTAACCGTGGGGGCGAAGAGGCTCCCCTTGGGGACGGCAATCCTGAGCGGACGCTCGGCTCTGCTGCTCGCGCTTGCCACGCCCCCCAGGCCTCCCCGCTGCCCCAGGACCTCCTGCAGCGCCTCGAGCGAGAGGGCGAAGCCGCACGCCAGGACGTTGGGCCTGCCCAGGTTGCGCAGGACGGCATCGTAGCGGCCACCCGACGCCAGCGCGTCCGAGGCCAGCTCGGAGTAGCAGCGGAACACGACGCCCGTGTAGTAGTCGAAGGAGTTGAGGATGGAGAAGTCGAAGGCGACCTGCCCGGACCCCAGGAGCTCGTGCAGGCCCTCGGCCATCGCCGCAAGCTCCCCCGTGCCCCTCTCGCCCTCGGGGACCTCCGCCGCCGCCAGGAGCTCGTCCACGCGCGCCACCACCGAGGCATCGCCCGTCAGCCGCGGGAGCTCGCGCAGGGCGCGGTCGAGCGCGGGCTCGAGCGTGAGCCCGTCCAGATACTCGTCCAGGCCCACGAGGTCCGAGGCATGGACGAGCTCGAGCACGCGAGCGGTCACCTCCTCGGAGGGCGAGCGCCGGGCCAGCAACGCCTGCAGCGGGCGCACCGAGCCGCAGGCCACGTGCCAGGCGGGAACCCCCAGCGCGTCGAGGACCTCTGCCAGGAGCAGGACGAGCTCGAACTCGGGGCGGGCGCCCTCGAGGTCGAAGAGCTCCACCCCCAGTTGGGTGAGCTGACGGGGCCTGCCCCCGAGCTCGGACTCCTCACGCACCAGAGGCGCGGCGTAGCGCAGGCGCAGCGGCAGCCCGCCGTCCGGCACGCGGGCCGAGACCAGGCGGGCGATGGGGAGCGTGAGGTCGGGCCGCAGCACCATGAGGCTGCCGTCCGCGTCGATGAGCTGGAAGGGAGAGTTGCGGATCCTCCCGCCGCGCTCGAGCTCGGGGCGCTCCTCGAGCAGGGGCGTCTCGACCGGGAGGTAGCCGCGAGAGCTGAAGAGCTCGGCCACCTGCGCGCGGATCCCCTCGCGCACCAGCGCCTCGGCGGGAAGGATGTCGCGGAACCCCCGGGGCGTCCGTGCAGCCATGGCGTCCCCCTTCTGGCAGGGATGTGGGTCCTCTCCCCTGCGCTTTATCCGAGTAAAGTGCTTTTGTCGAGAGGTACTTTATCACGATAAAGCGGCGGGGAGACAGGCTTCACCGTCCGGAAACTTTCGTCGACCACACCCGGCACGTGCGCCCTGGCGTCGAATACGCCGTACGCGTGCCAAATTGCCGCCATTACGTCCGGCACGCGCCGAACTACCGCCACTACGTCCAACGCGCCTCTCGCCTTGCGCCGACCACGTCGAATACGTACCGAATTGCCACCACTACGCCCAACGCGTCTGAGAGCCTCGCGTTTGCCCAGTTGACACGCGATGAAAAAACGCGTTGGACGTGGTCGCGATGTACCCCGACGCGTTGGGCGCCTTCGCGGCGACGAACGGCCCGGCAATCGTTTCGACTACGCCAAGCACGCGTCAATCCGCGTCGACAACGTCCAACGCGCGCCAACCCCTCACAAGCACGTCCAATGCGTGTCGATTTGTCCCGACTACGTCAGACGCGTCTTATCGATAGTCACCAACTGGGCAAACGCAGCCACCCCGCACGCGTTGGACGCCTTCGAGCAGTATCGAGACGCGTTGGACGTAGTCGCGATGTTGCGTGACGCGTTGGACGTAGTCGCGATGTTACGTGACGCGTTGGACGTGCCTGCGGCGTGAACCGGCGCGTCAGGCGCAGACATTCGCAGGCGAGAGACGCGTTGGACGTGGTCGCGATGTCGTATAGCGCGTCGGACGTGGTCGATGGCTAGCCGCGACGGCGGAGCAGCCTGCCCAGAATCGCGTTGACGGCGGACATCTCGGGCAGGCGCAAGGCGGCGGCCAGGCCGTAGGTCACGACCAGCGAGGGGATGCCGCCCGCCACCACCAGCATGAGCGCCCCGCGCACGCCGCCCGCGGCGGCCAGCGAGGGAACGGTGGCGGAAAGGCCGCGCATGACGCCCCAGCCGGCGGCGGCGCCCGCGAGGCCCAGCGCCAGGGAGCGCAACGCAGTGGCCAGCATGCCGCGGATGCCCAGGCCACCGATGGTGCGCCTGAGGTTCCAGAAGGTCACTGCCAGCACGGCGACCATGTAGACCGCAGAGGACCATGCGACCACGTTGAGCCCGAAGGCCGGCGTGAGCGCGAGGCAGATCACGGTCTGGATCGCCGCGGCCACCACGTGCGCGCTGGCATAGAGCCCCATGCGCCTGAGCGACGAGCAGACCTTCTGCAGGTACATGACCACGGCATAGGGCGCGAGCGAAACCGAGAGCGCCCGCAGGTAGCTCGCGGTCATGTCGATGTCGGAGGCGGAAAACTTGCCCGCGGCCAGCAGCACGACGAGCGGCCGCGCGAAGGCCACAAGGTAGAGGGTGAAGGGCACCATGAAGAAGAGGATGCGGCTCGTCCCCGCCGACACGCCGCGCCGATACGCGTCCATGTCCCCGCGAGCCACGTAGTCCGAGAGCTCGGTGAACATCGCCGTCGTGATGGGGACGGCGAGGATGGCATAGGGCAGGGTGTACCAAAGACGGGCGTAGTAGCTCACCGAGGCGCCGGCCGCCGTGGCCGAGAGGGACGAGCTGGTCATGACCGAGACCGTCTCGAAGGAGCAGAGCATGACCACCAGCGAGGGCACGCCAATGGAAAGGGTCTCCTTGATCGCAGGGTCATGCAGGTCGAGGTGCAGGCGGATGCGGATGCCATGCCTCGACAGCGACGGAACCTGCATGAGGACCTGGACCGCCACGCCAAGGGGGTTGCCCAGGGCGAGGAGCACGAGCGCGAGCTGCGGGTCGGACCCCACGAGCCAGGCATAGGCCAGGAAGGAGGCCGTGGTCACGAAGTTGTTGAAGATGGGCGCCGCGCTGGACCAGAAGTAGTCGCGCTCGGCGTTGAGCACGCCGGAGAGGATCGACGAGAGCGCGTAGAGCACGACCTCGATGACGAAGAAGCGGAAGAAGTAGACGGCGAGCTCGCTGTCGAAGTCGGAGCTCGCGCTGAACGACTGGGTCCACACCACCTGGCTCGCGAAGACGAAGCCCAGGGCGCAGACCGCCCCCATGAGGATGAGGACGATCGTGACCAGGTTGGAGGTGTAGGCGTTGGCGCCCTCCCGCCCCAGGCGCTTCTTTACCGAGAGGTAGACCGGCAGGAAGGCCGTCACCAGCATGCCACCCACCACGATTTCGTACAGCTGGTTGGGGAGGTTGTTCGCCACGGAGTAGCAGCTCGCCGTGACGGTGACGCCCAGCGCGTAGGCCTGGCCCCAGGTGCGGAAGAAGCCCGTGAGGCGGCTCACGATGACGAGGGCGCTCATGAGGGCGGCGGAGCGGCCGACCTGCGCCTCTCGGTCCTGGGGCTCGACGCCGGCGGCACCGGGGGCCGAGGGACGGACCCGTGGCCGGGTGCTCGTGGGCGTTGCCATGTGCTTGGGCATTGCTAGCTCCTTGTCTGGGCCGGGCCGCTCCTGCGGGCCCCGCAGGCGTCCGGGTCGTGCCGCCTAGCGGCAGATGTCTGCGAACTTCGCCTTGGTGAAGGCGGCGAGGTCGAGGGGGTCGAGGCGCAGGCTGAGACCGCGCCTCCCGCCCGAGATGCCTACGTCGTCGAAGAGCTGGGCACACTCGTCGATGAGGGTCGGGAAGGGCTTCCTCATGCCCACCGGCGAGCAGCCGCCACGGACGTAGCCGGTCACGGCCTCGAGGTCGCGCACGTGCATCATCGAGAGGGACTTCTCTCCCGCCGCTGCCGCCGCCTTCTTGAGGTCGAGCTCCTCGGCCACGGGGATGCAGCAGACCACGTGCCCGCCCGAGGGCGTCACCGTTACCAGGGTCTTGAAGGAGGAGTCGACGTCCTCCCCCAGGGCCTCGCTGATGCGGACGCCCACGCCGGACGAGAGGTCCTCCCCGTCGGCGTCGTAGGCGAGGCAGGTGTAGGCGACTCCCGCGCGCTCGAGCTCGCGCATGGCGTTGGTCTTCGCGACCTTCTCCCGCTTTGCCACGTCCCTTTCCCCTAGCCCTTGCCCTTTGAGGCGCGCTCGGCCATGCGCCTGCGGTCGCGCTCCAGGATGGGCGCGAGGTAGCGACCGGTATGGCTGCCCTTGGCCTTGGCGACCTGCTCGGGGGTGCCGTAGGCTACGACGGTACCGCCGCCGGCACCTCCCTCGGGGCCCATGTCTATGATGCGGTCGGCCATCTTGATGACGTCCAGGTTGTGCTCGATGACCAGCACGGTGTTGCCGGCGTCAACGAGCTTCTCGAGCACCTCGACGAGCATGCGCACGTCCTCGAAGTGCAGGCCGGTGGTAGGCTCGTCCAGAATGTAGAGGGTCTTGCCCGTCTGCTGGCGGTGGAGCTCCTTGGCGAGCTTTACGCGCTGCGCCTCGCCGCCCGAGAGCGTCGTGGCGGGCTGGCCCAGGTGCACGTAACCCAGGCCCACGTCATAGAGGGTCTGGAGCTTGCGCTTGATCCGGGGGATGCTGGCGAAGAAGGCCAGGGCCTCGGTCACCGTCATGTCCAGGACGTCGCTGATGCTCTTGCCGTGGTAGGTGACCTCGAGGGTCTCGCGGTTGTAGCGCTTGCCGTGGCAGACCTCGCAGGGCACGTAGATGTCGGGGAGGAAGTTCATCTCGATCTTGATCTGGCCGTCGCCCTTGCACGCCTCGCAGCGGCCGCCCGGCACGTTGAACGAGAAGCGCCCGGCGCTGTAGCCGCGCGCACGGCTCTCGGGCACGCTGGCGAAGAGCGCGCGCAGGTCGTCCCAGAGGCCGATGTAGGTCGCGGGGTTGGAGCGCGGGGTGCGGCCGATGGGGCTCTGGTCGATGTCGATGACCTTGTCTATGGCCTTGCGGCCCTCCTCGTCCTCCAGCCCCTCGAGGCGGCGGTAGGGCCCGACGGCGCGCTTGGAGTGGTGCACGGCGTTGGTGAGGGCGGGGGCGAGGGTGTCCGTCACGAGGGACGACTTGCCCGAGCCGCTGACGCCGGTGACCACGGTGAGGGTCCCCAACTCCACCTTTGCGCTCACGGAGCGCAGGTTGTTGGCGGTCGCGCCGCTGATCCTGATGGCGCCACGACCGGGCTTGCGGCGCTCGGCAGGGAGCTCGACGAGCCTGCGACCCGTGAGGTAGGCGCCGGTGACGGAGTCCGGGTTGGCCATGATCTCTTCCGGCGTGCCGGCGGCCACCACGGCCCCGCCCAGCTCGCCGGCGCCGGGACCCATGTCTATGACGTAGTCGGCGGCGCGTATGGTGTCCTCGTCGTGCTCCACCACGATCACGGTGTTGCCCTGGTCGCGCAGGCGGCGCAGGGTGTCTATGAGCCGGTCGTTGTCGCGCTGGTGCAGGCCGATGGAGGGCTCGTCCAGGATGTAGAGCACGCCCATGAGCCCGGCGCCGATCTGGGTGGCGAGGCGGATGCGCTGGGCCTCTCCACCAGATAGCGTCGCCGCGGCGCGGCTCAGCGTGAGGTAGTCCAGGCCCACGTTGACCATGAAGCGCAGGCGGGCGATGACCTCCTTAACGATGGGGGCGCCGATGAGGTGCTGGCGCTCGGTGAGGGACAGGCCTTCGAAGAAATCCAGGGCGTCCTTGCAGCTGAGGTCGCAGACCTCCTGTATGTTGCGGTCCCCCACGGTGACGGCCAGGTACTCGGGCTTGAGGCGGGCGCCGTGGCAGGTGGGGCAGGGCACCTCCCGGATGTACTTCTCCAGGTGGGTCTTCATGGTCTCGGAGGTGGTCTCCTGGTACTTCTCGAAGAGGATGGAGCGCACGCCCGAGAAGGTGGTGGTCCAGTTGGTGTCGCGGCCGTCGCGCGTGTGGTACTCCACGCGGACCTTGGCGTCCCCCAGGCCGTCGAGCAGGGCGTGCTGGGTCTTCTTCTTCAGCTTGTTCCAAGGGGTCTGGTCGCTCTCGCCCATGTGGGCACAGACGGCCGAGAGGATCTGCGGGTAGTAGTTGGAGTGGCCGAAGATGCTGCCGAAAACGCCGCCTGCCACGGAGAGCGTCGGGTCCTCGATCAGCGCCTCCGCGTCCACGCTGCGACGCGTCCCGATGCCGTCACAGTCGGGACAGGCTCCGTAGGGCGCGTTGAACGAGAAGTCGCGAGGCTGCAGGTCGTCTATGGAGTGGCCGTGCTCGGGGCAGGCCAGGGCCAGGGAGTAGCTCAGGAGCTCCCCCTCCGCGGCCTCGGGGGCGTCGCGGTCGGGGAGCAGGTAGAACGAGACGCGGCCCGAGGCGAGGCGCGTAGCCGTCTCGATGGCCTCCGCCACGCGGCCGAGGCTGTTCTCGCGAATGACCACGCGGTCCACGACGACCTCGATGGAGTGCTTGAGCTTCTTCTCGAGCCTGATGTCCTCCTCGAGCTCGCGCACCTCGCCGTCCACGCGCACGCGGCTGAAGCCCTCGTGGCGCAGGTCCTCGAAGAGCTTGGCGTACTCGCCCTTGCGGCCCAGGACCACGGGGGCCAGCACGAGGGCGCGGCGGCCCTGGCCCACGGCGAGGACCTTGTCGGCCACCTGGTCGGTGGTCTGGCGCTCGATCACGCGGCCACACTCGGGGCAGTGCGGGACACCGATGCGGGCGTAGAGCAGGCGCAGGTAGTCATAGATCTCCGTCACGGTTCCCACGGTGGAGCGAGGGTTGCGGCTCGTGGTCTTCTGGTCGATCGAGACCGCGGGCGAGAGGCCATCGATGGAGTCGAGGTCGGGCTTGTCCATCTGACCCAGGAACATGCGGGCGTAGCTCGAGAGCGACTCGACGTAGCGGCGCTGCCCCTCGGCGTAGATGGTGTCGAAGGCAAGGCTCGACTTGCCCGAGCCCGAGAGACCCGTGATGACGACGAGCTTGTCGCGCGGGATGGTGACGTCAATGTCCCGCAGGTTGTGCTCGCGCGCACCGCGGATGACGATGGACTCGGAGGCCATGTGCTACCCCTTGGAAATGAAGGCGTTCAGACAGCACTAGCGTATACCCGAAGCGCTGGGGGCCGTGTCGTTGGGCGGCGATTCGACAGCATCCCCGCAGGGACTCGGGGCGAGAGGAGGCCAGACGGCACCGCGCTACTGGGAGGGTCGGCCAAAAACTGCGCACGGAAGCCTCGAATTGTGGAGACGGACGGCGTTTGCCCAGGACTCTTGCGGCTGAAAGAAACCCAATGCGCAGTTTTCTGCGGCACGAGAAAGCCCGGGCGGGAATTTCCGCCCGGGCAGCCACAATCAACGGCGAGTTGCTCGGCCCTCGCGCATCCGCAGCCTTCGGGCTTCCTCAGCCCTCGAGCTTCTGCAGCTCCAGCATCTCCGCGACCGAGCGCTCCTGCCACCCGCTCGCGTCCACGCCGGCCCGAAGCGAGCGGACCTGCATCCGCGCCTCCACGGCGTACTCCGGGCTCCGCGCGGCAAGCCGCTCGAGGGCGGGTATCGCATCGGCCGAGAGGTCGCCCAGGTAGTAGACGTCCATCTCCTGCACCCTGCCCGCAAGGAAGCCATCGACGTTGAAGTCGGCCACGCGCGCGGCGGGACCGCTCAGCATGAAGGCGACCCAAATGCACAGGAGCGTGGCGATGGCCCAGCGGAAGATGGGGAACTCGGGCCTCAGCAGCCAGACGGTCGCATACACGACCAGCGAGAGTATCCCCACCATGCCCACGAAGGTGAGCAGGCGCAGGATGGTCAGGCCGTAGGCGCCCACATAGAGCGACATGCGCAGCGCCGCGGACGCGAGCATGACCACGATACTCGCCAGGAGCACGAGCTGCAGAGCCACGACGGGCCGGGAGCGCTCGGCGTCCCTGCGCACCCAGACGCTCGCCAGGACCACCACGATGTTGATGCCCGCGACAGCCGCGAGCTGGAAGAAGCCGGAACGCGCGTAGCCGGCGTACCCGCCAAACATGGCGGGAGAGCTCGCCCCGCCGAAGAGGTAGGCGAACTGCACCCCCACGAAGAGCAGGTAGACCAGGTCGAGCGCCGCAAGCATGGTGCCCACGGAGCTGGCGCTGGCGCGACGCGGGGAGTGGGGCTCGAGCCTTCCAACGGAGCGTCCGTGCCCATGAAGCAGGCCCAGGAGCATCCCGGAGCCGGCGACGAAGGCCAAGGCGAAGCGGGCGGCACGCATGCCCCACGCGAAGAGCCCGTCGTCGAGCCAGCCGAGGATCCTCCCGAAGAGGTCGGCGAAGACCGGGTCGGCGCTGAAGAGCAGGGGCACGGCGACCATGAGGATCGCGAGCGCGACGAGCAGTCCCAGCAGGGACGAGCGAAGCCGACCCTTGCCCGAGCTGCCGCGGCTCAGCAGCCTGAGCTGGGCAGTGTTCGAGAACTGCTCCACGAAGAAGAAGCCGATGGCGCGCAGGCAGCCGCCGAGGCTCAGCGCCACGTCCTCGGCGCAGCCCGAGAGCAGCAGGTACTCGAGGATGCAGCTCGCCCCCATGACGAGGGCATTGAGCATGCGGAGGTCCCGGTTTGACACGAGGGTCGGGGCGAGCGCGAGGAGCAGGCAGGCGACGAGCAGGGCCTTCGCGGCACCCCCCAGGTCGCGCAGGCCCCCGCGCAGGGCGAGCGCGACGACAAAGAAGGCGAAGATGCAGATCGTGATGCCCACGCCGCAGATGGTGATGAGGGCGAGCGAGAGCATCGTGTGGTCGGCGGCGACGCTCCAGAGGATGGCGAGGCCCGCGGCGCAGGCGGGAACGAGGTAGTCGCGCGGGCCTGCCGGCTCCAGGCTGCGGGCGGGGGCGTCGGCGGAGGCGGGCTTCTCGGCGATACCTTCCTCCGCGATCTGTCCGGGCATGGGGGGCCTGCCCCCGGCTTCTGGCTCTCTCATCTGTCCCACTTCCTTTCGTCGGTGTCCCCGCGGCGTTTCTCGTCGGTGTCCCTGCGGTACTCGAGCAGGTCGGCGGGCTGGCAGTCGAGCTCCTCGCAGATCGCCTCGAGCGTGGTGAAGCGGATCGCCCGCGCCTTGCCCGTCTTGAGTATCGAGAGGTTCGCGATGGTCACGCCGACGCGCTCGGAGAGCTCGGTGAGGCTCATCTGGCGTCGCGCGAGCATGACGTCGAGGTTCACGTGGATGTGGCCCATGCCTACACCACCAGGTCGTTCTCGTCTTTGATCTGGGCCGCGTTCTGGGTGAGCCCCGAGAGCGCGACGCACACCACGGCGAGCGAGACGGAGAACACGAGGGCGACGGAGAGGGACGCGACGACGCTGAATACGACAGGTTCAACGAGGGCGAGGTACGCCACGAGCTCGGCGAGCCACACGGCCGCGTCGGCCGCCGCAAGGTAGCCCATGCGACGCAGAAGACGCGCGTTGCCCTGCGTGAAGACGTCTCCCACGCCGATGGACGAGAAGAGCCTCCACGCCACCGCCGCCAGGACGACGAGGGGCAGGATGCCCAGGGTGAACAGGAGGGTCGACCCGGGCGGGACCACGCCACGCGCCTCGACGGGCGGGATGGCGGCGATGGCGACCACGAGGCAGGAAAGGACGGCGAGAAGGTCGATCGCCTTGAGGAGGAGGGACATCTCTCTTCGTGACATGCGAGCTCCAAGCGGCTGTCGGTATGGGACGTCGGCCTGGCAGCTGCCGGAGGCCGTCGACGAATCAGGCACTTCGTCGACGGCCATTATAGGGCAAACATATCGTTTTTCGATATTAATTTACTGATTTTCGATAAATCATACGATGAGAAGAACGACGGCAGGCCCGCCAGGAAGCGCAGCGTCCCAAGCGGCATCGCCCCGCACGAGCCAGCCCGAGGCCGAGCGGCGCCAGGCTATGCGTGCTTGTAGCCCGTCACCATGGTGAGCAGGAAGCAGGTGACGGTGGCCCATGCAAAGAACTTGTGCGCCTTCATTTGGATTCCTCCCCTCGTCAGAGGCAGTACGAAAAGAACGCCCTCATTGCCTCGATTATACGAGGCGCGCGGCAAGACGCGCTAACAAGAAGCGGGACGATGGGGACTCCTCGCTGCCCGACAGCGCTCGGATCAAGAAAACGTGGGACGCGACACGTCCCAGCCCGTGTTAATGACAGATGGAGTCCCTCACAACGAAAGGTGCATGGGGTGGCAGACGGGAGAGAAAGGGTCCAACGCTCGGACGCGTTCGTGCGGGACGCGATGAGCGCCTGGGGGGACTCGGTACTGCGCCTCGCCTTGGCACAGACCGGTTCCAGGGCAGACGCCGAGGACGTCTACCAGGACGTGTTCGTGTCGCTGGCATGCTCCCCCACCAAGTTCGAGAGCGACGAGCACCTCAAGGCCTGGCTCCTGCGCGTCACCATCAACCGCTGCCACGACCTCAGGAGGACCTGGTGGTGGCGTCACATCGCCTCGATGGAGGAGCTCGACAGAGAGCCCTCCACGTCCGAGGACCCGACCTCCGACAGCGTCGTGGGCGGGCGCGGCCATCCGGAGGACTCATGCCCGCCCCTCTGGGATGCCCTGCGCAGGCTCCCGGAGAGATATCGGACCCCCGTCTTCCTCTTCTACGTCGAGGAGATGAGCTGCGCACGCATAGCAGAAGTAGCTGGATGCAGGGAGTCTACCGTTCGCACGCGACTGCAGCGCGGGCGCGAGAAGCTAAGGAAAACGTTGGAAGGACTCGACTATGAGGCAATTTGATGACAAGGCCGGCGACTTCGCGAGCGGCGCGGACGAGGCCATCAAGGCGGGCCTGGAGTCCGCCGTGTCCGAGGTCCGGACCTCCCCCCGGCTCGACGACCGCGTGATTGACCGCATCCGCGACATACGCTCGCAGCAGGACGCCCAAGTGCCCCACGGACGTTCCCCGGTCCTGCTTCCCCGCGTCGCAGTGGGAGCGGTCGCCTGTGGGCTCGCACTCGCCGTGGCCATCGGGGCCATGTCAAGCCCCGCAAGCCCGTCTGGCACCACGCAGGACTCCGGCACGGGTGCCTCCGAGGCGTCGGAGCATCCCTTCTCGCTTTCGATTGCCCAGGCATCCGAGACAAGCAAGGAGGTCAGCGTCGCGGCGACCAACGACGGCATCCGTCCCGTCTCGGACGAGGTCTCAAGGAGCCAGGAGCTCAAGCTCAACCTCTCGGTCACCGGCGACAACATAACGTCCGTCACGTATCGCATCGTCGGCAGTCCCACCGAGAAGTACCGCGCCAGCGTCATGGACAAGGACAGGTTCCCGGACGGGGTCGGAACGCGCGACCTCGTGAGCCTGCACCAGGCGGTCTGGGGCAGCTACGAGCAGACGGAGGGCTTCGTCGCCCCAAAAGAGGGGCAGTTCCAGCCCGAGTCGATCACCATCGACTACGGACAGCGGTCCGCCGACGGCTCCTACCACACCGCCGACGGCGTCTACCACTTCGTTGCGGCGTCCGGAGACATGCAGTCATATTGGGACAGCGACCCCACCCTGCAGGCCCTCGACGCCTGGCTGGATGCCACGCTCAGCCCAGACGGCAGCGACGACAACGAGAACCCCACCCCGCGGGCGTGGGACGACACCTCCGCCGAAGCGGAGGGACAGGACTCCGAGCAGGAACGCGCAAGCAGGCCCAAGAGGACGAACGAGCTCAGGGCCGCGTACGACTCCGCGCTCGCGGACGCGACGTCCACGCCCGAGAAGGCATACGAGTGGACGAGGAAGAACTACATCTCCGGCTTCGTGACCTGCAACGACTCGCTCAGTCAGGCGCGACTCGAGGTGACCGCGACGTTCGCGGACGGCTCGACGACCACCAGGCTGTATCGCATCGAACTCGTCGACGACTATGAACGGGTGCTGTCGGACCGATTCGACGCGCTCTGCGAGGCAGCAGGGACGATACCTGCGGATCTCATCGCACGGACGGGGCTTCCCTGGATGGACTGGGACACGAGTGCCAGCCACGTGCGCGGCGAAAGCATGACCTACGCAGGGTCGATCAGCGACGAGCAGTATGCCAGTGACCCGCGACTGACGGCAGCCATGTACACGATCACGGACGTCACGGAGGAATAACCGGACGAGAGGGGCGTCACGCCCCAGGGTGCACCACCGCCCCCTTGGGTAGAATCGACTCATCGGCAACTCGTCGGCGCGCCGGCGCGCGGGACCCACGTCCCGCCCGGCGCGCCGCGCTCCCAAGGAGAGGAATCCCACATGGCAGACATAGACGAGGAGGCGCTGCGCCGGGAGGTCGATGCGGCCCTGGGCCACGGAGGACAACAGCAGCAGGGTCCCCAGACCTTCCAGCCCGAGCCCGGCTCGCACATCAAGCACGTGATCGGCGTCATCTCGGGCAAGGGCGGCGTCGGCAAGTCCCTGGTCACCGGCGCCATCGCCACCAGCCTCAGGCGCGACGGCCGCAAGGTGGCCATCATGGACGCCGACATCACCGGTCCCTCCATACCCAAGATGTTCGGCATGTCCGGCAAGCACGCCCTGGCTCGCGACGAGAAGCTCGTCCCCATCGAGTCCGACGGGGGCATCAAGGTCATGAGCACCAACCTCGTGCTCGAGAACGAGACCGACCCCGTGCTCTGGCGCGGTCCCATGCTCATGGGGGCGCTCCGCCAGTTCTTCGAGGAGACCCGCTGGGGCGACATCGACTACCTGCTGGTCGACATGCCCCCAGGAACCGGCGACGTGGCCCTCACCGTCTTCCAGAGCCTGCCCATCGAGGGCGTCGTGATCGTGAGCTCGCCCCAGGACCTGGTCCAGATGGTCGTAGGCAAGGCGCTCAACATGGCCGCCATGATGGAGGTCCCTGTGATCGGCCTGGTCGAGAACCTGAGCTGGCTCCCCTGTCCCAACTGCGGCGAGCGCGTGGAGCCCTTCGGTCCCAGCAAGCTGCAGGAGACGGCCGCCCACTTTGGCATCGCCGCCCTGGACCAGCTGCCCATCGACCCCAGGATTGCCAGGAGCTGTGACGAGGGCAACTTCGAACAGGTGCTCCCGGAGAGCTTCGTGGCCAAGGCAGTCGAGCAGATCGAGGCCCACGAGCAGGTGGCCTAGGTGCCAGGCTCCAAATCCAGGACAAGGGCACGGGGAGAGAGGCGGCCCTCGCGCGCGCAGCGCGAGGCCGAGCTCGTCTCCGCCGCCATCGAGGCAGCTCCCTCGGACGTGACGGACGTCTGCGTCGTGGGCGGCGGTGCCGCCGGCCTCGTCGCGGCCATCGTCGCCGCCGAGGAGGGCGCGAGCGTCGTCGTGCTGGAGGCGGAGCTCGAATGTGGTCGCAGCATCCTCGCCACCGGCAACGGACGCTGCAACTTCTCCACCGTGAGGCTGGACCCCCAGCGCTACAACGACCCGGAGTTCGTGCGGGCCACGTTCGGCCAGCGTCCCCTGGACGACGTCCTGGGCTTCTTCCGCGACTGCGGCCTGCGCTGGTCGCTCGAGGACGACAGGCTCTACCCCCTCTCGCGCCAGGCCGCCTCCGTCCGCAACGTGCTCCTGGCGCGGGCGAGAAGGGCCGGCGTGCGGCTGGCGTGCGGCCGCAGGCTCGTCGCGCTCGAGCCGCGCGACGACGGATGGCGGCTGCGCTTCGAGGCGCGCTGGGACGCCGGGCGCCGGGGCGAGCTTCGCGCCCAGACGGTCGTCCTCGCCACGGGCGGGACCAACTCCGTGGGCGGTGGCGCACTGACCGACGACCTGGGGCTGGAACGCAGGCCCCTCTCGCCCGCCCTCTGCCCCGTGGCCTGCGAGGACTCCCCCCTGTCGCTGCTCGACGGGAGGCGCGCCCAGGTGGACCTGAGCCTCGTGCGCGACGACGACCTCCTCCCCTGCTGGCACGAGCGGGGCGAGCTCCTCTTCAGGGACTACGGAATCTCGGGCATCGTGACCTTCGACCTCTCGAGGCGCGCCCGTCCCGGCGACTGGGCCCTCGTCGACCTCGTGCCGGACCACGGCGTGTCGGAGCTCCGCCAGATCGTGGGCATGGACCCCGAGCCGGGCTGCCTCGACGGCGTGCTGGACCCCGAGGTCGCACGGCTGCTCGAGCGGCTCGCACGCGAGCGCTGGGACCCCGGCGCGCCCCAGCTGGGCCCCGCACCGCGCGACGACGACGTGGACTGGCTCGTCCACCTGACCAAGCAGCTCCCCCTGCGCATCACCGGACTCGTTGCCCAGAAGGGCGCGCAGGTCTGCCAGGGAGGGCTCCAGAACAGGCAGTTCGACCCGCAGAGCCTGCGGTGCGAGACGTACCCCAGCCTCCTCGCCTGCGGGGAGGCCCTGGACGTGGACGGCGACTGCGGAGGCCTCAACCTCTCGTGGGCGTGGAAGAGCGGCCTCGTCGCTGGCAGGTCCGCGGCGGAGGCCGCGAGGAAGGCAGGCTAGCGTGCTCGAGCTCTCTGGCATCCGCATACCCCTGGACCAGCTGGACGGCAGCGAGCGCCCGGAGGAGCTTGCCCTGAGGCGCGCCGTCCTCCGTCGATTGCACCTGACGCCCGACGACCTCGCGGCTGTCCAGCCGCGCAAGCGCTCGGTGGATGCGCGCAAGAAGTCGGACGTCCACTTCAGCTACAGCGCCCGCATGCAGCTGCGGGGAGGGGCCAACGCGGAAGCCGAGCTCCTGCGCAGGCTCAGGCGCCGCCACTCCCCCGTCCTGCGGCAGCTCCGCCAGGTCGAGGAGGATCGGCTCGCCTGGCCGGCCCACCTGGGCACCGCTCCCGTCCGGCGTCCCGTGGTCGTCGGGGCGGGCTGTGCCGGACTCTTCTGCGCGCTCTCGCTGGCCGAGGCCGGGCTCGAGCCCCTGCTCGTGGAGCGCGGCCGGGACGCACGGCGGCGCAGCGCCGACATCGAGCGCTTCAATCGCACCGGCGAGCTGGACCCCTCGAGCAACGTCCAGTTCGGCCTGGGCGGCGCCGGGACCTTCTCCGACGGAAAGCTGGGAACGGGCACGAAGAGCCCCGCGCACCGCCTCATCCTCCAGACCCTCGTGGACGCAGGCGCGTCGCGTCAGATCCTCTGGGACGCCAAGCCCCACGTGGGCAGCGACGTGCTGCCCACGGTGGTCACCAACGTCTGCCAGCGCATCCGCGATCTGGGCGGGGAGGTCCGCTTCGGCAGCAGGATGGTGGGACTCTCCCTTGCCGGGGGACGCGTCAGCGGCGTCACGCTCGAGGAGGAGCGTGCGGGGGGCATCCTCGTCGAGGAGCGCGTTCCCGCCACCGACGTGGTCCTGGCCTGCGGACACTCCGCCCGCGACGTCTTCGAGCTCCTGCGCGACTCCGGCGTCAGGCTGGAGCGCAAGACCTTCGCCATGGGCATGCGTATCGAGCACCCGCAGGCCCTCGTCGACCGCGCCCAGTATGGCCCCTTTGCGGGGCACCCCGCCCTGGGCGCCGCCCCCTACAAGCTGGTCGCCCACCTGGACTCCGGGCGCAGCGCCTTCTCGTTCTGCATGTGTCCCGGCGGATACGTCGTTGCCGCCGCGAGCGAGCCGGGCGGCGTGGTGACCAACGGCATGAGCCTCTCGGACCGCGCGGGCACCAACGCGAACTCGGGGCTCCTCGCCAACGTCTTCCCCGAGGACCTGCCCGGGGACGACGTCCTCGCCGGCGTGGGACTCCAGCGCCAGTGCGAGCGAGCGGCATTTTCGGCGGGAGGCGGCGCGTACGTGGCGCCCGCCCAGCTGGTGGGAGACTTCCTGCAGGGCGTCCCCTCCTCCGCCGGCGGGGAGGTGCGGCCCACCTACCCCCGCGGCGTGGCCTGGGGCGACGTCTCGTGCTGCCTTCCCGACTACGTGACAAAGACCCTGCGCGCGGCGATACCTGCCATGGACCACCAGCTGCACGGCTTCTCGCTCGCCGACGCCGTGCTCACGGGGGTCGAGAGCCGCTCGAGCTCTCCCGTCCGCATCACCAGGGGAGAGAACCTCCAGTCCACCTCGACTCCCGGCCTCTGGCCCTGCGGCGAGGGCGCGGGCTATGCGGGCGGCATCATGAGCGCGGCCACGGACGGACTGCGCGTGGCCGAGGCGCTGGTGGGGAGCCTGGCGTAGGGCGACGGAGAGGGACCCCCTACGTCCCAGGGTTCTCTCCCGCCTCCCCCATCGCCACCTGCGGAGGGTTTGCCTCCTTTTGGAGCGAAATCCCATCGTCGGGGTGTTGCCGTGGGTAGACCAACCCCAAGCGAGAACGGTTCGCGTGAATGGGGGGTGGCTCAAGATGCGGGAGGTCAGGGTCGACCGCTCGGCCGCAAGCCCCGAGGAGCAGAGGAAGACCGAGAGGTGGCACGAGTCGGTGAGGGACTCCATGCGCGAGCTGGGTGCCTCACAGGCAAACGTCGGTCTGGTGGTGCTGGTCGCCGTGGTGGTGATGGTCGCCGTCACCGTGGCGGGCAGAATGCTGGGCTGACGTTGCCCCCGAAGGGTGGCGGAGGTCAAAGGCGTGCGGCATGGCGCCTGCGGCATGGAATAGCGTGGAACAAATGACTTGCGACGCAAGGGGCCGACCGGCGGGAATTTCCCGCCGGTCGGCCCGATTCTCTTCTCTTAGCCGCGAGCTACTTGTCCCTGATGGCCTCGATCAGGCGCTTGAGCTCCTCGTCCTGGCCCATGCCCGTAACGAAGGCGACACCGTTGAAGGTAGGGACGTCAAGCTCCTCCTCGGTCTTCACCACGGGGATGTAGGCGTCGGCGTCCTTGAGCTGCTCTGCCAGAGAGTCCATGTCGACGGCAACGACGTTTGCCTCGACGCCCTCGGCAGCGAGCAGCTTGGCCACCTTCTGGGCGACCATGTGCGAAGTTGCGATTCCGTGACCACACGCGACGACTACCTTGGCGGACATGAGGCTCTCCTTCCACACTCGTGTAAGGAAAGAATAGCATGCCCTTCCGCCCACGTGAACGATGGGTCACGCATCATGGCTCAATGAGGTTCCTAGGCTCGAAACATGAGAGCGTGACACCCTCACGTTTTGCCAAGGCGCACGCGACACCAGCACGATCTCCCGTATCAATTACTGTCGGCTGTATACGTACGCTCGCCTGTGCCAAAAACGACGTAGAGATGCAACGGCCCACGGTCAACATGTTTTCTATGGCCTCGTTGGTGAGACAGCGATAGGGAATCTCATAGAACTCTCCCCGTTCGTACTTATCCATGTGCACAAGACCACGCGAGACCGAATGCACATCGATGTACCAGTCACCCCTCGCCACGGCATCGTCGAAGCGCCTTCGTGCGAGATAGTCCTCCTCGGTGAATGTGTAGGTACCATGCACGCGCCATGACTCCCTCACGCCCAACATGTCCGCCGTGCGAATAAGAAAGGCATGCTCGAAGCCGGGCATCATCTTCGTCAGGAAGTCTACGAGACGCCTTATCTTTCTGCGACCCTCAATAAGCGCATTCGAACGATCAAGGGTGCTCTCATTATTCTTCAGACCAGTGAGATGAGGACAGTTGAAGGCCATGCAACCTGGCATGCCAGGAAGCGAGAAGCACTGATAGTAGACGAGGTCTTCCTCCTTGAGCAATCCCTTTTCGACGCCTTTCCTGAACAGTGGCTCGAGCTTGAAGCCCTTAGCCACCACCATGGCAGACTCCCAAAAGTAGCCGTCAACAAGCGGTGAGAAATGGTCTCCGAGTGAAAGGCAATAGGCACGATAGGCGTCGATGTCGATGCCGGCCATCTCGAAGCGCAGGGATGACATCTGGTTGTGTCCCAGGCTATCTCCCCTGTCGCAGGGAACTCCTGCCATCCTCGACAGCAGGGCATCACCCGTCGCATCGACGAACTGGTCCGCCTCGATGCGCACGAACCCCTCAGGGCAGCCTGCGCAAATGGAGACGATGCGAACGCCCTCCACTTTCACGCCTGCGAGGCTGGCGCCAAACAGCACCTGGGCTCCAGCATCACTCACCAGATCATCAAGTACGCTCGACATCGCGTCTGGGTTATGCCAGACATATCCCATCGAGGCATTAAGCTCACGCGTTTCAAGGCCGCATGCGCGAAGACCCTCCTCGATGAGGGTGAGGTTTTGTCCGTGCCCCGGTACGAAGGACGGCATCATCGGGGAGACCAACGCTCGTGTCATTGAGCCTCCCAGAACGGAGCCGGCCTCAACGACGAGCGTGGAATTTCCTTCCCGTGCCGCGCTCGCAGCAACGCTTGCCCCTGCAGTGCCTCCACCAACGACCACGGTGTCCCAATGGCCAAGAAGCCGTGCCTCAACAACGTCTTTCTGCACGTTCATGAGAGCCCCCTTTGACAAACCGTCGTGCCGAAGCCACCAGTTCGACCACCTCGGTGCCGGTCATGGCACCATCTGCCAACAGCACGAGATAGTCGCTCGCTGTCGGCCTCACGGGACCACTTGCCATGTCGTAGGCAAAGGCATGAGCCGCAACCTCGCTCGGCGACGACAAGTGTCGACTCCTAACACGCAGGAGACCCTGCATGCACACTGGACGCATGCGCATGCCTACGCTCCTCCCCTCGCGATGCTCGAGGTAATGAAAGAACTCGTGAGCAATGTGCAGGTCGATGAGCCAGGAAAGGGTGTCCTTGGGCATACCGTCACCACATAGCGCAGCAAGCACCTCGCTCTTGTGCCGCAGCTGGGGCATGAACAGGTCAAGCGTGCCGCCATCTTTCTGGCATACCAGCCGTGCTTGTATGCGGTTTCGCACGGTAGTGTCCACCACACCCGTCTCAATCTGCCGTAAAAAGAAGCCATGCTCTGCAAGCGTGCTGAGCAGGTCATTCCCCACCCATTGGCAAGCAGCCTCATGGCCCGCCTCCATAGCATCGCGAACACAGGCCCTCTCCTCCTCGTCAGAAAGCTGGGATGCAAGCGGGTCCTTCAAGAATTCGAGCGCTGCGCACAGCTCGTCCGAGGACCCGAGCAGCTCGCGAGCAGCGTCAGACGGGTTTTCGTACAGCGCCGCAAGCATGGTCTCTAGTCCCGTGCGGCAACAGCAATGATGGTCTCATCACTGGCCACGAACTCGAGCTCCATCTCTGCCAGGCTCAGAAGCTGCTCCATATTGAGGACACCCGAGAGGTCACTCATCTTCTGGCCGAAGAACAGGAAGGTCTTCGGTAGCGTCTCACCCGCGTCACTGTACCTCGTCATATCGCTCACAAAGCGTGCGAACGAACCCTGCAGCTCCGAACGGGTGAACTGGAGCACACGCGCGTCATTGCGCTGCAGGCGAATGACGCCATCCTCGTCGAGCACGCGCACGACCTCTCGTTTGGAAGAGATGAGGCCGAAGAACGACTTCTTTTGCAGGGTTCCTGAGAGCACATGCCAGCGTCCCTGGACACACAAGGTGCTCACGTCACCTACAGGAATGCCCAACGCCTCGGCGACGATGGCCTTGAGTTCGTCGTCAGTTTTTGACCTCTGCACGCGGTCCTTGGTCCTGAGTTCGGTTGCCCCAGTCGCCGTAGCGCGAAGGATGTTACGTTGCGAATCAATTTCCACGGAGATGTCTACCGTGCGCTCATCAGCACCCGCGCGGGTGACCGCCTCCATGACATCATGGCGGATACGTCGTACATCTTCGTCACTAGGATTCGCCACGTTGCGCTCAATCTGCTCGCGCACGAGGGCAAGAGCCACGCCGATAGTGGAGATGTACGGAGCGTTGTGTGCCAGACGATGGCGAATGCCCATACGCTTGCCCAGTGCAGGCGCCACGACTGCAGCTGAGCCGCCGCCACCCACCAGGCTCGTGAGGTTGGGGTTGAGTGAATACTCGGTGACGAGCTGCGAGACGATGGCCTCGACCTTCGCCGTAGCAATGTCCACTACCTGATGGCAAAGCCCATCCACGCTCGTACCTAGTTGCTCCGCCAAAGCACCCCAGGCCAGACGCGCCACCTCGACGTTGCCGGCAGCATAATCGCCTTCTGGCACGTAGCCAAGCACGTTGGCCGCTCCCGTAAGCGTAAGCGCGAAGGACTTTCCACCCCCGCAGGAAATCGAAACGTAGTTGGCCTCATCATCCGGTAGTGGCGCCACGAGCTCCACCGCGGGAGAAAGCATGTCCTCGGGACGGGCGAACACCTCGTAGTCAAGATCGGCAATGTGTGCGGAGCGCGGCCCCACGTCAGAAAGGTGCCCATCCACCACCCTAATCATGGAACCACCCGCAATGCCAAGCGTACGTACATCAAGAGAGGTGAGATAGAGCTTGTGCCCGCCCACCTCGGCGTTCTTGATCATTACCTTCCCGTCCTTGATGACGGAAATATCCGTGGAAGTGCCACCAGCCTCAAGGAAGATGCCGTCCGTAACCTTCTCGTACATAAGGGCGCCAGCAACGCCGGCTGCGAGACCCGAGAGCATGGTGAGGATGGGACGCTTGCGCACTTCGTCGATGCTCATGACGCCGCCGTCGCAGCGCATAATCATGAGGGGGCGCGTGATACCCACGTCCTTTACGGCACCCTCGGTCATATTGGCCGTCTCCATCATGCGTGGAATGAGCGCCGCGTTGACCGCGGCAGTGCGGGTGCGTGCCTGTAGTCCATAGAGCTGCGAAATCTCGTAGCCACCAGTGGCGACTACGCCCTCTTGGTCGGCAATGCTGATGAGCCTGCGCTCGTTGGTGGAATCGTCCACCGAATAGCTCTCAGAGGCGACAATCACCTCACAGCCCTTGTCACGCAAGAGTTTGACCGCCTGACGCATGGAGCTGTCATCCAGATTCGACGAGTCAATGAACTCGTGCTCCGTCTCCAGATACTTGTCAGGGGCAAGCTTAATGTTGCCTACGGTCGTCTCGCCGTCAGCACGACCGACAAGGCCTCCGGCACCCATGCCCACGATGCCCACCTTCGCTACGTCGCCTTCGAGGAGGGCATTAGTCGCCTGGGTCGTCCCATGCGCAATGAAAGTCACGTCCTCAGGTGAGATGTCGTTATTCCTGAGCACATCGGCAATCGTCTGGACGATGCCGGCGGCCACGCCCCTGGGGTCGTGGTGCGTGGTGGGGACCTTCTCCTTCGCGATGACCTCATAGGTCTCATCATCGAGGACGACCGCATCCGTGAAGGTGCCGCCCACGTCGATGCCAATGCGTACTTTCCTGTCGGCCATGTGCCTTCCTTACGTGCCTCGAGTCGATTCGTGCTGGAGTGGTCCCAAGAAAGGGGCCACCCCATGAGTGCCGCACCCGCTAGAAGAGGACGACGGCCGTATAGACAAGGATGCAGAGTGCCATGACCATGGTGTAAGGCAGCGTCGACTTGAGAATGTCGTTGACGTCCACGCTCGCGTAGTCGGCAACGATCACGTTCTGCGTGTTGGTCGGGTCGGCAACGCACTGGACAACGCTCGTGGATCTCAGGGCCATGCCCACTGCAGGAGCGGAGAGTATGCCAGCTGCCGCAAAGATCTTCGCAAGGCCGGATCCAAGGCCATACATGTTAAGCGGGCCACGGTACAGGGCAAGAGGCGAGAGAACGGTGAACACGAGGACGTACACGATGGGGTTGGACGGGAGGATCTTGCTAATGATCGGCTGCATGAGTGCAGAGGTCGCCGTCGCGGACACGCCGTTCAGCAGGATGCCGATGCCAATCATGAGGCCAATGACGCCAGCAACGTCCTTGATTCCCTCAACGACGGAGCTCGAGAGCACCTGCACGGCATCTCGAGGACCAGAGATGAGGACCGTCGCGACGATGGTCACCAGCAGCGAGGTCTCGGCGTTCCACTTGAGGAAGAACACGAGGACGATGGGCACAAGCGGCATTACGAGGGCAACGGGGCTGACCTTCTTAGCACCAGTGCTGACGCTCATGGCCCAGGCGCTCGCCTTGGCGTCGCGTCTGACATTCACAAGGATGTAGGCGAGGGTCACGACAACGCACACGATGCCCATGACCACGGAGGTAGACGTGATGGTATCCATGCTCATGCCGATGGTGTCAACGTAGAGCTGATACTGGGATACGTTGAAGAGCAGGCCCATGTTGAGGCCCAACAGTACGAGCGACGCGGCGACAACAGGTTCGATGCCAGCGGAGAGGAACAGCGGAACAGCGATCTGGGCGACCATAATCACGGGTCCGGCACCGCTCATTGCAGTGAAGATGATCGCAGTCGCCGCGGTCAGCGCAATGGCGATGGCGACTGGCTTGTCACCGGCCATCTCGGCGGCCTTGCGGATGATAGCGTCAGAGATGCCCTCCTTCTGGACGACCTTCGCGAAGATCGCACCAAAGATGGTCACCGAAATCGTCGACATGAGCTTGGTGGCTCCGGAAGCGATCACGTAGGTGGTGATTGACTGGTCCTTGGTGGGGTCGGCACCCGCAGGCAGCGCGAACGGTACGCCGGCAATTGCCGCAATGAGGACTCCCATGCAGGGCAGCGCAAGGATTGCCGGGAGCTTTTTCGTCATCATGAGCGCAACGCCACCGATAAATACGGCGAGAATCAGCACCACTTGGAGTACTTCCATGTTTCCTCTTTTCTTCCGCACCTTCGAACTGCCTGTTTGCTCGTGTCAGGACGCTACGTCTCCTGACCTCTGTCAATGTCTACGACAGCAGGGGTAGTTCCGCAGCCCCCTCATCCGCGAGCGTAAACTCCAAAAAAGGGGAGCTAGTCTTCAAACGAGATGTGAGGTGAGCCGCGCCGCTTGAGGAAGGACCAATCTCTAACCATGCTTGTGGGGAGTACTATCTCCACAGAGTTAGCTATCCCATTAGGTCTAGCTTGCTCGCGTGGGTCATGAAAACCCAAAAGGTCTGGGAGAATGCGCTTTCGGTGAAAGGTCTATACACCACAGTTCTTCCATATTTTCAACACTTGCGGCAGGAGGTAAGGCATGGCAGAAGAGAACGAGAACAGGCACCTTGCCACTGATGCGAGCCTCCTGGGAAGGGCCTTCGAGTTCGCAGATCGATACCTCCCCGGAGGGCTTGTAACCTTCTATCCTGAGTTCTGCAACTCGGAAATCGCAGCCCGCTACTCTCCAAGGGGCAAAAGAAGCTTCGGCTATGCCTCGGGCATAGAACTCGTCCTGGCACTCAGGGATGACGCCGGCAGTAACCTTGACCTCATGATTCAGGACACTCCTCGTATATCGAAAGAACGGGAGCACTTTGCCAGATGGTGCGGGCAGATCGTACTGCGCTACCACGAGGCGTCGGGAGACTCCTTTGCCACGCTCCCGAAGACGCTTCCCCTTGAGAGATTACGCAGGCTTCACAATGAGCTCGGCGAGCAAGATATTGAGAAATGCCTACAAGAAATCATCTGCCGCACGACCAGGCACCACGACCAGACACAGCTCGCTATCCGGCGGCTGCAGAAATCCATCACACAGACGGACCTCGCGAGACTCTCTGGCGTGTCCCTGAGATCCATACAACAATACGAGCAACGGAAGAAAGACATCAATAAGGGCCAGGCGCTCTCGATTCTCAAGCTATCGCGTGTGCTCGGATGCAGCATGGAGGACCTCATCGAACCCGAGCACAAGCTAACGCTCAGTGAGAAATAGCCTCCTCTACCTTGACAAGCGGAAGGGTACGACGGAGAACAGGAAAGAAAATGCGTCGGTGTAAAAGAGTTTCTCGCTCGTACCAGAACAGTCGATGCTCGTGGGAATGAGTATCGTAGTCCGTATCCGACAGACCATGCACATCAAGACTCATCGCGCAGATGACGAGCGGCGGCACGGAACACATATGTAATCTTGCAGCGAGCTACCATCTGAGCTCTCCCAGAGGAGAAGCCAAGAGATGGAGGCGTCTCTTTCACATCAGTGCTTGCGCGGCTTGTACCTCCGCCTCGTGGCGTGGGCGCTGCCCTTGCGATCCGTTGCCTTGAGGCGCGCGATGACGTCCTCCGCGCTCGCACCCTCAAGCCGCGCCCTCAGGGCCACCACCTGGTCGCGAAGCACCGCCGCACGCTCGAAGTCCATGTCCGCGGAAGCCTGGATCATCTCGTCCTCAAGTGCCCCCAGCACGCGCGCGAGCTCGTCCTTGGGCAGGCCCGACAGCTCCTCGGCCACGGCGTCCGCGACTGCCTCGCGCCCCTCCGGGGTGTCCGCCGAGACACCCGCCTCCCCTGCCGCCGTGAAGAACTCCCCGTTCATGCGCGACTTGTCGTCCAGGGTCCGTGACGCCTCGTCGATGAAGCCCTTCACGTCGGTGATGGACTTGTTGATGGTCTTGGGGGTGATGCCGTGCTCGGCATTGAAGGCCTGCTGTATGCCGCGGCGGCGGGCAGTCTCGTCCATGGCGACGCGCATGGAGTCGGTCACGGAGTCCGCGTACATGATGACCTTGCCCTGGGCGTTGCGCGCGGCACGACCCATGGTCTGGATGAGGGAGCGGCGGTTGCGCAGGAAGCCCTCCTTGTCGGCATCCAGGATGGCCACGAGCGAGACCTCGGGGATGTCCAGGCCCTCGCGCAACAGGTTAATGCCCACCAAGACGTCGATCTTGCCCAGGCGCAGGTCGCGGATGATCTCTATGCGGTCGAGGGTCGCCGTGTCGGAGTGCATGTAGTTGACCTTGACGCCGGCATCCAGCAGGTGATCGGTGAGGTCCTCGGCCATGCGCTTGGTGAGCGTGGTGACCAGCACGCGCTCCTTGCGGGCGGTGCGCTCGCGAATCTCGTCCAGGAGGTCGTCGATCTGGCCGCGGACGGGCCTGAGCTCGACCTCGGGGTCCAAGAGCCCCGTCGGCCTGATGACCTGCTCGACCTCCTGCTGGCTCACGCCCTCCTCGTAGTCGCCCGGCGTGGCGGACACGTAGACGAACTGGGGGATGCGCCGTTCGAACTCGTCGAAGCGCAACGGGCGGTTGTCCAGCGCCGAGGGCAGGCGGAACCCGTGGTCCACCAGGGTTATCTTGCGCGCGCGGTCGCCCTCGTACATGCCGCGGATCTGCGGGACCGTGACGTGCGACTCGTCGATGATGCAGAGCATGTCGCGGGGGAAGTAGTCGATCAGCGTGTAGGGGGGCTCGCCCGCCGAGCGGCCGTCCATGTGACGTGAGTAGTTCTCGATACCCGAGCAATAGCCCATGGTCTCGAGCATCTCGAGGTCGTAGGCCGTGCGTTGCGAGAGCCTCTGCGCCTCGAGCAGCATGTCGTTGGCCTTGAGCTCCGCCACGCGCCCCTCCAGCTCCTCGCTGATGGTCTTGAGCGCGTGCGCCACCTTGGGCCGCTCCGTCACGTAGTGGGAGGCGGGCCAGATGGGGATGGCGTCGTACTCACGCACCACCTCGCCCGTCACGTTGTCTATCTCGGCTATGAGCTCGACCTCGTCACCGAAGAAGCTCACGCGCAGGGGGTTCTCCGCATAGGGCGGGTACACGTCCACGGTGTCGCCGCGCACGCGGAAGCTGCCACGGGCGAGGTCGTAGTCGTTGCGGTCGTACTGGATGTCGATGAGCTCGCGTATGAGGTCGTCGCGCTCCAGGGGCTGCGACTTGTCCACGTTGGGGGCGAGGCCCGCATAGTCCTGCGGGCTGCCGATGCCGTAGATGCAGCTCACCGACGCGACCACGATCACGTCCCGACGGCTGAGGAGGCTCGAAGTGGCCTGGTGACGTAGCTTCTCCACCTCCTCGTTGATGGAGGCGTCTTTCTCTATGTAGGTGTCTGACTGCGGGACGTAGGCCTCGGGCTGGTAGTAGTCGTAGTAGCTCACGAAGTATACGACGGCGTTGTTGGGGAAGAGCTCCTTCATCTCGCTCGCCACCTGGGCGGCGAGGGTCTTGTTGGGTTCCATGATCAGCGTGGGCTTCTGCACCGCCTCGATGGTCTTCGCCATGGAGAAGGTCTTGCCCGACCCGGTGACGCCCAGCAGCGTCTGGTAGCGCAGGCCCCGCTCGATGCCCTCGCTGAGCTTCTTGATGGCTTGGGGCTGGTCACCTGCGGGCTCGAAGGGAGAGACGACCTCTAGCCGCTCGTCACCGTGCTCCAAGCCGAAGCGCTTGAGCTCGGCGCCGAAGCGCTCCTTGGCCTCCGCCGTCCCGGCAAGGGGCTCGTAGCTTATGGTCTGCCCCTCGTCAGAGACGAACGTGCGCGGCTTCTGCTCCTGCGGCATGGCTGCCCCTCCCTCGCGGGCGCACTGCCCGCCGTCTGCTCACAGGAACAAGTGTACCCACATTCGGCGGCACCTCCGCAGCAGCATGTGCCCAGGGGTACCGGGCCGGACGCCGTCCCACGGGCGGGCAAGGGCCCCGACCGTCAGGAGAGCGCGAGGGAGGAGTCGCTCACTCCCTCAGGGTACAGCTCCTGGTAGCGGTCGTAGGCGTCGTTCACGCGCACCAGGTAGGCGGCGGTCTCGGCATACTCGATCTTGGACGAGATCTCTCCCCCGCCGCTGAGCCAGCCCTGGACGTTGCCCACCCCCGCGTTGTAGGCGGCGATGACCTCGTCGCGGCTTCCCAGCGCCTTCTGCAGGTAGGCTAGGTATGCCGTGCCGTACTCGATGTTCGTCGCTGGGTCGGTGAGCTCGCTGGGGTCGTAGCGCGAGGAGTCGACGAGCCCCAGGCGCGCCATCTCGCTTGCGGTGGCGGGCAGGAGCTGCATGAGCCCCACCGCCCCCGCGGACGAGCTCGCGTCGGCGTTCCAGCCCGATTCGCACTTGATGACGGCACAGGTCAGGTAGGGATCGACCCCATGCCTGCTCGAGGACTCGTTAATCTGGCTCGCATGGCTCACGGGGAAGAGCAGCTGCCTCACGACCTGCCTGGGCGCGAGGTCAGCGGCGAAGGTGAGCGCGCAGACCGCGAGCATCGCGAGGATGGGAAGGGTCCTGAACCACCTAAAGAAGCGCTCGTGGCGCATCAGGCCCTCCCCTCCTTGGGGCGGGAGCCCATGAGCGTGACGCATGCTCCGTCCACCACGCATCGACCTTTGCCGCAAGCCCCTCCTCGTCCGAGTCGTTTGCGAGCTCGACGTCACAGTGGGCGGAAAGGTACTCGTCCGTGGGCTGCAGCGCCATGCGGGCTGCGGCGTCCGCCCGGCCCATGCCGCGTGCCACCGCGCGCTCGAGCCTGGTCGGAGCGGGACAGCTCACCACCAGGACCTCGTCGGCAAGCGCAAGCAGGTCCTGGACGCGGTCGAGCAGGGGCACCTCCACCACGACGCAGGTGGGAGGCGCCGCCTCGGCCCTGGCCTCGTCGAGGAGCCGACCCAGGCGGGACTTGATGTGCGGGAGCTCGATGGCCTCGAGGCGGGACGTCCCCTCGGGCGTTGCAAACGCGCGACGGGCCAGGAGCCCTCGGTCGAGCTCTCCCGTCACGGGATCGAGCAGGTCGGCCCCGAAGGTGGCCGCGACCTCCACGAGGCACGGCTCGCCTGGAGCCAGGACGTCACGAGACAGCTGGTCGAGGTCGATCACGCGTGCCCCGCGGGCCGCAAGGAGACGGGTGACGGTCGACTTGCCCGATGCGATGCCGCCCGCCAGAAACACCACGTACATGACCCCTCCCCTCTTCCGTCCGTCGGGCATCCATCATCGCATGACGGTGGGACGCCCTTCTCGCTTCCATCAAATCGCTGGCTGCCGACGACCCCATCCGCACAAGCCAGGCGCGGCCGGACGAATCCGACCGCGCCTGGGGTGCCGACAGATTGCTCGTGAAGGCTAGGAGCGCAGCTCGAACTTCTCCCCGCAGCGAGGGCAGGTGACCCTGACCAGTCCCTTGCCGCGCGGCACGCGCACCACCTGGTTGCAGCGCGGGCAGCGGGCATGCTTGTACTCGCGGCTCTCCTTCAGGGCAGCGGGGGGGTTGCGCAGCCACAGGCGGGCCGGCCCGAGACGCTCCATCACGGCCTCGTTCTCCTTGCGACGGGCGGCCACATCAGGGGAGACGATCCTGAACACGGCATAGGCGACAAGGAGGACGACGACCACGGTGAGCCAGACCTGGCGCGCGAAGATGTTGACGACGGCGAGGACGAGGGCGAGAAGCCCGGCGCAGACTGCGAGCTCGTCGGCCCCATTGCGACCACGCATGAACTCCGCGGCCTTCCTGTTAAGATTGGCGTTAGCCATCACGTACCCCTTCTCGCTTCGTGAATCCCCCGTCGGGACCCGCCCGCTGGGCGCCTGTCCCTTTCAGGATGCCCGTTCGCAGACGCAATATTCCCGCACGCCCGACAACGCGCACCACAAACCCATAGGATAGCGCAGACGCCATCCCACGGCACCGGAGCGGGTCATGCGCACCCCCTCTCCCCGGTCTCCCGCAAAAAACGGGGCCGCCCGAAGGCGACCCCGTCAACGGCAAAGCAGGCAAGAGCCAGGAGGCTACTCCTCGACGGGAGCCTCCTCGTCGTCATCCTCGGGCTTGTCGAGGGGCTTGACCTCGACCTCGACGCCCAGGGTCTCGGCGGCGGACTTCATGGACAGGGAGATGCGACGACGGTCGAGGTCAATCTCCATGACCTTGACCTGCACGGTATCGCCCACGGCACAAACCTGCGCGGGAGCGTCGACGTGCTGCTTGGCCATCTCGGAGATGTGGACCAGGCCCTCGACGCCGTTGCCCAGGTCGACGAAGGCGCCGAAGGTGACGAGCTTGGTGACGGTGCCCTCGACGATGGCGCCCACGGGATACTTCTTGACCAGGGTCCTCCAGGGATCCTCGGTGGTCTGCTTGAGGCCCAGCGAGATGCGCTCGCGGTTGAGGTCGACGTCCAGGACCTGCACCTCGACCTCCTGGCCGACCTTGACGACCTCGGAGGGGTGGTTGACGTGGTTCCAGGAGAGCTCGGAGATGTGGATCAGGCCGTCGATGCCGCCCAGGTCCACGAAGGCGCCGAAGTCCACGATGGACGAGACGGAGCCCTTGAGGCGCATGCCAGGCTGGAGCTTCGAGAGGATCTCGGAGCGCTCGGCCTTGCGGGCCTCCTCAAGCACGACGCGACGGGAGAGGACGACGTTGTTGCGGTTGCGGTCCATCTCGATGACGCGAGCCTCGATGCGGGTGCCCAGGAAGGCGTTGAGGTCCTTGACGCGACGGAGGTCGACCAGGGAGGCGGGCAGGAAGCCGCGCAGGCCGATGTCCAGGATCAGGCCGCCCTTGACGACCTCGATGACCTCGCCCTCGACGTTCTCGCCGGCGTTGAACTTCTCCTCGACGCGGTTCCAGGCACGCTCGTACTCGGCACGCTTCTTGGAGAGGATCAGGCGACCCTCCTTGTCCTCCTTCTGAAGGACCAGGGCCTCGATGCCGTCGCCCAGGGCGACGACGTCCTCGGGGTTGATGTCCTTGCGGATGGAGAGCTCGCGAGAGGGAATGACGCCCTCGGACTTGAACCCGATGTCCAGCAGAACCTCATCGTGCTCGATCTTGACGACGGTGCCCGTCACAAGATCGCCCTCATCGAAGTCGGTGATGGTACCGTCGATGAGGCTGTTCATCTCCTCGTCTGAGACGTCATCCAGGGAGAAGATGGACGAGTTCTGAATCTCACTCAAAGGTGGACCCCTTTCGAAAACGGGGCCCCGATCTACATGATCGCTGCCTAGGGCGCTCTGCTGGTGCGTCGCGCAATCGGGAACTTACATGCTCTCGGGGGCCGACAGATACAGTCGTGCGGCACCTTGCCACACGTTGGACAGAATACCTTGACAAGATGGGGCATTTCAAGGTTCGCGAGCTTAAATCTGTATTTCCACGAGTCATGCCCGATGCCCGGCGGCCCCAGGCGACCGGGTGGGTAAGCTAGGGCCAGCAATGACGGAAGGGAGCTGCCCCCTCATGATCAAGGCCGTCCTCTTCGACCTGGACAACACCCTGCTCGACATCAACCTCAGCGCCTTCATCGCCCGCTACCTCTGGGCGGAGGCGCGCGTGCTCGCACGCATAGGCCGCACTCCCGTGCCCGTGGCCTATGCCTGGCTCTCGCGCTGCTACCTCGCGGTGGACTCCGCCACGCGCCAGGACGACCTCACGGGACGCGAGCTCTTCGACAAGACCTACCTGCGCCTCTCGAGCGTGCCGCTGGATGACCCGGCGGTCAGGGGTGCCATCGACTGCCTCGAGGGGGAGTGGATCGACCACCTGCGCGATGGGGTCACCCAGGCCAGGCCGCGCCCGGGCGCGCGCCGCTGCGTCAGGCGCGCGCAGGAGCTGGGATACACCGTGGCCCTGGCCACCAACCCGGTCTTCTCGCCCGCGGTGGACAGCGCACGCCTGAGATGGGCGGGACTGGACGACATCGACTTCGGCCTCGTCTCCACCCTCGAGAACTCCCGTCGCTCCAAGCCGAGCGCCCGCTACTACCAGGAGTTCATAGCCAGCCTGGGCTTCGTCCCCGAGGAGTGCCTCATGGTGGGCAACGACGCCGGGCGCGACATCCCCCGCCCCGACATCGGCCTGCGCACCGCATACGTGGGCCACGGCTGGCCCAGGGCCGCCGTCTGGCGCGGGAGCATCGGCAAGCTCGCGGACGAGCTGGGCGAGCTCGTGGCGCGACTTGACGCCGAGGACGAGGGTCACCGCTAAGGTCTGCGCACGGGACTCTTGACGGTCCCACGGCAGCTGGCCCTTTGCCGTTCGCCTTCACAATTCGGAGCCAGCGTGCGCACAGTTTTTCTGGCCCGCCCGCACGTTCGCACATGATATACAGTGCATCCTGTCAAGACGCGCACGCCCATCCTAGCTGGAGACCCGCATGGACCGAAGCTCGTACCTCAACCACGTCGCCATCCTCAACGAGGAGCTCGTCTGCGCGCTGGGCTGCACCGAGCCCATCGCCGTTGCCCTCGCGGCCGCCCTCGCAACCCGCACGCTAGGGCAGCGCCCCGAGCGCCTGAGGGTCGCCTGCAGCGGCAACATCATCAAGAACGTGAAGAGCGTCACCGTGCCCAACTCCGGCGGCATGCGCGGCATCGAAGCAGCAGCCGCCCTCGGCGCCATGGGTGGGGACCCCGACGGCTCGCTCGAGGTGCTCCAGAGCGTGAGCGAGCAGGACCGCCGGGACGCGCGCTCCCTCGTCGAGGATGGCCGCTGCGAGGTCGAGCTCGCGGAGGGCGTGCCCAACCTCTACGTCCGCGTGGTCGCCCTCGGCCAGGGCCACGAGGCCGCCGCCTGCATCGAGGAGCGCCACACCAACGTCTGCGAGCTCTCCCTTGACGGGGTGGCGACGGGCGTGGCGACCACCTCGGGGGGACCGGGTGAGGACGCAGGCGAGAGGCCTGCGGCAGACCGCTCGGCGCTCTCGCTCAGGTCCGTCTGGGACTTCGCCCACGAGCTCGAGCTGTCTGACGTGGACGAGCTGATCAGCGGACAGATAGAGACCAACCAGACCATCTCGAAGGCGGGGCTCGAGGACCGCTGGGGCGCGAACATCGGCTCCACGCTGCTCGCGAGCCGTCCCAACGACATCTCGTGCAAGGCCCGCGCGACCGCCGCTGCGGGGTCGGACGCCCGCATGAGCGGCTGCCCCCTTCCCGTCACCATCTGCTGTGGCAGCGGAAACCAGGGGATCACCTGCTCGCAGCCCGTGCTCGAATACGCCCACGAGCTCTGGAGCGACCACGAGACGCTGGTCCGCGCCGTCGCGCTCTCGGACCTCGTGGCCGTGCACGTCAAGTACTTCATCGGCGAGCTGAGCGCCTTCTGCGGCGCGGTGAGTGCGGCCTGTGGCGCCGGCGCCGGCATCTGCTACCTGCGCGGCGGGAGCTTCGCGCAGTTCGAGGCGACCATCGTGAACACCCTGGCCAACGTGGGCGGCATCGTCTGCGACGGTGCCAAGCCCAGCTGCGCGGCAAAGATATCGGCTGCCGTCGACGCGGCGATACTGGGTTGCGACATGGCGCTCGCGGACGACAACTTCCTCGCGGGCGACGGCCTGGTGGGCAAGGACGCCGAGGAGACCATCCGGTCCATGGGCTATGTGGGACGCGTGGGCATGCACCCAACCGACGTCGAGATCCTCAACATCATGATTGGCAAGACGGACACGTCCCTGTAGCCCCGTCGCACGAGGAGGCGGTCGGCATGTTGCCGGGCACCAATTGGAAGGAACCCTGGAAGCCCGTCGAGGGCAGCTCTTGGTGGAGCGAGATGCTCGAGGAGGATCGGCAGCAGATCGAATCGAGCAGGGCGAAGCTCCAAGAGGAGAGGCCCATCCGTTCCCGCCGACTCCCGCTCCCCCTCTGGGCGCGCCTCCTCGTCGTGGCGAGATGGTTCATTTGGGCAATCGTAGTCGTCGTGCTTGCCTGCGTCGCCATCGAGCTCATGTCCCTCACCTGAGCGAACCAGCAGAAAGCCCACAGAAAAACAGCTCTTGCCTTCTCTTCTGTATTACAATATTACCATAAAATAGAGGAGAGGAGCTGCAATGGACGCCATGGTCACCGCGCGCGTGCCCGTCGAGGTTCGCAACCAGGGAAACGCCATTCTGAAGCGCATCGGTTCGAGCCCCACGAAGCTCGTGAACGCAGCCTACGACTACGTGCTGAGACATGAGTCACTGCCCGACCAGGAGCCTTCCGCTCCCGCAGCAGGAGGGGAGCCCCAGAAGACCGTACGCATCATCACGCCAGAGATCCGGGCGCAGATCGAGGCCGCATTTGCGGCTGTGGCACTACCCACGCCTGTCGGGGGCTGGGACCCTCACGACTACAAGGAAATCATCGCCGAAGGAAAGCGGGCTGACTATGAAGCTCTTGGTTGATACTAACGTCCTGCTCGACTTCTTCGAGACGAGACAGCCCTTTGTCGAGGACTGGAAAAGGGTTTATGTCATGAGCTGCTTTCGCGATGCGGAGCTATGGATGTCCGCCAAGTCATACGCGGACATCTTCTATGTTGCACGAAAGCAGATGAGCAGCAAGACGGTACAGAGATCAATCATCGAATGCCTTTCCCTGGTCAAGACATGCGCCATAGATGGGGAGGACATCCGCTGGGCAGCAGAGCAGGGCTGGAAAGACTTCGAGGACTGCGTCGTAAGTAGGGCGGCACAGAAGGTGGGTGCCGACTACATCCTTACCCGCAGCGTGGAGGGCTTCGAGCGCTCGGCCGTCCCTGCCATCACCCCCGCCGACTTCCTGGCCCTTGTGGAGGAGAAGTACCACCTCATCTACGAGGAGATGCCCATGGCGCCTCTTACCTAGGCACGTCGCTCCTCAAGCGCCCGCTGCCCCTCAGGCGTCTGCGGCCCGCATCCCAAGTCCGACGACCAAGCCGACGTCCACCTTTGACGGGTGTGCCTAGGAGATGACGCGGTAGCCTGCCTCCGAGACCACTTCCCTATAGGCGTCGAGGTCGACAGGCTGCTTCGAGAGGACGTGGGCAGTCCGCGTGTCGAGGTCGACGCGCGCCCAGGTGCCCTCAATCGAATCGAGGGCGTTCTCGACGTTCCGCGCGCAATTCTGGCAGCTCATGCCCGCAACGGTGAGGTCTGTCGCGTAAGGGTAGTGCGCCTCGTCAGTGTCCTCAATCCTCGTCGCGCGGAACTTCTTCCCACTCGGTTTGGCATCGCCCGAGCAGCAGTCACGCCTGCCAGTGGCAGTTCCCACGGCACGGCGCAGGCCAAAGAACATGCCAATCAGAACGGCGACGATGATGATGACGTCTACGACCATGCGATTCCTCCAAGGACCATAAGTTTGACGTGGCAAACTATAGCACTTGGCAAAATGACCATGCGAGGCGCGCAAGGCAGACGAGAAGGCCTACCCCTCAAAGCCAGCATCCTCAAGGAGGGGTCCCAGCAGGCCGTCGGCGGCAGAGGTGGCAAGCTCGTCGCAGCGCTCGTTGAGCTCGGCCCCCGCATGTCCCTTGACCCAATGCCAGCTGAGCTCGTGGGGCTTCGCCGCCGCCAGCAGACGTTTCCAGAGGTCGGGGTTCTTGACCGGCTGCTTGCTGGCCGTCTTCCAGCCCTTCTTGAGCCACCCCCAGACCCAGCCCTTGTTGAAGGCGTTCACCACGTACTGCGAGTCAGAGTGGACTTCCACCTCGCAGGGACGCCTGAGCGCCTCGAGCGCGCTGATGACACCCAGTAGCTCCATGCGATTGTTCGTGGTGCGGCGATATCCCTGGGCGAGCTCCTTGACATGCAGCCCACCAGAGGGGTCGACGTAGCGCATGACCGCACCATAGCCGCCCGGTCCGGGGTTGCCACGCGAGGAGCCGTCCGTATAGACGACCACATGCATCATGGCTGGCTCCTCTCGCTTCCCGAAAGCCACCCCGTGTGGCTTGCGTGGTGCGGGCCATTGTACGACAGAGTGACAGCCCACGCCGCGCGAGCGGCCAGCCCCTACACCAGGCTGCCCCTGTGACGCAGCTCGACGATGAGTCCATGAGGGCCAAAGACACAGGCCAGCGCGAAGAGCAGGCCCAGGACCACGCCAATCATGCCACCCGAGGAGGCGTCGAGGACGTAGCTCGCCCAGATGCCCAGCACGGTGGCGATGGCGGCGACGAGCGGTGACAGCCACAGCATCTTCCAGAAGCTGTCAGTCAGCATGCGTGCCGTGGCACCCGGGGTGACGAGCATCGCCACGGAGAGGATGATGCCCACGGCCTGCAGCGACACCACGACGGTCACGGCGAGGGCGCCCAGGAGGACGCCACTCAAGAGCTGGGGTGACTTTCCCAGCGCCTGGGCGTGCATGGGGTCGAAGGCGAAGAGCACGAGGTCTCGCTTGAGCATCAGGAGCACCGCGAGCACGACGGAGGCGAGCACGATCACCTGATGCATGTCGGGCACACCGACGCCAAGGAGGTTGCCAAAGAGGATGTGTGAGAGGGACACCTGGCTGGGGACCTTCGAGATGAGCACGGTCCCCAGCGAGAACAGGGTGGTGAACACGATGCCCATGGAGGTGTCGGCGCGGATCTGCCCGCTCCTTCTCACCACACCGATGAGCGCCACCGCCAGAAGCGCCGCGACGACGGCGCCCACGGCGTAGGGAAGGCCCAACATGTACGAGACGACCACGCCGGGCAGCACGGCATGCGATATGGCGTCGCCCATGAGCGACCAGCCCACGTGTATCACGTAGCAGCTGATGACCCCGCAGACCAGGGCCGTGGCGAGGCCCGTGACGATGGCGCGCTGCATGAACGCGAACGAGAGCAGATCGAGCACGGCCACGTCCTCCATCAGGCCACCAGCTCGCGTGCGCGATGGTCGTCCACCGAGAACGCGCGTGCCAGCATCTCCGGCCTGAGCGCCTCGTGGGCAGGGCCCTGGAAGACCACGGACCTCCTGAGGAGGATGACCTGATCGAATTCCTCCGCCACCATGTGCAGGTCATGCACCGCCACGAGCAGCGTGATTCCCTCACCCGAGAGTTCGCGCATGAGCGAGGCGAGCGTGGCCTCGGAGCTCTTGTCGACTCCGGCGAAGGGTTCGTCCATCAGCATGAACCGTGCCTGCTGCGCCAGGGCACGCGCGACGTACATGCGCTTGGTCTGCCCTCCCGAGAGAGAGGCGATCGGACGGTGGCGCAGGTCCTGCAGGCCCACACGCTCGATCGCCTCGTCCACTGCGGCATGGTCTGCGCGAGAGGGGCCACGCAGGGGGCCAATCCTACCGTAGCGCCCCAGCATGACCACGTCCTCCACGGAGAGGGGGAAGCCCTCGTCCGAGACGTCACGCTGCGGCACGTATCCCACGAGCCCAAGGCGACGGGCCCGCGCGGAGTCGTGGCCGTCGAAGCTGACGCTCCCCCGCTGGGGCCTCTCGACGCCCATGATCACCTTCATGAGCGTCGACTTGCCTGCCCCGTTGGGTCCCACCAGGGCGCAGAGGCTGCCTCTATCGAGACCGATGCTCACGTCCTCGAGCGCCGGATGCGTGGCACGCGAGTATCGCAGGGTGACTCCCTCCACGCGAAGGGAGTCACCTGAGGCGGTGTGCGACATCAGCGTGCTCCTCCCGTGAGGCCGTCCACGATGGTGCGGACGTCGTAGCGCAGCAGCTCGAGGTAGCTGGACACCACGCCACCCTCCTCCGAGAGGGAGTCGACGTAGAGCACATGCCGGGCATCCGTCGCGAAGGACGCGCCGGTCTCGTCCGCCACCTGCTGCATCGCCTTGGGGCTCACCGTAGACTCACAGAACACGCAGGGCACCTTGGACTCCCTCACGCGCTTGACCACGCCTGCGATCTGCTGGGGCGTGCCCTCGTCCTCGGCGTTCACGGGCCAGAGGTAGACCTCCGAGAGGCCGGCGTCACGGCAGAGGTACGAGAACGCACCCTCGCAGGTCACCAGGGTGCGCTGGTCCTGGGGCAGGCCATCAAGGCCCTGCTCCATCTCGTCGGCAACGGACTGGAGCTCCCTCTTGTACTTCTCGCCGTTGGCCCTGTAGTCATCCGCGTGCTCGGGGTCGAGCTCCGAGAAGGCCTTCACGATGTTGTCAACGTAGACCATGCCGTTCTTGGGCGACATCCATGCGTGCGGGTTGGCGTTGCCCTGGTACTCGCCCTCCGAGATCTGCATGGGCTCGACGCCCTCGGAGAGGTTGGCGCGACGTGCGCTGGAATCGCTCATGAACTTCTCGAACCAGCGCTCGAGGCCCAGGCCATTCTCGAGCACGAGGCTCGCCCCCTGGGCACGCTTGATGTCGTCGGGCGTGGGCTCGTAGTCGTGGATCTCGGCGCCAGGCTTGGTGATGGACTGGACGTCCAGATGGTCGCCGGCGACGTTCTGTGCCATGTCCTGGATGACGGTGAAGGTGGTCAGGACCACGGGCTTCTGAGCCGCGTCCTTCGTTGTGGCGTCCGTGGTAGGGGTGCCTCCCGAGCAGCCAGAGAGGGCGAGGCTCAGCATGAAGGCGCAGGTCAGGGCAACGATGCAGGGCAGTGCCTCATGGGCCAGAAGGGCGAGCCGCGCCGTGCGGCTCCCGTCGAGGGAGGCATATCGTTCCATGTAGCTCACGGGTCTTCCTTTCGAATCCCGACAAGGTCGAGTCCATATGGCATTAGTTAGTCTTATCTAACTTTATCGCCCACAGTGTATGACAGATAGTTAGACATGGCAAACTTATTAGCATGAAAAGAGGTCATTCTCCCCACGGAATGAGAGTGGGACCCTCTCCCCATACGGTCCTTGTGAGGAGAAGGTCCCATCTACCAGCGACGATGGAGGCTGCCGGCGTGGCCGCCCAACGTGGTCGCCCAACGTGGTCGTCCGATGCCCCCTACTTCGCCTCCGCCCAATTGGAGCCGAAGGAGACGTCGGCAATCAGCGGGACGCGCAGCTTCACGACGCCCTCCATGGTCTCCTTCACCAGGGCCGAGAGTGCCTCCACCTCGTCCTTCGGGCACTCGAAGTCCAGCTCGTCGTGGATCTGCAGCACGAGCTTGGAGCGCAGTCCCTCCTCGCGGAGCCGCGCGGCCACCTGGACCATGGCGATCTTGATGATGTCAGCCGCCGTTCCCTGCATGGGGTGGTTCATGGCGGTCCTCTCGCCAAAGGAGCGCAGCTGGAAGTTGCGGCTGTTGATGTCCTTGATGTGGCGCTTCCGTCCGAAGGACGTGGCGACCCATCCGTTCTTGCGGGCAAACTCCACCTGGGCGTCCAGGAAGGCACGAACGCCGGGGTACACCTCGAAGTAGCGGTCGATCATCCGCTGGGCCTCGTCGCGTGGGATGTGCAGCGAACTGGAGAGGCCAAACGCCTGCTGCCCGTAGACGATGCCGAAGTTGACCGCCTTGGCCCGGCTGCGCAGCTCGTGCGACACCTCCTCGACAGGCACACCAAACACGCGCGCCGCGGTTGCGGCATGGAAGTCGGCGCCCTCGCAGAAGGCCTCGACCAAGTGCTCGTCGGCAGAGAGGTGGGCGAGCAGCCTGAGCTCGATCTGGGAGTAGTCACAGGCGAGGAACACGCTGCCCTCGGGCACGGTGAAGGCCGTGCGCACGCGGTGTCCCAACTCGGAACGGGTGGGGATGTTCTGCAGGTTGGGATCGGAGCTGGAGAGCCGGCCGGTCGCCGCGACGGTCTGGTTGAGCGTGGTGTGGATGCGGCCGTCCTTGCGGATCAACGCGGGCAGCGCGTCCAGGTAGGTGCTCTTGATCTTGGCGCGCTCGCGGTAGTCGAGCACCGTGCGCACGCGCCCGTCCTCGCTCGCCAGGTTCTCGAGGGTCTTGGCATTGGTGGAATAGAAGCCCTTCTTGGTCTTCTTCAGCCCGAGGGTGGGAAGTCCCCACACGTCAAAGAGCACATGGCTCAGCTGCTGCGGGGAGTCGAGGTTGAAGTCCTCCCCCGCCGCCGCCTTGACCGCCGCGACCATCGAGCCGATCTCTTCCCCGAGCTCCGCGGACTGCGCCGCGAGCGCGGCGGGGTCGGCGTGCAGGCCACAGCGCTCCATCTGCAGGAGCACCGGGAGCAGGGGCATCTCGAGCCCCTGGAAGAGCCTGAGGGAACCGTCCTCCTCGAGCCTGCGCGCGAGCTCGGGCCTAAGGAGGCGTGCCGCAAGCGCGTCGACGCCCGCCTTGCCGACCTCGTCCGTCGCGGCGGGCAGCGGCACGTCGAGGTACGCCCCGGCAAGGGCCACGGGCGAGAAGTCCGCATCGTCCGACGCCAGCAGGTAGCCTGCCACGCCGACGTCGAAGATGCGCGCGGCGTCCAGCTCGCCGACCTCGACGAGGGCGGGTTCGGAGGAGTCATAGGGGCAGGCTAGGTGCAGCAGGGCCTTCGCGTCGCCCGAGGCGAGCCGACCCTCGCGCGCGATGCGGGCGAGGGCGCTCGTGGCGTCGGAGGCGGCGAACTTGAGCAGCGCGGCCTCGGTGCTGACCCAGACGGTCAGGGTCTTGCCGTCGCCCAGGTCAAGCGCCAGCTGGCCACCAGGGCCCTCGACCTCCTCGAAGGAGGCGCCCAGCCACTCGCCGGCGGCAAGGGCGACGTCCAGGGCCTTGCGCGCGTCGTCGCCCTCGAGCGGGGCATCGAGGGTGACCTGAGGGGCCGGCGACTGCTCCGGGACGTCCTCGACGCCGGCAAGGCGCACGATGCGCCCGGTCATGCCCGTGAACCCAAGGGCAGAGAAGGCCTCGGCCACCTCTGCCGGGTCGAAGGTGGGAAAGCGAGCGTCCTTGAGCTCGAGCTCGAGCGGCGCGTCGGTCCGGATCGTGGCGACCTTGCGGCTAAGAAGGGCGTCGTCCACGTGGGCGCGGAGGTTCTCTCCCATCTTGCCCTTGACCTCGTCCGCATGGGCTATGACCTCGTCCAGGCTTCCGTACTGCACGATGAGGGCCGCCGCCTTCTTGGGGCCGATGCCGGGAACGCCGGGGATGTTGTCCGAGCTGTCTCCCTTGAGGCCGTAGAAGTCGGGCACGAGCTCGGGTGTGACGCCATGGTAGAGGTCGTCCACGCTCTCGGGCGTCATGATGGCGACGTCCGAGGTGCCCTTCTTGGTGGAGACGATGCGCACCCTCTCGGTCGCGAGCTGATACATGTCGCGGTCGCCGGTGACCAGCAGCATCTGGTAGCCGGCCTCCTCTCCCCTGCGGGCGAGGGTGCCCAGGATGTCGTCGCCCTCCCAGCCCTGGAGCTCCGCCACGGGCACGTCCATCGCGCGGAGCAGCTCCTTGACCATGGGGAACTGCTCGTGGAGGTCGGGGTCCATGGGGGGCCGCTGGGCCTTGTACTGGGGCAGCATGTCTATGCGGACCTGTGGGTGGCCCTTGTCGAAGGCGCAGATGATGCCGTCGGGACGGAAGGTCTCGACGAACTTGACGAACATGTTGAAGAAGCCGAAGAGGGCGTTGGTGGAGCGTCCGTCCGGCGCGCTCATGGGCTGGCGGATGGCATGGAAGGCGCGGTGCATGAGCGAGTTGCCGTCGATCACGGCGATGGTGCGCTGCTCCGCGGGCTGCGCGGTGGGCTGGGCCTGGGCGGCCTCGGTGCTTGGCTGGTCTGGCATGGGTGCTCCTTGCTGTGGTCGAGGGACGTTCGCGAGCGCGATGGCCCCAGGCCACATTGTACCCGCGGGCCGGGACGGCGGCGGAAGGGGCGAGGAGCCTGGGATAGGATCCTCGACGACGTCCGGCGCGCGTCTCAGCTGCTCGAAAACGTCCAACACGTCCAAGGCATCAGAGAACTCGCAAGTCGCGGTTCTCGCTTAGACGCGTTGGACGCTACCGGGCAAAAGTAGCGCGCGTTGGACGCTACCGGGCAAAAGTAGTGCGCGTTGGACGTTGTCGAACGGGGCAGGCACGTTTTCGGCACGCCGCGCTCCAGCCAACCGTTCAGGACTCGCCCGAGATGACAGCAAACTGCAATCTCGAGCGAGTCCTGAACGAATCGGACGAGATAGGCCAGGCCACCCGGCCGGGACCCAGCCCGGCCGGACGACCCCGACCCCGCCGAATGTCTCCCGGCCCTACCTCGCCGCGTCGGCCTCCGCAACGGCCTGCATGGCCACGGCACCGACGTAGTTGACGGGCTGGCCGAAGTTGGGCTGGAAGAAGAAGTCGAAGCCCGCCAGCTCGTCGATGGTGTTGTGGTTGTGAATCGCGATCGACACCGCATTCGCGGCCTGAGAGATGTCATGCCTGCAGGCGAACTGCGCCCCCTTGACCTCGCGGGTCGTGGGGTCCCAGGTCAGGACGCAGGTCACGGGCTCGGTGGTGAGCATGAAGTCGGGACGGAAGTCCTGCACCAGCGTGGTGGAGGCGACCTCGACGCCACGCGCCGCAGCGCCCGCCACGGTAAGCCCCGTCGCCGCGAGCGAGAGGTCATAGAGCTGCACGGACGAGGTCGCCTGCGTGCCCAGGTAGGCCTTCGTGGGCTCGACGGCGTTGGCCCCCACGAGCAGCCCCTGCCTCACCGCGTTGGTAGCCAGGGGGATGTAGTCGTCCTCGCCCGTGGGGTTGTAGAGCACGGTGGCGCTGTCGCCCGCCGCGAACACGTCCTGACAGGGCTCCGACTCGGGCATGCCGTCCTCGCCGAGCAGCGTCGCACGCATGTAGGGGTCGACCTTGATGGCCCCGTTGGGCAGCATGTCGAGCTTGCCCCGGAAGAGCTCGGTCCGGGGAGAGAAGCCCGCGGCCATGATCAGGTAGTCAACGCGGCGCTCGACCCCACCACTCGTGACGCTGACCCCCGCCTCGTCCGCCTCGACCCTTTCGACCATCTGGCCGAAGGCCAGCTCAACGCCATGCTCGCGGTATGCCTCCTCGACCAGGCGGGTGACGTCCTCGTCGAAGTTCTTCGCGAGCGCTCGATCGAGGCCGTCGATCAGCGTGACCTTCGCACCCATGAGCGAGGCCTGCTCAGCGAGCTCGGCCCCGATGTAGCCCGCGCCCACGACGGCGACCGACCTGGCGTCGGCCATCCTCTCCTTGATCTGGCGACCGTCGTCCCAGTTCTTGCAGCGCAGGACGCGACCGGCCTGGAAGCCCTCCGCCAGGCCGGGAATGGGCGGAATCACGGGCTTGGAGCCGGTGGTGACGACGATCTTGTCAAACGGGAGGGTCCCCTCGCCCTCGCCGTCGAGCTCGCGCCAGGCCAGGGTCTTTGCCGCCAGGTCGACGGAGGTCACGTCGCAGCGCATGTGCATGGTGGCGCCGAGCTCGGTCAGGGCCGCCGGCGAGGAGTAGAACATGCGCCTGGGGTCCGACACGTGGCCGCCCACCCAGAGCGCGATGCCACAGGAGAGGAACGAGAGCGTGTCGTTGCGCTCGAAGACGTGGACCTGCCAGTCGGGATGTGCTGCGAGGATCGACTGGGTGGCAAAGGTCCCCGCGTGGGTGCAGCCCACGACGGCGACGGTCAGGGCCCCATTCTTGCTGTCTGGCATCAGTGCTTCCCCTCTCTTCCGGTGGCGCTTCCTGCGCCCTCGTGCCAGCTGCGGGAGGGAATGCGGTCACTCTCGCCCCTGGCCTCTTCGTTTTAATGTTACCTAATTACTAACAGTTTTGGGGCGAGAGGGACGAGCTCCTTTTGGGACGAGAGGAACGGCGGCCTTTGCGGAGACCCTCACGGGGATCGTCGCCCCACCCGCGAACGACGCGTCCCCTCTCACCCAGCCACGCCAAGTCGCAAGCGCATGGGGCAGGCGGGGCACCCGAGCGCAGCCAATGCCCGCATTTCGTGTCGGTGGCCGTTCACTCCCCTTTAACAGGGGTCAGGTAGTGTACCTTTCGGAAAGAAACGCAGGCCCGGGCCACCGCGGAGCGCGGGCTCACAGGGGAATTGGGGGCACCATGTCAAAGGACAAGGTTTCCGAGGAATACGGCAGCCTGGTCTTCACGGACGCGGACATGCAGGACCGGCTTCCCAAGCCGACCTACCGCGAGCTCCGGCAGACCATCGACGACGGCAAGCCCCTCGACCTCGACATCGCCAACGAGGTCGCGCATGCCATGAAGGAGTGGGCGCTGGAGAAGGGCGCCACCCACTTCACCCACTGGTTCCAGCCGCTCACGGGCATCACGTCCGAGAAGCACGACAGCTTCATCAACCCCAAGGACGACGGCACCGTGCTCATGGCGTTCTCGGGCAAGGAGCTGGTCCAGGGCGAGCCGGACGCCTCGAGCTTCCCCAACGGCGGCCTGCGCGCCACCTTCGAGGCCCGCGGCTACACCGTCTGGGACCCCATGAGCCCCGCCTTCATCAAGGACGAGGTGCTCTGCATCCCCACCGCCTTCATCAGCTACACCGGCGAGGCGCTGGACAAGAAGACCCCGCTCCTGCGCTCCGAGGTGGCCCTCGAGAAGCAGGCCAAGCGCGTCCTGGCGCTCTTCGGCAAGGAGCCGCGGCGCGTGGTGACCACCTGCGGCCCCGAGCAGGAGTACTTCCTCATCAAGGAGGAGGACTACGAGGCGCGTCCCGACCTCATCCTCTGCGGCCGCACCCTCTTCGGCTGCGAGCCCGCAAAGGGCCAGGAGCTCGAGGAGCACTACTTCGGCGCCATCCGCCCCTCCGTCAACGCCTTCATGAAGGAGGTCGACGACGAGCTCTGGAAGCTCGGCGTGCCCGCGCGCACCAAGCACAACGAGGTCGCGCCCTGCCAGCATGAGCTCGCGCCCATCTTCGAGCAGGGGCCGCTCGCCATCGACGACAACCTCATCACCATGGAGAAGCTCAAGCTTCTGGCCACCCACTACGGCCTGGCCTGCCTGGAGCACGAGAAGCCCTTCGAGTACGTGAACGGCTCGGGCAAGCATGACAACTGGTCTCTTTCCGCCGACGGCGAGAACCTGCTCGAGCCAGGGGACAAGGCCGAGGACAACCTGCAGTTCCTCGTCTTCCTCGCCTGCCTGGTCGCGGCCGTCGACGAGCACGCCGACCTCTTGCGCGTCTCCGTCGCGTCCGCGGGCAACGACCACCGCCTGGGCGCCAACGAGGCGCCCCCGGCGATCATCTCGGTCTTCCTGGGAGACGCGCTCTCGCCCGTCGTCGACGCGCTCATCCGCAAGGAGCACGCCGAGTCCCACGACCGCGAGCTCGTCGACCTGGGGGTGCCCGCCCTACCCGACGTGCTGCGCGACAACACCGATCGCAACCGCACCAGCCCCTTCGCCTTCACGGGCAACAAGTTCGAGTTCCGCATGTGCGGCAGCCAGCAGAACCTGAGCGACCCCAACGTGGTGCTCAACACCGCCGTGGCCGAGCAGTGCGACCGCTTCTGCTCCTACGTGGCGGACCGCATCGGCGAGCTGGGCGACTTCACCCAGGTGGCCATGCGCTTCGTGCGTCACACCTTCCGCGACCACCAGCGCGTCATCTTCGACGGCAACGGCTACGCCGACGAGTGGGAGGAGGAGGCGGCCCGGCGCGGGCTCCTCAACCTCAAGACCACGCCCGACGCCCTCCCCTGCATGGTCGAGCCCCAGAACATCGCCTTCATGGAGAAGTACTCCGTCCTCAGCGAGGCGGAGAGCCGCGCGCGCTACGCCGCCGCCGCCGAGCAGTACGCGAAGCTCATCAACATCGAGGCGAACACCATGGTCTACATGGCGCGCCACCTGTACCTGCCCGCCCTATTCAGCTACTCGGGCGACATCGCGACCTCCGTCGCCGCCAAGGCCGAGATCGGCATCGCCGCGACGGCCGAGAAGGCCACCGTGGTCGCGCTCACCGACGGCATCAACGCCATCCACGAGGCCGTGGCAGAGCTCGAGGAGAAGAACTCCCACGCGCATGGCATCGCAAGCTGCAAGGAGCAGGACGACTTCTACCGCGACGAGGTCATCCCCGCCATGGCGCGGCTGCGCGAGCTGGTGGACGGCATGGAGAGGATCTGCGGCAGGGACTACTGGCCCGTGCCCAGCTACAACAGGATGCTCTTCTACGTCTAGGCCGCCGCGCGTGCGTGCTGTCCGCAAGTGCGTCCGTCGCGTGTCTCACCTTGCCGACGACGTCCAACGCGTGTCTCATTTCATTGACAGCGTCCAACGCGTCTGATGCCTCCGCGTTTGCCCAGTTGGCGCGCGGCGCTCAGACGCGTTCGACGTAGTCGAACATCAAATAGACGCGCCGAGCGTAGTCGCGCACTGGGTTGACGCGTTCGACGTAGTCGCATAGCGGACAAACGCGTTGGACGTAGTCGCGCGGCAGACGAACGCGTTCGACGTGCTCGCCCCACCTACCTCGCACGGCGAAGGGGCGCGCCGTCTACCCCAGGAAGGCCCTCAGGCCGATGATGACGAGCACGACGCCGCCCGCCACTTCGACGCGATCTCCCAAAAGGCAGCCGAGCCTGCGGCCGATGGCAAGCGCGACCACGCAGCAGGCTGCCGTGGTGAGGCCGATGACGCCCACGGCAAGCGGCAGGTTGACGGCCATGGCCCTGAGCGACACGCCCACGGCGAAGGCGTCGATTGCAGTGGCGACCGCCTGGAAGAGCAGCGTGGCAATGGTCAGGCGAGAGGCGCTCCCGTCCTTCCCCGAGACCACCGCGACCTGGCAGGCCTCGCTGGAGCTTGGGTCCATGAGCGCCGCCGCGCCCTCGCGCACCATGTTGCCCCCGATGACCCCCAGGATGACCAGGGTCACCACTCCGGAGTAGGCCTCGATCAGCTCCGCTGCGAGCTCTCCCAGGTAATAGCCCAAAAGGGGCATGAGCGCCTGAAAGGCACCGAAGAAGAGCGGCATGAGCAGCAGGCGCGAACGGCGCTCGCCGCCGTACACGAAGCTGTTGGATATGGTGACGGCGAAAGCGGCGGCGGAGAGCGCGAGGCCCAGGATGAATATTCCTGCGATGGACACGGCACAACCCCCCAACTGCGCTCGCGATTTTGCACAGAAACGCGATTGTACGACTGCCCGGCCCGATGGGACGGACTCGATGCCACGGTCACAAAATGGTCTACCCTGTAGCCCAGTCATCCGCATGGGACGAGGCAAGGAGCAGCAGGATGCCGGCACTTATCACGCACCACCTGTTTGGCGAGGAGGCGGCCGCCCTCCTGCCCCAGGGGATTCTGGCAGACGAGCAGGACCTCCTAGCCTTCCTCCTGGGCAACCAGGGTCCCGACCCTCTCTTCGCGCGCTTCTCGACCCTTCCCCGGACGGCTGCCACCTGTCATCGCCTAGGCAGCCTCATGCACGGCCAGAAGGTGCTCGACGCCTTCCTCGCCCTGCGCGACGCCGTGAGCCACCTGCGCGAGGACGACAAGACCTGTGGTCGCGCCTTCGCGCTGGGCATGCTCAGCCACTACGCACTGGACAGCGGCTCCCATGCCTTCGTGTACGCCCAGCAGGCGGCCATCATCGCGGCGGCGGACGGGCTCGAGGACGCACAGAGCGAGGTCCACAGCCTGATCGAGACCGACATCGACAGCTGGCTCCTCTGGGAGCTGCGCCGTCAGACCGTGGTCCAGGCGCCTCCCGCCGACATGCTGGCGCGCACGGAGCGCATCGACCGCGTCGCGGGCGCCCTGCTCTCCCAGCTGGCCTGGCAGGTCTACGGCGTCTCCCTCGACGCGGAGGAGTACGCCGGCTGCACCCACGACTACGAGCTCCTGTACCGCGCCATCGAGCCCGTGGGCTCGCCTCGGGGTCGTGCCCTCATGGCAGTGGAGAGGCTCGTGCGCCCTCACTCCAAGCTGGCGTCCCTCGCCCATCCCGTCTGGGAGGGCGGAGACTGCCCTGCCGCAAACCTGGACCGTCACGAATGGGCGGACCCCTCGACGGGAGAGCGGCGGTTCGAGAGCTTCCCCGACCTCTTCTATGCGGCGTTGGACGCCTGGCCCGACCTGGCGGAGGCCTTCGTCACGCGCGACGTCGAGGCCCTGCGGGAGCTGGCGGGACGCATCGACTACGACGGCAGGCCCCAGGAGGCCTAGCGGCCTGGGCAGCGCCCGAGCAACCTGACGACCGGCGGCATGCGGCCCGGTCCGGAGCCTGGGGCAAGGAGGCCCGAGCGACGTGGGCCCGCAGCCTGGCTCGGCGGCGCGAGCGCGTGGCGCCGCCCCTCTCCCCTACTCTTGGGGACTCTGGGGACGGTGGCCCTCCGCACGCGAGGCCCTGCCCCTGCCGGCAAGGTAGTCTGCCGAGCTGATCTGCAGGCCGCGACTCCTGCCCAGGCGGCGCTGCTCCCGAAAGACGCGCTGCCGTTCCTGGTAGGCCCTGCCGTGGCCCTCCACGACCTCGGTGAGGCTGCCCTCCCCGCGCGCAACCTCGAGCACGGCGCTCGCCACGTCGGCGTCGTCTGCCACACGGACGAAGGAGGTCAGCACGGGGATGCCAAGCACCGTGAGGGCGGCTGCGGTGACCAGCACCGACGCGCTCTGCGACGCCATGACGCCGCCCTCGACGGCAACGGAGGTCACGGCGACGACCAGCGGCAGCGCCATGGTGCAGTAGGCCGCGGCCGAGACGAGCTCGCGCCAGCTCAGGTCGCGCGTCTTGGGGTCGAGGTGCAGCGATAGTGCCACCATGACGCCGCGCACCAGGACCAGCGCGCCCATGAAGCCAAAGAGCAGGGGCAGGTTCTGGGTGGCGGCGGCAAGGTCGATCCCCGCGCCCGAGATGACGAAGAAGGCTGGCTGGAAGAAGCCATTGGAGATGATGTCGATCTTCTCCTCCATCTGCTCGTTGCCCTCGGGGAAGAGGGCGCGCAGGATGAAGCCAGCGGCGAAGGCGCCGAGCGCCGCGTCGAAGTCGAAGTAGGTCGCCGCCAGGAGCAGCAGCACCAGCACGGCCGACACCATGCGCAGGAGGGGCTGCGAGGCATGGCCCACGTCGTTGACCAGGAAGTGCCAGAAGCGTGCGCCGGCACCCTTCGCCCTGGCGGAGAGACCCAGGACCAAGAGGGCGATGAGGCCGAAGGTGGCGAAGCTCGCGAGCGTGCCCACCGTGGAGCGAGACGAGAGCAGAAAGGACATGGCCACGACGGGAAGGAGCTCCCCGAAGGCGCCGTGCACGGTGACCAGGCGGCCGACACGGGTCTGGGTGAGGTCGCGGTCGCGCAGGATGGGCGCCAGGGTGCCGTAGGCGGTGGTGGTCATGGCGATGGCGAGCGCCATCCAGGCTGCGGGGTCCGAGAGCCCCAGGTTGGCGAAGAGCGGGACGAGGGCACTCCCCACCGCGAGCGAGGCCACCCACGACGCGGCGGCAACCCGACCGGAGTGCCCCACCAGCTCGCGGGGGTCTATCTCGTAGCCTGCCTTGAGGAAGAGGAAGCCCAGGCCAAGGTCGCTCACCAGGCTGAGCGCGATGCTCGAGGTGTTGATCAGCTTGAGCCCATGCGCGCCCAGGAAGGCGCCGGCGAAGACGAGGAAGACGACCTCGGGCACGGCACGGCCGGGAACGAGGCTGGCGAGGAAGGGCGCGAAGGCACAGACGGCCAGGATGAGCGCCAGGGAGAAGAGTATCGTGTTCATGCCGTCACTATAGCGCCCCCACGTGTGCAGGACGTGGGGGCGCCATTCGCTCCAACTCCTATGTCCCGTCCCGCGCAGCCCATCTGCGAACTGCTCAGGATGATCAATTTACCTGGTCATTCTCTCTTTCGCGCGCAAACTGATCGTAATCTGCGCAGCTAGCGCCCGAGTCACCGGCCATCAGGCGAGAGGAGCCCCGGATCGATCCGGCGCGTCGCCCGAAGTCGAGCTGCCTCCGGGGGCGAACCCTGGCTGGCCCGGGCCCGTCTGGTCGCCTCCGCCTTGCGGAGCACCGCCGCCCACCGCGCCGCTGACGTCGCTGTAGGTCGTGCCGTCCATCGTCACATCGGTGAAGGTAGCTCCCACCGCGAGAGTGTAGCTCTGGCCCGCCTCGACGCCCGGGGCGCTGACCAGCACGCAGGCGAAGGACTTGGCAGGCGAGAAGGACGCGAGCGTCTCTCCGCCGGAGTCCTTGAGGGTCACCACGTCACCGGCGTCGCCCGAGGCTGCGACCAGCATGCTTCCCTGCGAGGAGGAGGTCGAGAAGTCCTCGGCCATCCCCGCGGAGCCCGCCGCCACGACGATGCCGCCCGATATGGTGGCCGTGGCGCCGTCGCCGTAGTCTATGGCCCCATCGCCGTCGCCGGTGGGACCGCTCACGTAGGTCTCGCCCCCCGTGATGGTGAGGTCGCCGTTGGAGTCGATGCCGTCGCCCTCGGCGTTCACCACCACCCTTCCGCCACTGATGAGGATGGATGCGCTGGAGTCGGAGCCCATCATGCCACCGCTCGGCGCCGACGGTGCCTGACCGGACTGGGCGAGGTCCGTCACGCTCGTCGAGTCCGTCGAGCTCATCACGCCAGTAGTGCCCGTAGGCCCCGTCGGGTCGCCTGCCGCGTTGAGGCCGTCATCGCTCGAGACGACGCTCGTCTCGCCGCCCGTGATGCTGACGCGCGCGCCCTCGACGCCCTCGTAGCTCTGGGTGACGTTGACGCTGCCACCGTTGATGGCGAGGTCGTACTCGGCGTGGAGCCCGTCGTCCTGGGCGGCGACGCTCACGCTGCCCCCATCCACCTGCAGGACCGAGCCCGCGTCGATGCCGTCGCTGCCCGCGGTGATGCCCAGCGAGCCTCCGGCGAGGTAGACGTAGCCCTTCGAGGAGTCCTCGTCGTTCTCGGCATGGATGCCATCCGTGCCTGCCGTGAGGGTCCAGGCGCCGCCGTTGACGCGGACGCTGTCGTTGGCCTGGATGGCATGGCCCGCCGCGCTCACGTCCACGATGCCGTCCACCAGCCGCAGGTCGTCCTTGCAGACGATGCCATGGCCCTGCGAGCTCGAGACGCTCAGGTTGCCATCGCCGTTGATGGTGGGGTCTGACTTCGAGAAGACGGCGCCATCCACGTTGCCATAGTCCGACTCGACGTCCGCACCGCTTGCCGTGAGGGTGTTCTGGCTGCCCTGAGCCAGGGTCAGGAATACTTTGTCGGCCTGCGTCACGACGAGGGCGGCGCTCGAGGAGCTGCCCACGCTCGCACCGTCGAGCACGACCTGCACCTTGTCCTCCTCCCCCGCGCTCACGACTATCCGCCCATCCGACAGGCTGCCGCTGACGACGTATGTGCCGCTCTCGGTGATGGTCACGGTACCGCCGTCCACGCTCGCCCCGTCGCCAGTGACCTTCGACCCCGAGTCGGCGAGCTCGACGCGCGTGGCGCCCGACTCGTCATAGCTGGCATCGAGGTCGCGGTCGGTGAACTGGGAGCTTGCATCCACCAGGCTGGTCGCCGTCCCACTCGCAACGGAACTGGTCGATCCGGACTCCGTCGAAGCGCCCGTCGCAGTCGATGACTGCACGGCGCTTGCGGTGCAGCCTGTGAGCGGGGTCGCAGCGAGGGCGAACGCCAAGCCTGCGACGATGACGCCACCACGAAGGCCATGCATACGCCCCTGGGAAGTGGCCGCGACCAATCCGCACCTCTCCCCTTGTCCGAAGTCACCCGTGCGAGCCCCCGTGGGCTCCCCACCTTCGTTGCGTCTCCTACATCTCATTTCCCGCCACCTCCCGATGCGCAAGGGCAACCTCGAGGTTGCCGTTCCGGCAGCGCAGCTCGTCCATGAGGGGCCGCCCCTGCTCCGGTTCGCGCAGACAGACGTCGTAGACGAGCTTGTAGAGGCTGCCCATGTTGGTGGTCTTCACCGAGACGAGCTCATGCTGGCTGGTGTAGCGCTCGAGTAGGTCGTCGAAGGCGTGGGTGTGGTCCAGGTCCTCGGGAATGGTCACGCGCAGGCTGAGGTGATCGTCCTCGGTCCCGTGGCCGAAGTCGACTGCCTGGAGAACGAGGTTGCAGCCGCCTATGGCCACGGTCACGATCGCGGCGAGCGCCAGGTAGCCCATGCCGCAAACCAGGCCCAGGGCCATGGCCAGGAAGATGTAGGCGATGTCGCGAGCCTGGCCGGGGACGCTGCGAAAGCGCACCAGGCTAAAACCTCCGGCAACTGCGACGCCGGTCCCCACGTTGCCGTCGACCATCATGATGACCACGGCGACGATGGCGGGAAGGGTGACCAGGGACATGGCAAGGCTCCGGGTGTGTCGGCCGCGGTAGCCGTAGATGAGGGCGAGGGCGAGCCCCAGCGCCAGGGCCACGAGCATGCAGACGACGAACTCGAAGGCGTCCTGCGCCGTGGTGGCGTTGCTGAGGTTCGTGTCGTTGAAGAGCGTCTCGAACATGGCTGGGTTCCTCCTCTAGCCTCGTTGGATGACGTAGGGCGCTATGCCGCGGCGAAGCTTGGCACGGACCTGCTCGCCGGCACGGGGACCCGACACCAGAGGCAGACCTTCCCTCCCGCCTGTCGACAGGACCTGCTGGCACAGGGGACGACGGGAGGACTGAAGTCGCCAGGCGGCCCCGTACTTCGAGAAGCTCGCCTTGAAGATCCTCTGGGAGCCAAGGAACTCGACCATCCAGAGGGGCAGGGCCTGGCTGCTCTTGAGCTCCATCAGCGTCTCGCCAGGGGAAATGAGCAGCTCGCCGTCGGTGGGGCCCGCCAGGCTCACGTCGTCCCAGCGGCAGCGGATGCCTTGGTCGAGGGTGACGCGGAAGTCATGGTCGCCGCGGGCGAAGAAGGCCTCTCGCTCGTAGGCGAGGTACATCGCCGGACGCAAGCCTTCGTAGACGGACGCCGCCGTGGCGATCTCGCGCTCGATTTGCCCCTGGGGTGCCCGCTCGCCGACGAGCGTGGCCTCCGCGGCGGCGAGGGGAAGGGTCGCGCGACGCTTGTACACCACCCCATCGAACTTCTTCTTAAGCTCGATGAAGACGAGGGAGGACTCGCGCGCGGGCACGTAGCTGCGCAGTCGGAGCTTCTCCTTGTAGAGCGGGTGCTCCTCGGAGCGTCGAGCCAGAAGGTGGGTGGGGGTGTCGTAGTAGACGTTGCGCACGGTGGACGCCCCATGGGCATCAGGCTCCATGTGTGCCGCCAGGAGCTCTTCGAGGAGCCTGCGCTGGTCCTCCCGCAGGCGGTACTTGAGCTCGTTGCGCTTGAAAACGAACTGCATGCTGCCTCCTCTCCTCGCCCAGCTCAGGGTGGCCGTCACGGCGTCTGGAGGCTGGGTTGGAGGCATTATGCGAATCGAAATCGTAAGCTAGCTTAAAATCCATGGCAGCCCACCAAAGGGCGACCACGTTCTTGGTAATCTGAAACTAGATTGACAAATTTCTGAAAACCTGAAGGCTGACAAGGCGAGAGGGGCGGGGTCGATGCGGCATGCGACCGCGAGGCGTGCGCCGTCGCCCCGGCACGACCCTCTCGCTTGGCGCGACCTATGCCTGGGGCGGCACGTCGTCGGGAATCTCGAACTCGTCCCAGCACTCGACCCGCAGTCCATCCACGCGCTTGAACTCCCTCACGTTCCTCGTCACGAGTGTCGCTCCGTTCGCAAGTGCGGTCGCGGCGATGAGCAGGTCGTTGGGCCCTATGACCATACCTTTGCCCGCGAGGTCCTGTCGAATCCTGCCATAGGTCCAGGCGCAGCGGTCATCGAAGGGCAGCACCCGGTAGGGTGCCAGGAGCCTCTCCACCGCAAGCCTTGACTTCGAGGGGTTTCCGGAGCGCTCCGTGCCATACGCGAGCTCCCCCACTACCACCGCAGGAACGCCAAAGGACTTCGGGTCGCTGGAACGGAGCGCCTCAAGGGTGCCCGGAAGCCTTCCGCGCAGAAACTCGACCAGTACGCAGGAATCGATGAGGTACATGGCTAGGCCTCGAACCAGTCGCAGGCCTCGTCGAGGGAGGCATCAAGGGACTCGTCGTCCTCTGCCGGAAAGTCCGGCAGCGACCCGTAGAGGTCGAAATAGCCCGAGGGCCATCCAGACATGAGCTGACGCTCGCGCAGGATGCCGCCCACGAGCTTGGATATCGAGACGTGCTCGCGCGTTGCTTCGCTGCGAAGCCCCTCAAGAGTCGCGTCGTTCACATAGAGCGAGAGCTGCGCCATCGTTCCACCCCTTCATCCATTCGAAGAATGACAAGTATAGTGTCAAGTATAGAGAATGACCGAGGCGATGGCCCTACTATCACGGCGATTGGGACCACGGGCTTGGTCACCGCCAAACAGAGCAGCAGCCAAGCAGCCCCGACCCTCTCGTCTGGCGCGACCTATGCCTGGGGCGGCTCCCCCGTCGCGAGGATCTGCGCAAGCGCCGCCTCGTCCAGCACGGGCACGCCCAGCTCCTGCGCCTTGGCGAGCTTGGAGCCCGCCGCCTCCCCCGCCACGACGAAGCTCGTCCTCTTCGAGACCGAGCCCGAGACCTTGGCGCCCAGGGCCTTGAGCTGGTCGCCCGCGTCAGTGCGCTTGTAGTTCTGCAGCGTGCCCGTGAGCACGAAGGTGAGGCCTGCCAAGGACTGTGGCCGCTCGGGCTCGCGGACCTCCTCCTCGAGCACGACGCCCGCCTCGCGCAGGCGTTCGACCACGGCGACGTTCTCGCGCACGGAGAAGAACTCGCGCACCGACGCCGCAATCTTGGGTCCGATGCCATCCACCTGCGCGATCTCTTCCTCGCTCGCCGACGAGAGGGCGGCCATGCTGCCGAAGCGCTCGGCGAGGAGCACCGCCACGTTGGCCCCCACGTGACGGATTCCCAGCCCGAAGAGCACGCGCGAGAGCCCGCGGCCCTTCGACTCCTCGACCTGCGCCATCACCTTGCCGGCAATGGTCCTCCCCACCAGGATCGGGTCGCCCTCCTCGTGGTCCTTCGCGCTCGTCTCGTAGACGCGGCCGGTGTCGACGCCGGCGAGGAGGTCCTCGCTGAGCGCGTCGTAATAGTCCGCGACGTCCGTGAGCAGGCCCTGCTCGACCATGCGGCCCACGAGCTCGTCGCCCAGGCCGTCGATGTCCATGGCCTTGCGGCTGCCCCAGTGGATGAGGCGCTCGGAGGCCTGGGCCGGACAGTCGATCGAGACGCAGCGGAAGGCGACCTCGCCCTCCTCGCGGACCACGGGGCTCCCGCAGCTGGGACAGGCCTCGGGCATCTGCCAGAGGGGGCGCGCCTCGTGCCCGGCTGCCAGGTCGCCCTCGGTCACGGGACCCACGACCTCGGGAATCACGTCGCCCGCCTTATGCACCACGATGGTGTCGCCCACGCGCACGTCCTTGCGGCGCACCTCGTCGATGTTGTGCAGGGTCGCACGGGCGATGGTCGAGCCGGCGACCACGACGGGGTCGAACTCGGCGACCGGCGTCAGGACGCCGGTGCGGCCCACCTGGACGCGGATCTCGCGCAGGACGGTGCGCCTCTCCTCGGGGGGGAACTTGAACGCGATGGACCAGCGCGGGGCGCGGGCGGTGAAGCCCAACGCGTCCTGGCCAGCGAAGGAGTCGACCTTCACCACGACGCCGTCGATGTCGTAGTCGAGCTCGTCCCGGTGCGCCAGGGCGTCGGCGCAGAAGTCATGCACCTCTCGGGAGCTGGTGACGAGGGCGGCGCGGTCGTTCACGTGGAAGCCGCAGGCGCGCAGCCAGTCGAGGAAGGCGTGCTGGGTGTCCACGGCCAGCGGGGACTCGTCCGCCACGGCATAGATGAAGGTCTCGAGGTCGCGGTGGGCGGTGATGGCCGCGTTCTTCTGGCGGAGGCTGCCGGCGGCGGCGTTGCGGGGGTTGGCGAAGACCTGCTCGCCGGCGGCGTCACGCTCTTCGTTGAGGCGCACGAAGCTGTGCTTGGGCATGTAGACCTCGCCGCGCACCTCGATGGAGTGGCCAAAGCCGCCGTCGGCGACGTCGTCGAGGCCTGCGGGCGCCAGGGCGCGCGGGATGTCGTCGATGGTGAGGACGTTTGCCGTGACGTCCTCACCCGTGGTCCCGTCCCCACGCGTGGCGGCACGCACCAGCTGGCCGTCGCGGTAGGTCAGCGCCACGCCCAGGCCGTCGATCTTGAGCTCGCAGGTGTAAGCGACGGGGTCGTCGGGCGTGGAGCCCAGGGCCTCGTCGGTGCGGGCAAGCCACTCGTCGAGCTCACCCAGGTCCATGGCGTCGTCGATGGAGTACATGCGCTGGGCGTGCTGGACGGGTGCGAACTGCTCGCTCACGTAGCCGCCCACGCGCTGGGTGTAGCTGTCGGGACGCGCGAGCTCGGGATGGGCGGCCTCGATGGCCTGCAGCTCACGCAGGGCGCGGTCGAAGTCGACGTCCGACATCTCCGGGTCGTCGAGGGCATAGTACTGGTACGCGGCGTGCTTGAGGATGCGGTCGAGCTCCGCGGCGCGGGCGGCTGGCGACTGCTGCGCGGCGCGGCGCGATGCGGGGACGCCGACGGGGGTGCCGGCCGGGTCGTCCCCGCTCGCGAACATCGACTTCTGCGACTGCTCCTGTGCCATGTGCCTCTCCCTTGCACCGTTTCTTCCGGCGACGCGCACTCGTTGCGCCGTCGATTATCGCATTCCCGGCACGCCCCGCCGCGCCGGGGTGCCGCCGCCTCTCCCCCGCCGCCGCGCCGGACGCCCGCGCCTCTCCCCCCCGCCGTCGCGCCGGACGCCCGCGCCTCTCCCCCCGCCGTCGCGCCGACCCCGTTCCCCCTTTCGTTCTCTATGCATTCTCCTGAAATGAATCATGCACCAACTGGGCTTTTGCGATGACGATTTCAGAGAACGGCATAGAGAAGGAGGGGGCCTGTCATGAACTTGCATAGAGAACGTGGCAGCTAAGCGCAAAGCTACCGTTTGCGGAACAACAACCAGACGGGCGGTGTGGACGTCTCCCCACATATGGGAAATCATTCCATTTACCAGTAGTTCCCGTCGAAGGGAGAGGCGTGGAGGGAAGCGTGACGGACGAGCTGAGAGTGGCCCTGGACGACGCCGAGGCACGCGAAAGCTGCCTGGTTCCATCCACCACGGCCGTACGGAATCGTCTCGATCATCTGACCCGACGTGGGGAGCTTGCGCGCGTCCAGAGCTCTGCCTACGCACGTGCGGCACACTGGGATGGGCTCGATGCGGCCAGGCGCGCGATGTGCCGAATTCGGGCGCTCGCGACACTCCATCCCGACTGGGTGTTCTGCGGGGCTTCAGCCGCGCTCGTCCATGGGCTCTCCGTCTCGTACCGCTCCGCCAGTCGCATCGAGGTCGCCACGCGCAAAGAGGCACCATGTCGTTCGACAAGAAACGTCGGAAGGCACGTCATCGGGCGCGACGAGCGCACGGTCGTCGCGGGCGTACGGGTCTCGACCTTGGAGCGGACCGTCTACGACTGTCTGAGGAGACTCGACTTCCGAGGCGGGCTCGCGCTCGCCGACTCCGCACTGAGGGTGACCGGAAAACCACGGGAGTGGCTCACGTCCCTGTTCGCGGCACCTCGCAAGGGAGCTCGCGGCATCAAGCACGCGCGCGTGGTGGCGTCCTATGCCGATGGCCGTGCGGAGAGTGGCGGCGAGTCGATAGCTCGTGGGGCGATGATAGAGCTTGGCTTCATGCTTCCCGAGCTGCAGGTCGAGGTGCCAGACCCGTTGGAGCCCTGGCATGGCTACCGTGTCGACTTCGCTTGGGCGGCGCTTGACGGAGCGACGGTGTTTGGCGAGTTCGACGGGCGAGAGAAGTACCGCAACCCCCGCATGACGCAGGGGAGAGATGCCGTTGACGTCTTTGCCGACGAGCGCCTGCGGGAATCCAGGATCAGCGCGCAGGGTGCGCGCATCCTGCGCTTCTCGTTCGCCGACCTGCTCGATGACCAGCGCTTCTCTCGTCTGCTTGTGGCTTACGGGGTCCCGAGGGTGGGCGAGCCTGGAAGAATCGAGCTTCGCCCCGGCCATCGTGATTGGCAGCCGTCCGACGATGAATCCCGGTAGCGGGGTCCAACAGCGGGGTTCCGGTGGTGAGTTCCGGCGGTGGGTTGGCAGCGGAATCCCCCCCGCATGCGGCGTTCTCAGCGGAATCCCCCCCGCATACGGCGTTCTCTATGCAACTCTCTGAACGACAACACATCGCAACTGGGGTTTTGTAATAGCGATTTCAGAGAAAGGCATAGAGAACGAGAGTTGAGGGCGCACAAGTCAGGAACTTGCATAGAGAACGGAGGGTGAGAGAGGTGGCAGGGTGAGGGCGCGTCGCAGCAGGGTACGGCATCGTAGCGGGGCGCGTCGCCGCGTCGCGGCAGGGTACAGCATCGCAGCAGGGCACGTCGCCGCGTCGCGGCAGGGCACAGCGCCGCGGCAAACCACTGCGCCACAGCAATACGGGTCACGGCGGAGGGATGCCGACATCATCCCTCGCATTACGTCCGTGGGTCGAAGTGCGCAGCAGCCGACCCAACGTCCCTGTCGTCCCCTAGAATCCTCACAATGCGCAACACACCGCGCATGGCATCGCACGCGACGCAGGCGCAAGCGCCACGCATGCGCGCAACGACGCCATGCGTCGCAGGGGATGGAGGCCACATGGGAAGCTACGTCGAGCGCGAATGGTGGGGCCGGCGCGAGGACCGGGACATCTACGGCAAGCTCTTCCTGCCCGAGGGTTTCGACGACGGTCGCCCGCGAGCCACCGCGATCTTCTCCCACGGACTCGCCACGAACCGTGGTGACATGGAGCCCTACGCCCGCACGGCGGCGGAGCGCGGCATGGTCAGCTACGTCTTCGACTTCTGCGGCTCGGGACCCTACAGCCGCTCGAGCGACCAGCCTGGCGGCATGTCGCTCTTCACCGAGCAGCACGACCTCGAGTCCGTTGCATGGGAGCTCTCGCGGGAGCCCTTCGTGGACGAGGACAACGTCTTCCTCATGGGAGCCAGCCTGGGGGCCACCGTCACGCTCATGGCCGCGCGCGCCAACGCCGAGCTCGTGCGCGCCTGCGTGTTGCTCTATCCCGCCTTCAACCTGCACGACTCCGTGCGCGCCGCCTGCCCAAGGCGAGAGGACATCCCCGACGAGTTCCCCATCATGACCACGACGGTGAGCAAGGCGTTCCTGCAGAGCTGCTGGGACTACGACTTCTTCGAGCACATCCCCTCGTTCCCTCGCGACGTGCTCATCTGCCACGGCGACAGCGACCAAGCCGTGCCGCTCTCGTACTCCGAGCGTGCCGCGGCGCTGTTCCCCCACGCCGAGCTGCACGTCGTGCACGGCGGGGGCCACGGCTTCGTGGAGCCGGCCTACAGCGAGGTCGTCAACGTGGCGGCTGACTTCCTGGTGAGTCACATAGCGCACTGACCCGTAGCGTCCCGACGGCGCCGAACCGTCCCGCACGCATCGCACACGTCGCCCTCCCCTCCTGTGGAGTCGGCCTCTTTTCCTCTTTACATCATACTGTGTTTTACATAGTATGATGTAAAACACAGTTAGAGAGAGGAGGGAAGTTGGACTCGCAATTCAAGCGTGGGTTCCTCGATGCGTGCGTTCTTGCCATCCTCGCCGCACAGGACTCCTACGGATACCAGATCGTGAGGGATGCTCCGCCATCGCTGGAGCTTTCGGAGTCGACGCTCTATCCCGTGCTCCGTCGCTTGGAGAAGCAGGGTGCCCTCACGGAGTATCGCAGCGAACATAACGGTCGCCTGCGCAAGTACTACTCCATCACCGAGCAGGGGCGCCTCCAGCTACGGGAATTCGTCGCCGAGCGCGACGCCATCGACCGACTTATGGACTTCATCCAGAAGGGAGCGGAGCAATGAACAAAGGGGCATTCCTCGACGCGCTCGAAGGCGAGCTGACAAAGCGTCGGCTCTCGGCAGACGAGGTCCGTGCGGCAAGGGAGTACTACGCCGACGCCATCGACGAGCGCATGGACGACGGGCTCTCCGAGCAGGAAGCCACCGCGTGCATGGGGTTGCCCGTCACCTGTGCCCAGGCGGCAGCCAGCGAGACGGCTCCCGTCCCCCACCTCGTCCGTCGCTTTGCCACGCGCTTCGCGTTGGTCAACCTCGTGCTGGCAATCCTGACGCTCCCCGTCTGGGGGATGTTCGTCATCGCGTTCCTGATGATAGTCGCGTCGGCATACGTCACGCTCTTCTCCCTCCTGCTCTGCGCGTGGCTCTTCTTTGGCTGCGGGATCTTTCTGGGGGTCGCGAGCGTCGTGACGTTCTTCTCGTCCCTCCACGCGGGCGTGCCCTTCTCCGGGCTCTTCGTCCTTGGCGTGGGGATGCTCTCCACGGGCACGGCGCTGCGCCTGCTTCCCCTGGTCGCCTGGGCGACGCAAGCCCTCGTGGAGACCATCCGTCTGCTTGGCCTTCGGATCGTCGGCCTCTTCAGGCGAGGCGGGCAGGGTGATGCGGCGGCATCGCGACCCCGCACGAGGCTCCACGCCCCTCGATGGCCCAAGGAGTTGCTCTCTTCCGGCCTGGGCTTCGTGGGACTTGGGGCCCTCTCTACTCTCACAGCGCTCGTGAGCTGCGGATTTGATATCAGCGCGCTGCCTGGCGTCCCCGTTCAGCAGCTGGGACGGCTGACGGTGAACCTCAATGGGCTCCTGCACCTTGGTGACACGATACTCATAAATCTCTAACAGGATGCGATAAGCGCGCAGAGCATGCCCCGCCCCGCCCAAGTAGTGGAGCCGGGCGGGGCTGTGCTATAGTTGCCCGCGTGTTGTTGCACGAGCAAGGGGCCGTCGTCGACTCTTGATGGCCCACTCCGTCTGGGAGAATGTCGTATGTCTGCTGGGATCAAGGAGCGCCTCGCCCATTAGGGCGTGCCGTGGCAGCCAGCCTGTCCACTCTTGTCCGCATCCCTCATATGCATCGCCACCGCACGCGAGGCCCATGGGCCAGCGGCGATGGGCATTTGCAGACGTCACCCAGGAGACCACCCATGCATCTCGTCAAGTCGCTCAGGGCGTGCAGCCCATCCGAGCGCGCCCTCGTGCTCGCATCCTTCTTTCTCGTGACCGCCTTCCAGTCATCCTATTTCATAGGCATCATCGGCTATGCGACCTATGCGCTTGGCGCGGGGCCCGACCTGGTCTCCCTTCTCACCCTTGCGTACAACGCGGCGACGTTCCTCGGCAGCATCGCCGCTGGCATACTGATCGACCGCAGAGGGCCGCGGCAGGTCCTGCTGGCCTCGCTCGCCGGCGGGATCTGCCTGGCGTTGTTTGCGTGGGCCGTTCCCCTCTCTCCCCTCATGCTCATGACGTCCTCCTGCCTCTTTAGCCTCGCGTGGAGCGTCTCGAGTGGGACGCTGTCGAGCTTCGCCCCCTACCTCACGCAGGAGGGCGAGCGCCTCAAGCAGTTGAACGGGCTCATTGACACCGCGACGAGCGTCTCCGTCGTGGTGGGGCCCGCCATCGGAGGGACCATCTCTGCCGCGTCGTCGACCAGCGGCGTCTTCGCGTTCATGGCGGCATCACTCGGGGCTGCGCTGGCCTGCGCCGTCGCATGCAAGGAGCTGCCCGGAGCACGGCAGGCAGGCGAGAGGGACGATGGCCCGCTGCCGAAGGCCACCCTGCGCGAATTCGGAGAGGGGCTTCGCGTGACGCTCTCCTCCCGCGACCTTCGCCTCATCCTTGCGATGTGCTTCTTTGGCTTCTTTGCCTTTGGGGCCTTCGATGCCCTCGAGTCCGTCTACTACCGTGACGTGCTGAGACTCGACGCGTCCTGGATGGGCTGGCTCTCCATGGTGGCTGGCGTGGGCTGCACGCTGGGGTCGCTCGCGCTGTTGCGCATCCCACGTCGCCAGGTGAGCCTCAGGCTCCTGGCCACCACCCTCCTCGTCGAGGGCCTGGGCGCCATGCTCTATGTCGGAACCGGGAAGCCATGGTGCGCCGTGCTGGGACAGCTTGTCCTGGGCGTGGGCAACGGCCTTTCCGTTCCCGTCGAGCACACGCTCGTCCAGGAACGCTGCGAGATCGGGCAGTTGGGTCGGGTGAGCAGCGTCATTCGAATGGGCATCATGAGCTCGGGCATCGTGCCGCTGCTCCTCGCGCCGCTGCTCGCGGACAGGCTTGGGGCCCAGTCGGTGCTGTTTGCCGCCTCGACGACCGTGGCAATCGTCGCCCTTGCCTTCTTGCTGCGGCTGAGGGTGCGCAGGGCGGAATAGCGGCCGTGGGGACGGGGAGCTGTCTCTTCATCGACAGCGCCCCTCGCCCGCGGCACAAGCTGCCCCCGGTCGCCAGCACGCCCCCAACCACGAGCGCGCCGTAGCCCCCCAGCCACGCTTCTCTATGCAACTCTCTGAACTGCCGTACCTCTCAACTGGGGTTTTGTGCTGGTGATTTCAGAGAAAGGCATAGAGAACGAGAGGTGACGTCGCACAACTACAAGTCCACGCCCGCAAGACAGAAAGTGCGGGGGGTCCGCCGGAGCGAGCCCCCGCACCATGTGCGCCAGACGCCTCAGCCTAGGCGCCATCCTCGGCGGTGCCTCCTACGCGATGGAGGTCACCTTGTAGCCGGCATCCACCACAGCTTGCTCGAGCGCCTCGTCCTTGACGAGCAGCCCGGCGTCCACCTTGGCCGTGCCGTCCTCCAGCGAGACGCGGACGTTCTTGACGCCCTTGACGCCCTCCAGGGCCTCGGTCACATGGGCCACGCAGTGCTGGCACATCATCCCCTCGACGTTCAGGGTCTTTTCGGTCATGTCTTCTCTCCCTTCGTCGGCTCCCTCGAGAGCCTTCCTGCTTGCGTCGACTTGTTTGGTTCCGCCGCGCGTCTCGGCTCGACGCGGCTCGACGTCATTCGCCACGGCGCCACCCACTCCGGCGTCACGCACGCCCGCGCCACCGCCCCGCGCCGCCCGGCTGGGCCTCCAGCCGAAGAGCCTGAGCGCGTTGCTCACCACGAACACGGACGAGAAGCCCATGGCGGCCGCCCCGATCATGGGATTGAGCGTGACGCCCCACGGGGCCAGCACGCCCATGGCCACCGGAATGCAGATGGCGTTGTAGAACAGGGCCCAGAACAGGTTCTGGCGGATGTTGCGCATCGTGGCGCGCGAGAGCTCGATCGCCGTGGCGACGTCTGCCGGGTCGGAGCGCATCAGCACGATGTCCGCCGAGCTTATGGCCACGTCGGTCCCGGCACCGATGGCGATCCCGACGTCCGCCCGGGCCAGGGCCGGCGCGTCGTTGATGCCGTCTCCCACCATGGCCACCCTGGCGCCTGCCTCCTGGAGCTCGCGGACCTTCTCCTCCTTCTGGTCGGGAAGGACCCCCGCCACCACCTCGTCCACGCCCACCTGGTCGGCGACCACCTGCGCCGTCGCGGCCTGGTCTCCGGTGAGCATGATGGTGCGCACGCCCATCTGGCGCAGGCGGGCTACGGCCTCGGCGGAGCTGGGCTTGACCACGTCGGCCACGCCCATGAGGCCCAGGACGCTCCCGTCGGCGGCAAAGAAGAGCGGCGTGCGCCCCCGTGCCGCCATGTCGTCCGCCGCACGCGTGAGCCCAGAGACATCCACGCCGCGCTGCGCCATGAGGCGCGCGTTGCCGGCCAGCACGGCATAGCCTGCCACCGTGCCCGCAAGGCCACCACCCGCGACCTGCTCGAAGCCCTCGACCTCGGCCTCGCTGGCCACGTCACGCCCGTCGGCATAGGCGCAGATGGCCTCGGCCAGGGGGTGCTCGCTCTTGCGCTCGAGCGCGGCAGCGAGCCCCACGAGCTCGTCCTCCTCGACGCCCTCGGCCATCACCACGTCGGTCACGCGGGGCGCACCCTCGGTGACGGTGCCGGTCTTGTCCAGCACCACGGTGTCCAACCTGCAGGCGCCCTCGAGGGCCTCGGCACTCTTTATCATGATGCCGTTGGCCGCCCCGCGCTCGGTACCCACCATGATGGCCGTCGGCGTGGCCAGCCCCAGCGCGCAGGGGCAGCTGATCACCAGGACCGAGACGGCGTGCGTGAAGGCGCCGGCAAAGTCGCCAGGCGAGAGGAACGCGAGCCAGGCCACCAGCGTGGCCAGCGCGATGGCGATGACGACGGGCACGAAGACGCCGGCGATGCGGTCCGCCTGCCTCTCGATGGGAGCCTTGGTGCTGGTCGCCTCGTCCACGAGGCGGATGATCCGCGCGAGGGCCGTGTCCTCGCCCACGGCGGTCACGTCCATGGCCAGCCAGCCCCGCCTGGACACGGTGGCGCCCGTCAGCCGGTCGCCCACGCCCTTCTCGACGGGAAGGGGCTCGCCCGTGATGGCAGACTCGTCCACGGAGGCGGCACCCTCCGCGACCACGCCGTCCACCGGCACGGACTCTCCGGCCCTCACCACGACGCGGTCTCCCACGCGCAGCTCGGAGGTAGCCACCTCCCGCTCGACGCTGTCACGCACGACGGTCGCGGTCTTGGGAGCGAGGTTCATGAGCGCGCTGATGGCGCTGGTGGTGCGGCCCTTCGCGCGGGCCTCGAAGAACTTTCCCAGGGTGATGAGGGTCAAGATCATGCCCGCCGAGTCGAAGTACAGCCCATGGAAGGCAGCGTGCGCGAGTCCTGCGTCGCCCACCCCCAGGGCGAGCGCCATACGGTACAGGCCCACCAGGCTGTAGGCGAAGGACGACGCCGAGCCGATGGCGATGAGCGAGTCCATGTTGGGCGAGAGGTGCGCGAGCGTCCTGAAGCCCATGACGAAGTAGTGACGGTTGGCGAACAGGATGGGGATGCAGAGCAGCAGTTGCGTGAGCGCGGAGGCCATCATGCCCTGCGTGCCCGCAAGCGCGGGCGGTTCGGGCCAGCCGAACATGGGACCCATGGCCAGGTAGAAGAGGGGCACGGAGAAGGCGAGCGAGACGACGAGCTGGCCTCGCTTCTCGTCTATGGCGCGCTGTGCAGCCCTCTGCGGGTCCACGAGTCCCGCCGCCTCGGGCGAGAGGGGCGTCCCGTCCGAGTCCGTGCCCTCCGCATGGGTTCGGCGCGGTGTGGCACCGTAGCCCGCCTTCCTGATGGCGGCCTGCACCGCGCTCACGGTGGCAGCCGACCCGTCATATTCGAGCTCCATCGAGTTCTTGAGCAGGTTGACGTTGGCTGCGGCGACGCCGGAAACGCCCGACGCAGCCCTTTGGACCCTGGCCGAACAGGCAGCGCAGGTCATGCCCGTGACATCGAAGGTCTCGCGCACGGCACCGCTCTGCGCCGTGCCATCCTTGGCATATGTAGCGGTCTCTGCCATCGACAGGGCCTCCCCTCTTCCCGCGTCCGCGGGAGCGATCACATGAACTTCTTGAAGAGCCGCATGACCTCGTCGGTCACCTCGGTGTCCCCCGCCTGGATGCGTTCGACCACGCAGGTCTGAAGATGGTCGCGCATGACCTCGCGCGAGATCGCCTTGACGGCGGACTCGACGGCGGCGAGCTGGGTGAGGACGTCGCCGCAGTAGCGGTCCTCCTCCACCATGCTCTTGATGCCACCCAACTGGCCGATCGCCCGGTTGATCCGACATTCAAGGTCGCGCTTGAGCCTCTCGTCGCGAGGCGTCGCCTTCATGCTGACGTCGCAGGCATGCTGCGAGTCCACGTCCCTCTCCTCTGGCATCGCTTCCTCCTCAATACCCCTTGAGGGTATGTTCCATCGACGTCACTATACCCTCTGGGGGCATATGTAATGATGGGGTGGCAGACTCGACCATAGGACGGCCACAGAAGGAAGGGGCCCGGCGTCGCCGTCGAGCCCCCCCGAGGACGTGCGTCACGAGCGTGGCTACGACTGGCTGCCGTCCTGTTGGGTCTGGCTGTAGCCGCCGCCACGGTTGCCGAACGGGTCATTCTGCTGGTTGCGCTGGTTGTACAGCTCCTCCAGGTACCGGTACAGGTCGTTGGTCGAGATGCCGTTTCCGGAGTCGGACCCGGAGTTGCCCTGGTCGCTGCCGCTGCCCTTCTGCTGCTCCTGCAGGGCCTCGTCGGAGCCCAGGGTCACGTTGACCGTCTGCTCGCTGGTGCCGCGCATGAAGGTGACGGCAACCGTCTCGCCGATCTCGTGCGAGCGGATGTTGAGGATCATGCCGTCGGCAGAGATGATGGACTCGCCGTTGACGGCGGTGATGATGTCGCCCTTCTGGATGCCGGCCGTGTCGGCGGGGCTGCCGCTCGTGACCTCGCTCACGTAGGCACCTTGGTTGACCGCCAGGTTGTTCATGGTGGCGTTCTGGGAGTTCACGGTCTGCATCGAGAGCCCGATGTAGGCGTGCGTCACGGTCTGGCCCGCGATGATCTTGTTGGCGACGGCAACCGCGTAGTTGGACGGGATGGCGAAGCCCACGCTCGCGGACGACTCGGTGCTCGAGGAATAGAGCGTGCAGATGCCCACCAGCTTGCCCTGGGAGTCGACGAGGGCGCCACCGGAGTTGCCGGGGTTGATGGCCGCGTCAGTCTGGATCAGGTTGGTGTAGAGGGTGTTGCCCGAGGACGACTGCATGAGCTGGTTGCGCGAGAGCGAGCTCACGATGCCGGCCGAGACGGACTGGTCGAGGCCGAAGGGGCTGCCGATGGACATGACCCAGTCGCCCACTACGAGCTTGCTGGAGTCGTCCACCTCGACGGGGGTCACCTCGGTGCCCGCCCAGTCGACCTTGATCACGGCGAGGTCGCTGGAGGAGTCGCTGCCCACCACGCTGGCGTCATAGCTCTTCCCGCCGTAGCTGACCGAAATCGCGGTGGCGCCATCAATAACGTGATAGTTGGTGATGATGTTGCCGTCGGCGTCCAGGATGACGCCGGAGCCGATGCCGGAGCCCTCGGAGGTCGTGACATTGACCGAGACGACGGAGGGGAGCGCCTTGGCGGCGACCGCCTGGGCGACGCTCACGTCCTGGTCGCTCGCGGTGATGTTGACGGTCTGCCCGGCGGAGCTGTCGGTGGTCTTGATTATCTGCGTGCCGCCGATGACGCCTCCTGCCTTGAGCGCGAAGACCAGGGCTGCAGCGCCCAGCACGCCGCCGACGGCGCCGAAGACGGCTCCCTTTGCGACCCCTCCCCTGCGGGGTCCCTTCGCCGGCGCCTGGCCGACCCCGGACGGCGGAACGCTGCCGAAGGGCTCCTGCGTGTGCGCCGCCTGCGCGTGCACCTGAGTCGCAGCGACCTGGGTCTGGTCGTCGGGCTGCGCGGGAGCGCCGGGCACGGGAGGACGGTTCTCGTCAAACGTGGCCATGTCTGCCTCTTTTCTCCAAAGGTGCGAGGGCACCCACGGGACGGCGTGTCACAGCCCTCAATCTACCCGTCGGCCGCGCGCGCAACGCGAGGCACCAAGAGCTCACATGCAAGGGAAACATCACTTTTGGCTATCTGAAAAACCTAGGCGAGAACGGCCGTAATCTGCCTCGCGACGCCGCCGCAGCTCGCAAGCCCGCAGCCTCAGCCCTAGAGCTTGAAGAGGTAGCCCACGCCACGCACGGTGACGATGTGGGCAGCGACCTGGGGGCCCACCTTGGAGCGGACGCGTCGGATGTGCACGTCCACCGTACGGGTGCCGCCACAGTACTCGAAGCCCCAGACGCGATGCAGCAGGGTCTCGCGCGAGTAGGCGCGCGAGGGGTGCGTGGCGAGGAACGAGAGGAGCGAGTACTCCATCAGCGTGAGGTCCACGGGCTCCTCGTCGATGTACACCTGGTAGGTGGCCAGGTTGATTGCCATGTTGTCCACGGTGACGATGTCCGCGGGGGCACTCTCCTCGCCCGGCCACAGAAGCAGGGCGCAGCGGACCTCGAACTCCGCCTCGCCGGCGCTGGCAAGGATGAAGTCGTTTCTCCCCTGCGCGGGCATGCGCAGGCTCGAGAGCTTGGACTCGTCCTGGATGCTCAGCGTGGGGATGAAGCCGTTGTCCGACACGTAGGAGTCCACCGCGGCGAGCGTGTCCTGGCTCAGGCCGTCCATGTCGAGGATGACCAGGTCGAAGTCGTGCCCAGACGAGATCGCCTGCGAGAAGGTCTCGGGCGTGGTGGGAAGGATCGAGACGTCCAGCGCGTGCTTGAGCTCGCGCATGCGCTCGATGAAGCGCGAGGTCCTTGCGAGGAGCAGTATGTTCTTGTGGTGCATGAACGCCCCCAGACGTACCACGAACGACCGGGACAAGCCACCGGTGCGCGAAACACTTTTTAGAAGACTAGCATAAATCGGGGCCCCGCCACCCCTTGGCAAGGGCCCCACCTGGTAACGAACCGTTTCTTGCGAGGGGTGCCTGGCCTAGCCTATCGAGCCCAGGAACTCCCGTGTGCGCTCGGTCTTGGGGTGGTCGAAGACCTCCTCGGGAAGGCCCTGCTCCACCACCACGCCGCCTTCCATGAAGACCACGCGGTCGGCGACGTCGCGGGCGAAGCCCATCTCGTGCGTGACCACGACCATGGTCATGCCGCTGTTGAGCGCGAGGTCGCGCATGACGGCAAGGACGCCGCGGACGAGCTCGGGGTCGAGGGCGGAGGTGGGCTCGTCGAAGAGGAGCACCTTGGGGTGCATGGCCACGGCGCGTGCTATGGCCACGCGCTGCTGCTGGCCACCCGAGAGCTGGGGCGGCTTGAAGTCTGCGCGGTCGGCGAGGCCGACGGCCTCGAGCTGCAGCAGGGCCTCGCGCTCGGCCTCCTCCTTTGACCTCCCCAGGACCTTGGTCTGCCCGATCATCACGTTCTCCTTGGCCGTGAGGTGCGGGAAGAGGTTGAAGCCCTGGAAGACCATGCCCAGGTCGCGCCTGAGCTTGGTGGTGTCGGTCTTGCTCGACCCCGTGATCTCGTGGTCGTCGATGAGGATGTGGCCCGCCGTGGGGGTCTCGAGCAGGTTGATGCAGCGCAGCATGGTGGACTTTCCTGAGCCCGAGGGGCCCAGCACCACGACGATCTCGCCGTTCCAGACGTTGAGGTTGACGTCGCGCAGCACCGGGGTGTCGGTGAAGGTCTTGTTGAGGTGCTCGATGCGCACCACGGGATGCTCGCCCTCCACGAAGTGGTGGCGCGAGAGGGAGCGGTCCTGCGCGATGGCGACGCGCGCCGCCTCGTCGGCGTCCATCGCGGGCGGGACCTCTGCCACCTCGGGCACTGCCTGGTTCTTCTTCCTAAAGAGCATCTGCGACACCTCCGTCGGTGCGAACGTGCGATCGGAAGGGAGCGGCAAGCGACTCGACCATCGAGGCACGCGGCTCGGGGGCGCCGCCGGCAGGGGCCTCCGAGGCCTTCTCGCCCGTGGCCTCGCCTGGTTCCTTGGGACGGGGCCCGGCCCCGTGCTCGGCGTCGTAGAGGCGCCTCTCCACCACGCCCACCGCCTTGGTGAGCGGCAGGGTCACGATGAGGTAGTAGACCGCCGCGGCGATGTAGGGGGTGATGTTGCCCGACACCGTGGTGAGGTTCTTCGAGAACATCATGAGCTCCATGACGCCCACGGACGAGAGCAGCGACGTGTCCTTGTAGGAGGTGATGAAGTCGCTGGTGATGGTGGGGATCACGCGGCGCACGGTCTGGGGCAGGATAATCCAGAGCATGGTCTGCATGCCCGTCATGCCCAGCGACGCGGAGGCCTCGTACTGCCCCTGGGGGATGGACTGGATGCCAGCACGGAAGATCTCGGCCTGGTAGGCGGAGGAGTTGATGGCGATGACGATGACGCCCAGGACGTTGTTGTCGATGTTGATCCCCAGCATGGGCAGGCCGAAGAACATGATGTAGATCTGCAGGAAGAGCGGGGTGCCGCGCAGGATGTTGATGTAGACGATCGCGATGGCGCGCAGGACGCGGTGCTTCGAGATCTTCATCAGCGCGAAGGCCAGGCCCAGGAGGATGGCGAAGGGATAGGCGACTACCACGAGGGCGAGGCACACGAGCCAGCCCTGGAAGAGCGAGACGAACGAGGTCACCAGGAGCTGCGGCTTGAAGAACATGTTGAGGAAGGGCACGGAGTTCCACCCCCCGACCCACGCTTGGCCGTCCAACCAGTTGACGACGGCCTGGACCGGCGTGTTCTTGATGATGGAGATGGAGGGCGAGTCGGCGAGGCTGCCGGTGGCACCGCCCGCCGTGGCGTACGACCCGCCCACGGAGTAGTCCCCGCCCGCAGCGGGAAACTGCATGTCGGTGACCTCGAGCCTGAGCAGGGAGCCGTCGGGGATGGGGGTCGCGAAGTCGACCTCGAGGCTCGTGCCGGACGGCTTGGCGGTGGCGTCCACGCTCACGCGGTCAAGGCCGTCGAGCACCGTCACACGGGTGCTGGAGCCGTCGAAGGTCGAGCCCTCGGGAAGGGTCAGGGTGACCGACGAGACGCCCGCAGGGACGTGCACCGTCCCCTCCCAGGTCAGGCGGGTGTCCATGCCGCCGATGACGCCGGAGCCCCCGTTCTCGTTGGGACGGGCGGTGGCCTTCTCCACCATGACGTTGCTGGCATCCGTCGCGGAGGAATCACCCGAGCCTGCGGTGGCTGCCGTGGAGGCAGACCCCGCGGAACCCTCGCTTGAGCCGAACCACTTCTGCTCGAGGGCGTCCAGGGTGCCGTCCGCGCGCGTCGCCGCCAGCGCCTCGTCGAGCGCGGCCGTGAGCCTGGGGTTGTCCTTGCTCACCACGATGCCGTACTGCTCCCCCGTGGGGACCTGCAGCGCGACCTTGAGCTGGGAGTAGGAGTTGAGCACCTCGTACTGCATGACGGGCAGGTCGGCCACCGCCGCCTGATAGAGCCCGCTCTGCACGCCCGTGAGGGCGGCGATGGGATCGTCCAGCGCCACGACGTTCGCACGGGGCAGGTTCTCGCGCGCCCAGGCCTCCCCGGTCGTGCCCGCCTGGACGGCCACGGTCACGCCAGCCTGGTCGAGCGCGGAGGAGTAGTCCGCCTCGACGGGACCCGCGAGGGCGGCGGAGGTGACGACGCCCTGGTTCGAGTCTATGTAGGCGTCAGTGAAGTCGATCTCTTCCAGGCGCTCGTCGGTGATGGTGAAGTTGGACGCGCCCACGTCGGCCTTGCCGCCCTGCTTGATCATGGGGATGATCGAGTCGAACTTCTGGGCGGGCAGGAACTCGCACTCGAGCCCGAGCTTCTGGGCGAGCGCCTGCATGAGCTCCACCTCGAAGCCCGCTGGGTTGGTAGTCCCCTCCTCTATGTAGTCGAAGGGGGGGTTGGCGAGGTCCGAGACCACGCTCAGCTTGCCCGGGCTCACCAGGCCGAGGTCGTCGCCGGTTCCGCCCGAGGTCGAGGACGATCCCGCGCAGCCCGCAAGCCCCAGGCCGCAGGCCAGGGCGATGGCGAGGGCGAGCGTCACCCCCAGGCCCCCGAACCATGAATGCCGTCTGCCGTCCCTCATGTGCACCACTCCCCAATAACGTCGCACGGGACGGGCCTGCACCAGGCTCCGTCCCGTCGCTCGCGCCCACGGTGGGGGCTCGAATAGGAGGCAGTATAGTTTATGCAACGAATTGGGTCATGGTTAATTCCCAAAATTGCATAACTGAGGGTACGATATTTTAATTTGACGAAACAAAGCCGGATGAGAGAGACAATTGGAGCGACGGTGCGGAACGCTTCGGCACCGTCGCCCTAACCTGGGCCGCCTCCCCGCACAAGGGTCGTGCGAGCCCGTCTGTGCCCCTACAGGCCCGCGTAGTAGCTCTTTCTCTCCCACTCGGTGACCGTGGCGCTGTACTCGTCCCACTCGCGCCACTTCTGGGCGACAAGGTAGTCGCAGATGTGGTCGCCCAGGGTCTCTCGCATGAGCTCGCTCTTGTCGAAGCGCTTGATTGCGTCGCCCAGGGTCCTCGGCAGGCGACGGAAGCCCCTGCTCGCCAGCTCGCCGTCGTCGAGGCGCTCGAAGCCCGAGAAGGACTCCTCGGGAAGTTCGAGCCCCTCCTCGATGCCGCGGATGCCTGCCGCGAGCGAGACCGCGAGGGCCAGGTAGGGGTTGGCCGTGGGGTCGGGGTTGCGGAGCTCGACCCTGGTGGCCTGGTGCTTGCCCGGCTTGTGGGTGGGTATGCGCACCAGCGCGGAGCGGTTCTTGCGGCCCCAGGTGGCGTACACGGGAACCTCGCCGTTGGAGACGAGGCGCTTGTAGGAGTTCACGGTGGGATTGGTGACCAGCATGAACTCTGGGGCATACTTGAGGAGTCCCGCCACGTAGTGCTAGGCCAGGGGCGAGAGGTGCGCGGGGTGCTCGGTCTTGGGGGCCCCAGAAGAGGTTGTTGCCGTCGTGGTCGAAGAGCGACTGGTAGAGGAACATGCCAGAGCCCGACGCCCCCGTGAAGGGCTTGGGCATGAAGGAGGCCATCATGCCGTGCTCGTGGGCCAGCTGCCTGATGACAAGGCGCGACGTCATGATGTTGTCCGCGCAGGTGACGGCCTCGGAGTAGCGCAGCTCGATCCCGTTCTGGGAGGGGGCGCTGCTGTGGTAGGAGTAGGTCACCGGGATGGACATGTGCTCGAGGCTCAGGGTGGTCTCGCGCCTGAGGTCCATAGCGGAGTCGGACGAGGTCAGGTCGAAGTAGCCCGCATGGTCGAGGGGCACGGGCGTGGGGGCCTTCTCCTGGTCGAAGTAGAAGTACTCGAGCTTGGGACCCACGTTCATGACGTAGCCCTTCTCGTCCGCGGCGGTGAAGACGCGGGTCAGCACCGAGCGGGTGTCCCCCTCGAAGAGCTCGCGGCTGGGCGTGCGGATGTCACAGAACATGCGGGCGACGCCGCACTTCTCGGGCCGCCAGGGGAGCACCTGGAAGGTGGTGGCGTCAGGGAAGGCGAGCATGTCCGACTCGTCCTGTGACACGAAGCCGGCCACGGAGGAGCCATCGAAGCCGACCCCCTCCTCGAAGGCCTCCTCGAGGTCCTCGGACGAGATCGAGAACGACTTGAGGTTGCCCAGCACGTCGGTGAACCAGAGCCTGATGAAGCGGACGTCGCGCTTCTCCACCGTCCTCAGGACGAAGTCGATGTTCCTGTCGCCGCTCATGGGCTCCTCCTTGCAGGTCCGTTGGGTCGCGCACGCGTCGGCCCCGACGGTCGCGAGTCATGCCATTCAGACGTTCGCACACAGAGGTTACTCCTCTGTTTCGCACAAGGCGAGAGGGGCCCAGGCGACCGTGGGCGGACGGCCCGACGGAGCGGGGCGCGGCGCGGCAGGCGCTACTTGCCCTCTGTCGCCCGGTCGGCGGAGCCCAGCGCGGCGCTGGCGTGCGCGAGCATGTCCTGGGCGGCGGAGCAGCTCCCCTCTCCCGTGGCATGCGCGCTGCAGCTCGACCCCGAGGCACAGCCCGAGCACTCGGACCCTCCCTTGACGAAGGAGCGGACGCAAAGCCCCAGGAGGGCGATGACAGCAAGCACTATGACGACGTCGGCGATACCCATGTCGGCCTCCAATACTGTTAGTCAAGACAAACTGTAGGCGAACGGCCACCCCTGCGATGCGAGGAGAGGGAAAAGGGCGGGCGCCCGACCGCGAATCCACAGGACCGCGTCGGGCGCCCGCCCCGAAAGCCCGCGCCCGGAGGCCCAGGGACTAGCGAACGTTGTAGAACGCGGAGAGGCCGGCGTAGTCGGCAGAGCCTGCCAGGGAGTCCTCGATGCGGAGGAGCTGGTTGTACTTCGCCACGCGGTCGGAGCGCGCGGGGGCACCGGTCTTGATCTGGCCTGCGTTGGTGGCGACGGCCAGGTCGGCGATGGTGGTGTCCTCGGTCTCGCCGGAGCGGTGGCTCACGATGCAAGTGTAGCCAGCGCGCTGGGCGGTCTGCATGGCCTCCAGGGTCTCGGTCAGGGTGCCAATCTGGTTGACCTTGATCAAGATGGCGTTGCCGGCACCGAGCTCGATGCCCTTCTTCAGGCGGGCGGTGTTGGTGACGAAGAGGTCGTCGCCCACGAGCTGGACCTTCTTGCCCAGGCGCTCGGTGAGCTTCACCCAGCCGTCCCAGTCCTCCTCGGCGAGGCCGTCCTCGATGGAGATGATGGGATACTTCTCGACGAGCTCCTCCCAGTAGTCGACCATCTGGTCACTGGTGAGCGAGCGGCCCTCGCCCTTGAGCTCGTACAGTCCGGTCTCCTTGTCGTACACCTCACTGGTCGCGGGGTCCATGGCAAACATGAAGTCCTTGCCAGGCGTGAAGCCCGCCTTCTTGACGGCGGCCATGAGGTACTCGAAGGGCTCGGCGTTGGTCTTGAGGTTGGGCGCAAAGCCACCCTCGTCGCCCACGCCGGTGGAGAGGCCGGCGTCCTTCAGCACGCCCTTCAGGGTGTGGTAGACCTGTGCGCACCAGCGCAGGGCCGTCTTGAAGTCGGGGGCGCCCACGGGCATGATCATGAACTCCTGGAAGTCCACGTTGTTGTCCGCGTGGACCCCACCGTTGAGGACGTTCATCATGGGCGTGGGCAGGGTGTGGGCGTTGACGCCGCCCAGGTAGGCATAGAGGGGCTGGCCAGCGGAGACCGCTGCGGCACGGGCCGCAGCGAGCGAGCAGCCCAGGATGGCGTTGGCACCGAGCTTCGCCTTGTTGGGGGTGCCGTCTGCGGCGATCAGGGCTGCGTCCACGGCGCGCTGGTCGGCGGCGTCGACACTCACCAGGGCCTCGTTGCACTCGTTGTTCACGTGCTCGACGGCCTTGAGCACTCCCTTGCCCTGGTAGCGCGCGTCGTCGCCGTCGCGAAGCTCGACGGCCTCGAACTCGCCGGTGGAGGCGCCGGAGGGAACTATGGCGCGACCCACGGACCCGTCGGCCAGGGCGACCTCCACCTCGACGGTGGGGTTGCCGCGCGAATCCAGGACCTCGCGACCGTAGACATCGATGATCTCGCTCATGGGCAGAACCTTTCTCTAGGCTTTTGACCCCCATGCCTGGGAACCTGTTAGGCATGTCTTACTTGTTCCCCTGGCCGTGCGAACGGGAGCCCCGCCAGCGCTCTCCACGACTTCTTCATAGTCAGGAGAGGCGGCGGGCCTCATCCGGCACCTTAGGCAGAGAGCTTCTCTCCCAGGGCCTTGAGCTCCTCGAGCGCCTCATCGTCCGGCTCGAGGTTGGCGATGACGGTGCCGACCACGTTGACGCCGGCGTCCTCCGCGGCAGACTTCCAGCTCTCCATCCAATCGCCCGTACCCCAGTCGTAGCTGCCGAAGAGGCCGACGGGCCTCTCGCCCAAGGCGGGCAGGCACTCGTTCCAGACCTCCTCGAAGTCCGGGTCCAGCTCCTCGTCGCCCATGGCAGGGCAGCCGAAGGCCAGCGCGTCGTAGTCCGCGACGGAGTCGGCGGAGAAGGACGAGACCTCGACGGCCTCCGTCCCCATGGCGTCCGCCAGGGCGTTTGCCATGGCCTCCGTGTTTCCCGACTGGCTCCAGTAGACGACCGCTGTCTTGCTCATGTCTCTCCTCCTTGCTCGTGGTTGGACATCGCCTGTGCGATGCGCGGGCGGGTGCCGGAGAGGTGCCAGGACCCGCCCGCGCGTCACGCAGGGCCTACGAGAGGAGTGCCGCCAGGCTCAGGCCCGAGGCGAAGCGCCTGCGGCAGCACGCCTCGCTCGCGGCCACCCTCCCGAAGCGGCGACGCGCCTCGCTGGCGCTGCCATAGGCCTTCCAGGGACCGCGGCAGGTCTCCCGCCCACCCGAGATGTAGCCCCTGACGTCCTCGAGGGGGTACCCCAGGAGCACGCCCACCTCATGGGGGAAGCGCGGCTCGATGCCCAGGTGGAAGGCAGCGAGGCGATGGCGGAAGCAGCCCACCAGCTCGGACGCGCTCCCACAGCGGTAGCCCGACGCCTCGAGGAAGGAGCTGAGCTCCGGGTCGCGGACGATTCCCTCCACGAGGGAGGAGCGCCAGACGAGGAGCTGCACGCGGTCCCTCGCGTGGCCGAGGACGGTGAGGTCCAGGCCATGGAGGGGAAGCTCGCGCGCGTAGGCGGCGATCGTCTCCCTCAGGCGGGCCTTGCGGCAGGCCGCGTTCCCACAGTCGCAGGCGGGAGGTCTGAACGAGAAGAGCGCCGCGGGCTTGGTCCCCTCGATCACGGCGGCGCAGCAGCGCACGAGGGTGGTGGCGAAGGCGTGCGCGAGGGCGCTCTGCTCCGCGTCGCAGCCCTCGAGCGGCGCATGGACCAGTCGCACCGACATCGCGCTCTTTCCGCTCATTGGATCACCCCTTATGAGCCCCGGGGACGACGCGCTCGGCGACGTCCCCGGGCAAAGTGACAAAAAGAGCGCCGCTCGCGCAGGAAAGGGGGGACGCGGGCGGCGCTTGAGGACCTGTTCGCAAGACGGGGAGAGGGTCCGCTTGCGCCAGGTAGGGATAAACGAGTTGCCGTGGGTCGCGCGCCTTTGCGCCTCCCACTCCCCTCGGGCCGTCCTTACCTGCCCTCGGGGCTTTTTGTTAACTCGCGTTAACTCCTGCTGGCAAGTAGAGTACACCAAAGCTAACTAATGTCGAGCGAAAGGCCGGCAGGCGTCCGATTGGAGCATTCATGGCGCTTCGTCGCAGGTGGGAATCCCGTGTGGCGTGCGATTCGGGAAGCCGCCACTCGCGCTTGCGCTTTCTCGCGTGCGTCGTCCCGACGTGATCTGTGTCACCATACGGCATCGCCGCTCGCACGAGCGTCATCCCGATGCGGCCTGCGTCATCGGACGGCACCGCCGCTCGCACGACTGCGCTCTCATGCGAAGAGAGGTGCCGTCCTCCCAGTTGGAGCCCCTCTCCCCTCCCACAGAATCCTTTTGGTGCGAAGGAAGCAGGTCGCATGACGCACGGAAGGGCCTGGCGAGGCTGCCAGCGCATGCCCCTCGGCACGTCGTGCCGCCCCAAGGCTTATCATTCAAGCTGTAGCAGGCAGCTGAGGGGAGAACCCTCCCCCAACGAGAAGGGAATGCCATGGCAAACGACGAGTACATGCACCTCGTGATCATCCGTCACGGAGAGAGCGAGTGGAACAAGCTCAACCTCTTCACCGGCTGGACCGACGTCGACCTCACCGAGACCGGACACGAGGAGGCCGCCGCTGGCGGGCGCGCCCTCAAGGAGGCAGGCTACGACTTCGACGTGTGCTACACCTCGCTGCTCAAGCGTGCCATCCACACCCTCAACCACGTCCTCGACGAGATGGACCGCAACTGGCTGCCCGTCCACAAGACCTGGCGCCTCAACGAGCGCCACTACGGTGCCCTCCAGGGCCTGAACAAGGCCGACGCCGCCGCCGAGCACGGCGACGAGCAGGTCAAGATCTGGCGTCGCTCCTTCGACGTCTGCCCGCCCGCGCTGGAGCCCGGCGACGAGCGCGACCCCCACGTCCAGGACCAGTTCCGCGACGTGCCGCAGGAGGACCTCCCCTACACCGAGTGCCTCAAGGACACCATCGCCCGCGCCTGGCCCTACTTCGAGCAGGAGATCAAGCCCCAGCTCGAGGCCGGCAAGCGCGTCCTCATCGCCGCGCACGGCAACAGCCTGCGCGCCCTCGTGATGCAGTTCGAGCACCTGACCCCCGAGCAGATCCTCGAGGTCAACATCCCGACGGGCATCCCCTGCTCCTACACCTTCGACAAGGACTGGAACGTCGTCGACAAGCACTACATCGGCGACCCCGCCACCATCGAGGCGAAGATCAACGCCGTCGCCAACCAGGGCAAGGCCAAGAAGTAGGCAGCATCCAGAGCTTGTGGCATGGTCCCGCGGCTTCAGTCGCGGGACTTTTTTTGCGCCAGGCTGATTCGCGCCCTTCCCCCGGGGTATCAGCTAACGGAGTCGACATTAGCCACATCTAACTTATGGAGGCAGCATGGAAGAGATCGACCTCGAGCTCAGCGTGTACGAGCTCTGCAACGCGCACCCCGGCCTCAGGGAGGCCATGGCGAAGCTCGGCTTCGACGAAATCACCAAGCCCGGCCGCCTCCAGACCATGGGTCGCCTCATGACCATCCCCAAGGGCTGCAAGACCAAGGGAATCGACCTCGACGAGGTCATCTCGGGCCTCAAGGCGGCAGGCTTCTCCGTCAAGGGCCACGAGGACGAGCCCGCACACGCCCCCGCAGCCGAGGTGGCAGACGAAACCCCCGAGCAGCGCCAGGCGCTCCTCACCAGCTACCTCGAGCGCCTCGGCGCCGGCGAGGACGTCGAGGACGTGCGCGAGGACTTCGCCCTCCACTTCGCCAACGTCTCGGGCGGCGAGATCGCCGCGGCCGAGCAGGCCCTCATCTCGGGCGGCGTTCCCGTCGAGAAGGTGCAGCGCCTCTGCGACGTGCACGCCACGCTCTTCGAGGGCAGCGTGTCCTGCGCGCCCGGCCTCTCGGGCACGGACCCCCAGGACAGGCCCGGCCACCCCGTCCACACCCTGCGCAGCGAGAACGAGCAGATACTCAAGCTGATCGAGGGGCTTCGAGACGACGTCGACCTCTCCCGCGCGGCCAAGGGTGCCGACGTCGTTCGCGCGCTCGCCCAGAAGCTGCGTGCGGACGCGGACCTGCTCGCCGCGATCTTCCCGCACTACAAGCGCAAGGAGGAGCTCCTCTTCCCCCACCTCGAGCGTCACGGCGTCACGGGCCCCTCGAAGGTCATGTGGGGCAAGGACGACGAGGTCCGCGAGCTCGTGGGTGACCTGAGGCAGATGACGGAGGCCCTTGCGAGCTCCGGTGACGCGGCGGGGCTCGCCGCAGCCGCGGACACGCTCGCCGCTGCCTGCGAGGGGGCGGAGTCCATGGTCAGCAAGGAGGAGAACGTCCTCGTGCCCCTCTCGCTCGAGACCCTGGGAGCATCCGAGTGGACGCAGATCGCCGAGGAGAGCGGCGAGTTCGGCTACGTCCTAATCGACGAGCCCCCCGCATGGCGCGCCTCCGCGCTCGAAATCGCCGAGGAAAGGCTCAACGCCGGCGCGTCCGCCCCTGCCCCCGAGGCGCCCCAGGCAGGCGGCACGCAGAAGGTCAGGCTCTCCACGGGAGAGTTCAGCGTCGCCCAGATAGAGGCCGTTCTCAACACCATCCCCCTCGACCTCACCTTCGTCGACGCCGACGACAAGACCCGCTACTTCAGCCACGGGGACACGCGCGCCTTCCCGCGCCCGATGAGCTGCCTGGGACGCGACGTCTACGACTGCCATCCCCCCAAGAGCCAGGCCATGGTCCACAAGGTGTTCGAGGACTTCCGCAGCGGTGCCAAGGACAGCTTCGAGTTCTGGATCCACAGGGGCGAGCAGTTCCTCTACATCCGCTACTTTGCCGTGAGGGACGAGGAGGGCAGATACCTGGGCGCACTCGAGACCACCCAGGACATAGCCCACATCCGCTCCCTCGAGGGCGAGAACCGCCGCGGTGCCGACCAGCGCCGCGCGGAGGCGGAGTAGCGCGACGACGGAGACACGCTAGCGCAGGATGCGAAAACAGCATTCTGTGGGAAATGCTGTCGTTTTTCGCGTTTGGCCTGTTGGCGCAGCTAGACGACAGCATTTCACAGGATTTGCGGTCTTCTCTCGCCCACATGGCGCGGCCAGCAGGAAGGCGGGGCAGGCCCTTACTCGACGGGGGTCTTCTCTCGCCCACATGGCGCGGCCCCCGTCCCCTGGGAGACGGAGGCCGCGCTCCTTGTCGCGTCGTCGCTGGCGGCGCGTCGCAAGCTACTCCTGGACCTTGAGCGCCTCCGAGAGGGAGACCCTGCGAATGTTGCGCAGGTGAATCAGGGCGACGACGCCATAAGTGGCGAATCCGATGACCACCAGCTCCACCAGGTGCTGGGGTGCGTACCAGAGTGTCCAGTTCCCGGAGTAGTTGACCATCATGAACTTCATGATCAGCCTGAAGAGGCTTACGATCCCGCCGAGGCTCAGCATTAGGGTCAGGGCCACCACCGTGGTGATCGAGCGGACGTAGAGACGGGCGACCTCGCCGTCCTGGTAGCCGAACACCTTCATGTACGAGATCGAGCGGGCGGACCTGTCGATGACCGTCTTGGTGAGCAGGTACATGACCACCAGGTAGAAGGGCACCGAGAGGGCGACCATGGTGTTCATGATGTCGCCCATGGACTCCTGAATCTGGTCGACGACCTTGAGCATCTCCTGCGGCGTGATCTCCTTGGCGACGAAGCGGGGGTCGAGGTCGAGGGCCTCGTCCGACGCATAGCCGTTGAAGTAGTCGTCCGGCTCCCCCATCAGCGCGCAGAAGTCCGCACGCGACAGGTACGCGTCCATGTTGGTGTCGCCATCCGTGATGCCATCCACCCTGAGCTCATAGGTCTTGCCCTCGAAGCGGTCGATGAAGGGGTAGGTCTGCCCGACCCTGAGGTCACACTTCTGGGACAGCCCCTTCCCCACGACGATGCCGCCGTGCGAGAGCTGCACGTCAGACCAGTAGCGCGACGGCTCCTCGATGCCATAGAGCGTGATCTGCTCCATCGAGTCGGCAAGGTTGCGCTTGACCTCGAGGCTGGCGGCGGCGAATCGCTCGGCCTGCTCGATGCGCTCGGGAGAGTTCTCGCGCACGTTGACCGCCCGGTCGTCCGGGTTGACCGTCTGCGCCTTGACCGCAAGGCCCAGGAGTGCCGCGGGGTCGAGTGCCTGGATGTCCTCCGCGCTCGAGGTGGAGAGGGTCTCCGCCGCCTCGAACGCCGCCCGCTCGTCGACGCTGCCGTCGAGGCGCAACGGCGCCTTGAGCAGGTACACGTGCTGGGCGGGAACCGACTGGCTCATGGTGCGGGCGACGTGCTCGACGGTGGGCAGCATGATCAGCCCCATCAGAAGGAGGATGCTTCCCACCGAGATGCCCAGGAAGAGGATGACGAACTGGGAGATGTTGCGCAGGAAGACGCGCGCCCTGAAGCGCAGGGAGAAGCCCCAGGAGCTGGGGAGGCGCACGCGGCCGAGGCCCCTGCGATGGGAGGTCTCGTGCCGCAGGAACGCCAGGGGGGTCGCACCCAGCTTGCGCAGCAGGCCGAAGAAGGTGATAAGCACCAGCATGCCCAGGGGAATGAGCGTCGTCATCACGAAGACGCGCGGCTGGAAGGTCACAACGTACGGAGGTAGGCTGTAGCTGCGCATGTACAGGTTGGCCATGGGCTTGACCAGGAACGCGTAGCCCACCACGTTGCCCACGACGCAGGCGACGGTCCCCACCAGGACGGGCAGCGTGAGGTAGTGGCGCAGGATCTCCGAGCGCCGCCAGCCCGAGGCGAGCAGCGTGCCGATCGCCGAGCTCTGCTCCTCGATGGTGGCGTTGGTGAGCACGACGAAGACGAAGGCCATGATCAGCACGAGCAGGACCAGCATGACCTCCCACATGCCCTGGTCCTGGACCACATCGTCCTGGCTGAAGGTGATGGCCTGGTTGGACTCGCGGTCCACGATGCTCGAGAGCGACGCGCCGTTCTGGCTGATGGCCTCTGCCACCCTCCTCTCGAGCTCGACCCTCTGGGGAAGCGCCATAGAACGATCGTCCAGGACCGCCGAATAGCGCCACTGCGCCGAGCTTCCCACGAGCTGGTCGAAGTCCTCGTCAGAGACCTGCGAGACCGAGAAGCTCTGGGTGTTGTACATGAGGTCGGAGTTGTGGACCATCTGGGTGGGATAATCCGAGAGCGTCATGACGCCACTGATGGCGAAGTCCCTCCCGTCCACGGTGACGTGGTCCCCCACCCGCAGCCCGTTGTTCTCGCAGAACGTCCGGTCGAGCGCGATCTGGCCCCTCGAGTTCGGCTCCTCCCCCTCCACGTATATGGGAAGGTCGAAGTCTCGCCTGACGCGCATCGCGCGGACGGTGCCGGTTCCCTCCTCCCCGGACGCCTTCCTCCAGCCCATCGTGAGGTCACGGTAGAAGTTCTCGTGCACCGTCATCCCCAGCGCCTCGACGGCCCTCACCGCCTTCTTGGGGGCCTCGAAGTCGCAGTCGAACTGCAGGTCTTCGACGACATACCTGTCGCGCATGCCCTCGATGGTCGCCTGGAGCGACGATGCGGCGACCATGTAGCCGGTCACCATGGCGGAGATGAGGAAGAGGAGGGCAAAGATGCCCAGGTACTTCCCGAGGTTCGCCTTGAGCTCGCGTGGGATTCGCCTGTCGAGTGGGTTCCTCATGGCGGCTACCAGCTCAGCTCGGAGGCGGGCTTAATCGTCTGGTTCGTATGCTCCGAGACGATCTGTCCGTCGCGCAGCTGGAGCACGCGATGGGACATGTACTGGATGGCCTCGTTGTGGGTGACGATGACCATCGTGCAGCCATAGCGCTGGTTGACGTCCTCCATGAGCTGGAGGATCTCCTTGGAGGTCTTGTAGTCGAGGGCGCCCGTGGGCTCGTCGCAGAGCAGGAGGCGGGGGGCCTTGACCAAGGCGCGTCCTATGGCGCAGCGCTGCTGCTGGCCGCCCGAAACCTGGCTGGGGAACTTGTCGCGGTGGTCCCAGAGGCCCAGGGACTCGAGGAGCTCGTCCATGGGGAGGGGCTCGGAAGAGAGGTAGGCGCAGACCTCTATGTTCTCCCTGATCGTGAGGTCCGGGACGAGGTTGTAGAACTGGAAGACGAAGCCGAGCTCGCGGCGTCGGTACTCGACGAGCTCGCGCTTGGAGAGGGTCGTGAGCTCCTCTCCGCCCACGCGGATGCTGCCGGAGTCGGCCGACTCGAGGCCACCCACGAGATTGAGGAAGGTCGACTTGCCCGATCCCGAGGGGCCCAGGAGGGTGCAGATCTCGCCCGACCGAACACCCGTGCAGAGGCCCCTGAGGACCTCCACGTGGGCCTCTCCCGACCCGTACCCTTTTCTGAGGTCCGTGACCTCGAGGTAGGCTGCATTCTCCATGCGCTTCCCATCCATGTCCAAAAGTTAGCTCGTGCTTACCAATTATAGGAAGACGCAAGCACAAATGACAGGACGGGAGCAGGAAGTCCCAGGCGCACGCAGCCAGCCCAAGGCAAGAGAGGCGCGCTAGTCGACCCCTCCCTCCCCCGCTCGCAGCAAGTGGCGCGTGTTGAGGGCCACCGCGCCCAGCGTGGAGGCGTTGTGCAGGTAGGCGGCGGTCGTGAGGGATATGGCGCTGGCAACTCCCAGGGCGATGAGCGCGGAGTTGAAGCCCACTATGAAGCCGTAGTCGCGACGGATGCGGCCCATGAGGCGCTGGGAGAGGAGACGCATGGTCACCAGGGACTCGAGCGACGAGTCCAGCACCGAGACGTCGGCCACGGCGCGGGCGATGTCGCTCGCGTCAGAGAGGGCGACCGAAACATTTGCCGCAGCAAGTGCCGGCGAGTCGTTGATGCCATCGCCCACCATGATGACGGTGTGGCCCTCGTCGCGCAGCGCCTGCACATAGCCACTCTTGTCCTCTGGCAGCACCTGCGCATGGTAGCTGTCGATGCCGACGGAGGAGGCGACGTGGGCGGCGCAGGACTCGGAGTCGCCCGTGAGCATGACCACCTTCTGGATGCCGAGCCCCCTGAGGCGCGCGATGGTCGCGGCAGCCTCGCCGCGCAGCGGGTCGCTGATGCAGATGGCACCCACGAGCTCGCCGCCGAGCGCCAGGTAGACAACCGAGGCGGTGGGCATGGCCTCCTGGATGGTCTCCTCGAGGTCGTCCGGCTTCGCGATCCCCTCGTCCTCGAAGAGGAAGTGGGCGCTGCCTATGAGCGCCTCGAGCCCGTCCACCTGCGTCGAAATGCCATGCGCAACCACGTAGTTGACCCTGGCGTGCAGCTCGTCCTCGTGGCTGAGGCCACGTCGGTCTGCCTCGGCAACGATGGCGCGCGCCATGCTGTGGGGGAAGTGCTCCTCTATGCATGCCGCGTAGCGCAGCACGGTGTCCTCGTCCGCACCGGCGAGGCTCAGCACCCTCTCGACGCGCGGAGAGGCATGGGTGAGGGTGCCGGTCTTGTCGAAGACGACGGTGTCCGCAGCGGCGAGGGCCTCGAGGTACTTGCCGCCCTTGACCACGATGCTGCACTTGGAGGCCTCGTCGATGGCGCTCATGACCGCGACGGGAGTCGAGAGCTTGATGGCGCAGGAGTAGTCGACCATGAGCACGGCCATGGCCTTCGTCACGTTGCGCGTCAGGGCCAGAATCGCGAAGAACGAGAGGAAGCTGTAGGGCACCAGCGCGTCAGCAAGGTGCTCCGCCTTGCTCTGGACGCCCGCCTTGAGCTCGGAAGACTGCTCGACCATGGTCACGATGCCGTCGATGCGCGCGTCCCCCGGAGCAGCGGTCACGCGAACGAGGAGGTCCCCGTCCTCGAGGGCGGTGCCCGCATAGACCGTGGACCCCACCGACTTGTGCACCAGGCGTGACTCGCCGGTCATGGACGCCTCGTCTATCTGTCCCTCCCCGTCCACCACCGTGCCGTCGACGGGAAGCACGCTCCCCTGGGGAAGGTGGAGCACCTGGCCACGCTCGACCTCGTCCATGGAGATGCGCACGTCCCTGCCATCGACCACGGCCCAGACGTTCTCGGCGCGCGTGATGAGACCGTCCTTGAGGGCGAGGTGGGCGCGGCTCTGCACGTGCCTCTCCAGGACCGAGGAGAGCTGCAGCAGGAACATGACCGTGTCGGCCTCGCCGAAGCTGCGCCTCAGGAGCGACGCCACCACGGCGGTGGCGTCGAGCACTTCGACCGTGATCTCGCCGCGCGCAAGACGCCTCAGACCCTCCGCGATGAAGCCGACGGAGCGCATGAGCGTCCATGCGTGGCGCAGGGGGGCAGGAAGAAGCAGGCTCCGTATGCCACGCCAGGCGATGAGGCCGCCCAGGCGCAGGGCGAAGCGGTTGTTCTCGGCCGCGATCTCGATGGCGTTCGCGTACGACTCGATGCCCACTTCCGCAGTCGGAAGCCTGAGGACATCGAGGCCGTCTACCACGCCGAGGACGCGCTCGCGACAGGACGGGTCAAAGACCACCAGGACCGACCCGTTGGCGGGGTGGACCTCCGCATGCCTCACGCCGGGACTGCGCATGAGCGCGTATGCGACGCCACGCGCCTCCTCGTCTCCAAAGAGGTTGGAGCCGCAGCGCAGGCGCAGGCGGCCAGGAAGGTCAGAGATGATCTTGTAATGCATGAAGGGCTATGCCTCGCAACCCTCGGCATCGACCTTGGCAGTGACCTCCTCGCGGATCCTTGCCTCCTCGACGGCAAGGCGCTCCTTTACGGCTGAGTCGATCTTCGCCCTGCGGCGAGCCTCGGCCGTGGCGTCGTTCGCGTCGTCCACGATGCTCTGGGTCTCGGCCGTCACGGCGGCGTCGACCTTCATCGCGCAGGTGGCAACGGCGACGGCACCCTTGTGGAGCAGCCCCGTGCTCGCGAGCTTTGCGACCGTCCCTGCGACGGCGGCACCCCCGACGGCGAACCAGATGTGATGAGCGTGCATGACTACTCCCTCTCTCTCGTGGCACAAGGTCGCCTTGGTTGACATTGTGCAGCAGTCATTCCTCTCGTACGCTAAGGCAGCGTCGAGAGAATTCACAACTCCGAGAGGATGCACCGCTCCAATCGGACGCGCTACTTGGACGGTCTTCTGGGGAGTGTGCCGTTCTGACCCGCGAGAGGTGTCCGTGCGACGATGCTCCGAGGCAGACCTCAGGCCATGTGGCGCGCCCTCCAGACGCTGGGAGAGCAGCCCATGCAGGCGGAGAAGGCACGGGAGAACTTGGACGGGTTGGAGTAGCCCACGGCTGCCGCGACCTCGGAGACGCCCAGCCGGCCGTCCCCCAAAAGCTCCGCCGCACGCCTCATGCGCTGCCTGCGGTACCAGGAATAGACGGGACTGCCGAAGGTCTCGCGGAAGGACTGCTTGAGCACGGTGGGTGAGCTTTCGCAATGCTCCGCCAGCTGCTCGATGGTGAGCGGCGTGGAGAGGTCGCGCATGAGCTCGCCCTGGGCGCGATAGGCGATCTGCCGATGCGACTGGCGGACGGGCGGACGGCTGACGGAGCCCGTGAGCTCGATGTGCGAGAGGAGACGAAGCAGCTCCACGACCTTGAGCCTGAGGTAGCCCTCACGACCCCGCTCCGGGGCGCCGTTCAGCTCGAAGAGCACATGGACGAGCTCGGGATGCCCGTCCAGGGAGGCCACCGTGGTGCCCATGCGGGAAAGAAGAGCCAGGCCCTCGGCATCCACGCCGAACTCGGCGAGCGCCTCTCCCTCCTCCCGCGCGATGCGCCCCAGGTCAAGCAGCAGGACGATGCCCCCTAGCTTGCGCAGCTGCAGGGGATGGACGCCTTCTCCCCTTCCGCGAAGCGCCAGGAGCGTCTTGGACCGGGGCGACGAGGACGAGGCGCACCTGGGATGGGCGGGGCGGATGCCTTCCTTGCAATAGATGAGGAGGAGCTCCCCGTCACTCCAGCGAAGGCAGGAGTCCGCGGCGTTCGTCCCCTTCGCGAGGGGGCTCGAGATGGCGAGACGGGCGCCCCTCAGGGGCTCGAAGACCTCGACCGACCTCTGCGTCCGCTCCATTTCCGCTCTCTCCTCGTTCATGAGAAGGCGCGCCACCCACCTTCCAGGCAGGCGGCGCGCCTTGGCTTGCAGTCTGGGGTCACGCGAAACCCCGTCGTGCCCGCGATGCGGGCGGGTCTAGGACTAGGCCACGTCCTCCGCAAGGCTGTCCAGAATCTTCTCGTCCTTCTTGTCCCACTTGGGGGCCGGGCGGAAGAGCTGGAAGAGCATGGCCGCGAGCAGCACGAAGGCGATCACGGTCCAGATGCCGAAGCTCCCGAAGACGACCAGCTCGTAGAACTGGTTGATGAACAGGCCGATCACCCAGCCGAAGACGCACTCGTAGGCGATGGCGAAGGCCGTCCACCAGCCGGAGTTCATCTGGCGACGAATGGTGCCCATGGCGGCGAAGCAGGGCGCGCAGAGCATGTTGAACGCCACGAACGCGCACATGGCACCGACGTGGAGCGTGCCGGCGACGGTGAACATCCCGGCGAAGCCCTGCCACATGCTCACGGAGTTCTCGGTTGCGCCGCCCAGGCCGTAGAGGACGCCGAAGGTGGAGACCAGGTTCTCCTTGGCGATCAGGGCAGAGATGGACGCCGCAGTGGCCTGCCAGTTGCCAAATCCCAGGGGAAGGAAGATCCAGCCCAGGGCGCCACCCACACCGGCGAGGATGGAGTAGTCCATGTAGTTCTCGGGGACACCCTCCATGCCGGAGAGGAAGCCGAAGGCGCCGTCGCCGCCGTCCCAGCCCGCGATGCCGAAGTTGGAGAGGAACCAGATGCCCACGGCAGCCGCGAAGATGATGGTGCCAGCCTTCTTGACGTAGGAGGCGACGCGCTCCCACACGTGCAGCGCCCAGGAACGGATGCTGGGGAAGTGGTAGTCGGGGAGCTCCATCACGAAGGGGACGGGCTCGCCCTCGAAGGGCTTGGTCTTCTTGAGCATGATGGCCGAGACGATGATGGCGACGATGCCCAGGAAGTAGAACATGGGGGCGACCCACCACATGTCGGAGCCGCCGGCGAGCACGCCCATGACCAGGGCGATGATGGGCAGCTTGGCCGAGCAGGGGATCATGGTCGTGAGCATGGCCGTCATGCGGCGGTCGCGCTCGTTCTCGATCGTCTTGGTGGCGAGGACGCCGGGGACGCCGCAGCCGGAGGAGACGATCATGGGGATGAAGGACTTGCCCGAGAGGCCGAAGCGGCGGAAGACGCGGTCCATGACGAAGGCGACGCGGCTCATGTAGCCGCAGTCCTCGAGGAAGCAGAGCATCACGAAGAGGACGAAAATCTGGGGGATGAAGCCCAGGACCGAGCCCACGCCGCCGATGACGCCGTCTACCACGAGGCCCTTGACGAGGTCGGAGGTGCCAGCCGCCTCGAGCGCGTTGGTCGCGGCGGTGGGGATGGAGTCCACGAAGCTGCCGAAGTCGTGCTCGTCGGGCTCGGCAGCCTTGCCCTCGAGGGCGGCCGCGAAGCCGGCGGCGTCCACCTTGTCGATCACCTGGAGCTTCTGGCCCTCGGCGAGCACCGGCTCGCCGTCGCTGGTCTCCTCGGTGATGGCCTCGTCGTCGGTGTCGACGAAGTTGCCGTCGTCGTCGTGCACGGGGACGTCGGTGGCGACGACCTTGGCCTTCTCGGCCGCAGCCTGGAAGTCGGCGATGGTCGCCTCGTCCTCGGCGGTGGGCTCCTCCGCGGCGATGGCGTCCGCGACGCCATCGGTGTTGACGCCGGCCTTCTCTGCGGCGGCGAGATAGCCGTCGATCTGGTCGGCGTAGTGGTTGGAGGACCACTCCTCCTTGGCCTCGTCGAAGGCGGCCTGCGACTGGCCGCTCAAGAAGAAGCCATCGGAGAAGAGGTTGTCGTTGACCCAGTCGGTCCAGCTGGTGCCGATGGTGGAGATGGCGATGTAGTAGACCAGGATCATGATGGCCGCGAAGATGGGAAGGCCCAGAACGCGGTTGGTCACGATGCGGTCGATCTTCTGCGAGGTGGTGAGCTTCTTGGGGGCCTTCTTGACGCAGGCGTCCATGACCGTGGCGATCCAGTCGTAGCGGTCGGAGGTGATGATGGACTCGCTGTCGTCGTCACGGTCGTCCTCGATGGCCTTGATGGCCTTCTCGGCGGATGCGAGGACGTCCTTGCCGAGGTTCAGCGGCTGGATGGCCTCGGCATCGCGCTCGAAGACCTTGATGGCATACCAGCGAACGAGCTCGGCGGGGCAGGCATCCTTGATGAGGCCCGCGATGGTCTGCAGGGCGGACTCGACCTCGGCGGAGAAGCACTTGACGCCCTCTGCGGGCTTGCCGGCCTTGGAGGCGTCGAGGGAGGCGTTGACCAGCTCGTCGAGGTTCTTGTTGTGCAGGGCGGAGACCTCGACCACGGGAACGCCCAGCATCTGGGACAGCTTCTTGGAGTCGATGACGTCGCCACGCTCCTTGAGCAGGTCGCACATGTTGAGGCCCACGACGGCGGGACGGCCCGCCTCGAGGACCTGGGTGGTGAGGTAGAGGTTGCGCTCGAGGTTGGTGACGTCGATCAGGTTGATCACGGCATCGGGACGGTCATTGACCACGTAGTCACGCGAGACGACCTCCTCGGGGGAATAGGGGGAGAGCGAGTAGATGCCGGGAAGGTCGACGAAGGTGACGTCGTGGTTGGCCTTCCAGGTGGCCATCTTCTTCTCTACCGTGACGCCGGGCCAGTTGCCGACGTAGCCGTTCGAGCCGGTGAGCTCGTTGAACAGCGTTGTCTTGCCGCAGTTGGGGTTACCAGCCAGGGCGATGTTGATCTTGTCTGCCATTCCTTGCCTTTCCTGCTACGTGTCCGGAGTTATTCTCGGCTTACCTTTGCTACCTGAAGACTCACATTTGTTAGTTTTAGGTAACTCGCTCGGCCAGAAAAAAGGGGCCGTGCCCCGGGGAAGCTACTCCTTGGCTATGTCCACGACCTCGATGCACGCCGCCTCGTCCTTGCGCAGCGAGAGCTCGTAGCCGCGGATGGTGCACTCGATGGGGTCCCCCAGCGGCGCGACCTTGTGGACCAGGACCTTGGTGCCCTTGGTGAGGCCCATGTCCATGATGCGGCGCTTGATCGCCCCCGCACCGGTGAGCTTGGAGACGGTACAGCTCTCGCCGACCTTCACGTCCCTCAGACTTGCCATTCTTCCCCCTTAGAAAAACAGGCCGGGCGATGCCCGGCGCCAATACCCCCCGTTGTCTTGCTAGCAGGTGGCGATCTTCATGGCCATGTCGCGCCCGATGCCGAAGGTAGCCCCCTTGACGCTCACGAGGACGTCGCCGTTCACGCGCGAGACGACCTTCACGGAGGCACCCTGCACGAAGCCGAGCTCGGCGAGATGCTGCCTGAGCTCCTGGCTGCCACGGACGCGGGCGACGGTGACCGTCTCGCCTTCCGAGACCATCGAGAGGGGCAGCTGTGCCCCGACCACGCGCACTCCTGCGGTGCTCGTCATGCTCGTGCCATCCACAACGCTTCCATCCATCAGACGCTCCCCCACCCGGGTCCCGCCCGTTTGGGCTACGGACCACAAGTTTATGCTAGCTAACACGCTATTGTAGAGATTTTTGGCAACTGGGGAAGCCAAAGCTAACAAATTTTTTGGGAAGGGGAAATCATGGCAAAACATACACATTGGATCCTGTTGGCCTGGATGCGAAGCCCAGCTCAGACTGGGTGACACGTCGGCCCGCGAGGTCCGACCGGAGCCATTGCCCGTCATGGGACGAGAGGGACGACCTCCACGGCCCGTCCCTCTCGCCTCATGAGCCCTTGCCCTCGTGGCACGCCACGGGTCATCGCGCACCGCCGTCCGACAGGATCAGCCCGTGTTCTGCAGGCCGGCGGAGACCCCGGAGACGGTGCAGAGAATCAGATAGATGAAGCGCTCGCGCTCCTCGGGAGTGAGCGCCTCCCCCTTGTTGCGCAGGGTGTCCAGCGCGCGCACCTGCGCCAGCGAGAGGACGTTGACGAAGGGCAGGCGCATGCGGATGACGGGACCCAGGACGCGACGGCTCTGGAGGGGCCACTCGTTGCCGGTGATGGCGAGCACCCACTTGCGAGTGAGGCGCATCTCGTCCAGGACCTTCTCGTTAAGGTCGGGACGATTGGCGAGGTCGAGGTACATCTGGGCGATGCGGTCGTCGGTCTTGGCGAGCGACATCTCGATGTTGTCGACGAAGGTCGTGAAGAGGGGCCACTCGGCGTAGGCCTCCTTCAGGCGGGCGAGGTCGCCGAAGCTCTCGCAGGCGCTGCCCAGCCCGTACCAGGCGGCGAGGTTGGTGCGCGCCTGAGACCAGGAGAAAATCCAGGGGATGGTGCGGAGGTCGGCCAGGGACTTGGCTCCCAGGCCGCGCTTGGCCGGACGGCTGCCTATGGGCATGAGGCCGATCTCGGCCAGGGGGGTCACGACGCCGAACCACTCTGCGAAGCCCTCGCTGTTGAGGAGGTCGAGGTAGCGCTCGCGCGAGGCCCGGTCGAGCGCCGTGGCGACGTCGGCGTACTTGGCCGTGGTCTCGGTGTTGACGTACTCGATGGAGGGGGAGCTTTGGAGCAGCGTCGCTCCGGCGACCGACTCCACGTGGCGGCGTGCCAGGGTGGGGTCCCCGTAGCGGGCGAAGATGACCTCGCCCTGCTCGGTGAGCTTGAAGTGGCAGTTGACCGAGCCCTTGGGCTGCGAGAGGACGGCGCGGTTCGCGGGGCCGCCGCCGCGTCCCACCGCGCCGCCGCGGCCGTGCATCAGCACGAGGTCGATGTTGTTCTCCTCCGCCCACTTGGCGATGCGCGCCTGGGTGGCGTGCAGGACCAGGGTGGCAGAGGTGGGGCCGGCGTCCTTGGAGGAGTCGGAGTAGCCCAGCATGACCTCGAGCCTGCGGCCGGTCTGGCGGAGCCTGCGCTGCACGTCGGGAAGCTCGATGACCTCGTTGAGGGTGTCGATGGCGTTCTCGAGGTCCTCCACCTGCTCGAAGAGGGGAATCACGTCGAGGGTGGGGACGTCCTCCTCGTGGGCGAAGGCGAGGCGGGCCAGCTCGTAGACGTCGGCCACGTTCTGTGCGCTCTGGGTGAACGAGATGATGTAGCGGCGAGCGGCCTTGACGCCGTTCTTGCGCTGGATGGAGCCGATGGCGCGGAAGGTGTCCAGGACCTCGCGGGTCATGGGAGCGAGCTCGCCGCGCTCGCCCCAGCGGCCGTGTGCGCGGATGTCCTCGAGGGCGCGGCTGTGGACCAGCGAGTGCTGGCGAAACTCCATCTCCACCAGGTGGAAACCGAAGGTCTGGGCCTGCCAGATGAGGTTCTGGACGGGTCCGTAGGCAGTGCGCACTGCGCCAGCCTTGGCGAGGGAGCGCTGCACCACCATGAGGTCGGCGACGTACTCCTCCGCGTTGGCGTACATGACGTCGGCCGTGCGGGTGATGGTCGCCCTCAGGCGGTTTGCCATGACGATCATCACGGCGCGGTGGAGCTCGGAGGCGCTCACGTCCTGGGCGCGCTTTGTGAGCGACTCGCTCATCTCGACCTGGTGGCTCCAGAGGTTGAGCAGCTCGGAGGAGGGCCTGGTCGACGCGGCGTCCAGGGTGATATTCCGGCCCGTGACCTGCGTGGCATCGGCAAGGGTCTCGAGCATGTGGACGCGGAACTTCTCGCTCACCTTGCGGCTCACCTTGGCGGTTACGTTGGGGTTGCCGTCACGGTCGGAGCCGATCCAGCTGCCGGGATGGAAGAAGGCGGGGCAGATGGGCGGGACGGTGCCGGCCTTCTCGCCCAGCTCCCAGTCGTCGAAGCGGCGGTAGACCTCGGGAACCATGTCGAAGAGGGTGTTGTCGAAGATGTCAATGACGGTGTCGGCCTCCTCGACGGGAGTCGGCTTCTTGATGCCGATGGGCGAGGTGCGGAAGAGCGCGTCGATCTCTTGCAGCATGCGACGCTCGTTCTCGGCCAGGGACGCGCCGCCCAGGCGGGGACGCTCCTCGAGCAGGCCTGCGATGCGGCGGATCTTGCCCTCGACGGCCTTGCGACGTGCCTCGGTGGGATGCGCGGTGAAGACCGGGTGGAACTCGAGGCGGTCGAGCAGGGCCATGGCCTTGCCGGTGCCGCACTCGTCCACGAGCTGGCGATATGCGACGGTCAGGTCGTTGATGGTGTCCTCGCGCTCGCTGGTCGAAATGGCGCTCTCCCGCGCACGCAGGGAGCCGACGCGGTAGTTCTCCTCGCAGACGTTGGCGAGGTGGAAGTAGGCCGCGAAGGCCCGCATGACCAGGGTTGCCTTCTCCACGGGCAGCGAGTCGATGATGCGCACCGCGTCGCGGAAGGCGTTCATCTCGACCTCGTTGGTGCCAGGCTCGTAGGAGTTCGCCTTGATAGTGTCGACGAGCAGCGCGTCGAAGGTCGCGCGCAGGTCGCTGTCGTACTCGCCAAGTACCTTGCGCACCAGGCGCAGGAAGAGCGCCATGTTGTCCTTGAGCCCGTCGGGAACCTCGACCTCGGAGAGCGCCTCGCGGGCGGCAGCCCACTCGAGCTCTGCCTCGCTTGCGGAGGGTCGGACAGAACCCTGCCCGCCCTCCTTCAGTCTATCCAGCTCAGACACCGTACCTCCCCCTGGGCCAACGTCGCGGGCGCCGGCCTCGAGCCTCTTGTGCCAAAGAATCGCACACCATACTTTAGCCGGCGGGTGTATGCCGAGGATGTAGCCGACCGCAGCGAAACCCAATCTTCACGCGCAGGACGGGATACAATCGCCAGGGCGAACGCGTGGCACGGGATGCGCGCCGAGCGTCCGAGCAGGCGACGAACCAAGCGAACAGGATGTGCGAGGCACTGCATGACCAACCCACTGGAGCGCATTCTTTCGGGCAGGAGCGATGCTGCGGGAAGGCGTCCCGGCGCGGGAGGGTCTCGCGGCGGGAGGGTGGCAAGGACTCCCCTCGTCGTGCGCCTCGCCAACGACTGGTGGGATCGACTCATCTCGTCCGTGTGGTCGGGGTCGCTCGCAGACCAGACCGCACGCTACGCCGCCCACCGCACCCGCAGCGACTACCTCTTCAACAGTCTGGGCCTAGGGCTCTGGGGAGTGCTCTTCCCCCTGCTCACCGTCATCGCGACCCAGCTCGCGGGAACAGAGGCGGCGGGTCGCTTCTCCATGGCCTTCGTCATCGCCAACCTCCTGCAGTTCGTGGGGACCTATGGCGTGCGCACCTACCAGGTCTCCGACGTGGACGAGGCTGAGTCGTTTGGCTCGTACCAGCTCCAGAGGGCCGCGAGCTGTCTGCTCATGGTTGGGGTGGCCTGGCTCTGGTGCCTGGTCAAGGGCTACTCGGGCGAGATGCTCTCGATCTGCGTGGGTACCTTCGCCTTCCGCCTGGTCGACTCGCTCGCAGACGTGTACGAGGGACGGCTCCAGCAATGTGACAAGCTCTGGCTGGCTGGCGTCTCCCAGGCGCTGCGCTGCGGCGTGTCCATGCTCGCCTTCACCGTGGCGCTGCTCGTCACGCATGACGTCGCGGTGGCAAGCCTTGCGCTTGCCGGGGCGGCAGGGGTCTCGCTCCTGCTGGTGAGCCTTCCCCTCGCCCTGCTCGAGACCCCTCGCTCGCGTGGGGTCCGCCTCGTGGAGCTGCGAGAGATCTTCGTCGAATGCGCACCAGCCTTCGCGGCGCAGTTTCTCTTCGTACTCATCGAGTCTGTGCCGAAGTTCGCCATGGAGGGGGCGCTAGCATACGAGAACCAGCTCTTCTTCAACGCCATCTACTTCCCCGCCCAGGGCATAGCCATGACCGTGGGGCTGGTGTACAAGCCCCAGCTCGTGAGGCTCTCCAACATCTGGTCCGAGCCCAACCACCGGGGACGCTTCGACCTCATCGTGATTGCCGTGGCGGGCGTCGCCGCGGCCCTGACCGCCGGCACCCTCCTTTTCAACGCCGCCTTCGGCGTGCCCCTCCTGAAAATCCTCTACGGGACCGACTTCGAGCCGATGCGCAACCAGCTGTACCTGATGGTCCTCGCGGGGGGGATGTCGGCGGTCGTGGACTTCCTCTACCAGATCATCACCGTGCTGCGCCGCCAGGAGCTCGTCACCAGAAGCTACGCGCTCACCTTCGCACTCTCGGTCGTGTTGAGCGTGGCGCTGGTGGCGACGCTCGGGTTCAATGGTGCGGTCTGGGCCTACTTCGCCTCGATGGCCACCCTCTTCGGCATGCTCGTGGTCCAGTACGTCCTGCTCCGCGTGAGGGGCTAGAAGGGGGCTGACCGACGCCAACCGCACGCGCCCGGGAATCTTCACCAGACTTCCCCACGCCCTTGTCAGGAGCCTCATCAGACCGCTCTGCCCGCGACATCCCCAAGTGCTATGACAAAAAAGACATTCCATCTGCGCTCCCCGTTCGCCACGCACCAATCGTCAAACGCCCCGCACTCGATTCCCAACGAGAGTGGTTTCGACTTCAACGATTGTGCGAAGTTCGCTGCCGGAGAACATGGGCAAATGGACGTGTTCTCCGATTGTGTAAAAGAATTCTGTGGCTCATTGCCAAGTTGAGCTAATCATCCTTACACAATCGTCAATCACATCCAGAATCATCCATTTTTCCTGTCCGTTGTTTACACTAACGCCATTTAGGTTTCTTGCACCTTGAAAAGCTCGCGGCAGCACTTGCGACACCGAAGTTTCCAGTCAGGGGGGCCAACGGGATGAATCTGGTAATCACGGGAAAAGTGGGAGTGGCGCTCCTTCGCGCCGCTCGCCTGAGGTCCGACCTCGGCCTGGCACCAGCCACGCTCCAGGCGGTGCCTCCCGTCGACGCAAGCGGCCGAGACGTGATGGGGCACAGCGGGGTCAGGGAACTCGTTGCCCCCCTGTTTGCGGCCGAGGACCCAGCAATCGGCATCAGGGTCGCATCAAGCAAGGAGCGCATTCTTGTTCGTGGCCTCAGTTGCAGCGTCACCGAGGGCGAGCTGTTGCCAAACTCGCTCCTGCGCGTCTGTGACACCAGGACCCCCTTTCTCGACAGTCCCATAAGGGGCGTCAACGTCTATGTGGACGCCCCCGGGCTCATGCTCCTAGGACGAGCCTCCGAACTGAACCAGCTCGTTTCATCGGGAAGGATGAGCAATCTTTCCGCGACTGCCGAGCTCATGGGCCTGGGCTGCGAGCTCTGCGGCACATACTCCTTTGAGCCAGGGCACGACGGCGGGTGTGGGTTTGGCCTGGACCCCCTTGCCACCTCCTCGGAGGTGTCTTCGTACCTAGCCGCGAGCAGGGGGAGGCACGGAGCGAAGCTGGCTCGACAGGCGGCGAAGATGATCCTCGATGGCTCCGCCTCCCCCATGGAGTCCATCCTGGGGCTGATGCTCTCGAACCCACCGCGCTATGGGGGAGTGAGCCTGACCTTTGGGGCGCTCAACAGGCCCATCGACCTCTCGAACGACCCAAGGGGGCTGCTGATGCATCGCAGCATGAGGCCTGACATCCGATTTGACCGCTTTGGGATCTCGCTCGAATACAACGGCCGCGATTCCCATGCGCAAGAGCGGAGCATGCGAGACGACAAGCTGCGCATCGAGGACTATTCCACCATGGGCGACACGCTCTTCATCCTTCGTAGCGAAGACCTGAGGGATACGTCCTCCCTCGAGAGAACCCTCGCCCGCATCGCAAACGCAATTGACGCCAAGGGCCACAGGACAGAGGCGAGGAGGGTGCTGCGGCTGCTTGACGACCCCGCACGGCACGCCATCCGGGCAGAGGTGTTGGGATCCCTGCTTGCCCAATCCAGACTACGAGTCGCGTCGGTCAACAGACGGGAGACAAGGCGCGTCAAGAGGAAGAGGCATGCCAGGCTTCCCGGCAACAAGGAGCCGGGTCCCGCCAGCTGACGGGTCCCATGGCCAAGCGGCCTTGGCTCTTGCGAGACTCTGGCCTACTCCTGCGCCGCGACCGGACGCCCGGACTCGTCCAGCCCCATGTAGCGCAGCATGCCGACGACCGCCCTCTTGGCCCCCTCGACGGAGTGCACCACCGTCTTGGGGCCGTTCACCACGTCACCCGCGGCGAAGACGCCCTCGACCGTGGTCATGCAGTCGTCATCCACCACCAGGGTCCCCCGCTCCGTGCCCCTGAGTCCCTGGGTGGTGAGGATCAGCTTGTCCTTGGGCACCTGCGAGACGCAGAAGATCACCGTGTCACACTCCACCTGAACGAGTTCGTCGCTCATGTCGATGACTTGCCCCTCCTCGTCTAGGATCGAGCGGCGGAACACCGGCCCCCTGTCGTTGATCGACTCGATGGACTGCCCGTAGACGATCTGCGCGCCATCGAGTTGCGCAAGCTCCACCTCGTCAGAGTTTGCCGAGACGCCACCCCAGTTGGAATACAGCGTCACGCGACGCGCCCCCTGGCGAATCGCCGTGCGCGCCACGTCCATGGCGACGTTGCCCACGCCGATGACGGCGACGTCCTGGCCGATCTCACAGACCTCGGGGTTGACCAGGTAGTCGATTCCGAAGAAGACGTTGCCGCGCGCCTGCCCCTTGATGCCCAGGGTCTTTGCGCGCCAGGCGCCAGTGCCCACGAAGACGCCGTCGTAGCCGTCACGCAGGAGGTCGTCGAGCTTCAGCGCGCCGCCAATCGTCGTGTTGGGACGCACGAGCACGCCCAGGCGATCGAGCAGCGCACGATAGCGGTCGATGATGGAGTTGGGTAGCCTGAACTCGGGGATGCCGTAACGCAGCACGCCGCCGATCTCCATCTTCTGCTCGAAGATCGTGACGTCGCAGCCAAGGGTGGCAAGTTGGATGGCAACCGTGAGACTCGCGGGACCGGAGCCCACCACGGCGACGTGGCGTCCGTTGCGCTCAGGCAGCTCGTCCGGCCCCATGCGGTCCAGGTATGCGTCGGAGATGTAGTCCTCGATGGCCGAGAAGTGGATCGGGGTGCCCTTGCGCCCCCGAATGCAATGCCCCTCGCACTGCGCGCTGTGGTTGCACACCAGCGCGCACACCACGCTCATGGGGTTGTTCTCGAAGAGGGTCCTGCCCGCCTCCTCCATCCTGCGCTCGCGAAACATCTGAATCACCTGGGGGATGGCCGTATGGACCGGGCATCCCTCCTGACAGAGGGGCCTCTTGCAGTTGAGACAGCGGTCTGCCTCCTCGACTATGTGCAGCGCCAATTCGAACCTCTCCCTTTGTGTCATCTGTGCGCCCCCGCCCCCCGGCAGGATGGCGCGCGTGCTAACCCCAGATTCCGCCACGGGAGAGATGAGGTCAAGCGAGAACGACGTGCTGCCCCTCTGCACTCGTGGGCACAGGCGGGCTAGACCGCGGACCGACCCAAGAGGAAGGCCCGGACCGCCGACTCGGCGGCAAAGGGCACGCTCCTCTCCACGCCCCTCATGCAGTCCTCGAGCGAGCATGGCTCGTGGACGCAGGGAACGACGAGGTCGACTCCCTGCGCGTACGCGGCCTCGAGCTCGTCGGAGCAGCTTCCCACCACCGCGACCACCGGCTTGCCCTGCGCCTTCGCACGACGTGCCACGCCGACCGGCGCCTTCCCGCAGGCGGACTGGGCGTCCATCCTTCCCTCGCCGGTGATGACGAGGTCAACCCCCGCAAGCGCCTGGTCGATGCCGACGGCATCCAGAACGAGCTCGATGCCACGTCCCGGCCTGGCGTCGGCGAGCGCCATGAGGCAAGCGCCCAGGCCTCCGGCAGCACCGGCGCCCTCCACAGCCGCGACGTCCCTGCTGCAGACGCGATGCAGGAGCTCGCCCCATCCGCTCATCCACCCGTCATAACGGTCGAGCTCGCGTGGGTCCAGCCCCTTCTGGGGTCCGAACACCCTCACCGCCCCAGCGGAGCCAACGAGCGGGTTGGTGACGTCGAGCAGGAGCTCCATGTCCACCTCCCCAAGGCGCGGGTCCAAGCCCGAGACGTCCAGCGACTCCACGCGCACGAGCCCTGCGAGGCCCTCCTCGACGGGCATGCCGTAGCGGTCGAGGAGCCTGGCCCCGAGCGCCTTGGCGAGTCCTGCGCCGCCGTCGCTGGTGGCACTGCCGCCCAGGCCGACAAGCACCCTCCGCGCGTCCTGGTCCAGTGCGTCAAGCAGCAGCTGCCCCAGGCCGAAGCTCGAGGCGGCAAGGGCGGAGGCGGGGCTGCGGTCGGAGAGGCCGATGCCTATGGCCTCCGCCGCCTCGAGCACGGCGCACCCGTCGTCCAGCAGCGCATAGCGCGCGTCGACGGGCACGCCCAAGGGTCCCCTGACCTCGAGGTGTCGCAACCTGCCACTCCGAGCGGCAAGCAGGGCGTCGATGGTTCCCTCTCCCCCGTCCGCGATGGGCAGGCAAAAGACGCGTGCGTCAGGATCTACCCGACGCACGCCTCTCTCGACGAGCTCTGCGATTGTCCTGCTCGACGCCGAGCCCTTGAAGGAGTCGGACGCCACCAGCACGCTCAGCGACATGGACGACGACCTCCCGTCGGCCTCGGTTCCCGAGACGCCCTAGAAGGAGCAGCCGCCCCCGATGGTGCAGACGCCGCCCGCAGGCGCCGCCTCGTCAGCGGAGGTTGCCCCCACTGCAAACTCCTTGGCCAGATAGGCCACGATGTCGCCAGACTCGTACAGGGGGGCGCCGTCGATGAAGAGGCAGGGCACCTGCCTCTCGCCGCCCACCTCGACGAGGTGGTTGAGGTCCTCCTCGCTGCGGCTGATGTTGTGCAGGGGCAGCTCGATGCCGTTCTTCTCCATGAACGAGAGGACCTTGTGGCAGAAGGGACAACCGTCCTTGATGTAGAGCTCGAGCGTCTTTTCAGCCATAACGGACTCGCTTTCTTCGCATGCGGCGGATGGGACCGCGCCTTGTCTCTGATAAGAGTCATATACCCCAAGCGGAGTCGTGCGAAGCACCGGGCATGGGGTCGGTCGTCCCTCCTTCAACGGCGCCCGCTCACGGCAAGGCCTAGGAGACGAGCATCCTGCCCAGGGCGATCCCGCAACCCACGGCAAAAAGGCAGCTCGCCACGTTGGCGACGACGTTGAACGCGGCTCCGGCCCAGTTGCCGGAAGAGACGAGCTGGAAGGTCTCGTTGGAGAAGGTGGAAAAGGTGGAGAGGCCGCCGCAGAGGCCCACCGCCAGGAAGAGCCGCAGCCTCTCGGGCATCGGGGCGGCAAGGCCCACCCCGGTGACCAGGCCGATGAGCAGGGCAGCGAGCAGGTTGGCGACCAGCGTGCCCGCGGGCAGCGACGGGGCGACCCCCTTGAGCCACACACCCAGCTACCAGCGTCCCAGGCTGCCCAGGAAGCCTCCCAGGCCAACCGCAAGTGCCTCCATGGCACACCTCCATAGCAAAGGGGCGGATGGATGGCCCACCCGCCCCGAAGACACAGAATGACAAGGGCTGACGCGACTCTCGCCACCCCGGAGAGCAGGGCTAGAGGAGCCTCAGCGAGACCTCCTTGAGCTGGCGGTCGCTGACCTCGCCGGGCGCGTCGCTCATGAGGTCGGAGCCCGAGGTGGTCTTGGGGAAGGCCATGACGTCGCGGATGGAGTCGGAGCCGGCCAGCAGCATGCAGACGCGGTCGAGGCCCAGAGCGAAGCCACCCATGGGGGGCGCGCCGAACTCGAGGGCCTCCATCAGGAAGCCGAACTGCTCCTTGGCGCGCTCGTCATCGAAGCCCAGCAGGCGCAGGATCCGCATCTGCAGCTCGGCGTCGTGGATGCGCATGCCGCCGCCGCCCGCCTCGAAGCCGTCCATGACGAAGTCGTAGGTGTGCGAGCCGATGGAGAGGACCTCGTCGCGGTCCTCGCTCGCAAGCAGGCCGAGCTGGTCCTCGATTGGCTGGGTGAAGGGTTGGTGCTCCGCCGCGAAGGCGTTGCGCTCCTCGTCCCAGTGGAAGAGGGGGAAGTCGACGACCCAGAGGAAGTCGTGACCCTCGCGCGGCAGGTCGAGGGCGTCGGCCATGTGGTTGCGCATGCCGCCCAGGATCTGGTCGGCCTCGAGGCGGCTGCCCACCGCAAAGAGCACGAGGTCGCCCGGCTCGACGGCGAGCTCCTCGCGAACGCCCTGGAGCTCCTCATCCGAGAGGAACTTCGCAATGGGGCTCTTCAGGCTGCCGTCCTCATGGAAGGCGAGGTAGGCCAGGCCCTTGGCGCCGAAGCCCGCCGCGACCTCGGAGAGGCGGTCGATCTTGGAGCGTGCCCAGCTGCCCGCACCCTTGGCGCAGATGGCCTTGACGTGGGCCTTGGGGTCGGCGGCGGCACTCGCGAAGAGCTTGAACTTCGAGGCCGAGAAGACCTCGCTCACGTCGTGGATCTCCATCCCGATGCGAGTGTCGGGCTTGTCGCTGCCATAGCGGTCCATGGCGTCCCAGTAGCCGATGCGCCGCAGGGGGAGCTCCATCCTGACCCCGACCTTGGAGAAGGCGTCGGCCAGGACCTCCTCGAGCTCGCCCATGACGTCGTCCTGCTCGACGAAGCTCATCTCGATGTCCACCTGCGTGAACTCGGGCTGGCGGTCGGCGCGAAGGTCCTCGTCACGGAAGCACTTGGCGACCTGGTAGTAGCGCTCGACGCCACCCACCATGAGCAGCTGCTTCAGGAGCTGCGGGGACTGCGGCAGGGCGTAGAAATGGCCCGGTTGGGTACGGCTGGGCACCAGGAAGTCACGGGCTCCCTCGGGGGTCGACTTGAAGAGCGCGGGGGTCTCGACCTCCATGAACTCGCGGCCGTGCAGGGCCTCGCGCAGGGCGAAGGTGAAGTCGGAGCGCAGGCGCAGGCGCCCCATCATGCTGGGCCGGCGCAGGTCGAGGTAGCGGTAGCGCAGGCGGATGTCCTCGGAGATGTCGAGCTGGTCCTCGATCTGGAAGGCGGGGGTCTTGGAGCGGTTGAGAACCTCGATGCTCGCGGCCAGGACCTCGATCTGGCCGGTCGCCACCTTCTTGTTCGCCTCGGGACGCTCGCGCACGACGCCCTGGACCTTGATGGGCCACTCGGGACGGATGGCCTCCGCCACGTGGAAGGCATCGCCGCCCGCGTGGTCGGGGTCGAACGAGACCTGCGTCAGGCCCTCGCGGTCGCGCAGGTCGACGAAGACCATGCCGCCGTGGTCGCGACGGTGCCAGACCCAGCCCGTGAGGGTGACCTCGCAGCCGATGTCGGAGGTGCGGAGCTCGCCGCAGGTGTGGGTGTGCATGCTGTGTGAGTCCATGGGTTCCTCTCGCCTCTTCCGCCCCGTGCCGTTGCGGGCGGACCTACAGATGACGGCGTCCCGGCGTAGACGGCGCCAGCGCGCGCAACACGCCAGTCTAGCAGCATCGGGCCACACCGTGGCCGCTAGTTGCCCGATGCGCCACCACGCCCGCACGCAGGCGGCGGAGCGCGCGTGTCATGAACGAAGCAGCGATGCGAGCCCACCGGCTCAGCGGAGGTAGTAGACGAACGAGTCGATCCTCTCGTCGATGCCGGCACTGAACGTGCCCGCGATCCGTGAGTGCGGTGCGGGTCTTGCGACCTTTTGCCTGCGTGCCAGCCAAAAAATTAGGTTATGGTAACTCTCATCACTTGACCACCTTGTTGCCATGGCAATGCGCCCTCGCGACGCAAGGGAGAAAGACAGTCTTAAGCTTTGCTTATTTCTCTTCCCAGGTCGTTGCCACGGGCCGGGGGGTCAGGTAGATTTCTGATTTAATTACCACCCATGATCCGTGCGAGCACATGCAACGCGTGACGCCTTGCGGCGTCCTGTGCGGAATGGAGCAAAGATGCCTCTAGACGATTCCACCGACTCGAACACCAGCCGGCCCGGAGCTCCCAAGAGCCCCCTGGGAGAGGATGCGCGGCAGCCCGCCGCCCATCTCGGGCAGACCGCCCGGGTGGACCTCCCGGACATCCCTCCGGTCATCGGTGCCGCAGGAACCGATGACGGCGACGTCGACGCGGAGCTCGAGCGCCAGACCGCCCTCGCCATGCAGAAGGCCAAGGAGCGTCGTGCCAAGCGCAGGCGCAAGCGCCTCGTCAAGGTGGGCGTCGCCGTAGGTATCGTTGCCGTCATCGCAGGCGGCATCGCCATCTCCAGGCAGCTCGCGGCGCAGGGGGCACAGCAGGCGACCCCCATAACGGCACCCGTCACAAAGCAGGACTTCTCGAGCACGGTGAGCGCCTCGGGCAAGGCGCAGCCCCTCTCGTCCACCATCGTCACCCCCGAGGTCGACGGCATCATAGAGGACGTGCAGGTGAAGGAGGGCTCGGTGGTGAGCGAGGGCGACGTGCTCTTCACCCTCAAGAACGACTCCCTCGACAAGGCAGTGCGCGAGGCGTCGCAGCAGGTGAGAAGCGCCCAGAACGGCGTCAACAGCGCCCAGACCACCCTCGACAACGCCTGGGACTCCTACAACAAGGCGCTTGACGCATGGAACAGCGCCCCGGACGCCGAGACCCAGAAGGGCATGACCCATCCCGACCAGGTGTACGCCGAGGTCGAGAGCGCCCAGTCCAGCCTCGAGGGCGCACGCATCTCGCTCGAGGGCGCGAACGACGCCTACAACGAGGCCGTGGCCAACACGTCCAAGCGGACGGTCAAGGCTCCCTGCTCCGGCAGCGTAGTGGCGGTCAACGCGGTGGCAGGTGCCTCTGCGGGAGGGACCGCCGGCGGCACCGGGCAGGCTGGCTCCGGTCCTTTGGTGCAAATCGCCGACGTCTCCCAGATGACGGTCACCGCCCAGGTCAACGAGGTCGACATCTCGAAGCTCGCCGTCGGCCAGAAGGCGAGCGTGAGCTTCTCGGCCCTCCCCGAGCTCAACATGGAGGGCGAGGTTACCCGCATCGCCACCGTCTCGACCGGAAGCGGCGACAGCGGCGGGAGCGGCTACGGCGTGGTCACCTATTCGGTGGAGGTGCTCATCCCCAGCCCCGACCCGAGCCTCAAGCCAGGCATGACGGCAAACGCCACCATAACCACCCAGAGCATCCCCAACGCCCTGACCGTCCCGGCGACCGCCCTCACCCCCGGGGAGGGAGACACGTGCACGGTCGAGGTCGTCAAGCTCTCGGACGACGGCTCCAGCATCGCATCGAGCGAGAAGCGCGAGGTCAAGGTCGTCGCACAGAACTCCAGTGACGCCGTGGTGGAGGGCCTCAAGGAGGGCGAGCTCGTCCTCCTGGGCACGAGCGGCGGAAGCTCCGACGACGACTCCGGAGCCATGGCCGGCGCCGGCATCATGTACTAGGGGCAACGATGGACCTCGTACTCGACGTTCGCGACATACACCGCATCTACGAGACCGAAGCGGGGCTGACCCATGCCCTGAGAGGCGTGTCGCTCCAGGTCAGGCGCGGCGAGTTCCTCTGCATCATGGGTCCCTCGGGCTCGGGCAAGTCGACCCTCATGAACACCCTGGGATGCCTTGACACCCCCACCTCCGGGACCTATCTCCTGGAGGGGACCGACGTGTCCACCCTGGACGACGACGAGCTGGCAGAGCTGCGCGCCACGCGCATCGGCTTCGTGTTCCAGTCGTTCAACCTGCTGCCCCGCTCCACGGTGCTGCGCAACGTCATGCTCCCGCTCATCTACTCGGACTGCCCCGTGCGCGAGCGAGAGGAGCGTGCCATCCGAGCGCTCGCCGCGGTCTCGCTTCCCGAGCAGTACTTCGACCACAAGTCCAACGAGCTCTCGGGCGGGCAGATGCAGCGCGTCGCCATCGCCCGCGCCCTGGTCAACGACCCGGCGCTCATCCTGGCAGACGAGCCGACCGGCAACCTCGACTCCGCCACGGGCGACATGGTCCTCGGGACCTTCCGCCGCCTGCGGGAGGAGGGGAAGACCATCGTGCTCATCACCCATGACCCAGAGGTGTCGGCCTGGGCCGACCGCACCGTCCACATCAGGGACGGCAGGCTCCTCACCGACGCGCAGGAGCGCGAGCTCGTCCGTCACAGCAGCACCGGAGGAAGGGGGCTCACGTGAGGGCACGCGACCTTGCCAGCGAGACCTGGGAGGCGCTCGACGCCAACCGGGGCCGCTCGCTTCTCACCGTGTTGGGCATCGTCATAGGGATCAGCGCCGTCATCGCCATGACCGCGCTGATTGGCGGCATCAAGAAGGCGCTGGTGAGCAGTTTGGGGCTGACACAGGCCAAGGCAGTGTACATCTCCGTCTACACGGGTGACCCCATTACCCAGCAGGACGTTGGCTACATCGCCCAGGCGCTTCCCGACTACGAGTTCGTCACGGGCATCTCGTACGGATCGGCGGACGTCACCACGCAGAAGAAGCAGACCAACGCCCAGGTGATGGGCGTCAGCCCCGAGTTCTTCCAGGCTCAGAGCAGACATGCCAGCTCGGGCAGGCTCGTCTCGTCCGATGACCTGGACAGGATGTCGACCGTCGTCGTCATAGACCAGAACGCCGTGGGCCTCCTCTTCGGCGACGCCGACGCGGAGGCGGTGGGAAGGACGGTCCGCCTGGGCAACGACGACTACACCGTCATCGGCGTGTTGCCCGCCACGGGGGCGGCGACAGGCAACGGCATCACGGTGTACGTCCCCCGCACCACCTGCTGCGCCCGCATCACCGGAAGCCAGACCGTCGACCAGATCGTGGCGTTTGCCCGCGACGGCGTGGACGTGGACCAGCTCGTGAAGTCGACCAAGTCCACACTCGAGGCCCACTACCACGTCCAACAGGACGCGAGCTCCGAGGGGGGGACGGGCGGCGGCATCATGGTCTATTCGATGAAGCAGATCGCAGACCAGCTCAACTCGACCATGCTCGCCTTCCAGCTGCTCATGACGACCGTCGCGAGCATCTCCCTCGTCGTGGGCGGCATAGGCATCATGAACATGATGCTCACCAACGTCACCGAGCGCATCCGCGAGATAGGCCTGCGAAAGGCGCTGGGCGCAAAGAGGTCCGACATCACCAAGCAATTCCTGCTCGAGTCGATCTGCCTCTGCCTCGCTGGCGGCGTCATCGGCATCGTCCTGGGCTATGCCGGCGCCTTCGGGCTGGCCAAGGTGGCAGGAGTGGGCATCATGAGCGGCATGGGGGGCTCCGGCGGCATCACGCCCGTCATAGAACCCACCGCCGTCACCCTGGCGACGAGCATCTGCGTCGCCATCGGCATCCTCTTCGGCTTCTATCCCGCCCGTCACGCCGCACGCCTGGACCCGGTGGAGTCCCTGCACTTCCAGTAGGAATCGCAGCGAGGGCGAACCGCCCCTCTCGCCCGCGAGCACCCCTTGGAGGCCCCCGCGACCGGCGCCCTGCCGGAGACGCGGGGGCCTCGCCTTGTGGCGGGACCTGGCGGTGGGCTCCTGCCCCACGTCGGGAGCCTATACTCAGGGCGGTAGGAGAAACCGCGGGACGCGGAGGAAGGCAGGGACATGGCATACGAGGCGGCCATCTTCGACCTGGACGGAACCCTGCTCGACACCCTCGACGACCTGCACGCCTCGGTCAACTTCGCCCTCGCCTCCGAGGGACTGCCCGCGCGCTCCCGGAGCGACGTGAGGGCCTTCCTGGGAAACGGCGTGGCCCGTCTCGTCCACCTGAGCGTCCCCGAGGGAACGCCCGAGGAGCAGGAGGCACGGGCGCTCGCGACCTTCCGCGAGCACTACGCCCGCCACAACGCCCAGCTGACGGCCCCCTACCCGCAGGTCGGGGAGCTGCTGCGCATCCTATCGGGCGAGGGGGTGCTGAGGGCCGTCGTGTCCAACAAGCCCGACTCGGCCGTCCAGGACCTGGTGGCGACCTACTTCGGCGGCCTCTTCGACGCGGTCGTGGGCGAGCGTCCCGACGTGAGGCGCAAGCCCGCACCCGACTCCCTCCTGGCGGTCATGTCCCAGCTGGGATGCCGGCCGGAGCGGGTGGTGTACGTAGGCGACTCCGAGGTGGACCTCCAGACGGCAAGGAACGCGGGCGTCGACTGCATCGCCGTGAGCTGGGGCTTCAGGGACGTGGGCTGGCTGCGCGCCCAGGGCGCCACCACGATCGTGTGCACGACCGAGGAGCTTGCCGAGGCCATCCTGTTCTGATGCCGAGGGGGCGTCATCCCTCGGCAGAGGGGTGGAGACGACACCAGGTTCGATGCAGGACCGACCAGAGGCCTTACGCCGACGGCAACCCCGCACCATTACGGCCTCGTGCCGGTGACGGGTCAAGCCTCCCCCACCCGCACGTCCCTAGGCCACGTTTGCCTAAAGCATCGCGAACCGGCGAATGGGAGCGGCCGCGGGGCGGTACTATTTTTTCAGCAGCACCGTTGGCAGTATTCCTTCGAGAAAGGATGCGATATGGGCAAGAAGGCAGCTGAGGAGCTCGAGATAAATTACGACGAGCTGGCCGATTACCTGCACAGCAACCACTCCGTGTACATGAAGGTCGACAACGACGTCTACTACCTCACCGACGTCAACTTCGAGGCGTGGCGCGCGCAGGACACCAGCCGGCGCAACTCAAAGAACCACTTCGTCGACTGCAGCGACCTCGTGCCGACCGTCGACGAGTTCCTCTCCCTTCCGTTCATGCACGGCAAGACCATCAAGGACGTCTTCGACTCCGCCAAGTTCTATGCCTCTGTGAGCGGCGTCAAGGAGCCCTAGGCCCCTCCCCTCGTTCGCGATAGCACGCATCGGACCGCGTCTGCCAGCTGGCAGCGCGGTCCTTTCTTGCGCGCGACCACAGCGGTCGGAAGGTCCCAAGGCCGACCGCGGGGGAAGCCTGCGGGCTGGATGCGCAGAACAGCAACGGACTGCGCGTCATTCTCGCCTGACCTGGACAAAGGCGAGAGGACCGCGCATTCCACGATTGGTCTGCGCGGCCCTCTCCCTTTCTTCTGGCGCTCCCTTTCTTCTGGCGCTCGAACCGGGCGGCCGCAGATGACGACCCCTAGCGCTTGGGCTCCTGCGCCTCGCGGCTCTCCGCGACCTCCAGGTCCTCGTCTTCCTTGGTGAAGCCCTTCTCGAGCATGGGAAGGAGCATGCGGTAGGAGTTCTCCGTCGCGTTCACGTGCGGGGACTTCTTGGCGTAGCGCTTGACCGCCGCCGCAGACTTGTTGATGGCCACGAGGGTGCCGGCGCCGGCGACGCATCCGCCTGGGCAGGCCATACCCTCGAGCAGGTAGCCAGGGTACTTGCCCTTCACGGCGTCCTTCATCATCTTGCGGCACTCGTCCAGGCCCTCCGCGTTGACGACGTTGACCACGCGGTCGGGGTAGCGACGATGAATGGCGTTGACGACGGCGTTCGCGACGCCGCCCGCCACGGCAAAGTTGCGGCCATCCGTGCTGGCAACGTCGAAGTCGCTCTTGTTGTCGTCCTCGAGGCTCAGGTAGTCGATGTCCTTTGAGGCCATCATGCCGGCCATCTCCTCGAAGGTGAGGACGAAGTCGACCTCGCTGCGCACGCTCCTGCGCATGGCCTCGAGCTTCTTGGCGGCACAGGGGCCCACGAAGACGATTTTGGCGTTGGGGTGCTGTGCGCGGATCATGCGGGCGGTGAGCGTCATGGGCGTGAGCGCCATGCTGACGCAGTTGGCATGCTCGGGGAACTCGCGCTTGGCCATGACCGACCAGGCGGGACAGCAGCTCGTGCCCATGAAGGGCAGCTTGTCGGGAACCTCCTCGAGGAAGTCCTCCGCCTCCTGCATGGTGCAGAGGTCGGCGCCCAGAGCAACCTCCTCCACGCCCGAGAAGCCCAGGAGCTTGAATGCCTCGCGCAGCTTGCCCACGTTGCCCTTGCCCCCGAACTGGCCCACGAACGAGGGGGCGACGGCGGCGATGACCTCCTGGCCCGAATGTATGGCCCAGATGACCTGGGCGATCTGACTCTTGTCGGCGATGGCGCCGAAGGGGCAGTTGACCAGGCACTGCCCGCAGCTCACGCACTTCTCGTAGTCGATGTCGGCGCGCCCGTGCTCGTCGGAGCCGATGGCGTTCATGCCGCAGGCGGCGGCGCAGGGACGAACGTGGTGATGGATGGCCTGGTAGGGGCAGGTCTTGGCGCACATGCCGCAGTGGATGCAGGCGTCCTGGTCGATGAACGCCCGCTTGTCCACGAACGAGATGGCGTTCTTGGGACAGATCTCTCGGCAGGGGTGGGCGAGGCAGCCCTGGCAGGTGTTGGTGACCTCGTAGACGTTGTCCTTGCACGCGTTGCAGGCGAACTTGATCACGTTGATCAGAGGAGGCTCGTAGTAGGCGAGGTCCGCCGTCTCGGCCTCCTTGAAGCCGTCCGAGATGCGTGCCGGGCGCTCGACGCCCTGCAGGGGAAGGCCCATGGCGAGGCGGATGCGCTCGCCGATGATGGCGCGCTCGAGGAAGACGCTCTCGCGGTAGGTCGCGACGTCGCCGGGGAGAATCTTGAACGGCAGCTCGTCGAAGGCATCGTCGATGTCGCTGTCGGTCTTGCCGGGGTCGTCCCCCATCGCGTAGCAGACCTTTGCCACCTCGCGGAAGACGTTGCGACGAATCTCGGTAAGGTTGGTGTACACGCCACGCATGCTGCCGGCCATAGGAACCTCTCTCGCGTGCGCCGGACGAACCGGCGTCCCCTCCTGAGCCGGCCCCCGCCGGCGTGCGCCCCATCGGGCTGCCCCACCAGTATGCATCAAAGCGAGAACCACGTGGACAGGCGGGCCACAGGCAGGCGTCCGCGAGGGTGCTAGCCGCGGCTGCGGAGCCAGAGGTCCTCTCCTGGGCGCCCCGCACAGGTGGCACGGCCGCCCCTCGGCCCTGTGCTAGCCGCGGCGGCGGAGCCAGAGGTCCTCTCCCTTGGGGAAGGCCTCCTCGAAGCGGGCGGGCCAGGCGGTCGAGAGGCGCAGGTGCTCGCCCGTCACGGGATGGTCGAGCTCCTCCTCGATGGCGTGCAGCATGAGCGAGGGCTCCGGACCCGCGTTGCGGCTCCGGGCACTGCGGGGAGTGGCGCGACCGGACCTGCTGCCATAGAGCACGTCCCCCACCAGGGGGAAGCCGAGTTGAGAGAGGTGGACGCGTATCTGGTGGCGACGTCCCGTCAGGAGTTCGACGGCCACGAGGGAGCGATGGCCGTCCGTGCCCAGCAGCCTCACGCGGGTGTGGGAGGGCTTGCCGCCGCGGCTCGCGCGCATGCGACGGGCGTCGTGGCGGTCGCGGCCCAGGGGGAGCTCGATGTCGCGCGTCCCTGTGGGAAAGCGCCCCTCCACCAGGGCGACGTAGCACTTGCGGATGCCACGCATGGCCACGAGGGCATCCAACCTGGGCTGGGTCATCTTGTCAAGCGAGAAGAGCACGAGTCCCGAGGTGTCGACGTCCAGCCTCTGGACGGGCTGCAGGCCACTGGCGTCCGTCCCCTGGGCCTCGAGGAGCTCGCGCAGATCGTCCGTGAGGGTGCGGGCGCCGCTGCCGTCGCCATGAACCAGGATGCCCTGGGGCTTGTCCACCGCGGCGAGCCACTGGTCCTGGTAGATGAGCTCGAGCTCTTTGCCCACGTTCCTCTCCCCTCCCGCCGGTCGGCCCCTGCCAGCTGGCGAGGGCACATCATCCGGCAAATCTCACCTGCCGGGTGCTAGACGTACATGCCTTTCATTTTTGTCGGTACATTCTTGACCACGATATACCGGCAAACGCGCCAAAATAACTCATATGACAATGATGTGATCTGTTTATCGGTCTTTCTCTGCCGACAAACAGGCAAGTTGAGCTACTACTGCACAGCGTCTTCTTGTTTGCCGGCAGGTCGTATCACCCCTCAGCCATGGACCACGGCGACATGAATTTTGGTAGAACTTGTGGACGAGCCTGACGCTTCGCCCCAAACTGCCAAACTCTCGCCAGTCGTGCGACCCTTCCAAGCTGCCCTCGGTTCCGTGAACGGTATGGGCCCAGCAGCATACCCTGCAGGCTGGTGCCAGCCATATGCAGGAAATCACCTGCTCAGAATCCTATTCTCTGGCAAAGCGAGCCGGTACCTTGGCGTGCGAGCTACCCACGTCCCGCCGCACGCGGCAACGAGCTAGCTGTACCCCATCGCGCACAGCAGAAGACGAGGAGAATAACGTGGCCATCTACCTGGGAGGACGAACGGCACTTGACATCTGGCGACGCGCATCCCTGGGGCTATGCGCGATGCCCATCAGCTGCACGTGCACCAGCCTCGTTGACTCCGCCGCTTCATCAAGAGAGCTTGTCGCGGCAGTCCAGTCTCTTCTCCTTGCAGGAGCCATCCCCGACGAGGGTGGATGCCACCGAGACCTGGAACCAAGGACGCAGCTCCCTGGCGTTGTCCAAAGATGCGCGCGCCCATTCGAACTCCTGGTAGACCACAAGAACAAGTCACATCGAATGAGGGGCGCAAAGGTACGGGTATGTCGCTCCACTCTCCCGTCGGGATCCTTGTTCCGGATTCCGAACACGGACGTCCGCCTCGCATCACCCGAGCTCATCTTCCTGCAGCTTGGCAACGGGAGGGCGCTTCTGCCAAAAATCGAGCTTGGAATGGAGCTCTGCGGAAGCTACGTGAGGGGTGACCTCGCCCCGCAAGGCCAGACGGAGCTCGAACATGGGGAGAGGGGACGAGTCCCTCGGCTAGATGCTGGATGCGAGGGGAGGCCATCCTTGACAAATGTCGCCCGATTGCATGAGTTTTTAAATGAGTCGAAAGGCATGCACGGTATCGTGGCATCCAGGCGCGCCTTGCGTTGGGTGCTCGACGGTGCCAGATCGCCACGTGAGAGCGCCCTCCACCTTGCCCTCGACCTGCCATCCAAGCTGGGTGGATATGGCATGGGCACCCCCTTGCTCAATCACCCTTTGGATCTGGGGGCAGGCATGCGAGCTGGCTCCTGCATTGCCGACCTTGCATACCCGAAGGAACGCGTCGTGGTTGAATATGACGGGTTCGCGCCACATGGTGGAAGGCGCCTCGAATCGGGCGAAGTCGTCTTTGACGCAGACAAGGTGCTTGACGACAAGGACCGCTGGAGCCGCATACAGGCGGCGGGATGGAAGCTGGTAGTGTTCTGTGGCAGGGACACGACGTCCTTCCCTCGCTTTGACACGAAGGCGAGGCAGCTCGCCAGCTACCTTGGAAAAGCCGTCTTGGACGGTGGAGCCGAAACCACGCAAGCGAGAGACAGGCTGAGGCGCTGGTTGTTCAATCCACATAGGCATCAGCTGTGAGCCAGGAGGGCACTACCGCCAAGCCGACTTCGATAAGACGTCGGCTCCCGACCTGAGCTGAATTGTCGGTACTTTCCGAGCAATGAGGTGCCGACAAACGAACGCATATGCCCTCAAAGTGCCGAATTGGGTTAGATCGTCGGTATTTCTCGCCTGCAATAGTACCGACAAACGGACTCGTACCGACAAACTGAGCCGTATCAAGTTCGGCTGCGCAGGGCCAGAGAGAGCCTCGTGGCACCCGATGCCAGCAGCAGCGCGACCGTGGCCAGGATGACCGCGCTGGCATCCGGGACGAAGGTCGCGAAGTCCCCCCATGGGGCGCCATAGAGCCTCGGCACCCACAACAGGCTCAGGGGGAGAAGGCCGTACGCCACGAGGTCCCAGGCCAGGAAGTCGCGCGCCCTCCCCTCGGACCAAGCCGCCCCGAGCCTGCGCGCCCAACCCCTCAGCCCGAGGAGGCTCGCCAGGGAGAGACCAACCATCACAAGGTAGAGGGCATCGTATTGGGCATGGAGCCACAGCCTCTCGCCACCGTCCACCTCCACGCCGCCGCCACCCACGGCGATGAAGGTGACGCCGTCGGCCATCTGCCAGAACGCCTCGTTGCCTCCGAAGTAGTCGCTCGCGTCGCCCAGCACGACGAGGGCGATTCCGCGAGAGGGCAGCACCATCATGCGAGCGACGTAGTTCTCGACCTGGCCGTCGTGGCTCATCACGAGCTCTCCGCCGTCCCAGCCGAAGGTGGTCCAGCCCATGCCGTAGTAGGTGTCGCCGTAGGGGTCAGGCACGCGACTCAGGGCGAGCGCCCGCACGGAGGAGGGATTCAGGACGCCGGAGCCGCCCCGCAGGTACATGCGCAGGTAGCTCTCCATGTCGCTCAGGCTGGCGCGCACGTAGCCGGACGAGGGCCCGCCCCAGGCGTGGTCGCCGTCCTGATGCAGGTATCCGTCTGCCAGATTGAGCCCGAACCAGTTGCGGTGCCCCGGCACGGAGCCCTGTGCGGCCTCGCCGGCACGGGCGTCGTCCGAGCCATAGGCGGACGCGTCGTACATTCCCAGGGGGGCGAAGACCCTCTCCCCTAGGTAGTCACCATAGCTCATGCCGCTGACGGCCTCGACGAGCCGGCCCAGGAGGTCGTAGTTCGCGTTGGAGTACGAGAAGCTTCCCGCCGAGGCTCCCGGCCAGGCGTCCGCGGGGGAGTCGTAGTAGCCGAATCCGCTCGTCTGGTTGAGGAGTGACCGGACGGTGACGGAGTCGGGCAGACCAGCGTCCGCCACATAGCAGCCAATGGGATCGTCCAGGTCGACTTGGCCCGCCTCCACGAGCTGCATCACCGCGACGGCCGTGAACGACTTCGAGAGCGAGCCGATCACGAAGGTCGAGCTCGTGCTGGCGCAGTCTCCCAACGTCCGCTCGTACAACGTTCCCCGGGCGCTCACCACCGCGACGGCGACGCCGGGCACGCCGGTCCGGGGGAAGTTCTGGTCGAGGTAGGCGTCCATGAGCTCGGCGAGTTCGGCCTGCGTTGGGGTGCTGCCGGGGTCAACCTGGGCATCGCCGCCGCCCCCCGAGGGAAGGACGAGGCCCTCGTCGTCGCCTCGGGCGAAGGGGAAGGCCTCCTGCGGGTCGACGTCGAGGCCAGAGTCGGCGTCGGAGCTCGCGTCCGACCCTCCGTCAGAGACGCCCGAACCCCTGTCGGTCGACGCATCGGTCTGAACCTCGATCTGGCTGCTGCCGCTGGCAACGCGGTACGAGCCGGGTACCACCCCCACGGCGCGCAGGAGCCCGGCGAGCTCCCCCTCGCCAAGCACGACGGCAATCGCCAAGGCAAGCACCAGAACCCCGCGAATCCATCGCCGGGGATCCCTGCACGCCGCAGGAGCCGCCTTCCCATCTCCAAGGACGCCCATGAAGCTAGAAGCCCGCATAGACGAACTGCACCGGCCCGTTGAGGCCCGAGAAGACGAGGAACCACAGCAGGACCGCCAGAAGTGCGAAGGCAAGGCAGCCTGCCGCCACGGCGACGAGCGTGCCATGCCCGGCGGCATGGTCGATCAGCCAGGCCTTGGAGCGGGCGAGAGGGCCCTTCCCTCCCTTGCCGGACATCAGGCGCCCTCCCCTGCCTGCGTCGCCCGCTCGGACGTGAGTCCCTCGGCGCTGCCGTAGCCCGCTCCGCCCAGGAAGGCGTCCTTGGTTCCGTTGACGAAGTGGTAGAAGGACTCCTCGATCCGCACCCAGCCACGCCAGCCGGGATGCACCGTGTCGCAGAGGAAGTACCTCTCGTACTCGCAGCTCGAGAAGTCCGCGTATGCGGAGCCGGCTTCGTCGCAGATGCCACGGATGCGCTGGTAGTAGTACTGGCGCTCGTCCTGGCTCACGTTGGAGCGGTCGTACCACGACCCGTGCACGGGAAGGATGCACACCAGGGGCTCCAAGCCCGCCTCCTTGCACACCCTGAGCAGGCAGGCGAGGTCGGCGTACTCGTCGTCAGCCTCGTGGAAGTTCTGGTACCACTCGGGGTCGTACTGGGAGTTCTTCTCCCAGTACGCGTCATAGACGCCATAGTCGTTGTTGGTGCAGCGCTGGGCGCCCTCCGCGTCGGCCTGGGCGAGCAGGGCGGCCCAGTCGGGCTCGCCCGTCGACTCGCCCGACGCGCGCAGCACGCTCTTCTTCGGGGCGAGCGAGATCACGTTGGAGAGCTTGGAGCGCAGGCGCAGCTGGTCGGACTGGTAGTAGGCGACCGCGTTGAGGCGGTCCAAGGGGGTGTCGCCGTTGGCCGCACGCAGCTCCGTCGTGCCCACGCCCAGGGCCTGGGCACGCTGGCGCACGTAGGCCTTGGTCTGGTCCGAGATGTCAGGATTGTCACAGAACTCCTGGTAGAGCGAGTAGCTGAACTTGGACGAGAACTTGGACTGCTCCCCGTTGCCCTTGAAGAACCACTGGGGAGAGACCACGAGCATGACTTTTTTGTTCGTCGTCTTGCGCGCGTACGCCCCGGCGGCGATCGCCTGCCAGAGGCTCTGGTCGTAGCCCTCCCCCACGTAGGTCATGTCCACGCCGGAGCCCGACTCGCCGAAGACGGCCTGGGGGCACATGGACACCAGGTCCTTCGAGATGTAGAACTCGGAGGAGCCGAAGCAGAGCCGCGAGCCCGCGGACATGTTCGCGGTCACGAAGGAGCTGTTCTCCGACTTCCCGCTGGCATACACGTAGTCGTAGATGCGCGACTCGTCCGCCCGCCCGCTCTTCGGCAAGGCGAGCTCCGCCACCGCAAGGCCCGCAACGGAGAAGGCGAGAAGGCCGCCCGCGACGCCCAGCAGCAGGCGCAGGCCGGGACCTGGCCAGCGTCCTGCGCGCGAAGACTGGGAGGCTTCCTCGACCGTGGCGTCGTCCCTGTTGGCGTCCGTCACCCTAGAGCCTCTTCCTGACCTGCTCGAGGATCAGGTCGACGGTGTTCATCTCCTCGCGGGGGAGCTCGGTGGGTGCGATGGAGACGCCGAACTCCTCCTCGATGCCGACGAGCAGCTCCACGGCCGCCATCGAGTCGAGCAAGCCGAGGTCGAAGAGGTCCTCGTCGCGATGCTCCCGCACCGCCGGGTCCTCGCAGACCTCCTCCATGAGGTCGAGGAGGCGCTCCTCCACGTCGTCGTTGCGCATGCTGTCAGACATTCAGTACTCCTTTCAGAACGAGGGAGACCTGCCCTGAGAAGAGGGCAAAGCCAAAGAACACGAGCTGCATGGTGATCGCCCACGAGGCCAGTCTGAACCAAGTCTGTCCCTTGTGGGCGCGGTAGTAGGCGGTCTTGTGGAAGCCCTCGGTGGCCGCCATGAGGACTCCGTGGTAGAGGCCGTACGCCACGTAGTCGGAGGTGACTCCGTGCCAGAGCCCCATGAGCAACATGTCTGCCACGAGGGCCACCTGGGCGGTGCGCAGGCGTCCCTTCACGAGGTGACGGCGCATGAGCCAGCGCGAGAGGCGCATGAACACGAAGTCGCGCAGCCAGGCCGAGAGCGTGATGTGCCAGCGGTTCCAGAAGTCCTGGAGGTCCTCGGCCAGGAAGGGCGCGCGGAAGTTGCGGGGCACGCGCACGCCCAGGCAGTAGCCCACGCCCATGGCCATCATCGAGTAGCCCGCGAAGTCGAAGAAGAGGTAGAGGCCATACGCGTAGCAGGTCACGACCTGCTTCCACAGCTCCTCGAGGAAGGGGCCGCTCCCCCAGGCCGCGGGGGCGTAGAGGCGGTGCACCAGGGTGGCGAGCACCATCTTGTAGGCCATGCCGCCCAGGACGAGGAGGATGCCGCGAGCCAGCATACCCGCGTACTCGTCGCGGGGCGGGATGCGGCGTGCGTCCTCGAGGAAGCGCCGGCTGCGGTCGATGGGACCCGAGTCGAAGGTCGGGAAGAAGAGCAGGAAGCTGAGCTGGTCGACCAGGCCCATGTCCTCGCGCGCGATGAGCCCGTCGTGCACCTCCATGAGGATCTGCACCGACTTGAAGGTGGCATACGAGATGCCCGCGAAGCCCAGGAGCGCCGTGGACGCGAACGAGACCGTGAGCTTGTAGGTCACGAGAGGCAGGATGCCGAGGGCGACGGCCGCCACGAAGCGCCTCTCGCTCTTGGGGTCCGCCATGAGCCAGCGAGTCGTGCCCAGCGAGACGACGAGGAAGAGGGCGAGGGAGACCAGTTGCGCGGGCTGGCCCGCCACGAGGCAGCCGACGAGCAGCAGCGAGGCGACGAGGCCCAGGCGGTCAAGCCGTCGGCCGTTGAGCCCCAGCACGGCGGCGACGGCAATGACCGCGGCCGTGAGTGCGAAGAAGCTGGGGTCTGCGAAGAAGCCCATCTCTCACCCGCTAGGAGGCCTGGAGGGAGCGGCGGTCGACCTTGCCGTTGGGAGTGAGGGGCATGCGATCGAGGATCCTCACCGAGCGAGGGACCATGTAGGAGGGCAGGCGCACGGCGAGGTCCGCCTTCAGGCCGCGGGCGAGGTCGAAGTCCGCCTCGTCGGCGTCCCGGCGCGAGAGGACCACGAAGGCCCGCAGGCTCCGCACCCTCCCGTCGCGTACGACGGGGAGAACCGCCGCCTGGCTCACGCCCGGCATCTCCAGGAGCGCACCCTCGACCTCCTGGAGCTCGATCCTGAAGCCGTTGAGCTTGACCAGCGAGTCGAAGCGCCCCTCGCAGTGCAGCACCCCGCCCTCGTCCAGGTGGCCCTGGTCGCCCGTGCGATAGCCGCGGGTGGGGCTGCCGTCCGACATCGTGGTCTGGAAGAAGGCCTCGGCGGTCTTCTGGGGGTTGCGGTAGTAGCCCTTGGCCACCGTGTCGCCCACGATCACGATCTCTCCGGAGACGCCCGCGGGGCAGGGCTCGCCCGTCTGGTGGTCCACGATCCTGAGCTCGGTGCCAGGGCGGGGCACGCCGACGGGGAGCGGCGCGCTCCCGGCAAGCTCCTCGTCGCCGATCGGGGCGAAGGTGACCGCCACGGTGGACTCGGTGGGCCCGTAGGTGTTCACCACGAGGGCGTCGGGGAAGCGCTCGCGCAGCTCCTGCGCCGTCTGGCGCCTGAGCTCCTCTCCGCAGAAGAGGAACATCCTGAGCTCTGGCAGGAGGCTGGCGTCGAAGCGCCCATCCACGAGGCAGAGGTCCGCGAACGAGGGGGTCGAGACCCACACCTCCACGCCGGAGCCCGCCAGGTCCTCGAAGAGGTCCTTGTAGCTCGCGGCGACCTCGCCTGGCACGGCATGCAGGCAGCCGCCCGTCGAGAGCGCCCCCACGAGCTCGTACTCCGAGAGGTCGAAGGAGTAGTGCGCCTGGTCGAGGAAGACGCGGCCACCCTCGGACACGACGGGGAAGTCCCTCATCCAGCCCATGAAGTTGGCGACGTTGGCGGCCGAGACCTCGATGCCCTTGGGACGACCCGTCGAGCCCGAGGTGAAGATGACGTAGTTGGTCTGCTCGCCCTGGACCCAGCCCTCGCGAGGGGGCACGGGGAGCTCGCCCTCCCTGCCCGACACGGCCTCGTCGGCGGCAAGCTCGCGCACGTCGACGATGCGGTCGGAGGGCAGCACGCCCGCGAGGGACGACGGCACGTTCTGGCAGCACGCGAGGGCGGCATCCTCTATCTGGCTCACGATGTCGCGCACGCGCGATGACGGCAGCTCGCTGTCCACGGGGACGAAGGCATGTCCGCTCAGGAGGCAGCCCAGGAAGGAGGCGACGGCGAGGTAGGACTTGGAGGCGTAGACGACCACGGGGGCGCGTCCGGGGGCAACTTCCAGAAGGCGCCACGCGACCCTGCACGAGAGCCTCCAGAGCTCCGCGTAGCTGACGTCCTCGTGACCCGACTCCTGGTAGGCGGGGGATTCCGGCGCAGTGCGCACCGTCGCCATGACGGCGTCCAGGAGCGCGTTTCCCTGGGCGGAGGCGGGCTGGACGGTGTCCCGAGGCGGCTTGGACGCGGATGCCGCCGATGCGACGGGCGACATGCCCGGCAGGTCCTTTGTAACGTTCATGGCCACTCCCTCGTCGCTACTTGCACGGAGTCGGTCCTTGATCCACGCTCGCAGTATTTCCGCTGCATGTGAAGGCGGCGTGTTCGAGGGAAGTCTGACACAAAAGCACGTTCAAGATAAATTTTTCCTTGAAACGAGCAGGCAGGGACCTTGCCCCAGGACGGGGGGCGGGCGAGAGGGGCCAGGCACCCTAGCCTTTGGCCGCCGACACCTGCTCCTCGAGCAGGTCCGCGAAGGACTCGATGACGCCCCAGACGTGGCGCGACTCCCTCCAGGCCAGGCTGACGGAGATGCCCGCCCCCTCCCCCAGCCCGATGGCCCTGAGGTCGGAGCCCGGATGCGCCGCGAGCGCCGACCGGGCCAGGTCGTCCGGAACGAAGCAGGCACCGACCCCCCGCGCCGCAAGCTCAACGAGGGTCTCGGAGTTCTTGGACTCCACCCGCGGCCTGGGCGGCACGCCCGAGCGCCCCAAGATCCTGCGGGAGAGGTCGCCCGGCTCGTCTCCCCTGCCCAGGAGCATGAAGGGGCAGTCCGCGAGCGCAGCCAGGCTCCCCGTGCGCTCCACCTCCCGGGCGACGGCCTCCCAGCCCCCGCCCAACAGCTGCCGGAGCAGCCCCTCCGAAACCAGCAGGACCACGCGCTCGCGCCTGAGCTCGCGCACCACGAGGCCCGGCTCGTCCGCGTCCACCGTGGCCACGACCAGGTCCACGGCCCCCTGCCGGAGCAGCTCGACGAGCTCCTGGTTCTCGGCCTCGACGAGCCTCACGTCGATGCCGGGCCTGAGCTCCTGGAAGCGCGAGACCGCCTCGGGCATGAGCATGTGGCCGCGGGTGCTCGCGATGCCCACGCCCAAAAGGCCGCGCTGGTCTCCCGCGATGTCCATGAACTCGCGCCCCATGGTGCGCCGCTCGCCCTGGAAGCGGCGGGCATACCCCAGGAACACCTCGCCGGCGTGGGTGAGCGAGAGGGGCACCCTGCGCTCCAGCAGCCTCACGCCAAGCTCCCGCTCGACGCCCGCGATGTGGGCCGAGAGCGTCTGCTGCGTGACCGAGAGGCGAGCTGCGGCGCGGGTGAAGCTCCTCTCCTCCGCCACCGCGATGAAGTAGTCCATGGTCTGGAAGTTCATGTCCCCGTCCCGTTCTGCGACCGCGCTCACGGGGCCTGCGAGCCGGTCACAACTCACAAGAAAGTTTTGTTACAGGTATCAAATATAACAGTTTGAAATACAGGTGAGAGACCCATAGGATGCGAGGGGCAGGCATCGGTGGAGGGAGCGGACGAGGATGGCAGAGGCGTTGGTCCTGGCGGCGTTCGCGCTGTCGCTTGCCGTGGGAATAGCCCTCGGCCTCTCCCTCCTCGTGCCCCTGGCCTGCGGCCTCGCGCTCTTCGTGGGCTACGGCCTCCACAGGGGGCATCGCCTGGGAGAGCTCCTGCGCGTCGCCGCGCGCGGGCCCCTCTCCATAGGAAGGGTGCTCGTGCTCTTCGTGGTCATAGGCATGCTCACCGCCTCCTGGCGCGCGGCCGGGACCATCCCCGCCGTCACCTGCCTCTCGGTCCGCCTCGTGAGCCCCTCCACCCTCCCGCTGGCGTCCTTCGTGCTCTGCGGCCTCATGTCCACCCTGACCGGCAGCTCCTTCGCCGCCTCGGCCACCGTGGGCGTGGTGTGCATGACCATCGCGACGGCCATGCGCGCGGACGTCCTGATCGTGGGCGGGGCCATCATCAGCGGGTCCTTCCTGGGGGACCGCTGCTCGCCCATGTCGAGCACGGCCATGCTCGTCTCCACCATCACCCGCAGCAGCCTGCACGAGAACCTCGGGCGCATGATGAGGATCTCCGTCGTGCCCGTCGTCGCCTGCGCCCTGATCTACGCCGCGCTGGGTCCCGCCGCCGGAGGCACGGGCATGGCCCCCTCGTTCAGGGGCTCCTTCGCGACGTCCTTCGACCTCTCGTGGTACGTCCTCGCGCCCATCGCGCTCGTGCTGGTCCTCTCGCTGGCAAAGCTCAGCGTCCTGCGCACCATGCTCGCGAGCCTCGCGAGCGCGCTTCTGCTCTGCGTCTTCGCCCAGCACGTCCCCCTGGGGGAGCTCCCGGGCATCCTCCTCTTCGGCTTCAGGACCTCCAACCTGGCCATCGGGCGCATGGTGAACGGAGGTGGGGTCCTCTCCATGACCGAGATCGCGTTGATCGTCGCGGTGGCCTCCAGCTACTCCGGCCTCTTCGAGGAGACGGGCCTCCTCCGGGGCATCCGCGCCTTCGTGCGCCGACTCGCGGGGCGCACCACGCCCTTCGCGGGAGTCCTCGTAACCAGCGTGGTCACCGCCTGCATCGCCTGCGACCAGGTGGTCTCGCTCATGCTCACCGCCCAGCTCTGCGACGAGATAGAGGGCGACGGCAGCGCGCTGGCGCTCGACCTCTCGAGCAGCGCGGTCATCATCCCCGCGGTCATTCCCTGGACGACCTCCTGCGTGGGGCTCTGCGCCTTCGTAGGCATGCCCGTCGGCAGCGCCGCGTACGCCTTCCTCTGCATGCTCATCCCGCTCTGGACCCTCGTCGTGTCGCTCTGGCAGAAGCGGCACCCGGGCTTCGCACTCCAGCGCGGGGGCAGGGCCCTGGGCCTGGACGCGCGCGACGACGCGAGGCTGATGGGGAACGAGGCCCCCGCCAAGATGGCAGGGGCCTCGTAGAAAGTGGCGATGCGAGGGCTTCGCCCACGCCTGGCGCAGGGATCTTGGACCTAGGCGATCCTGCTGGCCACCTGGGGGGCGAGCTCGGGCAGGGGCACCTGGACCTGCTCGTGGGACTCCATGTCGCGCAGCGTTGCGAAGCCACGCGCGAGCTCCTCCTCGCCCAGCACCACACAGAGGCGGGCGTGGCACTTGTCCGCCTGCTTGAACTGCGACTTGAGGGAGCGGCCCTGGTAGTCCGCCTCGCTGCGGATGCCCGCCTGGCGCAGGGCCAGCGTCGCCTCGAACACCGCGCCGCGCTGCTCGGGAGAGGCGCAGGCCACGTAGACGCAGCCCTCCTCCGGGGTCTCGAGGCTGCCGCCCTGGGCGGCGAGGGCCAGGGCGATGCGCTCGAAACCCACGGCGAAGCCGATGCCGGGCGTGGGCTTGCCGCCCTCGAGCTCGACGAGGCCGTCGTAGCGGCCGCCGCCGCCGATGGCGCCGACGCCCGCGTCGAGCGCCTCCACCTCGAAGACCGTGCGGGTGTAGTAGTCGAGGCCGCGCACCAGCGTGGGGTCCTCGACGTACGCGACGCCCGCGGCGTCGAGATAGCGCTTGACCTGCTCGTAGTGGGTGCGGCAGTCGTCGCAGAGGTTGTCCTTGGCAAGCGGAGCCGCGGCCATGACCTCGCGGCAGTAGTCGTTCTTGCAGTCGAAGCTGCGCAGGGGGTTGATCTCGGCGCGCTCCAGGCAGTCCTCGCACATCTCGTCGGCGTGGGCAAGGATGAAGTCGCGAACCATCTGGCGGTAGGCGGGACGACAGGCGGCGTCGCCCATCGAGTTGATCGAGAGGCGCAGGCGTGCGGGGTCGAAGCCCAGGCGCTTGTAGAACTCCATGAGCATGATGATGCACTCCGCGTCTGCCGCCGGGTCGGGCGCACCCAACCACTCCACGCCCACCTGGTGGAACTGGCGCAGGCGGCCCTTCTGCGGACGCTCGCCGCGAAACATCGCCTCGGCATACCAGAGCTTGGCGGGAGCCGCCCCCTGCGGGACGAGGTTGTTCTCGACCACCGAGCGCACGACGCCGGCGGTTCCCTCGGGACGCATGGCCATGCGCTGCTTGGCCTTGAGGCCCCTCTCGCTTCCGGCGGCGAGCAGGTTCTCCATGAGCGCGCCGGAGACCACGCGGAACATCTCCTTGCGCACGACGTCGGTCGACTCGCCGATGCCGTGGACGAAGGTGTCCACCTGCTCGATGGCCGGGGTCTCGATCATGTCGAAGCCATAGGCGCCAAAGAGCTCGCGCGCGACGTCCTGCATGTGCTGCCAGGCGCGCATGTAGCCGCCAAACAGGTCCTCGGTCCCCTGGATCTTCTGTGCCATGGGTCTTCCCTTCCGCTCGTGTGCAACGGCCAGTATATCCCCAAGACGGCGGCCTCCCCATGCGGTCATGCGAGAAGGATGCGCGCAATGCGGCGCCAGCGTGCGCCGAATCCGACGAAGGCGCAGGTCAGACGAGAATGCCGCGCACTCCAGAGATGGAATGCGCGGCAACGTATGGGCCAGGGCCGTAGGCGAGCCTGAATCGCAGGCAAGCCTAGGCTGCGGCCGAATCTGGAGCTGCGGGCAACGCCTGTCTGCCCGCCTACAGCCTGCCCACCAGGTCGAGGCCCGGGGTGAGGGTGGCGCTGCCGGGATGCCACTTGGCGGGGCAGACCTGGTCGCCGTGGGCGGCGACGAACTTCGCTGCCTGCAGCAGGCGCAGGAGCTCCACGGCGTTGCGGCCGATGCCGCCCGCCGTCACCTCGTACACCTGGATGCGACCCTCGGGGTCGACGATGAAGGCACCGCGCTCCGCCTGCCCGGCGTCCTCGATGAGCACGTCGAAGCTGCGCGCGAGCACGTGCGCGGGATCGGCGAGCATGGGGTAGTCCACCTTCCCGATGCGCTCGGACTCCTCGTGCCAGGCCTTGTGCACGTACTCGCTGTCGCAGGAGACGGAGTAGACCTCGCAGCCCTCCTGCTGGAAGGCGGCGTAGTTCTCCGCCAGCTCCTCGAGTTCGGTGGGGCAGACGAAGGTGAAGTCCGCGGGATAGAAGAAGAACAGCGACCACTTGCCCAGGACGTCCGCCTTGGTGATGGTCTTGACCTGGTCCTCGTGGAACGCCTTGACGCTGAAGTCGTCGATCTCCTTGCCGATGAGAGACATGGTTTCCTCCTTGTGCGCTTGCGGGACGAGGCCCTGCCTGCGCCCCTCTCTGCAGTCCCCTCGAAAGGGGTTAGCCTAGTCTAACAAAATATATGTTGTTAGGTCTATAGCAATTTTTGCGAACGCCATGCGCGCATGGGGCACGCATGAGGAGAGGGGCTTCCCGTGACGCGCAGGTCATGCCTGGTTTGCGCGTGAAGGGCACAAAGTCCCAGTTAGACGGGAAATGCCGCGCAGGCCATTTGCGACCTGCGCGGCATGCTTTTGCGCCCTACTTCCCCGCTGCGCAGTCGGCCTGCCCGCCGCGCAGCATGCGCAGGCCGTGTGCGATCGGCCCGATCACCGCCGAGAGGTTCTCGCATGCGGCCTTGGGGCTCCCCGGCAGGTTGACCACCAGGCTGCCACCGCAGATCCCGCAGGCCTCGCGCGAGAGGCAGCCGTGCGGCGTGATCTCCATCGACGCGGCACGCATCGCCTCCGGGATGCCGGGGGCCATGCGCTCGCAGACAGCGACGGTCGCCTCGGGCGTGACGTCACGTGGCGAGAAGCCCGTGCCCCCCGTGGTCACGACCAGCGCGACGTCCCGGGCGACCAGGGAGCGCAGGACGTGCTCGATCTGCGCCTGCTCGTCGGGCACGACCTCGCTCGCCACGACGTCGTAGCCCGCACCCTCCAGCAGCCCCACCAGCGCCGGGCCGCTCGCGTCCTCGCGCTCCCCGCGCGAGCAGCGATCGCTCACGGTGACGACCGCCGCCTCGAAGCCCTGCCCCGGCCCCTCCGCCATCAGAGCATGCCTCCCTCGCCCAGGACCACGAAGTCGCGCTTGCCCAGCTCTATGCCGGCGGCGATGCGCGGGAGCACCAGGTCGAAGATGGTGGTCTTGCTGTACATGACGCAGCCGGGAAGGCCCATGACGGGACGTCCCGCGGCACCCGTCTGGCCTGCCACGCCGAACTCTCCGTCGTAGTAGCCCAGGAGCATCATGGCGCCCGGTAGCACGGGCGCGCCGTAGGTCACGATGCGCGCGCCGGAGCCCTTGATGGCACCGGGCGTGTTGTCGTCCGGGTCGACGCTCATGCCGCCGGTGCAGACGATGAGGTCCACGTCCGTCTCGCGCATGCGGGCGAGGGCGACAAGGAGGTTGTCCATGCCGTCGTCCACGACCTCGCGCTGCGTGGTTACGATGCCGACGCCCTTGAGCTTCTCCTCGACCACGGGGGTGAAGCGGTCCTTGATGATGCCGGCCGCCACCTCGGAGCCCGTGGTCAGGATGCCCGCCGTCTTCAGACGGTACGGCGCGACGCGCATGAGGGGCCTGCCGCCGGCCGCGGCCTCGGCCGCCTCGAGCCGCGCCTTGTCCACCACGAGGGGGATGGCGCGCGTGCCCGCGAGCACCTGCCCCGCCTGGACGGCAATGTTGCCCGGCTTGGTGGCGACCATGACCTCCTCCACCGAGTTCACGGCGACGAGCCGCTCGGAGTCCACGATGAAGGCTCCGTCGCAGGTCGCGCGCAGGTTGATCTTGCCCTCGCGGGGCTCGCCGGCGGGCTCCAGGCCCTCGCCGAGGCAGAGCGCCGCCAGGCGCTGGGCCGCCTCGTCCTCGTGCAGCTTCGTCTCGTCCATCTCCCAGACGTAGATGTTGCGCTTGCCCATGGAGAGGAGCACGGGAATGTCCTCTGCCTCGACCACATGCCCCTTGCGGAAGCGGGCGCCCTTGTAGCGCTTGCGGTCCCCGTCGTCCTCCGGGATGATCTGCGTCATGTCGTGGCACAGCACGTGCCCGACGGCGTCCTCTGTCCTGATCTGCCTCATGCCAACCTCCTTGAGCCTCGCGCACGCACCGCGCTCACAGCTGCTTGACCGCTTCCTCATCGAGCACGCGGATCGCGTCGCCCGGTCGTACCGTGCCGCCACGCACCACCACGCAGAAGATGCCGTCGGTGGGCATGACGCAGATGCCCACCAGGCGACGGATCTCGCAGTCGTTGTGGCAGGTCTTGCCGATCTGGGTCACCACGAGGAGGCAGGGGCCCACCTCGAGCGCCGTCCCCACGGGGAGCTCCCTCAGGGCGAGGCCGCGCGTCAGGATGTTCTCGGCGAAGTCCCCCGCCTTGAGCTCCACCCCCCTGTCCCGCATCGTGTCCACCGACTCGTCTCCGAGCAGGCTCACCTGGCGATGCCAGTTGCCGGCGTGGGCGTCGCCCTCGATGCCCACGCCCACCCTGAGCTCGATGGCGTCGACCGTGTGCTTGCGGGTACCCTTGCGTTCGCTGACGCAGCAGGAGACGACCTCGCCCTCCCGCGTGCCATCGGCATTACTCCCCATGCTCCCTCTCCTCTTCGGTCCGAACGAAGTGCCCGCTCTTTCCGCCGTCCTTCTCGAGGAGGCGGACGTCCGTCACCACCATGTCGCGCTGGACCGCCTTGCACATGTCATAGATCGTCAGCGCGGCCACGGAGGCGGCGGTCATGGCCTCCATCTCGACGCCGGTCTCGCCGCAGCAGCGGCAGCTCGCCTCGAGCGCGATGCCGTCCTCCTCGAGGGAGAAGGACACGTCAACCCCCGTGAGCTGGATGGGATGGCACATGGGAACCAGCTCCCAGCAGCGCTTGGCCGCCATGATGCCCGCGACCTGGGCCACGGCCAGGACGTCTCCCTTCCTGATCCCGCCCGTGCGCACGAGCTCGAGCGTCGCCGGGTTCATGAGCACCCTGCCGCCCGCCCGGGCGACGCGCTGGGTCCTCTCCTTTGCCGAGACGTCCACCATCCGCGCCCGGCCCTGCTCGTTGAAGTGGGTGAGCTCTTCCATCCTCATCCTCCGATCTCGTTCATCGTGCGCAGGCTCTCGCTCGCCTGGCCCAGCGCCGCGCTCAGGTGGTGCTCCGCGGGCTTGGCGGCGATGGCCCCGCGCAGCGCGTGCGCGAGATCCTCCCCGTGCAGCCCGCGCACGGAAATCTCCTGCCCCGAGTGCAGGCAGGGCTTTACCATGCCGTCCGCCGTGAGCCTGAGGCGCGTGCATCCGCTGCAGAACTTGTGGCTCAGCGGCCGGATGAGGCCGACCGTCCCCTTCCAGCCCGGCGCCGAGAAGACCTGCGAGACTCCGTCCTGGCCCACGGGCTCGAGCTCTCCCACGCGGTCGAGCACCACGTCCGCCGGCACGAAGCGGCCGCGCGGCCATGCGGCGCACTCCCCCATGGGCATGAGCTCGATGAAGCGCACGCTCGAGATGCCGTACGCTCCGTCGCGCGCGAGCTCCGCGAGGGGACGCACGTCCACGTCGTTGACGCCACCCATGAGGACGGCGTTGAGCTTGGTGCGCGAGAAGCCCGCGTCATGCGCGGCATCGAGGCCCGCGAGCACGTCGCGCAGCCTGCCCCCGCGCGTGATGAGCTCGTAGCGCACGGGGTCGAGGGTGTCGAGGCTCACGTTGAGGCGGCCGAGCCCCGCCTCGCGCAGGGATGCTGCCAGGGGTGCCAGGAGCGTGGCGTTGGTGGTCAGCGCCAGCTCGTCGATGCCCGGCACGGCCGCGAGCATGCGCACGAGGTCGACGACGCCGCGACGCACGAGCGGCTCCCCGCCCGTAAGCCGGACCTTGTGCACGCCGAGCTCGGCACAGGCGGTGACGACCTCGACGATCTCTTCGAACGAGAGGATCTGGTCGTGCGCGAGCATGGGCACGCCGCCTGCGGGCATGCAGTACTGGCAGCGGCAGTTGCAGAGGTCGGTGACCGAGACGCGCAGGTACTCGATGCTGCGTCCCTGGCCGTCCCTCACCTCGTCCCGCCTTCCCCGAGCGGGAGCACGTCCCTCTTGGCGACGTGGACCACGCAGCGCTCCCCCGCCTCGAGGCCCTCCCATGCGTCCTTCTCGCACTCGTAGCGCAGGAGGCCGCCGGCCGGCGTTCTCAGCATCACGATGGTCGAGAAGCTGCTGTCTATGACGCGGTCCACGACGCAGGGGATGCGGTTCTCTCCCTCGCCCATGTGCAGGTAGTGGGCGCGGATCCCCACGTGCGTGACGTCGAGCCCGGAGGGGACCTCGCAGGAGAGCGTCACGCCCCAGGCCTCGCAGCGCAGGCTCCCGTCCGGCAGAGCGCTGACGGGCGAGACGTTCTTGCATCCCGAGATGAGGGCCGCGGCGAGGCTGCGCGGCGCCTCGAAGAGCTCTCGCATGCCCATCTTGGGGCCCGAGCGGCCGTCGCTCACCACGCAGACGCTGTCGCACATGCGATACACCTCGTCGCGGTTGTGCGAGACGTAGACCACCCCGCCCGGGAAGCGCCTCAGCGTGTCCGCGAGCTCGAGCTCGAGCTGCCAGCGCAGATATCCGTCGAGGGCGGAGAAGGGCTCGTCCAGGAGCAGGAGCTCAGGGTCGCTCGCGAAGATGCGGGCCATCGCGCAGCGCTGCTGCTGCCCGCCCGAGAGCTCCCGGGGACGTCGCGCGGCCAGCTCGCCCACGTGCAGGGCCTCGAGCTCGCGGCGCGCCCGCTCGCGGCGCTCCTGCCTGCTGCCCTCGCGGATCGCCGCCATGACGTTCTGCTCCACGGTCATGTTGGGGAAGAGGGCGTAGCTCTGGAAGAGGTAGCCCACGCGGCGCTGCTGGGCGGGGAGGTCGATGCCCGCCTCGGAGTCGAAGAGCACGCGGTCGTCGAGCACGATGCGTCCCTCGTCGGGCCGCATTATTCCCGCGATGCACTTGAGGGTGAGGGACTTGCCGCAGCCCGAGGCGCCCAGGAGGGCGACGACCTCGTGGGGGCGCTCGAGCTCGAAGGCCACGTCCAGCGAGAAGCCCCCCAGGCGCTTCCTGACGTCCACGACGAGGGACACTACGACCGCCTCCCCACGGCTGCGGACTCGCGCTCGCGTCGCTCCATGAGGTTGACCGCCAGGAGCACCACGGCGGAGATGGCGAGGTTCACGAGCACCCAGGCGAGCGCCCCCGCGTCGTCGCCCGTGCGCCAGAGCTGGTACACGGTGGTCGACACCGTCGCCGTGGAGCCGGGCGTGTAGCCGCAGACCATCGAGGTGGCACCGTACTCCCCCAGCGCACGCGCGAAGGCGAGGACCACGCCGGCCATGATACCCTGGCGGCAGCAGGGCAGCTTGACGCTCCAGAACACCCAGGCGTCGGAGCGACCCAGGGTGTGGGCGGCATCGGCGAGGGTCTGGTCGAAGGACTCGAAGGCGCCGCGCGCCGTGCGGTACATGAGGGGGAAGCTCACGACGACCGAGGCGAAGATGGCCGCATACCAGACCATGGTGAGCCTGAGCGAGAGGTGGTCCAGGAGCCAGGCACCTATGGGCCGGCGCGGACCGAGCAGGATGAGCAGCAGGTAGCCCACGACCGTCGGCGGCAGGACCAGGGGAAGGGTCAGGACGACGTCCAGCACGCCCTTGACGACCCTCGGCAGGCGGGCGACGACGTCGGCGAGCCAGATTCCCAGGAAGAACACGAGGGTGGCCGAGACGGCGGCCACCCTCAGCGAGTTTATGAGCGGGTACCAGTCCATGGACCGTTACTTCTTGAGCGGCGTGAACCCCACGGCCTCGAAGGCGGCGGAGGCGTCGGGGCCCTGGAGAAACTCGAGGTAGGACTTGGCTGCGTCGGCGTTCTTGGAGGCCTTGAGCACGGCCGCGGGGTAGATGACCCTGCCGCACATCTCCTCGGTGGCCTCGTCCACCACGGTGAGCTTCGCGGAGGTGGCGTCGGTCTTGTAGATGATGCCGCAGTCGGCGGACGCCTCCTTGACCTGGGCCGTGACCTCCTTCACGTTGCTGCCGTACGAGAGGACGCCTGCAGAGGAGAGGCTCGCCTCGTCCAGACCGAAGTAGGTGAAGATCTTCTGGGTGTACTGGCCAACGGGCACGTCAGAGTTGCCCATGGCGAGAAGCACCCCACCGGACGTGAGCAGGGACTTGAGGTCCTCGAAGCTCTTGATGTTCTTGGGATTGCCCTCGGGGACGACGAGCGTGACCTTGTTCTCGAGGAGGTCGATGCGGGTCGAGTGGTCGACGAAGTCGAGCTTGTCGTCGTTGCCCTTCTCGGCATCGATGTCCAGGGCGTTCATCTGCTTGGGTGCGGCGGAGATGAACACGTCGCAGTCCGCGCCCTCCTGGATCTGGGTCTTGAGGGTGCCCGAGGAGTCGAAGTTGTAGGTGGGCTCGGCGTTGCCCTCCTTGGCGAAGGCCTTGCCGGCCTCGGTGAGGGACTCGGTGAGGGAAGCCGCCGCGAAGACGGTCAGCGCCTTGGCGGTATCGGTCGTGGCCTGGCCAGACGTCGTGGACGTGGAGTCCGTGCTTTCCGCCGGCTTGGAGCAGGCAGTGACGCCGAGGGTTCCTGCGGCTGCCGCGGCCGCGACGAAGCCGCGCCTGGTGACGTTTGCGTTCATGTGTGCTTCCTCTCTTCCGTGAATCTCCCCTTGCGGGGCCAACAGACCCGGGCGGTCGGCAGTGCCGAGCCCGAGACCTCAGTGCTCGTGCGGGCGGTGCGGCCGCAGCTCGGCGCGGCGGCGGATCATCTCTCCCGCGATAGATATGGCGATCTCCCCCGGCGTCACTGCCAAGATGTCGTCGCCGATGGGCATGCAGATCGAGTCGATCCAGGACTGCGCGATGCCATGCTTTGCCAGGACCCCCTTGGCGAAGGCGGACTTGCGCGCGCTGCCCAGGCAACCGGTGTAGGCGGGCTCCGCGGGGGCGACGCGCTCCAGTACGTCGATGTCGGCCGCATGGCCGTGGGTCGCCACCACCACGTAGTCGCGGCGGCTCACCTCGACCTGGTCCCCCAGGGAGCGGAAGTCGCCGCAGAGGACGCGCTCCGCCGTGGGGAAGCGCTCGGCCACAGCGAGTTCGGGACGATCGTCGTACACCACGGCCCTGAACCCCACGCTCGTGAGCACCGGCACCAGGGCATGTGCGACGTGCCCCGCGCCAAAGACGTAGACGATGGGATCGGACCCCAGCGGCTCGGCATAGCTCCTGCCCGCCTCGTCCCACGTCGGCGCCTCGAGCGCCACGCGCGGGTCGTCCGACGCGAGCTCGTCGAGCGTGAGGGTCTCGACGCGATGTCCGCCCCCCTGCCAGCTCTCGCAGTACACGCCGGGACGTCCCTGGCCGTTGAGTTCCAGGGTCCGCCGCAGGGCGTCGAGGTCCCCCTGGTCCAGCAGGTCGCAGGCGATGAGGGCGTCGCCGCCGCAGGCCATGCCCGTGGACTGCATGGTGAACCACTCGAGGAAGGGCTCGCCCCTGCCGGCGGCCAGCGCGAGGGCGCGGTCCAGGACCATCTGCTCAACCCTGCCTCCGCCCACGGTGCCCATGAAGCCGCCGTCGGCGAAGGCGGCCATGCGGGCCCCCGCGCCACGCGGCATGGATCCGCGCGTGGCGAGCACGGTGCAGAGCGCGACGGGACGCCCCGCCTCGAGCTCCTCGATGAGCCTGAGGACGAAGTCATGGTCGCGCATGGAGTCGCGGGAGTCGTTCATGGGCATTCTCCTTTCTGCGTGATGCCTGGGCTCGCATCTGGCGGCGGCTGTCCCCGGGAGGCCGGCGGGCGGGGTCGCCCCCCGCCTCGTCCTGCTAGGCGAGGAGCTGGGGACTGAAGTGCAGGATGGCCTCGAGGACGCCCCCTCCGATGGCCCGTGCCTTGTCAGATACGGTCAGGCAGTGCGCGGGGTTGCCGCGTGGGTCTATGTCGCCGGACTTCATGCCGCGGGTGACGGGCACGCCCTCCTGCAGGAGGCCGCGCAGGACGCCGTCGATGGTGCAAGGCAGGGGCTCGCCCGCCACGTAGGCGGCGACGTCGCCCGCCTTGACCACGTCGCCAATCTTGAGCACGGGCTCGAAGCTGCCGTCCGCAGGAGCGCGCAGCACGCGGTCGGCCCCATGGCCCGCGATGATGCCGGGGACGCCGGTGTTCGCGATGGGGGTGCCCTCGTAGTAGACGCGCCCGAGCTCGTGTCCACGCTTGGTCTCGACTGCGGCATGACAGTCGACGGGAGCCGTGAAACCGGGGCCCACGCCTATGACCACGGGCGCCATGCCCTTGGTCGTGCCCAGGTTGCGCTTGGCCAGGATGGCGTCCACCACCACGTGGGGACGGAGCTCCTCGATGACCCTGCCCTCGGGGTCGACCAGGACCGCCACCTCGCCAGCGCGCGCGATGCGCAGGGCGTCTGCGGCGTTCTTGGCGCGCCGGGCGAGCTGGTCCTCGACCTTGGCCTGTCCCAAACGGATAGCCTCCGAGAAGGCGACTGTGCGCCGCACGGCCGTGGGGACGGCGATGTCGCACATCACGACCTCCATGCCCGCGCGACGCAGGCGCAGGGCGATGCCCGAGGCGAGGTCCCCGGCACCCCTCATCACGACCAGCATGCGACCACTCCCCCACTCGACCTACGACAGGCCCCCTGCCCAGCATCGCAGGCGCTATCCCGTTGTACCGCCGCAGCGACCCCCTCTGCCAAGCCTCGCTGTTTCTGTGCACATATAACGACGCGCAGAAAAAAGGCCCCCCGAGGGCGAGAAGACCGGCTGCTACGATGTTGCCAGCAGGCCCTGGAAGAGCCCGCTTGTCCATGTTCTCCCAAGTATATTACTAAGAATTGGGTAGTCTAATGCTTATTGGCGATTTTCTGCGAGTGGCACCCGGAATCACCTGCGTGGTGGGCAGCGGCGGCAAGACGACCCTGCTCAGGACCCTCTCGTACGAGCTTTCGGGCAGCATGGATGCCCCCGCGACCGCAGCCTCTGGTGGCGCGTCGGCAGATGACCCTTGGAACAAGTGCTTAGGGCCTGCGGTGATCCTGACGACCACCACGCACTTCCTTCCCTTCGAGGGGATCGAGACCCTCGTGGACCCCAGCCGCGAGGACCTCGCGCGGGCAGGCGCCACGCGGGGAGTGGTGTGCGTGGGCGGCCTGGGCAAGGGCGGCAAGCTCGGCACATCCGCGACCCTCTCGCCCGCGGAGCTCGCGCTGGCCTCGCCCTACGTGCTGGTCGAGGCGGACGGCTCCCGGCAGCTGCCGCTCAAGGCGCACGAGACCTGGGAGCCCGTGATTCCCGAGGGAAGCGCCAGGACCATATTGGTGATGGGGGCGTCAGGCTTCGGACGTCCCGTCCACGAGGTGGTGCACCGCCCCGAGCTCTACTGCGAGCGCACGGGGGCCCAGCCGGACGACCCCGCACGGCCCGAGGACCTGGCGCGCCTCCTGGACGTGGAGCGCGAGCTGGGGCTGGTCGACTTCGACGTCGTCCTCGTCAACCAGGCGGAGGACGAGGCGACGCTCGAGGACGCGCGCAGGCTCGCCTCCCACCTGAGGCTGGAGGCCCCCGTACTTGCCGGAAGCCTCCAGAAGAAGGAGCTCGTTCAGCTGCGCTAGCGGCATGCCGGTACCGGAAGCCCTGGTCCGAGCGGGACCCCTACTCCTCCGCCTCGGAGTCGTCCTCGGGAACGATGACGTTCAGCAGGAACGAGACGACGAAGCCGGTGATGATGGGCGAGCCGGTGATGACGCTGGCGACCTCGGCGGGCAGGAAGCCCAGGACGGCGGGCACGTTGGTGAGGCCCACGGCCACTGCCAGCGAGACGCCCACGATCATGCGGTTGCGGTAGTTGAGGGGCTGCTCGGTGATGAGCTGGATGCCCGACATGGTAATCGCCGCGAAGACCGAGAGCGTGGCACCGCCCAGCACGGGGTTGGGGATGGAGGTCATGAGGCCGCCGAACTTCGGGATGAGGCCGGCCACGATGAGCGTGGTGCCCACGATGACGAAGACGCGCTTGGCGACGACCTTCGTGGTGACGATGATGCCCACGTTCTGGCTGAAGGGATCGGAGGGGAAGCCTCCGAGCAGCGCGCCCAGCATGCCACAGACGCCCGTGCCCTTGACGGCACCACCCAGCTCCTTGTCGGTCGCCTGGCGGTTGAAGCCGCCGGCCGTGGTGGACGAGACGTCGCCGATGGTCTGGACGGCCTGTACCATGTACATGAGGATCATGGCGACGATCGCGCTGGGCTCGAAGGTCAGGCCGAAGTGCAGGGGCTGCGGAAGCGCGACCCAGGCGGCGCTGGCGATGCCCGAGGTGTCGACGCCGATGAAAATGGCCCAGACCACGTAGCCCACGAGCAGCCCGAAGAGAATGCCCAGGGTCTTGAGGATGCCCCTGCCGAAGAAGTTGAACGCCAGGGTGACCACCAGGACGAGGGCCGCGACGCCCACGTAGGCCGGTGCCCCGAAGTTGGGGTTGGACGCGCCACCGCCGATGTAGTTCATGGCCGTGCCATAGAGCGAGAGGCCGATGCAGAGCACCACGGTGCCGCTGACGACGGGCGGGAAGAGCGGGCGGATCTTCTCCATGGCCATGCCGATGAAGATGGAGAGGAACGCCGCGACCAGCTGGGCGCCAAGGATGCCCGAGACGCCATAGGCCTTGCCGATGGTGAGCAGGATGGGCAGGTACGCGAAGGCGACGCCCATGGCGTTGGGAAGGCCCATGCCCACGCCGAAGGGAGAGAGCAGCTGCACGAGCGTGGTGATGCCCGCGATGAGCATGCATGCCTGGATCAGAATGACCTTGTCCGAGTCGGGAAGCCCCAGGGTCGAGGCGATGATGATGGGCGGCGTGATGTTGCCCACGATCATGGCCAGCACGTGCTGCAGCGCGTGCGGGACACTGGCCCCCCAGCTGGGCTTTCCGTCGAACTTCCTCAACTCTTTCAGATCGTCTGCTGCCATGAGTACGTCCCCCCTAAAGACTTTTTGTATGACAACAAGACGAAAAGTCTAATGGCCAATCCCTCACAAAAGCTTCAAAAGTGAGAGATTGGCCATTGCGTGCCGCTTAGGTTAGAAAACGTACCGCTCACAACGTGAAGAGTATCTGGCGGGGACGTCAGATCCTTCCGAGCTCCCTCAGGACCTTCTCCGGCGTCATGGGCCAGCTGCGCATCCAGACGCCGCAGGCGTCGTGGATGGCGTTGCCGATGGCAGGGGCCGCGCCGTTGCAGGCGATCTCGGAGATGGACTTCGCACCGAAGGGGCCATCAGCGTCGTTGACATCCACCATGACCGCCTTGAAGTCGTCTGGCTGCTCGAAGATCATGGGCACGCCGTAGTCCGTGAGCGTGGTGCGCAGGGGACGGCCCTTCTCGTCGATGGTCATGTCCTCGTAGAGGGTGTGGCCGATGGACTTGAGCGCGGCGCCGTACATCTGGCACTGTGCGAGCTCGGGATTGATGGGCGTGCCGGCGTCCTGGAGCGCGTAGTACTTCTGCACCTTGACCTGGCCCGTACGGACGTTGACCGCCACCTGCGCGAAGTGGGCGCCATAGGGGATGGCGTTGGCCGTGGTGATGAAGCTGCCGTGCGCCACCACCTGGCCGCGGCCGTCGCCGGCGCAGCAGGCGTGTGAGAGGTCCCCGTAGCTCAGGGTCGCGTCGGTCCTGGTGGAGTGCACCTCTCCCGGATACCGAAGCTCCAGGTCCGCCTCGTCCTCCCCCATCTGCAGGGCGGCCTCGGCAATGATGCCGCGGGCGAGCTTGCGGGCGGCGTCCACGGAGGCGTTGCCGCTGAAGAAGGTACCCGACGAGGCGTAGGAACCCGTGTCGAAGGCGGCGGAGTCGGTGTCGCCAGAGATGACGCTGACCAGCTCGAGGGGAAGGTGGAGTATCTCCGCCGCCACCTTGGTCGAGATGGTGTCAAGGCCGGTGCCGATGTCCGCCCCACCGCTGTTCAGGATCACGGTGCCGTCGGTCTCGAGCTTGCAGATCGCCTCCGCGTGGTCCAGGCCGGGCAGGCCGCTGCCCTGCATAATCATCGCGAAGCCCTTGCCGATCTTCCAGTCGGGGTCGTCGGACTCCTCGCGCTTGCCCCACTCGATCATCTCGCAGCCGCGCCTGATGCACTCGTCCAGGCCGCAGGAGCCGACGGGAACCACGTTGCCCTCGCGGCCCTCGCCGAGGCCCTTCAGGATCTCGAGGCGGTAGCCCGTCTCGACGTGGTTCTTGACCGCCATGTCCTTGAAGTCGATGCCGAGCTTCTCGGCCAGCTGGGCCATGGCCATCATGATGCCGTAGCTGCCCTTGGGCGTACCGTAGCCCTGGTAGGCACCGGGCTGGAGCTTGTTCGAGTAGTAGGTGATGAGGTCGTAGGCCATGTTGTCGACCTTGAAGAGCGGGAGCACCTTGGAGCAGGAGTTCATGGGAACCGTGAGGCAGTGGTTGCCGTAGGCGCCGGTGTTGGCGCGCACCTCCATGAAGATCGCCGTGATGCTGCCATCCTTCTTGGCGCCCATCTTCACGCGCACGCGCATGGGGTGGCGCGCGGAGGCGGCCACGAGCTCCTCGGCGCGGGTGTGGCGGTAGTAGACCGGACGATGCGTGGCGTAGGCCGCGTAGGCGCAGACGTCCTCGACGAGGATGTCCTGCTTGGAGCCATAGCCGCCGCCGACTCTGGTCTTGACCACGTGGATCTTGTTCTGGGGGAGCCCGCAAACCCACGAGACGATGCGGCGCACGTGGTAGGGAACCTGCGTGGAGGCATAGACCTGGAGGCGCCCGCCCTCCATCTTGGCGTAGCAGAGGTGCGGCTCGAGGGGGGCCTGCTGCACGTTGGTGGTGCGGTAGGTCTCGTCCACGATGGCGTCCGCCTCGGCGAAGCCACGCTCGACGTCGCCAATGCCGCCCTTGTTGGAGGCGGCGATGTTCCTGTGGATGTCGGCCCTCAGCGGGAAGGGATAGAAAACCTTGCCCTCGCGCTCGTCGCCGGCGTCCTTGTTGTACTCGTCCAGGTCCTCGGGGGCGCCGACGCCGTACTCCACGATGCCGTCGTGCACGCGCGGCGCACCCTCGGCCATGGCCTCCTCGACGGAGAAGACCGGGTCCAGGACCTGGTAGTCGACGCTGATGAGACCGCAGGCCTCCCGGGCGATCTCCTTCGTCTCGGCTATGACGGCGGCGACGCGGTCGCCCACGAAGCGCACCTTGTGGTTGAAGAGCCTGGTGTCGTGCGGGGAGGGCTCGGGGTTGCCCTGCCCGGCCTGCATGTAGGTGATGTCGGGACAGTTGAAGCAGGTGATGACCGCCACGACTCCCGGCAGCGCCTCGGCGGCGCTCGCATCGATGGAGTTGATGTAGGCGGAGGCGTAGGGCGAGCGGAGCATGACCAGGTGGCAGGCGTCGGGATCGACGAAGTCCTCCACGAAGGCGCGCTCGCCCCTCACGAGCTGGGGGCCGTCCACCTTGGAGCCGGGCTTGCCCACGTAGCTGAGCTCGGGACGGTAGTCGGGGGCGATCTTCGACTCGTAGCCGCCCTTGTCGCGGAGCTCGCAGGCGAGCTTGACCGCCAGGTAGTAGTTCTCGTAGCTTGCGTCACGGATGTAGACGCCGGACAGCGCGTCCTTCACCTGCTCGCGCGTGGGGTTGGGTTCGTTCTCGAGGAGCCAGGTCAGGAGGAGGGCGGTTGCGGGAGAGTTGTAGGCGCTCTGCACCACGCCGGCATCGATGAGGGCCTGCTGGACGTAGCTCAGCTTGCCCGGCTCGCCCAGGCCGGCGGGGGTGCGCACCTCTCGCCCGTCGACCTCGCCCGCGAGCATGAGGTTTGCGTACACGGGGGTGCCGTCCACGAGCACGGTGTCAGAGCCGCAGAAGCCCTCGCCGTCGTCGCTGTCTCGCACGCAGAGGTTTCCGTTCCTTACCAGCAGCTCGCGCAGGGACAGCGTCGGATCAAGCTCGAAGCCGCGCTCGCGCCCGTCTATCTTGCACTCGATCCTCATCGCGCATCATCCCTTCCGGCGTCCTCGAGCATGCGAGCGAGGGTGACGCCCGCGAGGTAGCGCTTGTATCTCTCGCTTCCGTACATGTCGCTGGGAATCGTCGCGTCCAGCCCGTAGGCGAGCTCGACCAGCTCGTCCTCGCCGGCACCGCGCGACGCGGCGTCAGAGAGCTCGGGCGAGACGAACGCGCCCACGCCCTTGACCGTGAGCGCCACCCGTGCCGCCCCATCGTGCAGGCAGAGCGAGACGACGAGGTAGGAGAGGCTCTCCATGGTGTTGGCGTAGCGCTTCGAGGTGACCCAGCCGGGGTCGGCGGGAACGATGACGCGGCGGACGAGCCTGTGCTCCGGCTGCGTCTGCGCCCACTCGGCGACGCTCAGCCTCCTCGTCGCGCCGGACTCGTTCATGAGCCCGATGCTCGCACCCACGGCGAGCAGCGTCGCGGCGAGATACGAGTCGTCGCGCCAGGCGGCGACGTTGCCTCCCACGGTGGCCATGTTGCGCTTGGTGCGCGAGCCCATGAAGAGCAGGGCCTCCTTGAGGTAGGCGGGGACCAGCTCGCTTTGCAGGGCCTCCTGGAAGCTCGTGGTAGCGCCGATCAGGACCTCTCCGTCCCCAGCCTCGACCCCCCTCAGCTCGGCGACGCGGCTGATGGATACCAGCCTCTGGTAGTGCAGGGGCGAGCCGAGCCTGTTGAGCTCGGTCCCTCCGGCGAGGTAGCCCGCCCCGGAAGCAGCCAGCTTGGCCGCCTCCTGCGCAGAGGCCGCAATGACAAGTCTCTCGTCCATGTGATGCTCCGATGAACAGGCGCGTGCGAACGTCGCGGCACGCGCTACCTCCCAGCAAACGTCGGTTCGGCACGGTCAGGGAGGGCTATTCCATGCACCCTCATCGTGCGCCTAAAGCAAGGCAAAAGATAGTCGAAACCAGGCGAACGACCCAAAGAACTAGGCCTGTGACCTGCGGATACGTAATATTTTTAGAAACATAACGCCTGCCTGCGAAACCGGCGGCACGTACGTCGGTCGGCGTCTGCCTGGCCACCGCGCTCGTCTCGTCCCTCGACACGAGGGAGCCCTGGGCGACTCTCCGCCCAGGGCTCCCAAGGCTGCCACACGAGGCGACTGTGCGCCTCTCCGCTAGACCCTGGCTACGGCCTTGATCTCGACCTTGGCGCCCTTGGGCAGGGCCACGACCTGGAAGGCGGCGCGCGCGGGGTACGGTGCCTCGAAAAACTCGGCGTAGACCTCGTTCATAGGGCCGAACTCGGCGATGTCGCTCAGCAGGACGGTGGTCTCGACGACGTCGGCCATGCTGGCGCCGGCGGCCTCGAGGACGTTCTTGACGTTGGTCAGGCTCTGGCGGGTCTGGCTCTGGATGTCGTCTCCGGCGAACTCCCCGGTGGCAGGGTCGACGGGCAGCTGGCCCGAGACGTTGATCGAGACGCCCTCGGCCTGGATCGCGGCGGAGTAGGGTCCGACTGCTGCGGGAGCCTTGTCGGTGACGATGGCCTTCTTGTTCATTCCAAACTTCCTTTCTTCTCTCGTCGGACGCACCCGAGCGGCCGGCGCTGGAGCCTGATTGTAGGGACGCGCTACCTGCTGACGTAGCTGCCGGGCTTCTCGCCCGTGGGCTCCCCGTCGCGCGCGACGAGGACGCCGTTGACGAAGACGTACTTCGCGCGTCCCTGGGCCTCGAAGCCCTCGTAGGGCGTGTAGTCGACGTTCTGGTGCTGCGTCGCCGCCTGGATGGTCCAGCGGCAGCTGGGGTCCCAGACGCAGACGTCCGCGTCAGCGCCCTCGGCTAGCACACCCTTGCGGGGATACATCCCAAAGACCTTGGCGGGGTTCTCGCTCATGAGGCGGCAGAAGTCCTGGGGGCCAAGCGCGTCGGCGAAACTGGTCATGATCAGCGCGGGACGATGCTCCACGCCGGGACCGCCGTTGGGAATCCTGGTGAAGTCGCCGACGCCGCGGTCCTTCTGGCCCCTGAGGTTGAAGGCGCAGTGGTCGGTGGCGAGGGTGTCGATCTCTCCGTCGCAGACCGCCTGCCGCAGCACGGCCACGTCATGGGGCTTGCGCAGCGGGGGGCTCATGACGTACTTGGCGCCCTCGAAGCCGGGCTCGAGGTAGCGGGTGTCATCGAGCAGGAGGTACTGGGGGCAGCTCTCGACTGCGACGTCGACGCCGCGCGCCTTCGCGTCGCGGATGGCCTCGAGTCCCAGCGCGGTGGAGAGGTGCACGATGTTGATGCGAGCACCCGAGAGCTCCGCGAGGTAGCACAGGCGCGAGATGGCCTCCGCCTCGCAGACGTCCGGACGGCTCATGGGATGTCCCTCGGGACCAGTGATACCGCGGGCGAGCATGCGGCGCTGGAGCTCGTTCACGAGGGTCCCGTTCTCGCAGTGGACGCAGAGGATGCCGTCGCGGTCCTTGATCGACTCCAGGACCTCGAGGGTCTGCGCGTCGTCCAGGCGCAGGTGGTCGTAGGCGAAGTAGGTCTTAAACGACACGATGCCCGCGTCGAACATGTCGTCGACCTCTGCCCTGGTGCGCTCGTTCCAGTCCGCCATGGCCATGTGGAAGGCGTAGTTGGAGGTGCAGGTGCCGTCCGCGCGGGAGTGCCACTCCTCGAGGGCCTCCGCCAGCGTCATCCCCTTGTCCTGGGTGGCGTAGTCCACGATGGTCGTGGTGCCACCGCAGGCGGCGGCGCGGGTGCCCGTCTCGAAGCTGTCCGCCGTCCAATCCATGCCCGTCCAGCACTGCATGTGCGTGTGGGCGTCGATGAAGCCCGGGAAGACCCAGCAGCCGCTGGCGTCCACGACCTCGTCGGCGTCCGTGGCCTCGATGCCGGCGGCGATGCGCGCGACTTTGGCGCCGTCCAGCGCCACGTCACCACGCACCAGGCCGTCGGGCAGTACGAGTATGCCACCCTTGATCAGCTTCATGCGAACCATCTCCTTACTCGCTGCGGGCGCCCGCAGGCGTCCGCGCCAATCCGCAAACGAAGGCGCTACTCCCCCCTGACCAGACGCTCGAGACGGGCGAGCTCGTCGGGCGTGTCCACGTCCTCGAGCTCCTCCGGGCGCTCGGCCTCCACCAGGCGGATCCGTCGGGCCAGCTCGGGATCCTTCTTCAGGAGCCCCGTCCCGCCCACGTCGCCCTCGAGGCCCTTCAGTCCCTCGAAGCAGGATGCCGGGAAGAGGACGGGGCCGCCAGCCTTGCCCTGCCAGGCCAGGCGCACGACGCGCGTGGGGTCCTCGCGGAAGGCCCTCACCAGGGAGCGGACGCTCCTCTCGCCCAGGAGGGGCTGGTCGCCCGTGACGAACATGCAGCCGTCCCAGCCGGCGTCGAGCGAGAGTCCCATGCGGACCGTGTCGCTCTGGAGCGGCAGCTCGTGCCTGATCGAGCGCGCGCCGAGGCGGTCGCAGAGGTCCTGGACCTCCCGCCAGCGCGTGACGACCACGGGGTCGACCAGGTCGAGGGGCAGCGAGCGCAGCGTGCGCTCGAGGACGGGGGTGCCCGCCAGCGGCGCGACGAGCTTGTTCGAGCCGAAGCGGCTGGCCAGGCCCGAGGCCATGACCACGACGCCTATGCGGCCGCGGGAGGCGTCGTCCGAAACGTCCTTCGCGGCAGCGCCTGCCCCGAAGCCGTCGAAGCACTCGTCAAAGGAGCGCGTGCCGAAGCCGCGGCAGGCGGCGCTCCAGCGCTCGTAGCGCTCTAGCAGGTCGAGCGCCTCGGGGGTCAGACGAGAGCCGCCGCCTCCGGAGCCACCGATCGTGCGGCTCGTGAGCTTGACCCCCATCGACCTTTCCGCCACCTTGAGCATGCGGATCGCCTTGGTGTAGGCCATGCCCATGGATATGGCAGCGGAACGCAGGCTCCCCGTGGTCTGGACGGCCTGCAGCAGCCTGCAGGGCCCCGGGCCGAAGCACCGCGTTCCGTTGTCATCCAGGACGAACATGGCCTGTGAGGGTCTCATAGCCGCTCCTCCCGAGCTTGGGGGCGGGGCGACGGCACCGCAGCGCGGACCGTCGCCCCAAACCGTCGGGACCGCGACCCGGCTGGCCGCGGTCCCCGTTATGCGGATTCTACGCCTCGTACCAGCGGGCCTCGCCGCGCTCCTCGAGCGCCCTCAGCGTGGCGACGGGATCCTTGGCCTTCTGGAGGAAGATCATGGACGCCACGGCGTAGGGCTTGTAGCTGGCCTCCTTGTACAGGCCGTCGCGGTGGTAGTCGAAGACCTCGTTGGCGACCTCGCCGTGCTCGCAGGACACGCCGTTGATGTCGGCCGGCAGCGGGTGCATGTAGATGGTGTCCTTGCCGTTGGCCGTCTTCTCCATGAGCTCGGGCGTGCAGCACCAGTCCATGTGGGTGGCGTTCTGGGCGAGGAGCTCCTGCTCGAGCTTGTCGATGCCCGCGGAGTCGCCTGCGGCGTAGAGCTTGGTGCGCTCCTCCATGGCGGCGTAGGGAGCCCAGCTCTTGGGGATGACGATGTCGGCGCCCTCGAAGGCCTCGGCCATGCTGTTGGTCTTCCTGAAGCTGCAGCCGCTCTCCTCGGCGTACTTGCCGGCCTGCTCGACCAGGTCGGGCATGAGGTCGTAGCCCTCGGGGTGGGCCAGGGTGACGTCCATGCCGAAGCGGGTCAGCAGCATGATGAGGGACTGGGGGCAGCTGAGGGGCTTGCCGTAGGAGGGCGAGTAGGCCCAGGTGACGGCAACCTTCTTGCCACGGAGCTTGTCGAGGCCGCCGAACTCGTTGATGAGGTACAGCATGTCGGCGGAGGACTGCGTGGGGTGGTCGGAGTCGGACTGCAGCGAGACCAGGGTCGGACGGTGGTCCAGGATGCCGTCACGCCAGGACTGCTCGACGGACTCGGAGACCTCCTTCATGTAGGCGTCGCCCTCGCCGATGAACTTGTCGTCGCGGATGCCGATGACATCGGCCATAAAGCTGATCATCGTGGCGGTCTCGCGCACCGTCTCGCCGTGCGCCACCTGCGACTTGCTCTCGTCCAGGTCCTGCTGCTGGAGGCCGAGCAGGTTGGTGCCGGAGGCGAAGGAGAAGCGGGTGCGGGTGGAGTTGTCGCGGAAGTTCGAGACGGCCAGACCGGACTCGAAGATGCGGGTCGAGATGTTGCGCTCGCGGAGGTTGCGCAGGGCGTCTGCCACGATGTACATGGCCTTCAGCTCGTCGGTGGTCTTGTCCCAGGTGTGCAGGAAGTCGTTGTTGTACATCTTGGAGTAGTCGAGCTTGCCGAGCTTCTCCAGGTAGGCGTTGAACTTGCTGTCCATCGGTGCCCCTTCCTTGTCAGGCGTTTCCTTGCTGCGTGCAAGGCGTCCGCCACCTCTCTCGGGGAATGGCGGACGTCGGCTTGCGCGTGTGCTACTTGATGTCGTTGTTGGTGAGGCCGGCGCGGAACTCGGTCACGTCACCGGTGGCGGCGGAGCCGTCGTAGAGGTTCAGCGCGGCGGTGTAGAGGGCGGCGCAGGTCACGAGGTCCTGCTTGTAGGTGATCTCGTTGGGGGCGTGGGCCTGGGACTCGGCGCCGGGGCCGAAGCCGACGCAGGGGATGCCGTAGCGCCCCTGGATGGAGACGCAGTTGGTCGAGAAGGTCCACTTGTCGACCAGGGGACGGTGACGCTTGTCCATCGAGGGCTCGCAGCCGATGCGCTCGTCGCCGAAGAGGGCCTTGTGGGCGTCGACGAGGGCCTTGACGTGGGGAGCGGACTCCTTGTTGATCCAGGTCGGGAAGTAGCACTCGGTCTCGTAGACCTCGCCGGTCCAGGAGGGACGGTCGTACATGTACATGGAGACCTTGACGTCGTCGCCGTACTTCTTGACGGCGGGCAGGTTGCGGACCTCGTCGAGGCAGGACTCCCAGGTCTCGCCGGCGGTCATGCGACGGTCGATGGAGATGGCGCAGGAGTCAGCGACAGCGCAGCGGCTGGGGCTGGTGAAGAAGATCTGCGACACGGTGCAGGTGCCGCGGCCCAGGAAGCGGGCGTCCTCGAAGTGGTCGGGGTTGTACTTGGGGTCGAGCATCTTGACGAGGCCCTTGATGGCGGTGGACTCGTCGGCGCCGTTGTTGTTGAGGGAGCGGACGTCGGCGATGATGTCGGCCATCTTGTAGATGGCGTTGTCGCCGCGGTCGGGGGCGGAGCCGTGGCAGGAGACGCCGTGGACGTCGACTCTGATCTCCATGCGGCCGCGGTGCCCGCGGTAGATACCGCCGTCGGTGGGCTCGGTGGAGATGACGAACTCGGGCTTGATGCCGTCCTTGTTGTAGATGTACTGCCAGCACATGCCGTCGCAGTCCTCTTCCTGGACGGTGCCGACGACCATGATCTTGTAGCCCTCGGGGATGAGGTCCATGTCCTTCATCATCTTGGCGGCATAGACGGCGGAGCAGACGCCACCCTCCTGGTCGGAGCCACCGCGGCCGTAGATGAGGTCCTCGGTCTCGTAGCCCTCGTAGGGGTCGGCCTCCCAGTTGTCGCGGTTGCCGATGCCCACGGTGTCGATGTGGCCGTCCATGCAGAGGATCTTGTCGCCCTCGCCCATGAAGCCCATGACGTTGCCAAGGCCGTCGACCCTGACCTCGTCGAAGCCCAGGCGCTCCATCTCCTCCTTGATGCAGGCCACGACCTCCTTCTCCTCGCAGCTCTCGCTGGGATGAGAGATCATCGCGCGCAGGAAGCGGGTCATGTCCTCCCTATGGGACTCCGCGACTTCCTTGATCTTGTCGTAGTCGAGCTCCTTCATTCCTTACCTCCCAAGTCAAAGCCTTCAGTGCCGGTATCCGTCGCGGGCCGCCTCTTCTTGGCCCTCTCCCCTGGCCCGCAGGGAGGAGAGGACCCTCGGAACCCTACTCGGTGGCGTACGCGCCACCCCAGACGACCTCGCGATAGCGGACGGGGTCGGTGTCGCCCTCGGTCGAGAAGAGTAGGACCTTGGAGTCGCGCCCGAGCTCCAGGACGTCGCGCAGCTCGGCGTAGTCGGGGTCGCTCATGATGGTCGAGATGACGCCCATGCCCACGGCCCCGGACTCGCCGGAGGTGACGGAGGGGTCTCCCTTCGTGGGGGCGGCAAGCATGCGCATGCCCTTCGCCGCGACCCAGTCGGGGCAGGAGAGGAAGGCGTCCGCGTGGTTGCGCAGGATGTCCCAGCCGATGGTGTTGGGCTCGCCGCAGGCGAGGCCGGCCATGATGGTCTGGAGGTCGCCGCCCACGATGCGGGGGTCACCGTCGCCGGCGAGGGCGCCCTGGTACAGGCAGTCTGCCGCACCGGCCTCCATGATCACGAACTTGGGCGGGCAGCTGGGGAAGAGGTTGGCGAAGTAGCCCACCATGGCGCTGGCGAGGGAGCCGACGCCGGCCTGGACGAATACGTGGGTGGGACGGTTGACCTCGAGCTGGCGGAGCTGCTCGGCAGCCTCGGCGGCCATGGTGCCATAGCCCTGCATGATCCAGGACGGGATCTTCTCGTAGCCCTCCCAGGCAGTGTCCTGCACGATGACGCCATGCTCGGTCTCGGCCGCCTCCTTGGCGGCCAGGCGCACGCAGTCGTCGTAGTTGAGCTCCTCGATGGTGACCTTGGCGCCCTCCTTGGCGATGTTGTCGAAGCGCGTCTTGGTCGAGCCCTTGGGCATGTGCACGACGGACCTCTGGCCGAGCTTGTTGGCAGCCCAGGCGACGCCGCGGCCGTGGTTGCCATCGGTGGCGGTGAAGAAGGTGGCCTGGCCGAAGTCCTTCTGGAGCTGGTCGGAGGTGAGGTAGTCGAAGGTCATCTCGGACACGTCGCGACCGGTCTCGTCGGCGATGTAGCGGGCCATCGCGAAGGAGCCGCCCAGGACCTTGAACGCGTTGAGGCCGAAGCGGTAGCTCTCGTCCTTGACGAAGAGGCCGCCCAGGCCAAGGCGCTCGGCCATGCCCGCGAGGTTGGCAAGGGGGGTCACCGAGTACTGGGGGAAGCTCCCGTGGAAGGCGCGGGCCTTGGCGACGTTGTCGAGCGACATGACCGGCAGGTTCACGTCCTCGCTCTTGGGCATCCCGTTGGCAACCCACTTGATCTTTGGCTCCATGCTGCGTCCCCTCCTGGACTTCCGTGACCCCGATACTTACATACTGTGCGCTTACCAAACTTTTTGTTTGGTACCAATAAATATAGGCTCTTTTCCGCGCTTGGCAAGGGGCTTCGCAAGGAGTACGTCGCAGGCGGCAGGCCGTTCGACGAACGGCCCCTCTGGGGCTTTGAACGTCGTTGTTCTCTTTGTCATATAACGCTTCCCATGCGCCGCTCCCGGGCGGCCAGCACGTAGGCAATCGACGAAAGGCTGAGCATGAGCATGGGGTATAGCCCCAAGTTCAACGAACACGCCACCATGGCCAGGAGGAGCACGGTCACCTTCGTGGCAACCGTGAGTCCCGTTCCCCTGGCGTCACCCTCGTCCACCCTACAGGGCACCGGCACGCTCGAAGTGCCTCTTCATGAGCGCCCTTCCGACGAGGCAGCCCAGGAAGCCCACGGCCATGGTGGCGAGCATGATGGCGACGACCCACGCGGGGTTGCCGTAGTACTTGAAGAAGGTGTCGGCATAGGACTGGTCCAGGCCACGCTCCAGCATGGTCTGCGACACGTACGCCTCCATGTTGCCCAGGTAGGGAATCAGCGTGGAGAGCAGGTACAGGCCGCTGAACGCGGTCCATGACGCGGTGGCCCACCAGGAGCTCTGGCGCTGCCGCGGCGTCCGCAGGCAGGCGAGGTCGAGGAGCAGCCCGCCCAGCACGTAGAAGGGCAGCATGAAGAGCATGTTGCCCATGGTGCAGAAGAGCAGCGCCGCGACGGTGGTGAAGACGGTGGTCACGCCGAGGCGGTTGACGCGACGCACCATGAGCATGTACACGGGCGCCGCGAGGAACACGGCCGCCCCGCCCGAGGCGACCATCGCGAAGTCGTAGGAGAACATGGTGAGCATCGACCCCACGAACATGATGACCACCGTGAGCGCGCTCAGCAGGGCCGCGGTCACGACCTCGCGGACCCCTACCCACGATTGGGCTCGGTGGCCTTCCCCTTCTCGTCTTCCTTCTCGCTTGACATTCGAACGCTCCCAAGAAGTTAGTTATCGTTAACTTATGAATCGTAACATAGGTTGGGTGAGAGTTGCCTGAGCCGATCCGAGCCTCCCGTGCCCACACGAGACGCACGCCTCGCGAGCAAGGGAACGGGAGCCCCCATCGGGTATCTTTATTTGACTGAGGCCAAGCGCCCCCCGAGGGCGAGGAAGAGAGGTGCGACATGCTCGAGGCAGAGGAGGCCAAAAGGATCGCCGGCGAGGCGCAGCCGGGACGCGAGCGCGCCGAGGCGGACACGCTTTCGGGCAACGCGCTCAAGTGGGCCATGAAGAACGCCATCGGCCAGACCGACACGCGCATACGCATGTACGCGACCTACGGCCGCAGGTCCCTGACGGTGAAGTTCGCACCGGGCGAGGGAGACGGCAGGGGCAGCGGCAACTCGTTCTACAACGACCTTCTGGCGAACAGCAACATGATCGTCGCAGACGCAATGAGCGACATCATCTACGGGCGGGAGCAGTCGCTCATCAGCCCCCTTCAGCAGGCGCGCCTTCTGAACGAGTACAACACGCAGCTGGTGCACTTCATCCGCACGCTGCGCCGCCTGGGCTACGACGTGAAGACCGGCACCGAGGCATCAGACGACGCCGAGGGAGGAAACGCCCACCGCGACGACAGCACGATCATCGTCAGCTGGTAGACCCACCAGGACTGGCTCCGGACGTCCAAGGAGAGAGGGGCGCCGCACGGCTTCGGTTCCGTGCGGCGCCCCTCCCATTTGCGGCCAAGACGAGGGAGGCCCGCGCCAGGGGAGCTGACACGGGCCTCTTGGTGCTTGCGTGGCCTAGCCTTGCGGCATGTCCTTAGGGGGGGCTAGTCCTCGACCACGAGGGACTCGAACTGGAAGGTGTCGGTGTTCACCAGGCCGCGGTTGGTGAGACGCAGGCTGGGAATGCACGCGAGCGAGAGCAGGCCCATGGTCATGAAGGGCGAGGGCATGGTGCAGCCCATGCTCTTCCAGGCCTCCTCGACCTTCTCGACGTCCGCCGCCACGTCCTCGACGTGACGGGGGCTCATGAGGCCGCAGATGGGAAGCGCGACCTGGCCCAGGATCTTGCCGTCCTCGACCGCGCACTCGCCGCCGCCGCACTCGACCAGGGTCTTGGCCGCCAGGGCCATGTCGGCGTCGTTGTCGCCGACGACCAGCAGGTTGTGGGCGTCATGGGCGACGGTCTGCGCCAGGGCGCCGTGGATGCCGAAGCCCTTGACGAAGCCGTAGGCGAAGCTGCCGGTGTCGTGGTGGCGCTCGAAGACGAAGGCCTTGAGCAGGTCGTTCTGGGAGTCGGCCACGAGCTGGCCGTCCTTGATCGGGGCCTGGGCGAGGGTGCCCTCGGTGATGGTGGAGCCAGGGGCGACGACCATGGTGCGAACGGTCGCGGTGTCACCGGAAAGCGCGTTGCCCTTGGAGTCCACCGCGGGAATCTGGAAGGTTGCCTCGCTGATGTCGACCGCGACGTGCATGGTGTCGGTCATGAACTCGGGATACTGGTAGGAGCCGGCCTCGAAGAGCGCCTTGCCGTCCTCGGCCACGACCTCGCCGTCGATGATGGTGCGCGTGACGTGGAAGTCCTTGAGGTCGTCCAGGAAGACGATGTCGGCGCACTTGCCGGGGGTGACGGAGCCCATGTCGGTCCCCATCTGGAAGTAGGTGGCAGCGTTGATGGTCACCATCTGGATCGCGGTGATGGGGTCGATGCCCTCGCGCACGGCCATGCGCAGGATGCGGTCGAGGTGGCCGTCGGAGACGAGCGTGTTGGGGTGGTTGTCGTCCGAGACCAGGTTGCAGAGGCGCGTGTCGACCTTGCCGTCAGCCACGGCGGGAGCCAGGTCGTGGAGGTTCTGCCAGGCGGAACCCTCGCGAATCTGCGCGTACATGCCCAGACGCAGCTTGGCGAGCACGTCCTCGGCGCGGATGGACTCGTGGCAGGACGAGACGCCCGACGCGATGTATGCGTTGAGCCCGCGGTCGGTCTCGCAGACGCTGTAGTGCCCCGTGACGGTCGCACCGACCTTCAGGGTCTCGTTGACCTCCTCGATGGGGTTGTCGGCACACGCGAGGATGCCGGGATAGTTCATCATCTCGCCGAGGGCGACGACGGAGTCCCAGCCCATGGTCTCCTTGATGCCCGCGGCGTCGACGGAGGCACCGGTGTCCTCGAAGCCCGGGACGGCGGGGACGCAGGACGGCGTGGTGATCATGGCCTTCAGGGGCACGCTCTTGGCGACCTTGGCTACCTCGGCCACGCCCTCGAGCCCGGTGACGTTGCAGAGCTCGTGGGGATCCCAGTAGATGCCGGTGGTGCCGTGGGGCACGACTGCGCGCGCGTACTCGTCGACGCCGACCATGGAACTCTCCACGTGGATGTGGCCGTCCATGAAGCCGGGGGTGACGTACTGTCCCTGGGCGTCGATGACCTTGGTCTTCTCGCCGATGCAGTGCTCGGCGGTGTAGGGGGCGATGCCCAGGTAGGCGACGCGCCCCTCGGCGATGGCGATGTCGGTGTCCTCGAGGATCTCGTGCGTGGTGACGCTGACGAGCTTGGCGTGACGGATCACGAGGTCAGCGGGCTCCTGGCCCTGTGCCACCTTGATGAGGGTGCGGTTGCACTCCCAGAGGGGCATCTTGCAGAACTTGTTGAGCATGGTGCGATCCCTTCTCTTTGACCGGCTGTTGCGAGGTCGCAGCCGCGACCAGACCTACACGAAGAAGTACTTGGCCACGAACAGGAGCGCTATCACATACATTGCCACACTGACCTTCTTCTGGCGCTCCTTTCCGCCGAGCGTGTTGATAACGACGTACGAGATGAAGCCCAGGGCCATGCCCTCGACGATGCTGTAGGTGAAGGGAATGGTGAAGAGGCAGATGAAGGCAGGCATGGCCTCGGACATGTCGGAGAAGTCGATGTTGAGCAGCGACGAGATCATGAGGAAGCCGACGATGACCAGGGCAGGAGCCGTGGCGAACGAGGGGATGGCCAGGAAGATGGGCGAGAGGAGCAGGGAAATCAGGAACATGATGCCGGTGACCAGCGAGGTGAGGCCGGTCTTGCCGCCGGCCGCGATGCCGGCCGCGCACTCGACGACGGAGGTCGTGGCGGAGGTGCCGGTGACGGCTGCGGTCAGGACGCCCACGGACTGGGCGACGAGGGCGTTCTTGAAGCGCGGGAACTTGCCGTCTTCCTGGAGTACGCCGGCCTTGGAGGCGGACCCCACGAGGGCGCCGAAGGTCTCGGAGATGTTGGTGAAGAGGTAGGCGATGACCACGGTGGCGAAGCCGACGCTAAAGACCTGCGAGAAGTCCATCTTCATGAAGGTGGGAGCCATGGAAGGGACGGAGAGGCCGCGGGAGAAGTCGGGGATCAGGCTGCCATAGCCGGCCGCGGGGTCGGGGACGTAGACGCCCGCCAGCTGGCAGACGAGGCCGAGCGCCCAGGTGATGAGGATGCCGAGAAGGATGTTGCCCTTGACGTTGTGGATCATGAGGAGCGCGGTGATGACGATGCCCACGAGGCCCAGGAGCGCGGAGATGCCGCCGGTGGCGAAGCTGCCGTCCTGCATGCTGCTGTGGAAGGGGAAGATGGTGATGAGCGTGGAGGGACTGTCCACCACGATGCCGGCGTTCTTGAGACCGATGAGGGTGATGAAGAGGCCGATGCCCGCCGTGATGGCGAACTTGAGGCTCAACGGGATGGCGTCCAGGACGACCTCACGGATGTTGGTGAGGGCGATGACCAGGAAGATGAGGCCCTCGACGAAGAACGCCGCGAGCGCGACCTCCCAGGTGTAGCCCATGCTCAGCACGACCGTGTAGATCATGAAGGCGTTGAGTCCCATTCCCGGGGCGAGGATGAAGGGATAGTTGGTGGAGAGGGCCATGAGGCAGGTGCCGAAGGCGGCGGTGACTGCCGTGGCGGTGAAGACCGCGCCGGGGTCCATCCCGCCGTCACCCAGGATGGAGGGGTTGACGACGAGGATGTAGGCGATGGTGACGAAGGTGGTGATGCCTGCGATTATCTCCGTCTGGATGTTGGTTCCGTGCTCTTCCAGGTGGAAGAACGACTGAATCTTGTCCTTCATGAGCGAGCGATCCTTTCTTGGCGAGTTTGCAAGAGTGTCCCTAGAGGGCGGCCAAAGTCGCCTCCTCTCAGCCCTGACGTGGCGCGGAGCCATAACTTCTATGAGTGGAACCAGACCACGCCCTGGCGTGGTCCAAACATGGGGGCCGTCGTGACTCTTGGTCCCCTACCTGTTTTTGCGAGGGATGGTGCCTGACTGGCGGTGCGGCGGGGCGGCCGCCGCACCGCGCTGGTCGACTAGGCGGTGGTCGTCTCGTCTGCCCCCACGCGCTCGTGGCAGAACTCGACGGCCTTCTCCACCGCGTTCATGACGTCCTGGTAGCCCGTGCAGCGGCAGAGGTGGCCCGAGAGCTGCTTGCGCAGCTCGTCCCTGGTGTAGGTCTTGCCGGAGTTTGCTATCTCGACCGTGCTCATGATGAGCCCGGGAATGCAGAAGCCGCACTGGACGGCGAACTCGTCCACGAAGGCCTGCTGGACGGGGTGGAGCGTGCCGTCTGCCGCCTGGAGGCCCTCGACGGTCAGGATCTCCTTGCCCTGCGCCCAGTCGGTGAGGTAGAGGCAGGTGTCGGTGGCGACACCGTCGATTAGGACGGTGCAGGCGCCACACTCGCCGACCTCGCAGCCACGCTTGACGCTGGTGAGGTGCAGGCGGTTGCGCAGGGTGTCGAGCAGAGACTCGCGGGGGTCATAGCCCACCTGGACTTCCTTGCCGTTGACCTTGCACTTCAGGATTCTCATGTCCATTAGATATCTGCCCCTCCCTTGCGCGCGGCCTCTGCGAGGGAGCGCTTCGCCATCTCCTTGATGAGCTGGAGCCTGAACTCCTTGGAGGCGCGCCAGCTGTCGCGGGGGTTGGTGTCTGCCTGAGCCAGCTCGCCGATCTTCTCGACGGCCTCGGCGACGGGAAGCCCGCGCACGCCGTCCTCGGCTCCCCTCGCCCTCATGGGCGTGGGCCCCGCCACCCCGAAGGCGAGGCGGATGTCGTCGACGGTCCTCTTGTCGGCCGAGAGCTTGACCAGGCAGCAGCAGCCCATGGTCGCGATCTCGAGCGCGCGGCGCTTGCCGTACTTGAAGTAGTGGCCGGTGAAGCCCTCGTAGTGGTCCTTGGGGATGCGGATCTTGACGAGGACCTCGTCGCGCTCCTTGGTGGAGCGGCCGGGACCCGCATACCACTCCTCGATGGGGATGGTGCGCTCGCCCTTGGGACCCCTCACGTCGAGCAGGGCGCCGTAGGCATAGAGGGTCGACGCGGAGTCCGCGGAGGTGGCGGCGTTGCAGACGTTGCCACCGATGGTGCCGGACACGCGCAGCTGGGGGCCGCCGGGGGTGTCGCAGGCGTCGCCCAGCGTGGGGACGGTCGCCTGGATCACGGGACTCGTGGTCACATGGTGGAACCAGGTGATGGGCCCTATCTCCACGGTGCCGTCCTCGGCGAGGGTGACGCCATCGAGCTCGTCGTGGAGCTCGTGGATCGAGACGAGGTGGGCGCCCGAGAACTTGCCCTCGCGCACCTTCACGAGGACGTCGGTGCCACCGGCGACCACGATGGCCTGGGGGTCGTTCGCGAGGGCCTGGACGGCGTCGTCCACGCTGGTCGCGCAATGGAGCGATTCGATGTCATACATTAGATGAGACCCTCCTTCTTGAATCCCTCGAAGAGGCGCTGAGGGGTCATCGGCTCCTGGTAGAACTTGACGCCGGTTGCATCCAGGATGGCGTCGCGGATCGCAGCCGCAGGCGAGATGACGGGCGTCTCTCCCACTGCCTTGTTGCCGTAGGGGCCGGTGGGGTCGTCGGTCTCGACGAACTGCGCCTCGAGGTCGGGCACGTCCATCGTGGTCGGAATCTTGTAGTCGAGCAGCGTGGGGTTGAGCACGCGGGCGGTCTTGGGGTCTATGAGGAGCTCCTCGTAGAGGGCGAACCCGATGGACTGGGCCATGCCGCCGTGCACCTGCTGCTCGACGAGCTTGGGGTTGATGAGGCGACCGGAGTCCTGGACGTTGATGATCTTGTTGACCGTGACCTTGCCCAGCGGCATGTCGACCGTGACGTCGGCGAAGCTGCAGCCCACGGCAATCGTGTTGGTGTGCACGTTGGCGGTGGAGCGGGCGTAGAGCTGGTCGTTGTGGTTGGTGTTGTAGTAGGCCTCGAGCGCGAGCTCCGCAAGGTCGATGACCTTGTTGCCCACGCAGTCCCAGATGGCGTGGTCGTGCAGGTCGAACTCGCCCTGGGCGCCCGGGAAGAGGTAGTGGGCGTACTCGATGATCTGCTTGTGCAGCTTCTCGCCCGCCTGCTTGACCGCGGTGCCCGAGACGTAGGTCTGGCGGGAGGCGTAGGCGCCTGCGTCATAGGGCGTTACGTCGGTGTCCTGGAACGAGACGATGTGGACGTCCTCGGTGTCGACGCCGAGGGCCTCGGCCGCCATCTGCGAGAAGACGGTGTCGGCACCCTGGCCAATCTCGGTGGCGCCCATCTGGAGCTGGAAGCTGCCGTCCTGGTTCAGCGTGATCGCGGCCGTCGCGGTCTCGAGCGCGAAGGGGGCGACGGCGGTCTTGTACACGAAGAAGGAGACGCCCACGCCGTGGCGGATGGGACCGGTCTCGTTGGCGTACTCGGCCTTCTTCTTGTCCCACTCGATGTACGCCTTGCCCTTCTCGGCGCACTCGGGCAGGCCGCAGGTGTGGGCGGCGATGTAGTTGCCGGGGCTGAACTCGTCGTAGTAGCCCTCGTAGATGGCGTTCTTCAGGCGGAACTCGACGCCGTCCCAGCCCATGTCGTGGGCGATGTCGCTCATGAGGCACTCGGCGGCCCAGTTACCCTCGGGCACGCCGTACGCGCGCATGGCACCGGTGTGCGGTCCGTTGGTGTGGATGGTCCAGGCCTCGCAGCGAACCGCGTCCTCCTGCTTGTGGTACAGCCAGCGGAAGGTGTTGACCGAGTTCAGGACCAGGGCGTGCCCGTGATGGATGTAGCCGCCGGTGTTGGACCAACCCTTGATGGAGCGGGCGCGGAGGTTCATGTCGTCGTCGACGGCGGCCTCGACGTCGAAGCTCTTGGGCTGGCGTCCGCTGGTGGCGTAGAAGAGCTCCTCGCGGCTGAGCTCGAGGCGGACGGGACGCCCGCCGACCTGCCTGCAGAGCCAGGCGTTCAGGGGCTCGTAGTGGATGTCCTGCTTGGTTCCGAAGCCACCGCCGATATAGGGCTTGATGACGCGGACGTCACCCCAGGGGATGCCCAGGGCCTGGCCGATGACGCGGCGGCAGATGTGCGGGATCTGGGTGGAGGACACGCAGACGATCTTGCCGTTCTCCTCGTAGCAGTAGGAGGTGCAGGTCTCGATGTGGACCTGGGACTGCTCGCCCGTCTCCATGTGAATCTTGTAGTGGTGGTACCTGGGGTCGTTGACCGCGTCCTCGACGGAGGAGTAGCCCAGCCTGGCGAGCTTCTCGTCGTCCGTCTTGGCCAGGGTGTGCGCCACGATGTTGTCGGGCTTGCCCTCCTGGACGGGGTGCTCGGTGCCCTTCATCGACTCGATGGGGTCGTAGACGACGGGGTACTCCTCGTACTCGACCTTGATCTTGGCCAGGGCGCGGTCGCAGGCCACGGTATCCTCGGCCACGACGGCGGCGATGTTGTCGCCGTAGATGCGCACGCGCGCGTCGAGGAGCTTGCGGTCGGGAAGGTCGCGCTTCTCCTTCTTGGACTCGGCGTACCAGGGGTGCCCTGCCACGGGGTACGGGTGGTCGGGCACGTCGAAGCAGGTGAAGACCCCCACCACGCCAGGGACCTTCTGCGCCTCGCTGATGTCGATGGACTTGACAACGCCGTTGCCGATGGTCGAATGCAGGATTCGAGCCTCCAGGCAGGGCTTCGGGCAGAGGTCGTCCGTGTACATGGCACGTCCGGTGACCTTGTCGTACGCGTCGACGCGCACCAGAGGCCTGCCGACCTCCCTCAACTTCTCCATGGCTCACCCCTTCGCTTGGTTACCCCACGCCACCAGGCATTCCCTCTTTGCCCGGCGTCCCTCTCTCCGCGCTCCCCATGGTGCGAGGGGCGTAACTTCCTATGCTACAAAAGTCAGGTCCCGGCGATGCCGCGCTCCCGACCCGCAATGCCGAAGTACGCGCTGGGATGTCGTGGGCGCAATCCCCTGCGCGCCCGCTCCCCCTGCCTCCGAGGCGAGAAATGCTGGCTCGAAACCAGCCATTGTTTAGCCCTCCCCCACCTCGTTAGCAACTTCCATGCTATCAGTGCCTGCGCCTTACGCTTTTTCTCGGCTGCCGCATACGGTACGAAAGGCGCGGCAAATGGCAAAAAGTTTGTTTGCCTACCTATTTTTTCGTTATGTTTTTTTATATATAACGCATCGCTTGCGTGACCATGTCCTTTGCAATTGTTTAGATGGATAAGAGAGAAGCTTAGAAAGGGGCAGTGGCACCCCGCAAGGTACCACCACCTCGGCAGCGCGGATCGCGAACGGCCGAAGGGCTAGAGCGTGGACCTCACGGCCTCGATCTCGGCCTCGGTGAGGAAGCTTCCCCCGGAGATGAGCTTGACGTAGTCCCCGATCTTGTCCTGGACGTCGGCGGGAACCTTGTCGGAGAACTTGCCCAGCGAGATGCCCCCGTTTGACATGTCTGCGGAGATGGTCCTGCCGGAGCCGAACTCGCCCTTCTCTATCTCGTCCATGGCCTGGTCGATCTTCCAGTCGATGACCGTTGAGGTGACGACCGTCGCCTGCCCCTCCCCCGCGATGTCGATGGGCTGGGCGATGTCGAAGTGGGTGTCGGCACCGGCAGACTCGAGGGCCTGGCGCGAGCCGTTGTCGACCGCCGAGGCGTCGCCCCACATGACGTCGACGTCGTTGGCAGCGATCCAGTTCTCGGTCAGGCGCGCGCCCAGGGAGGCGTCGGTGAAGCCGGCCTCGAAGTTGTAGTGGCCCTCGACGCCAGGGGTGACCTTCTGGGCAGCCGCGAGGTAGGCCGCGTACTTGGTGAGGGTCATGGGCAGCTTGGCGCCGCCGATGAAGCCGATGCTCTTCGTCTTGGTCATGAGGCCTGCCACCACGCCGGCAAGCGCCCCCGACTGGCTGAGGTCGGTGAGCACCGTCTCGAGGTTGTCGAGGGTCTGGTAGTCGGCCAGGTCGACGGCTGGGTCGGTGTTGGTGATGAGGAAGTGGACCTTGGGGTGCGACTCCGTCGCCTCCGCCACGACCTCGGCCCAGACCGATGCGAACTCGTTGCCGGCGCCCACGATGAGGTCGACGTCCTGGTCGACGTAGCTCTGCGCGGCATCCGCCGCATCGGCGTCCGCCACGCTTTCCTTGGGCTCGAGCATCTCCCACTTGGGGTGGG
>NZ_KQ960123.1:162752-164128 GCF_001553055.1 Olsenella sp. DNF00959 | reverse complement strand
TCGATGGCGCGCTTCAGGGACTCGTAGTGGCCCTAGCCCCAGCCGCCGTCGTTCTTTGGGCTGCTGATGACCATCACCACGCGCTTGGGCTGGCCATCTTCGCCCGTTCCGGGATCGGCGCTGCCGCCGGAGCCGCATCCCGCGAGCAGCCCTGCGGCGAGGGCCGCGGACCCAGCCCCAAGGGCCAGGGCCTCGCGCCTGCTCGGCATTGCCTTGCGAAGTCCAAGAATGCCACTCATTGACTAGCTTCCCTTCTCCTCAAAGACCAACCGGTTCTTGCATTCGTCTCTCGTCCGACGCCTGGCGAGAGCCACCGCCGACCTCAGTCCCAGTAACCCCGGTGGACGTCCGCGGCCTCCTGTTCGAGCTCCTCGAAGGGTCCGACGACCTCGATGTCCTTCTGACCCGCCGCAAACACCTGCCGGCAGGGTAGGTCGAAGGTGGGATTCTGCTCGTTCGCACCCGTGAGGCGCAGCAGCGACCGCTCGGTCATCGCGTAGACGACCCTGCCCACGCCCGCCCAGTAGATGGCGCCGGAGCACATGGCGCAGGGCTCTGCCGAGGTGTAGAGCGAGCAGTCCGCGAGATAGGGCTTGTCGAACATCTGCGAGGCGCGGTCGACCAACTGGGTCTCGGCGTGCCCGGTGCAGCGGTGCGTGTCGATCTCGATGTTCTCCTGCTCGAGCAGCACCGCCCCGTCCGGGGAGACCAGGATCGCCCCGAAGGGGGTGTTGCCGTGCTCGCGCGACCGGCGCGAGACTTCGATGCACCTCCTCAGCAGTGCGACGTCCTCCTCGTGGGTGAAGTCCTTCCTTGCCATGCGACCTCCCGTCCGCGCGACGGGCATCCCCGTCGCCTGAAAAGTGCGGCGCCGGGGTGCCCGCTGGACATCCCGGCGCCGCTCTGGGGCGTCTTGGCGCCTGTGCGCCTTGGCCTAGAGGGTGGAGGCGATGGCCTCGACCTCTGCGTCGGTCACGAAGGAGTCGCTCTTGATCTGCTCGGCGAGCTCCTTGATCTTGGCCTGGACGTCCTCGGGGACCTTGTCCGAGAACTTGCCCAGCGAGATGCCACCGTTGGACATGTCGGCGGTGATGACCTTGCCGTCGCCGAACTCGCCCTTCTCGATCTCGTCCATGGCCTGGTCGATCTTCCAGTCGGTGACGGTGGAGGTCACGACGGTGGGCTGGTCGGCACCGGCGATGTCGATGGGCTGGGCGATGTCGAAGTGGGTGTCGGCACCGGCAGACTCGAGGGCCTGGCGCGAGCCGTTGTCGACTGCGGAAGCGTCGCCCCACATGACGTCGACGTTGTTGGTGCTGATCCAGTTCTCGGTCAGCTTGGTGCCCAGGGAGGCGTCGGTGAAGCCGGCCTCGAAG
>NZ_KQ960123.1:147565-162652 GCF_001553055.1 Olsenella sp. DNF00959 | reverse complement strand
GGGAGGCGTCGGTGAAGCCGGCCTCGAAGTTGTACTGGCCCTTGATCTCGGGGTTGATCTTCTGGGCGGCGGCCAGGTAGGCGGCGTACTTGGCCTCGGTGGAGGGGAGCTTCATGCCGCCGATGAAGCCGATGCTGTTGGTCTTGGTCATGAGGCCGGCGACGACGCCCGCGAGGGCGCCGGTCTGCTTGAAGTTGGGCAGCACCGTCTCCACCTTGGCGAGGGACTTGTAGTCGGCCATCTCGGAGGTGGGGTTGGTGTTGGTGATGAGGAAGTGGACCTTGTCGTTGCCCTCCGCGTCGGCGACGACCTCGGCCCAGTCGGAGGCGAACTGGTTTCCGTTGCCGATGATGAGGTCGACGCCCTGGTCGACGTAGCTCTGGGCGGCGGTGGCGGCATCGGCGTCGGGCGTGTTCTCCTTGGGCTCGAGCATCTCCCACTTGGGGTGGGACTCGATGGCGCGCTTCAGGGACTCGTAGTGGCCCTGGTCCCAGCCGCCGTCGGTGATGGTGCCGGACATGATCATGGCGACCTTGTAGCTGCCCTCGGAGGAATCCCCGCCTGCTGCCTTGTCGTCGCTGCCGCTTCCGCCGCTGCAGCCCGCGAGGGCGACCGTGGCCGCGGATCCGAGGCCCAGCGCGATGGCCTGACGCCTGTTAAGCATGAAGTTGAACTTGGACTCGCTCATGGTAGTTCCTTTCTAAGAAGACATTCCTGCCACTGACACATGCGAAGAACTTCCAACCTCGTTTCTCTGTGCTGTGCCCACTCCCTTCGACTCGATGGCCAAAAGGCCCGGAGTTTATATCCCATCCTTGCACGTTGGATGGTGCTTTTGTAAATCGCGCTGCCCAGCGGGCGTTGCCCGGGCGGCAGCGGACTAACGCGACTCGCGGTAGTAGGGCTGGCCGTTCGCCTTAGGCCCGGCGTGCCTGGAACCGAAGAAGATCAGGGCGATGATCGTGAAGATGTACGGGATCATCTTGAAGAACATGACGGGCGCGGCGTTGAACTGGGCCTGCAAGGCGACGTTGAGCCCGTCGAAGAAGCCGAAGAGCAGGCTCGCGGCCATGATGCCCACGGCGCTCCAACGGCCAAAGATGACTGTCGCCAGCGCGATGAAGCCGCGGCCCATGACGATGCCGTCGATGTAGATCGGGGTCATGCAGACCGAGAGGAACGCCCCGCCCATGCCGGCCAGCGCGCCGCAGGCGACGCAGGCCACGAACTTGATGCGGATGACGTTGATGCCCAGGGTCTCTGCAGCCTGGGGGTTCTCGCCCACCGAGCGGAACGAGAGGCCGCCGCGGAAGCTCTTGAAGAAGTAGGTCACGAGGGGCACCAGGATGAAGGCGAGATAGGCAAGGAGCTGCTGACCGAAGACCGGCCCACCTATGTAGGGTATCGCGCTCAGCCCCGGGATCTGGATCCTCTCCATGATGACGCCAGTGGCGTTGGCGGAGTTGGATCCGACGAACATGTTGTAGCCGAAGAGCGCCAGGGCGGGCGCAAGGATGTTGATGGCCATGCCCACGACCACCTGGTCGACGCAGAGCGTGACGGTGCAGAAGGCGTAGATCATGTTGATGGCGATGCCGGCGACGATGGCGGCGCAGACGCCGAGCCAGAGGTTGCCCGTCATCTTGCCCACGGCGAAGGCGACGAAGGCGCCCACGGCCATGATGCCCTCAAGGCCGATGTTGACCAGGCCGGCGCGCTCGGAGAAGAGCTCGCCCAGGGCGGCCAGGAGGATGGGCACGGCGCTCAGGGTCGTGGCGTTGAGGATCGTGGGCAGCGAGGTCATGAAGAAGTCCATTACGCCGTCACCTCCGCTTTCTTGTCGGTGGCGACCTCAGGCTCGTTCGCGCCCTGCTTGGGTCCACGGGAGCTGAAGAACGCAATGATCTTGGGGAGCTTGACGATGGCCATGCCGGCGACGGCGAAGATGATTATCAGGCCGCGGATGATGTCGACGATGGCGGTGGGGACGCCGATGACGCTCTGCATCATGGTGCCGCCCGTGTTGAGGATGCCGAAGAGGATGGCGACCAGCATGGCAGCTATGGGGTTGAGCTGCGAGATGAGGGCGATGGCCACGCCGTCGAAGCCGAAGCCCGCGCCGAAGCCCGCCGCCAGGCGGTAGGGGGTCTTGCCCAGGAGCTCGACGGCGCCGCCCATTCCGGCGATGGCGCCCGAGATGACGAAGGCGAGAAGGACGAGCCTGTTCACCGGGAAGCCGCTCACGCGCGAGGCGATGGGGTTCATGCCCACGGCGCGGATCTTGAAGCCGAAGGAGGTGCGGAAGATCAGGTACCACAGGAAGAGGCCCAGGAGGACGGCAAGGATGACGCCCACGTGCATGCCGCCGATGCCGGGCAGGCGAGCGGCGCTGGGCATGGCGAGGGTCTTGGGAAGGCCGTTGTCCGAGAAGAGGTTCTTGAAGACGTACTCCATGAAGTACATGGCGATGTAGTTGAGCATGATCGTGGTGATCATCTCGTTGAGGCCACGCGTGATCTTCATGATGCCGGGAAGCAGGCCCCAGAGGCCGCCCACGACGATGCCGGCGGTGAGGCCGCAGAGCATGCCGACGGGGCCGTCGAGGCCAAGGCCCAGGACGACGGTGGCGGTGGCGCAGCCACCCATGATGAACTGGCCCTCGCCGCCGAGGTTGAAGACACCGCACTTGTAGGCGAACACGGCGCAGAGGCCGGTGAAGATCAGCGGGCAGGAGCGCTCCAGGGTCTTGGCGACCTTGGAGAGGGAGCCCAGGGAGCCCTGGAGCATGGCGGCGTAACCCTGGACGGGGCTCTTGCCGAGGCACGCGATGATGATGGCCCCCACGATGAGCGCGAGGAGGACCGAGACGACGGGGGTGAGCGTCGTCAGCAGCTTCTCGCGGCTGTTGTCAGAGCTAGAGCTCTTTGCCATTGTTCCTCCCTCCTACTTTCCTGCCATGGCGAGCGAGATCTCCTTGATGGGGGGATTCGCGCCGGGGTACGTTCCCATGACCTGGCCCTCGAAGAGGACGACGATGCGGTCCGAGAGCTTCAGGACCTCGTCGAAGTCAGCCGAGATGAGCAGCACCGAGCAGCCGGCGTCGCGCTGCGCCACGATCTGGTCGTGGACGAAGCCGGTGGCGCCGATGTCCAGGCCGCGCGTGGGATAGACGGCCACGAGGAGCTTGGGGTGGCTGTCGAGCTCGCGCGCGAGGATGACCTTCTGCTGGTTGCCGCCCGAGAGGCTGCGGGCCGTCTGGCTGACGGAGGTGCAGCGGATGTCGTTCTCCTCGCGCAGCTGCTCGGCGAACTCCTGGATGGCATCCATCTTGAGCCAGGCGCCGTGCCCTGCGGAGAAGCGCTCGGTGTTGGTCTGCTTGAGGACCAGGTTCTCGGCGATCGTCATGTCGCCGACGAGGCCCATCTTATTGCGGTCCTCGGGGATGTTGCCGAAGCCGGCGTCGATGAAGGCCTGGGGCGAGAAGAGCGCGATGCTCGAGCCGTCGGGACCGACGACCTCGCCGGACTCGGGGGCGATGAGGCCGGTCACGACCTCGGCGAGGGCACCCTGCCCGTTGCCGTCGATGCCCGCGACGCCCAGGATCTCTCCCTTGTGGAGGGTGAGGGTGACGTCCTTCAGGCCGCCGTGCTTGACCTCGGGATGGTAGGACACGTTGGTGAGCGTGAGCATGGGCTGGTCGGTCGCGTCCACCTTCTGGTAGGTGCTCTCGGTGAACTTCTGGCCGATCATGAGGTCGGCGAGCTCCTGCTCGGTGGTCTTGGAGACCTCGACCGTGTCGATGAACTCGCCGCGGCGCAGGACCGTGACGCGGTCGGAGATGTGCATGACCTCGCGCATCTTATGCGAGATGAAGATGATCGACTTACCCTCGTCGGTCAGGGAGTTCATGATGTCGAAGAGGCCCTGGACCTCGAGGTCGGTGAGGACGGCGGTGGGCTCGTCGAGGATGAGCAGGTCGGCTCCGCGGAAGAGGACCTTCAGGATCTCGACGCGCTGCTGCATGCCGATGGACATGTCGCCCACGCGCTGGTCGAGGTCGACCTCCAGGCCGTAGCGCTGCATGAGCCCCTCGATGGTCTTGCGGTCGTCGGCCTTCTGGAGCAGGGGCGTGTTGTGGCGCTTGTCGCCCAGGATGATGTTCTCGAGGCCGCTCATGTCCTCCACCAGCATGAAGTGCTGGTGCACCATGCCGATGCCGTGCGCGACGGCATCGCGCGGGGAGTCTATGTGGACCTCCTCGCCCCTCATGTAGATCTTGCCCGCAGACGGCGTGTACAGGCCTATCAGGCAGTTCATGAGCGTCGACTTGCCCGCTCCGTTCTCGCCCAACAGGGTGTGCACCTCGCCCTCTTGTATGGAGAGGGTGACGTTGCGGTTCGCGTAGAACGAGCCGAAGCGCTTGTCGACGCCCTCCATCCTCAAGAGCTCTCCCATGTCACGACCACCTCTTTCGCAGCTCTTCCGGTCTCACGTTTCGGGGTGTTGCATTGCCCAGGAGCCCCCGGCACGGCGGCAGGAGGCCCCTGAATATCCTTGGGATCGGCCTACCCGCGCGGCCTCCTCTCGTAGGGCGTGCCGACGAGCGGCAGCTTGGTCTGGAGCTTGCCGCTGACGCGACGATACGCGTTCTGCACCGCAGGCGCGGTGGGGATGGTCGCGATCTCCCCGATGCCCTTGCCGCCGTAGGCCACGGGCAGGAGCTCGTCCTTCTCCACGTAGATGGCGTGGATGTCGGGAATCTGGCTGGCACGCAGGAGGCCAAGGGTCCCGTAGCGCGCGGTGGGCACGCAGTCCTTGAGCGGGAAGTCCTCGGTGAGGGCATAGCCCATGCCCATGAGCACGCCACCCTCGATCTGGCCCTGGATGGCGATGGGGTTGACAACCTTGCCGGAGTCGTGCGCGGCGTAGATCTGGGAGACCTTGCCCTTCTTGTCCAGGATCACCAGGTGCGTGGCAAAGCCGTAGCACACGTGGCTCTTGGGGTTGGGCTTGTCCGCCCCCAGCTTGTCGGTGGGCTCGAAGTAGACGTAGCTGAACTCGCAGCCCTCGAGCGCCGCCAGCGCGGAAGCGGGGTCATTGGCGTGGCGTCCGCCGCCGGCCTTGAGCTCGCAGGCATGGACGTCGTAGCTCCTGCCGTCCTCGTACTCGACCTTGACGCCGTCACCCCTGGCGCGAACGGGTCCCTGGGGCACGCCCTCCCCCGCCTCGTACGCGAGCATCGCGTCGCGGAGCAGGAAGGCGGCACCGCGCACGGACTCGCCGGTGATGACGGTCTGGCGCGAGCCGGAGGTGGTGCCGGAGTCGGGCGCCGCCTCGGTGGAGCACTCGCCGTTGCGGATGAGGGCGCGCGGCAGGCCGCTGGCCTCCGCCACGTCCTGGAGGAAGACGGTGTTGCAGCCCTGGCCGATGTCGGAGGTCGCGGAATAGACCATCGCCTTGCCGCCATCGACCACGATCTTGCAGCGCCCGGCGTCAGGCAGGCCCACGCCCACGCCCGCGTTCTTCATGGCGCAGGCGAGGCCGCAGTGGTCGGCGTTGGCGTCATAGGCGTCCTTCACCGCCAGGAGGGTCTCCTTGAGCGCGGTGGAGCAGTCGGCGATCTGGCCGTTGGGCAGGACCTCGCCGGGCTCGATCGCGTTCTTGTAGCGCATCTCCCAAGGAGAGATGCCCACCTCGTCGGCAAGCACGTCGATGAGGCACTCGAGGGCGAACTGGCTCTGGCACACACCGAAGCCGCGGAAGGCGCCCGCGGGCGGGTTGTTGGTGTAGTAGCCGTACCCACGTATGTCGGTGTTCTGGTACTTGTAGGGACCGACCGAATGGGTGCAGGCGCGCTCGAGGACGGGGCCGCAGAGGCTCGCGTAGGCACCGGTGTCGAAGTTGATCTCGCAGTCCAGAGCGGTGAGGTTGCCCTCCTCGTCGCAGCCCAGGGTGAAGGTGCCCTGCATGGCGTGGCGCTTGGGATGGAAGTCGATGGACTCCTTGCGCGTGAAGCGGCACTTCACCGTGCGCCCGAAGTGCAGGGCGGCGAGGGCGGCGAGGTGCTGGGCGCTCACGTCCTCCTTGCCGCCGAAGCCGCCGCCGACCAGCATGGTCTGGACGACGACGCGCTCGGGCGTCTCGTCCCAGCCAAACATGTGGGCGACTTCCTTGCGCGTGTCGTAGGCGCCCTGGTCGGTGCTCTGGACCTTGACGCCGTCCTTGTAGGGGAAGGCCACGGCGCACTCGGGCTCCAGGAAGGCATGCTCGGTGAAGGGCGTCTCGAAGGTCTTGGTCACCACGTGGGCGGACTTGGCGAGCGCCTCCTTGGCGTTGCCGCGGGTCACGTGGCGGCTCTGGCAGACGTTGTCGTGGAGCTCGACGACGTTGCCGAAGGCAAGGAAGCTGTCGTGGATGATGGGGGCACCCTCGGCCTTCGCCTCCTCGATGTTGCGGACGGGCTCGAGCTCCTCGTAGGTCACCTTGACGAGCCTCTTGGCCTTTGCCAGGGTCTTCTCGTCCTCGGCAACCACCAGGCAGATGGCATCTCCCACGAAGCGGGTGACGTCGCCCTCGGCGATCATCACGTCCCAGTCCTGGATGAGGTGGCCCACCTGGTTGACGGGCACGTCCTTGGCGGTGAGCACGCCCAGGACGCCAGGCAGGGCCTCGGCCTTGGAGCTGTCTATGGAGAGCACGCGGGCACGCGGGTACTTCGAGCGCACCGCCGAGGCGTAGGCCATGTCGGGGTAGTCGGTCTCGTTGAGGTCGTCGGGATACACGCCGTAGCCCAGGACCTTGCGGCGCACGTCCACGCGGAAGGCGCGCTTGCCCACGCCGTAGTCGTCGCCTCTCTCGAGCTCGGGGTCGATCTGCCTCTCTCCCCTGAGAATCTGGGCGGCAAGCAGGATGCCCTCGATGATCTTCTTGTAGCCGGTGCAGCGACAGACGTTGCCCTTTATCGCGACCTTGACGTCGTCCTCGGTGGGATTGGAGTTGGCCCTCAGGAGGGCTGCCCCGCTCATCACCATGCCGGGGATGCAGAAGCCGCACTGCACGGCCCCCACGGCGCCGAAGGCATAGACGAAGGCCTCCTTCTCCTCCTCGCCAAGGCCCTCCACGGTGAGGATCTGCTTGCCCTGGGCAAGCTTGGTGGTGATGACACAGCCCTTGGTGGCAATCCCGTCGATGACGACGGTGCAGGTGCCGCAGGCGCCCTCGGAGCAGCCGTCCTTCACGGAGGTGAGGTGGAGCTCGTCGCGCAGGAAGCGCAGGAGCGATACGTTCTCGTCCGTCGAGATCTCTTCGCCGTTGACGGAGAAGCTGTACTTTCCCATGTCCCCTCCCCTCTAGAAGCCCTTGGCCAGGATGCCGTTGGCGTCACGGATGACGCCGCGCGGGCACTTGGTCGCGCACATGCCGCAGGCGATGCAGAGCTCGACGTCCGTCACCGCCAGGTTGTCCGTCACGTGGATGGCATCCGCCGGGCAGGCTCGCTCGCAGGCGCCGCAGGCGATGCAGCTCGAGTCGCAGAGCTTGCGTGCGACCGAGCCCAGGTCCGGATTGGAGCAGAGAGGCAGGATCGTCGCCTCGCAGGGGACTATCTCGATGATCCCCTGCGGGCAGGCCCTCGCACAGAGGCCGCAGCCTATGCAGGCCTCGCGCCTCACCTGCGCGGTGTTGTTCTCGTTGAGGCCGATCGCGTCGACCTTGCAGGCGGCGACACACGCACCGCAGCCGACGCAGCCGTAGTTGCAGTACCTGCTGGCTCCCCCCCAGCAATGTACGACGGCTACCTTGTCCCTTCTCTTGGCCATATTGAGCCTATCCCCCCGGAATGAGCGCCGGGAGGTGGCACGCCGAAGCGCGCCACCCCCGGCCCTCGGTTTGTGTTTGAGGCTGTGGCACAGCGCCTCGCGAGGCTAGCCGATCATGAGGTAGGCATAGTCGCTTTGCACGGCAGCGATGGTGGCGCGCACCGACTCGGGCAGTCCGCAGTCCTTGTCATTCACATCGTATACCTTAGTGCCTCCGTCAAGCCTGACGAGCATGCCGCCGTCGACGGGAAGGAAGCCCTCGTTGGTGCTGTTGTCGAAGTCCTCCTTGCTCCAGAAGAGGGTGAGCTTGTCCTTGTAGGGACGGCCGCCCTGGTAGGGGCAGAAGACGGCGCAGTTGCCGCACTCGTTGCACATGCCGTCGACGTGCACGATCTGGCGCTGACGCATGCCGGGCACGCGAATCGCGACGTTGGCGCGGTTGGGGCAGACCTCGACGCAGGTCTCGCAGACGGTGGCGCAGCCCAGGCAGCGGGTCCTGTCGCAGCCCTTGACGTCCAGACAGAGGTCGCCGCGCTTGGCGAGCGGGGCGTCGTAGTCGGCCTTGACGTTGGACTCGACCTTGCCGTTGAAGTCCGCGCCCGAGATGGCGACGGTCACCATGGCGGCGTCCGCGATGCCCTCGACCACGGTGGCAGGCCCGCGGCGGGCATCACCGATGGCATAGACGTGGGGCAGGTTGGTCTTGTAGCTGGCGTCGACCACGGGGCGTCCCTTGCGGTCGACCTCGATGCCGGAGGCCTCGAAGAGCGTGCCCTCGACGTTCTCGCCCACCGCGGCGATGACGGTGGTGGCGGGGATGGTCGTGGTCTTGCCGGTGGAGACGGGCGAGCGGCGGCCAGACTCGTCGGGAGCGCCAAGCTCCATGACCTCGCAGGTCAGGACGCCGTCGGCAAACGTGTCGGGCGAGAGGAGCTCCATGAACTCGACCCCGTCCTCGAGCGCGAGCGCGAGCTCCTCCTCGTCGGCGGGCATGTAGCGGCGGGTGCGGCGGTAGACCAGGCGGACGTTCTCGACGCCCTTGATGCGCTTGGCGGCACGTGCCACGTCCATGGCGGTGTTGCCGGCACCGATGACCACGACGTCGCTGCCGAGCTCGAGGGAGTCGGGGTCACCCTTGGCGGCCACGAGGAAGTCGATGGCGTCCATCTCGGCGCCGGACTTGAGGGTGGCGCGACCAGGCGCCCAGGCGCCGATGGCGATGACGACGTCGGTGTAGCCCTGCTTCAGGAGCTCGTCGACCGACTTGACCTCGACGCCGCACTCGAATTTGGCGCCGTAGGCGCTGCAGAGCTCGATGTCGCGGTCGATGGCCTCGCCCGAGATGCGGAACTCGGGGATGGCATGACGGACGATGCCGCCCAGCTTCTGGGTGCGCTCGATCACGGTCACGTCGACGCCGGCGCGGGAGAGGAAGGACGCGGCGGAGAGGCCGGCAGGGCCTCCGCCGATGACGGCGACCTTCTTGCCCTTGACCTCGGCCCTGCGGGCGAGCGTGGGCAGGACCTTCTCGCTTGCCGCCTCGGCGGCCTTGAGCTTTGCCTCGCGGATGTGGACGTGCTCCTCGTAGTAGTTGCGCATGCAGCCGTCGCCGCAGTGGTGCGGGCAGATGGTGCCGGTCACGAAGGGCAGGGCGTTGCGCTCGAGGATGACGTTGAGGGCGTCCTCGTAGCGGCCCTCGTCCACGGCCATGAGGTAGCCGGGGATGTCCTGGTGGATGGGGCAGTCGTGGCGGCAGGGCGCCGTGAAGCAGTCCATGAGGGGAAGCTTCGCCGCGACGTGGCGCTCGGGCAGGGGCTTGATGGGCTTGCGGTAGGCGTCACCCCTCACGGCCTCGCCCACCATGCCGCGGACGGCCTTGGCGTCAACGCCGTCGAAGGCCTTGGCCTCGACGGACTCGAGGACGCGCACGATCTGGCCGAAGCGCTGGTAGCCACCGGGCTTGAGGATGGTGGTCGCCACGGTGACGGGCCAGATGCCGGCCGAGACGAGCCCGGCCACGTTGTTGGCGTCGGCACCGCCGGAGTACGAGATGCGCAGCTTGCCGTCGAACTGCTCGGACAGGCGGGCGGCCAGGGTGAGGGAGAGCGGGTACAGCGAGCGGCCCGACATGTACATCTCCTCGCTGGGCAGCTCGTTGCGGGTCACGTCGACGGGGAAGGTGTTGGTCAGCTTGACGCCGAACTCCAGGCCCCTCTCCTTGCCCAGCGCGATAAGGCGCTCGAGCATGGGGACGGCGTCCTCCCACTGGAGGTCCTCCAGGAAGTGGTGGTCGTCGAAGGCGATGTAGTCGAAGCCCAGGGAGTCCAGGGTGGTGCGGGCGTACTCGTAGCCCAGGAGCGTGGGGTTGCACTTTACGAAGGTGTTGAGGCCCTTCTCGCACATGAGGTAGGTGGCGATGCGCTCGATCTCTGCGGGAGGGCAGCCGTGCAGCGTGGACTCGGTGATGGAGCGCGAGACCTGCGGGGTGATGGAGTCGACGAAGGCCTCGTCCACGTGCTCGAAGCGGTCGAGGTTCGCCTTCGCCCAGGCGATGGCCTCGGTGAAGGCCGGCGTGGCGGAGGCGTCCTTCATGTCGTTGATGTACTTGTCGACCTTGGGGCTCTTGATGCCCTCGAGGTCGTAGCCCACTGACATGTTGAACACGAAGCCGTCGGCAGATCCCAGGTCAAGCTCGCGGGAGAGCAGCTTGCAGGCGACCCACGCCTTGACGTACTCGTCGAAGGCCTGGGGGACGGTCAGCTCGGTGGACCACTCGCAGTTGTAGCCCTCGTCACCTGCCAGGATGCAGGGCTTGTTGACGCAGGCCGAGAGTTCCTCGCCGTCCATGACCTGGACGGTCTTGAGCTCGAAGAAACGGGCACCGGTCACGTAGCTCGCGACGATGTTCTGGGCGAGCTGGGAGTTGGGGCCAGCCGCAGGGCCGACGGGCGTCTCGATGCTCTCGCCGAAGATGCGGCGGGTGCCCTTCCCGTCACCCTTGGCGAAGCGGGTGATGCCGAAGATGCTGCCCTGCGTGTGGTACTCGTCCAGGATCCAGCCCATGAGGGCGTCGAACGGAATGGGGCGCATGATGTCGCTCATATTGGTCCTCTCCTAAAAACCAAAGGCGGATTATGTCCCCCGCATTTATTGCGTCCGCGGGCGACGCAAGTGCATGCGACTTAGTACTCGCGGCCGTTGAGCTCCCCCCAGAGCTGCTTGGAGGCGGCGAGGATGCGGGCGTTGATGGCCTCCTCGTCCAGGTCGACGAACTCGCGGTCCTTGTAGAGGACGCGACCGTTGATGATGGTCGTGCGGCAGGCCTTGCCCTCGAAGCCGAAGAGGATGTGGCCGTCGATGTTCTCGTCCGAGAAGGGCGTGAAGGGCTTGTAGTCGAAGATCGCGATATCGGCCGCGGCGCCGGGGGCCAGGATGCCGAGGGGCTTGCCCTGGGGCTTGACCGAGAAGTACTTCTCGGCGATGGTGCGGTTGTTCTTGAACAGCATGGCCATGTCCTCGCCCCAGGCGACGTTGGGCATGCAGCTGTTGTGGCGCTGGATCATGATGAAGGTCTTCAGGCTCTCCAGCACGTCATGGGTGTAGGCGTCGGTGCCCATACCCACGGTGATGCCGCGCTTGAAGAACTCGAGCACGGGGGCGCAGCCCACGGCGTTGTTCATGTTGGAGCCGGGGTTGTTCACGATCATGGTCTTGGTCTCGGCGATCACGTCCATGTCGGCGGGCGTGATGTGGATGCAGTGGCCCAGCATGGTCTTCTCGCCCAGGAGGCCGTGGTCGAGGAGGCGGTGCACGGCGGTGCAGCCGTGGTTGCCCAGGCTGTCATAGACGTCGTTCATTCCCTCGCAGACGTGGATGTGGAAGCCGGTGAGGCCGTCGTTGGCCTCGACCATCTTGTCGAGGGTCTTGTCCGAGAGCGTGAACAGGGCATGCCCGCCGAACATGGCGGCGATCATGTCGGAGTCCTGCCCGGCGGCCCAGCGCGCGAACTCGGCGTTCTCGGCGATGGCCTGGTCGCACTTCTCCTCGCCGTCGCGGTCGGAGGTCTCGTAGCAGAGGCAGGCGCGCATGCCTGTCTCCTCCGCAACGTCCTTGATCGCGAAAAGCGACCCGGGAATCTCGAGGAAGCTGGCGTGGTGGTCGAAGATGGTGGTCACGCCGTCGCGGATGCAGTCCAGGATGGTCGCGTACGCGGAGGCGCGGGTGCCCTCCATGTTGAGGTTGCGATCGATCTTCCACCACTGCTGCTCGAGGTTCTCGAGGAAGTTGGTTGGGTTGCAGCCCTTGATGGCCAGGCCGCGGGCGAGGCCGGAATAGATGTGGGTGTGGGCGTTGATGAGTCCCGGCATGATCACCGCGCCACGCGCGTCGAGGAACTCTGCGTCGGGGTACTTGCCCTCGAGCGCGGACCTGTCGCCGACCTCCACGATCTTGGTGCCGTCGACGACGACCGCGCCGTCCTCGAAGTACGGATGCGCCTCGTCACGAGTGATGACCCTACCATTTGCTACGAGCAGCATGAGACCCCTCCCCCTGCTGAGCGCCGCAGATCAGCTACGGCCGGATACTTGTGAGGCGTGGTCCTCTCTTACCACGTCTATATCTGAAAAAATGATAGGTGGAAAAAAGAAAAGTAAGAATCAGTGATGTCGTAGGCGGTCGATATACCACCATCGGCGCGTTGTATTTTTAAATAAATAACGTTTTGCACATGCGAGAGTGACGTCGCACGACGCGATGTGGCCCCATGCAGGCAGGGACCTCCTCGCCCCGGCTGGGACCCCTCCCCGAAAATCCCTAACAATTTGTAAGCTTCATCTATTGAGCACGGCGCGATTCGATATACCATTCGGCTGCCAGACCCGCTCGCGACGCAGGTCGCCAAAGGTCGGCTCTCATAACTCTTTGATAGGCATCCCTGCGACCTCGCAGGGTCGGCGCCCAGCTCGCGGGCGACATCAACGGGAGGTTCCCATGCGTGCACAGGACATCGAGTTCTGCCGCTCCCTCGCACATGGCATCGCGACCCAGTTCGGACCGGGCTGCGAGGTGGTCATCCACGACCTCTCGGCCGACAACCCCTCGAGCACCATCGTCGCCATCGAGAACGGCCATGTGTCGGGCCGTGCGGTGGGAGACGGCCCCTCGCATGTCGTGCTCGAGGCACTGCACGACCGCCGCAACCCCGTCGAGGACCGGCTCGCCTACCTCACCAAGACCGAGGACGGCAAGATCCTGAAGTCGTCCACCATCTTCCTGCGCGGCGAGGACGGCGAGGTGGACGGCATCTTTGCCATCAACTACGACATCACCATGCTCCTTGCCGCACGTCACGAGCTGGAGTCGCTCACCGCCGTCGCCGCGCAGGGTGCGGCAGACCCCGAGCCCATCCCCCAGAGCGTGACCGAACTCCTGGACGAGCTCATCGAGCAGAGCGTGCGGGTCGTGGGCAAGCCCGTCACCCTCATGACCAAGGAGGACAAGGTCAAGGCAATCGGCTTCCTCAACGACTCCGGCGCCTTCCTGGTCACCAAGTCGGGCCAGAAGGTCTGCAACTACTTCGGCATCTCGAAGTACACCCTGTACAGCTACATGGACGAGGCCAAGGCCCAGGCGCAGGGGTAGCCCGGGCTCGAGGCGATCGCCTTCCGGGAGGTGGGCCGCATGGCTCGGGACGTCATGGTTGGAGAAGACAAGGGAGACTTGCTGGCGCAGGTCGCCGGCGCTGGCGCTTATGCGGATGCCAACGCCAGCGCGGACAAGGGCACGGACCGCAGCACGAACGACGTGGTCGGGCTCACCCAGGCGCTCGTGAGGATCGACAGCAGCGACCCTGGCGCCTTCGAGGGCGAAGTCGAGGGCTTCGTACGCGGCTGGCTCGAAAGTCGCATCGGACGGGCGCGCGAGCTTGCCGGCAAGGGCGGGCGCGAGGTACTGGGCCACGTCTTCCTCGAAGAGCTCGAGGCGCTTCCCGGCCGGCCCTGCCTGAGGGCCGTGATTCCCGCCGCGGGTGAGCATGATGCCACGGGCACGGAGGTGACGGGGCTCTCGCCTGACGACGAGGCCACGACCGAAGGCCTGCCGGGGCTCGTCTACTGCTGTCACCAGGACACCGTCGTCCTGGGGGATGGCTGGGACGACGAGACCCCCGCCCTGGGGGCGAGGGTACTTGACGGGCGGCTCTATGGCCGCGGCTCCTGTGACATGAAGGGCGGCCTTGCCTGCGCGATGCTTGCCTTTGGGAGCGCCCTCGACGAGGTCGCGCTGAGGGGACGCCTCCCCCGCCGCCGCATGACGCTGCTCTGCACGGTTGATGAGGAGGACTTCATGCGCGGCATCGAGGCCGCGATCGCCACCGGATGGGTGGGCGGTACCGACTGGGTGCTGGACACGGAGCCCACGGGCGGCAAGGCGCGCATGGCACACAAGGGCCGCAGCTGGTTCGAGCTCGAGCTGCGCGGTGTCACCGCACACGCGAGCACGCCCTGGCGCGGGGCGGACGCCGTCGCCGCTGCCGCCGAGGCGGTCGTGCGCATACGCTCGGCCGTGGCGGCACTGGAGAGGCATCCCGACCTCGGCGCTTCCACCGTGACCTTCGGACAGATAGAGGGTGGCTACCGGCCCTACGTGGTACCCGACGACTGCCATGTGTGGATTGACATGCGGCTCGTGCCTCCTGCGGGCACCGACTCTGCCAGTGGCATCGTGACGGACGCCCTTCGTGCGGCCGAGAGGGCCGTGCCAGGCTGTGTCGGCAGCTACGAGGTGACCGGGGACCGCCCTCCCATCGAGGCAAACCCCCAGTCCGGACTGCTCGCGCTCCTGCAGGAGGCTTCCGCCGAGGTCACGGGGGCCAAGGCGGGCATCGACGTGTTCACCGGCTACACCGATGGCGCCGTCGTGGCGGGAACCTGCGGGAACCGCGACTGCGTCTCTTACGGGCCGGGCGAGCTCGAGATGGCGCACAAGCCCAACGAGTACGTACCGTTGGCGGACCTCGAGCGCGTGCGCGCGGTGCTCTGCGAGCTTGCCAGGCGGGCGCTCTGGTAGCTGCGCGCCTGCGTCGACGAATCCCGCCGCCGCAGGCGCGAAGTGGGTGGCCGTGGTGCCGTCACGTGATCGAAGTGGGTGGCCGTGGTGCCGTCACGTGATCGAAGTGGGTGGCTGAGTTGCCACCGCAGGCCCGAAGTGGGTGCTTCTCTCGCCTGAGAGCCGCATGCAACCACCCACTTCGACCCTCTCGCGCGCCGAC
>NZ_KQ960123.1:121253-147465 GCF_001553055.1 Olsenella sp. DNF00959 | reverse complement strand
CGACCCTCTCGCGCGCCGACGCCGATGTGGGTGGGCGATATGCCGCCGCAAGCCCGAAGTGGGTGGTTCTCTCGCCTTTTCCCGCGTTCCAACCACCCACTTCGAATGTCTTGCGCACCGGGGACGATGTGGGTCCCGTTGCCTTGCAAAACGACGCTAGAAGTGCCTCCTGCGCACGTCGGCGAGAAGCGCGTGCAATTCGCGCTGACGAGCCCTCGTCGAGTCCCCGCACGGCCTATGCCGAAGCCCCAACTGCGTCTCGAGGCCCCACACCAAATCGTCGAAGCGTGCGAGCGAGGCAACCTGGCCGTAGGTTATCGAGTTGACACGCAGTCCCATGGAACGCAGCGCGTTGGCTCGTGCCTGCGTGTTGTCATACTCCTCCCTGCCCCCGTGGTGCTCGAAGCTATCGAACTCCAGGCACAACCCCTGATGCTCGAAGAGCAGGTCGACGTAGACGCGTGAGCGCTGCGCCAGCCCGCGCAGGTGCTCGTCTGGCAGCTCGATGCGTCGATTGACGACAAACGGTGGGAAGCCCCTCCCGCCCAGGCGCTTGGGCATTCCCAGCTCCATGGCAAGGAGCGTCTCCATGGGCGACGCCGACCCGTCCATCACCCAGCGCAGCGCCGAGCGAGCCTTCGCGACGCCCCGCACCCCAGCGCAACGGTCAAGATAGCCGGCGATGCGAGCGACGCTCGTCAGGGGAGGCCGGCTTCCCGCGAGCGTCCTGCCGTCGGGCCCAAAGGCGTAGGTGCCACAGAGTTCGAACCCAAGCTCGACCACTTCCCCTAGAACGTCAAGCGACTCCGCCATCTGTAGAAAGCAAAGCTCCGGCGAGGCGACGAGGACGTCCGGAGAAAGTGCCGCGAACGACCCCTCCGGCAGACTTCTTTTGCAGAGGTGCATGCGCACGTCCGCACAGGGGTGACGCCCGTTGGACGAAGGCACGAGAATGTCGAGCTTTTGCCCGAGCGCGGCATGAAGTGGGTTGCGACCCCTGAGTGCCACTATTGCCCGTCTCACCTCGCGCGCCGACGCAGTCGCGTCTGCCAGGCTCACGTCACAGGCGATGGGCAGACCACCCCCGTCGTGGCGCCTCGTGAGCCAATACGCCCGGGAGCTGTTATGAGAAATGAACGTAAACATGTCGCGAAGGGTACCGTTCGAAACTCGCGCCAAACCCACTCTTGGCTGGCAGGCAGCTGCCGGAGAGTTCGTGCAGCTGCAAGACCCGCAGGTACATGAGGGTGAGAAGGGCGCAAGATCAGCGTTGCGGCCACCCGACGAGCCAAAGTGGCCTCAATAATCCACAAGGCGTCCTCAATTCGGCCGTTAACTTGCACGAAGCTGCCAAATCGGATTCAAAACAGGCAGTCTGCGCCCCGTGCAATCCGAAGGCGGTGCGCTCGATTCACCCGCCACTTATCACGAGCCGCGAGAGGAGTGATGTGGGTGGCTGGGTTGCCACCGCAGGCCCGAAGTGGGTGGTTCTCTCGCCCCGAAGGCTCCCGCAACCACCCACTTCGACCCTCTCGCGCGCCGACGCCGATGTGGGTGGCTGAGTTGCCGTCTCGGGTCCGAAGTGAGTGGTTCTCTCACCTTTTCCCGCATTCCAACCACCCATTTCGACCCTCTCGCGCGCCAAGCGCATGCCATTGGACACCGGACGGGCAACACGCCCCCCGCTTCGTGCAACTTGGCTGCACCAACCATCCACCTCGCTGTCCATCCCATATGCTCGAGATGCGGCAAGGCTAGGACGACACGGAGGGGCGATGAACGTCAGACACATCGAGCGAGAGGGGCAGGACGAAATCGACGTTCTGGTGACGAGCGCGCCAGGAGACCAGGACGCCGCCCAGCTGGTAGGCAGGCTCCAATCATTCGGACAGATGGTCGTGGGGTTCGAACCGGGTTCGATTGTTCGCAGGCCGATTCCGCTCGACGAGCTGTTGCTCATCGAGGTACGAGCCGACCTGGTCCTCGTTCGCACCACCGACGGCTCCGAGCTCGAAAGCCCCCTCAGGCTTTACGAGCTGGAGGAGGCCTTGCGGGGAAGCCCCGTCATCCGCGCGTCCAAGCAGGTGCTGGTCAACTTCGACAAGGTCGTCTCGATCAGGCCCGAGCTCAACCGCCGTCTCCTGCTTCGCCTGGAGGGTGGTACGGACGTCCTGGTGACGCGCACCTATGTACCGAACATAAAGAGGCTCCTAGGAAGCAATCCGCGTCGCAGCTAGCGAAGGGTCCAAAGAAAGGCAGGGGAACAATGGGCGAGAAGACACGTCACCATCACAAAGATGTCGGAATCTATGACGAGGAGTCCAGGCGGGGAATCTGGCACATGGCTCTCAGGGGACTGGCGACGGGCAGCATGGTGTCCGTGCTGATGCTGCTTGCGGCGTGCGGGACCGAAGCCATCGCGGGACGTTGGAACCAAGGGTTGAGCTGGTGCGCCTCTGCCATCGCCGCAGGCTTGGCCGGCGGCATCCTGCAACAGCTGTGGTTTGGCTACTCCATGCTCACCAAGCCCAGCTATCCCGTGCGCGTCGCGGGCTTCGGGCTCAGCTATTACCTCGTGCTGGCGGCGTGCTCCTTCCTTGGCGGGTGGTTCCCGACAGAGAACGCCGGCGCATGGGCGAGCTTCACGTTCCTCTACCTGGTCCTGCTCACGGCCATCACCGCAGGCTTCACGATCGCCTTCCGCGTCCAAGGGGCGTCATACACCCAACGTCTCGAGGCATACCGCAAGCGCAACTCCCGGGAGTAGACACTGCGACCTGTCACGAGAAGCGCGAAGTGGGTGGCTGGATTGCCGTCGCGAATGCGAAGTGGGTGACTTGACTGCCGCCGCAGGTGCGATGTGGGTGGTCCTCTCACCTTTTCCCGCGTTCCAACCACCCACCTCGGCCCTCTCGCGCGCCGAGGTCGACATGTGTGGTTGGAACGCCGCCGCAGAGCAAGATCCAAGCGAGAACAGCGTGCCGGCACAAGCCCGAGGAGGGGCCGAGCTACCGCTGCGACAAGTACGGCTGGGTGCCAGAGGACCAGCCCAAGCCGCCCAAGTTCTGCCCTGAGTGCGGCGACGTGTTTGACGAGAACGACAAGGGGCAGGCGCTCCCCGCGCAGGCCTTGGTCCGGGGCCCGGGCCTGCGCGGGCCAACGGTCAGACGGCCTAGCCGGAAAAGACCACATTTCTTGCAGAATGCTGTCTTTCCACCCTGCCAACAGGCCATTTGCCAAAAATGCCCGCATTCCGTGAGAAATGCGGGCAAGGGGGTGACGGGGGTGTGCGGACCAAATGTTGGACCGACGCTGGACGGCCCAACTCGGGAGGTTCGCATGCACGACAGGAAAACGGTCGCCCTCGCCCTCGAGGCAGTCTCGCTGGGGTTCAGCCTGAGCCAGGCCGCGGAGCTCTCCGGCGCGCGTCCGAGCGCCGTCCGGGGGTGGGCCCACGGCCACCTCCCGCACGGCGTCCTGGGGGGCCGGGCGGGCGGCGCTGCGCTACGATCGTCGGCGGCGCGGTGGTGACGGGGGGGAGGGGGCGCGAGGTGGGGGGGCGTCTACGGCCCGCCCGACTCCGGGCCGCTGTCCGGGCTCACGCCCGACCAGACAGGGAGCCTGCTGCTCAGGGCGGTGTTGGCCGACCCAAAGGCGGGAGGGTGGGACCCGGCTTCGATCTCGAACGGGAGCAAGTGCGAGCTCGGCGAGAGGTCGGGGAGGGAGACAGGCCTGCCCCTCCGCTCGACCACCGGTTTCTCGGGGATATCGAAGAGCCCCTATGAGTGCTGGCGGGGCTCCTCCTGCGGGGCGGCCCCAGGGACCGCAGGGCCGAGGTCGCGGGGCGGGCCGAGGAGGCCTTCCGCGAGGGGGGCCGCCGCGCCCGCGGCTACCGCCTCGCCCGCCGCGAGCTCGCGCCCGGGCTCGGCCGCCCGGTCTCGGAGAAGGTGGCGCGCGACGTGATGCGCGAGCGGGGCCTCAGGCCCCCCTGCCTGGGGCGCCGGCGCCGGCACGGCTCCTGCGCCGGCGAGGTCGGCGAGGCGCCCGCCAACCTGCCGCTGCGGCCCGACGGCACCCACGACTTCTCCGCCTCGCGGCCCAACGAGCTCCGGGTCTCGGACATCACCGAGTTCAGGCTGCCCGACGACCCGCGCAAGGCGTGCCTCTCGCCCGCCGTCGGCCTCTTCGACTCCAGGCCCGCGGCCTGGTCGGCGGGCACCAGCCCGAGCGCGTGGCTCGCCGAGTCGTCGCCGCGCGCCGCCCGCGCGACCCTCTCCCCGGGGGAGGCGCCGGTGGTCCACACGGACCGGGGCTGCCACTACCGGTGGCCGGGCCGGAAGTCCGCCTGCGCCGAGCACGGGCCGGCCCGCCCGATGTCCCGCAAGGGGAGGAGCCCCGGCAACGCCCCCGCCGAGGGCCTCTTCGGCCTGTCGAGGGACGAGTTCTTCCGCGGCAGGGACTGGGGCGGGGTCACGGCGGAGGAGCCCGTGGGGGGCCCGACGGCTGGCTGCGACACTATCGGGAGGGGCGGTCGAGGCGCTACCGCGAGGGCGGGCGCTGGGTCTGGGAGACGCCGGACGAGCGTCGGAGGCGTCTGGGGCTGGCCGTCTAGGCGGTCCAGGAAATCGTCCGCACACCCCTCCCAGAGGATTTAATGCTAATTCCTATTCTTTTACGGAAGTAAATATTAAAATACTTCCGTTATTTTGACAAAGCGGAATTTGCACGCTGTTGGCACATGCCAAGCGTCTACCTGCTTCGGCAACCATCGGGTGCGATTGCCATGTAGCAGCACTTACCTACGTGGAAGTGTTACAAGCATGGTGGTCCCGTTCTCGGAGCTCTTTTCCACCTCTATCGTGCCGCCGTGAAGGGCGACGATTTCCCAGACCAGAGAAAGGCCGAGGCCAACTCCGCCATATGTCCTGCTACGCGACGTGTCGATACGGAAGAAGGGCTGAAAGACGCTCTTTTGGTACTGGCTGGGTATCCCAGGTCCACTGTCTTCCACTCGCACGAGAGCGCGGTCGTCCTTCGCGCAGACGGAGACGCTGACGGTGGAATCGGAGCGGCTGTATCGTATGGCGTTTTCGGTCAGGTTGAACAGCATGCGATACAGCAGGGTGTCGCTGCCAGGCACCTGGGCTTCTCCATCACATGTGAGGGCGATGCCCCTTTGCTCGGCAAGGGGGGAAAGGTCGGTAAGAACCTCCTCGACCATCGGTGCAAGTTCGATGATGTCGTTGCAGGAGACGCTGCAAAGTTCGCTCATCTCGAGCAGTGTCCTTGTCATCTGAGACATTCGCTCGGTCTGCTCCTGCAACGAGCCGAGCAGGCTAGCCGTGTCGGGCTGCGCGTCGGGATGCTCGGAGCAAAACAGCTCGATTTGGGCCTGCATCAGCGCCAGCGGCGTCCGCAGCTCGTGCGCGGCGTTGCCCGTGAACTGCCGCTGCGCGGCAAAACCCTCGTCAAGGCGGTCGATCATGTCGTTGAATGATGCGCTGCAACGCCCAAGCTCCGACGGTACATCCTCGGTGATCTTCATGTCAGCCAGATTGTCGGGTCGCACGTTTTCGACCTGAGTCGCAAAGGACCTCAGCGGCCTGAGTGCACATCCGCTTACAAAATACGCCAGGATGCCTCCAAACAGCGTCATTGCTGCCGTTATGCACCAGCTGGCCGTGCTAAAGGACCCCTGCGCATCGCTCACGACGATCGTGAGCTCGTGGTCTATCTCCTCATTCGCCGGGTCAAACGACGTGGGATCGCCCCCGTTGATGTCGTCGCGGGCTGTCAGGCCGATGCCAATCGACTCCATGGAGCGCATGCCTAAGTAGCCGATCAGGCAATTCATGAGCACGCAGGTCAGACACAAAACCAGCGCCGTCATCAGCGTAATGCGCCATTGCAGCGAGAGTCGCTTCACTTAGACCTCCTCCATTACATAGCCCTCTCCAATGCGGTTGCGGATGGGGTCGTGCCCCAAGGCGCAGCGCAGCTTTTTCCTGAGCGACGAGATGTGTACCCTCACCGAATTGCTAAAGCTGTTCACGCTCCCGTCCCACACATGCTCGATGAGCTCCTCCTGACTTATCGGGCGCCCCTGGTTGAGCATGAGATACTCTAGGATTCCCATTTCCTTGCGGGTCAGAGACAAGACCTCATCGCCGACGGTCGCCACGCGCAACTTGGTGTTGAAGCAAAGACTTCCGCAAGTCAGCACGACATCGTCTTGTGTAAAGCGCCTGAGCGTCAGGCTGCGAATCCGCGCCGCGAGCTCATCCAGATGAAACGGCTTGGTCAGATAGTCGTTGGCCCCTGCGTCCAGGCCCGCCACCTTGTCGGCGACCTCGCAGCGGGCTGACAAGATGAGCACCTTGGTCTCTCGGTCATCTTTCCTAAGGGTTTTGAGCACGGTCATGCCGTCGGCATGGGGAAGGTTGAGGTCGAGCACGACAAGGTCAAAGCTCTCGACAGCAAGTATTTCTAAGGCCTGGCGCCCGTCGTAGCTGCAATCAACGCTATAGGCAAGATTTCGCAGGCTGCGCGCAATCGCGTCGCACAGCACCCGCTCGTCTTCGACAACCAAAATACGCATGACACTTTCCTCGTGCAGGTCTTTTCACGCTTAACAAAGATTTTATGGCCAGTATGGTCCAATGGTACGCAAGGTGAAAGGAGCAACCAAATTGTTCAAAGCAATAAAACCCATAGCTCAGCTTGCCTTGCTGGTCATCGGGATAACCATGGTGTGCTTTGGCGTTATGCGCGGCGAGGCAGACGCCGTGTTGGCTAAGGCTATCAGATTATGCTTGGAGTGTATCGGAATTGGATAAGAAAAAAAACTCCGCCTCACATCTTTTGAGCCGTTTTCGCTCTTGGGTGCAAGCGGCGGCGACGTTGCTCACCAATGTCCACCTGCCCAATTTCGTCAGGGGCGGCATCTATCAGGGTGCGGGCAAAACGGTCTGCGTGCCTGGCCTCAACTGCTATTCGTGTCCGGCGGCCTCGGGCGCGTGTCCCATAGGCTCGTTTCAGGCGGTGGTGGGTTCCTCAAAGTTCAACTTTTCCTATTACGTGACGGGAACGCTGATTTTAATCGGCGTGCTGCTGGGACGCTTCGTATGTGGGTTTTTGTGTCCGTTTGGCTGGTTGCAGGAGCTGCTGCATAAGATTCCCGGCAAGAAGCTATCGACAAAAAAGCTCAAGCCGCTCAGGTATGTGAAGTACGCCGTGCTGCTGCTTGCTGTAGTTTTGCTTCCCGCGCTGGTCGTAAACGATATGGGAATGGGCGACCCCTTCTTTTGCAAGTACGTTTGTCCGCAGGGGGTGCTTGAGGGCGCAATTCCGCTGTCTATCGTTAACGCCGGCATACGCTCTGCTTTAGGCCGGCTGTTTACTTGGAAGCTCATCATCTTGGTGATGGTGGTTGTGCTAAGCGTGCTCTTCTATCGTCCTTTTTGCAAATGGATCTGTCCACTTGGCGCATGGTACGCACTCATGAATAAGGTGTCCCTGCTAGGGATGCGCGTTGACCAGCATAAGTGCGTCTCGTGCGGCAGGTGCGCAAGGGTGTGCAAGATGGACGTTGATGTCACGCGGTCGCCCGACCATGCCGAGTGTATTCGCTGCGGCAAGTGCGTAAGCGCCTGTCCCGTTGGTGCCGTTAAGTTTCGCTACGGCTTAAGCCTGCCGGACAAGCAGTCTTCTCAACCACGCGAGGAGAAGCAGCACGTAAAAGCAAAGATTTAGGTTTTAAGAAAACGGAGGAAAGTTATGAGTGTTATGAAGCTACCAAAGATTGCAGTCGCACTGGTGATGTCTGCGCTGGTGTTGTGTCTTGCAGCCTGCTCGACGCCCGGAGCTGATAAGGGAAAGCCAGCAGGAAGCGATGCGGACATCGAGGCCTTTATTGCAGAGGAGCCAAAGAACGCCGAGGAAGCGACCGATCTGTACAACAGGCTCATGCAAAAGGAAAACGACATTTTCTCAAGCGACAAGGAGCTGTGGGAAAAGGTATTTGCTGAGGCAAACAAGGATTCCTCGATGATAGGGAACGGCTCAAATTACGGTGAGTTCCTGCTTTCTACTGTGGAAAGTGCCAAGGATAAGTTCTCGACTGACGAGTTCAACGTGCTTAAGACAGGGGCCGAGCAGATCAAAAAGATTGAGGATAAACTTACGGTGCTCAAAAAGAAGTTCCCCGACTGCGTAAAAGCACCTGAATCAGGCGATAGTGTTGATGCGTCGAGCGCGGGAATGACAGGCGATACAAGTAAGTCCACCAAGTTCCCCAGCTTTAAGGGCAAAGATCTTGATGGCAACGACGTAAGCAGCGATGAGCTTTTCTCAAAGAGCAAGGTGACTGTGATGAACTTCTGGTTTACCAGCTGCAAGCCGTGCGTGGAAGAGCTTGGAGAGCTGGAGGCGCTTCACAAGAAGCTTGCCGAAAAGGGCGGCCAGGTAGTAGGTGTTAACTCTTTTACGCTCGACGGCAACCAAGGTGAGATATCGGACGCTAAGGATGTCCTATCGAAGAAGGGTATTACATACAAAAACGTCTGGTTCAAGACGGATGGCGATGCAGGCAAGCTTGTCTCGGGGCTCTTTTCCTTCCCGACTACCTACGTTGTTGATAGCAAAGGCAACATCGTGGGAGAGCCAATCGTAGGCACAATCACGTCTGCTGCGCAGCGAGAGGCACTGGACAAGCTGATTGATCAGGCGATTGCAAACAGCGCAAAGTAGGGTTCGGCGACAATATAACGCAATGAGCTTAGCATCTGCGGCTGCGTGGCACACCACCGCGCAGCCGCACTGTTGTCTAGATACTCCCGCACTATCCCCTCAGAGCAAAGATTCTGACGCGCTGAGACAGGATGACCAGGTCAATGGGTAGCTCTGGCCCGTCGCTCCCGTCGTGCCCGCATTGCAGGCTGCCGTCAAGGCACTCGATGCGGATGTTCTTTCCGCTCAGCAGGAGCACCTGGTCGCTCTCCTCGGCAGTTCTTGTCAGGATGTTCGGAATGACCTGTGCCAAGATTTCGGACACGGGAAAGTGGGGGATTTCACGCTGCTATGGGCAGCTTCCCCCAGCCCAGGGCGGTCCTCGCGAAGAAGGTGTCCATGAGCTCGCCGGGTACCTGGTAGCCCATCGTCGAATGGGGTCTTCTGCGGTTGTAGAAAACCTCGATGTAGTTGAAAACCGCCCGCCTAGCATCGGCCCTGGTCTTGCAGCTGCGTCTGTAATACATCTCGTTCTTCAACGTCGCAAAGAAGGATTCTGCCACCGCGTTGTCGTGGCAGTTGCCGGTCCTAGAGCATGAGAGCCTTACGTTGTTTTCTTCGGCCCAGTCCAAAAGCATTCGGCTGGTGTACTGGGAACCCCTGTCGGAGTGGAATACGGCGTTTTTGGCCACATATCCGCGCCCCTTGGCGTTTCCCAAGGCGGCAACGACGATGTCGGCCGTCATGCGCTCGGACATCGACCAGCTCACGACCATGCGGGTGGCAAGGTCGATCACGGTTGCCAGATAGAGCCAGCCCTCGCCCGTGCGCAGGCAGGTAATGTCCCCGCAGAGCTTGACGGTAGGCACCGGGGCCGTGAAGTCGCGCCTGATGAGGTCTTGAGAGGATGGCCTCTGGCGTGGTCGCGGGTTCAATGTTGAAACTCACCTCACCATCGCGCGGGTCCATGGGATCGCGAGAGAAGCGACCGCAGAGCTCGAGGCCCAGCATAAGCTGGACTGCGGGTTGCATAAAGGCGCCCATCTCGACAAACAGAAGCTCGGGCCCTGCCGCAGAGACGCCGCAGCCAAGATCGACGAAAGCGTTCTTGGGAAGTGGGTGTCCGTATACGCGGCTCTTAATCCCAGAGATGCGCAGGCGTTTGTCCTTGGCGGGAACCGCGATGTCGAGTGGTCGTTTTGTGGGAAAAGGGCAGAGGTCCCCAAAGCGCGTCAAGGCCGCTGAGAGACGCTTGGCAGACCAGCGTTTGCCCTCGGCAAAGACAGGGGCAGAGAGGCCCGTGCGCAGGGAGAGCACCTCGGGACCAAGGTCCTCGATCCGTTGTGCTCGTACCGCGCGGATCAGCCGCAGGGCAGCCAGCCCATCGATGGTGATGTTCACAGCGCGGCGTCAGTCATGCTTGAAAACAGTGTACACAAATTGCATGAATGCAGCTATACCACCACGATATGGGGCAAAAGTGTACGATATTGATGGCCGCAACCATTGGATCCAGGTCACCTGCCGGGGTAAAGCTGGTCAGCTACATGGCTGCAAGACGACCGTCTTTCATCTCGAGCACCTCGTCATAGCGCGCGGCATGCTCCGCATCCAGCTGATGCGTCACGGCTATCAGGGTCACCCCGTCGAGCGCCAGCAGCGTGTCCTCAACCCGTGCGGCAGTCTCCTTGTCTAAGGCCGAGGTCGCCTCGTCCACGAGCAGCGTCGTCTTGCCGTAGAGCAGGGCGCGGGCTATGGCCACGCGCTGGCGTTCCCCACCAGAGAGGCGCCCCCCGCCCTCCCCGACCGGTGTGTCCAGCCCGTCGGGCAGCGCGGCGATCACCTCGTCAAGGCCGGCAAGGCGCAGGGCGCTCCCTATTTGTTCGTCCGTGAACGTCCCTCCAAGCCCTATGTTCTCGCGCAGCGTGTCATCAAATAAAAAGACGTTCTGGTGCACCCAGGCCGCATCGGGGACACAGCCTGCCCTGCCATCTACGAGCACATGACCTGAGCTGGGGCGTAAGGATCCGCCCAAGAGCTCCAACAAGGTTGACTTGCCACAGCCGCTCTTGCCCACGATGGCATACTTCTTGCCAGCGTCGAAGCGCTTCGAGCAGTTGCGCAGGGTCGTGGGCGCATTGGAAAGTCTGCCTTCGGCCGGGTCCGTATCGCCGTACGAGAAGCTCACGTCGTCGAGCTCGATGGAGCGCCTCGGCTCGCACACCGCGATCTCTTGCCTGGCACCCGGCGTGTCGCTCGGCTTGTCGAGCCTGTCGAGGATGGGATAGGTCGACTTGAGCTTGCTGATCTTGTCTGACAGCTCCGTCGCAGGGGAGATGACGCTGCCCGAGAGCTGCGTGACGGCAACGATGCTGCCAATGGTCACGTAGCCCCATATCGCGAACACGCCCGTCATGCCCATGATGCAGAACTGCATCGCGATGCCAACGACGCTTGCGAGGCTTCGAGCGCACGCCATCGTCATGTTGAGGTCGGCCTTATGCCTCTGGTAGCGGCCAATCATCCCACTCAGCTTGTCGAGCACATGTTGCTCCACATGAAACGATCGTATGACTTCGCCCCCTTGTGCGGTGTCGCGCACGCGCCCATTATAGCTTTTAGCATCCTCGACAACCTGCTGTTGCTGACAGGACAGGCGCTTCCCGAAGAGCTGTGGGACCAACGTCGGCAGAGCCATGCCCGCAAGGGAGATCAGCGCGACGAGCGGGTTGATCAGCACGAGCATGATGCAGCCTATGGTGATCTGGAAGACGGACTCCAGAATGCCCAGGGAGCCTGTGATGCAGTCGTTCTCGAGCACGTCCATGTTCTGGCCGAGGACGGTCAGCTGCTCTGCGCTGTCGCAGACGCGACCGCACGACGCGCCCGCTATCATCCCGCGCGCCGCCCCCTCGCGAATGTTGACCATGGCGTCCCTGACGATGAGCGCCCTCAGGGCGTCGGAGGCAAGTCTCAGGGCTCCAAGCACCAGTGCGTACAGGCACGATGTGAGGGCTAGGCGCACCACCGGAGAGACGTCCCCAACGGCCACGGCGGCTGTGGCGGCGTCAAGCAGGGCGCTGAGCAGGAGCGCTATGCCCATCGATGACAAGCAGAAGAGAAAATCGACCACGCAGAAGCAGGCAAGCCCCCTGGTGCCGATGTGCTTTCGTATGTACCGCATTCCTCGCATACTGATGTGCCTCCTTACGATGACACGTGCATCATCGCAGGGATGGCGGCGTGACTCCATATCGAATGATGTATATTTGGATGTTCGCGAGACGCTATGTCACAACGATGGCGGGGTGCGGGCGTTCGCGTCAGAGCCTCACGCCCATGTTCTCCTGGACCCAGTTCCGTACGGCGGCAGCGTGCTCATGCTGCCCTGTGAGGTCCATGTACGGGGCGATGTGCCTAAGGATGCCCAGGGCCTCGTCCCTTTGCCCCTCGCGATACCTGACGCGCGCCTCCGCGTAGAGAATCACGGGCATGTATGTGAGAATCCCCTCGTCAAGAGCCTCGCTGTGGGCGCGCTCGATGTAGCGGAGGGACTCGACGTAGCGCCCCTCCTGCTCGAGGCTCAGCGCAAGGTTGAGCTCGCAGCCAATCTTGTCGTCGGCCCAGTCCTGCGTGCCATTGTCCTGGTTGTCCATCGACTCGATGAGCTCCTCGCCAAGACGTGACGCATCGGCATGCCGTCCCAGGTAGCACAGTGTCGGGACCATGAGGCCTATGCACTCGGCTTCCGTCGGAGACAGCAGCGTGTGCCTGAAGTCATCGAGCCTCAGTGTCGGCTTGGTCAGCCTGATGGCTTGGTCGAGCAGGTCGAGCGCTCGGCCCAGCTCGCTGCCATCTATCGTGATGAGCGTAGATGCGTTCAGCATGAGGTAGAGCTGCCGGTAGCTTGGCCTCTCGCGAGACGACTCGTCCATGGAGTCAAGCAGCTCGCGCGCCTCGTCCGATCTCCCACGGTGCAGCAGGACCCTGGTGCGCTTGGCAGCCCGTGCGAACTCGCTGTCGCGCTCGTTTTTGTAGTAGACGTCGCAGAGCTGGTAGGTGCTGGCCCCAAGACGAGAGAGCAGGCCATCGAGCACGGCCTTCGTGGGCATCTGCCTTCCGGTCTCGACGCGCGAGACGGTAACGGGCGAGCATATGCCCTCGGCAAGCTCTTCCTGCGTGAGGTGCCTCTCCTTTCTGAGCAGACGAATGGTGCTTCCCAGCGAGTTGTTGTCTTCCATTGCTACCGCCTATCGTAGCCCTGATGCCCTGTGTGCTTCAGGCAGGTGCTGTGCCGCGATGCTGTCAGGCCGGTCTTCGTCGCCCCTCTCGGTAGGCGCCGGTGCAGACGCCATCACCGGCCCCATGGGTTGTCATCCTATGTTCTTGCACTGCGTTGGCGCCGAGAACCCATGTCCATCAAAAACCGGGAGGATCCTCTAAAATAAATCGCTATGTGGTCCCGTCCGGGTAAGATATAAAACCAGCTCGTCTCTGTCCGTTTCGTAGATTAGCAACCAATCTGGCGTAATGCGGCACTCACGATACCCCACATAGTCCCCGGAAAGTTGGTGATCCCTGTTCGTTTCCGGCAACGGCTTCCCCGCAGCTAGCTTTTTAATAATCGGTCAACAAAGAAATATCAAAGCCACGCTTTTTCAGGCGCTTAAAATCATCCCGAAATTGTGTAGTTGGTCTTATGTTATATATCGGCAAGCAGCTCCTCCACTATCATAGCAGGACCAAGGTGTATATCGATGGCCAGAGCGGCACCACAGGACTCCAGATCCACGGCCGCATCGAGGCGCGCGAGGATCTCAGGCTGCTACGCATCAGCGATGAGAGGCGTCATGAAGTTAAGGAGCGCCGCAAATTCCTGAACGATGCTGACATCGTCTTTTTGTGCCTACCCGACGAGGGGGCACGCCAGGCGGTCTCGCTCGTCGAGAACCCCGACGTCTGCATCATCGACGCATCCACGGCACACCGCACCGCCAACGGGTGGGTCTACGGCTTTCCCGAACTCTCTCTGGGGCAGCGTCGCGCCATCGCCTCGAGCAGGCGCATCACCAACCCGGGCTGCCATGCCACCGGCCTCGTCTCTGTCGCAGCGCCGCTCGTCCGCATGGGTATCCTGCCCACCGACTATCCCCTCTGCTGCTTCTCCCTCACGGGTTACTCGGGCGGGGGCAAGCGTATGATCGCCCGCTACGAGGAGGACGGGCGCGACGACGCCCTCGACGCTCCCGGCCTCTACGGCCTCGACCTCGCACACAAACACCTGCCCGAGGTGCAGAGGGTCTGCGGCCTTGCCCAGCCCCCCGTGCTCGTGCCCGTCGTCGATGACTACCGTCAGGGCATGGCCGCCACCATCATGCTGCACAGTCGTCTGCTTAAGGGCGCGCCAAGCGCGAGGGAGGTCTGCGAGGAGCTACGAGGATACTACGCGGACCAGTACTTCGTGAGCGTCATGCCGTTTGACCCCACGCCTCCCACAATCCACGCGAACGAGCTCGTCGGCACCAATCGGCTGCGCATCACCGCCTGCGGAAACGCGAAGCGCATCAGCGTGACGGCACTCTTCGACAACCTGGGCAAGGGGGCTGCGGGCGCAGCCGTACAGAACATGAACATCGCGCTCGGCCTCGACGAGACAACCGGCCTGGAGTAGCCCGCAGGCCCGGTGGTCGGCACCGCATCTGGCTCCGCGCCCCCTGCCCCCGAAGGGCAACCCCCAAAGCTTGAAGAACAGCAGGGGACGTCCCTCAGTCGAGCGGTCGGTGGGCAGCTAGGCGGTAGGCTAGCGAGCCGAGTAGCGTCCATGCGCACCTCCAGGAAATCCGGTCAAATCTTGGGCTAGCGTACCCATTTGGCCGGATTGATGGCCGGATTTGTGGCCGGATTGGCGCGACCGCTCGACAGGTGGCGCAGCAAACCGCAGCAAGCTCAGCGACCCGCTGCGGTCCCCTGCCAGCCAGGCTCACACGAGCTGCAGGTGCTCGAGGCCCGAGGCTACCCCGTCTTCCGACACCGAATCGGTGACGTAGTCCGCGAGGCGCTTGACCTCGGGGATGGCGTTGCCCATGGCCACGCTCACGTCCACCTCAGAGAAGAGCGTGAGGTCGTTCTCCGAGTCACCGAAGCCATAGGTCACTCCTACGTCATCACCAAGATGTGAGAGGACCGCCTTGATGCCGGCCTTCTTGGTATTGCACGCGAGGCCGACCTCGGAGTTCTGCATCTCGAGGCGACTGGCGACCAGCTGGGAACCCAGCTGGGGGTCAGCGACGAGCTCGTCTGCGGCGGAGCTGCGGATGACCAGCTTGTAGGCACAGCCGTCCGGGAGCTGTCCGATTGCCTCGTCCATCGTGTCTGGCGTGCCGGAGCGCCTGCCCAAGGCTCCTCCGCGCAGCTCGACGGCACCGTGGGCGGACTCTATCAGCGCGCCGTAGCCACCTGCAGCCAGGACCCGGTCGATGTGGGCGAGGACGTCGGCCGACAGGGGGCGATCGCGCAACACCTTATCGCCCATCGTCACGTAGGCGCCCGCCAACGCAATGATGCCACTGAACGGCAATGAGGCCAGGTCGGGGTGGATACCCACAGGCGAGCGCCCGGAGCACAGAAACGCGTGGTTGCCACGGGCGACCAGGCTGCGGATGGCTGCGGCGACGCGCGGACTGGGCGTGGGCGACAGGCCCCTCTCCCACTCGGGCAGCGCATCGCGCTTGTTGGGATCGGTCCACCCAAGGGTTCCGTCGATGTCGAAGAAGACCGTCGCTTTGCCTGATTGTGCCATGACACTCCCCATCTCAGTAGCCGCACCAGCGCGAGGCGGACGTTGCAACCGATCAACCACCGGGGACCCACGACAGCCACACGGGACCCCGGTGGAAGCTTACACCCTCGGGACAAGCAAATCCCTAGTCATTGCCGACGAGCTTGTCGAAGCGCTCGCGGACCTTCGTCACGCTGAGACCGATGATCACCTGCATGGCCTTGCCGTTCTTGGAGATGCCCATGGTGCCGATGGACTTGAAGTCCTTGTCCTCGGCTACCTTGGTCTCGTCCTTCACGTTCACGCGCAGGCGTGTGACGCAGTTGGTGACGTCCACGATATTGTCCACGCCACCCAAGAGGTCAAGGATGTTCGCGGCAAGAACCATCTTCTCGTCGCTCGTGTCGATGTCGGGTGCGGAAGAGCCGGCCTCGTCGGCGTCCTCGGAGCCGACAGACTGCGCCATCCCATGTGCCTTGCGGAACTCCTTCTTGGAGCCGAACTTTATCTCCTCGTTTTCCTCACGACCAGGAGTCTTGAAGTCAAACTTCAGAATAAGGAAACGGAAGATAAAGAAGTAGATGGCCGTGAAGGCAAGGCCGACGGGAATGGCCATCAGGTACGTGAGGCCATGCGAGGCAGCAAGCGGTATGAAGTTGAACGACGCCATCTCGATGAGTCCGCCCGAGAACACGCCCACGATGCCGATTAGGTTCATGCAGGTCGAGAGCAAAGACGCGAGCAGGGCGTGGACAACAAACAGCGGGGGCGCGACGAAGAGGAAGGTAAACTCAATGGGCTCGGTCACACCGCACAGGACAGCAGTGATGGTGATCGGGATCAAAAGGGCAAGGAGCTTCTTACGATTGGACTTCTTCGCCGTGACATAGAACGCTGCGGCGACGCCGGGCATACCGAAGATCTTGGACCAACCCGTCGCAGTGATGGCACCCCAAGGAGCGAGCTCCTTGAGGGAGGCGGTAGAGGCAGCGAGCTGGGGCAAGGCCTTGGCCCACTCCGCGTAGATACCCCCATTGACGGCCACGTTGTCGTAGTAGAACGGGGCATAGAGCAGGTGGTGGAGGCCGAAGGGGATGAGCAGCCGCTCGAGGAAGACGAAGATCGTGACCCCCCAGGTACCCGCACTCATGATGACACCCTGAAACACATGCATGCCAACCTGCACCTTGGGCCACAGCAGCACAGAGATGATGGCGCAGGGGAGCATAGCAAAGAAGGCGACCATGTAGACGAAGGTGGAGCCCGAGAACACGCCCAGCCACTCAGGAAGCTCGGTGTCAAAGTACTTGTTGTGCAGGCTGATGACCACCCCAGAGATGAGCAGGGCTCCAACCATGCCCATGTCCAGCGTCTTGATGCCGCCTATCGTCGCCAAACCAGAGGCGTTTCCGACCTCGGCGGTGAAGTCGACGCCCAAGGCCGGACCCCAAGCAGTTAGGATAGCATTTACGAAGTAGTTGAATGTGAGGTACGAGACGAGGACCTCCATGCAGCAGCGACCGCTCTGCTTGCGGGCAAGACCAATGGGCAGGGCGATGGCAAAGAGCAGCGGGAGCTGGTTGAAGACGGTCCAACCTCCGGCCAAGATCACGCTCCATACGTTGTACCAGGTGGTACCCTTGGCCGCTATCGGCCCCACAATTATCTCTGTGGAAAATAGGGTTCCCAGTCCCACGACAATGCCCGCGAAGGCAAACAGCAGAACTGGCGTGAACATCGCCCCGCCAAACTTCTGGATCTTCTGCATCATGGCGCGTGTCCCTCCTCTGAGTGCGAGCTCGATGCTGCCCCGTGACCGACCTCTTCGGTCATCTTGTTTGAACAAGTATAGCAGCTTCTTGGACATGTTATTCAAACAAGTCATATTTTTTGGCACCTATCCCAAGCGATTCGCGTCACTGCCCAGTCTTGCCGGGTGATTTGCTTTGAACTCGGCGGGCATCCCACTTCCTGGATTTTTCATCCATATGCGCGGGAGGGGGAGTTCCATCAGGACGGTTGCGGTACAAGGTAAATATGTGCTCACAATCGATCTAGACAAGGTGCGCCCGAGACACTCGAGGCCTGCGCCAAGACGACGACCACGCAGTGAGGAACACGCGATGCCCAAGGCGCTCTTCGAAGACATATATCTAAGTATTAGGGAGAAGATCAAGGACGGAACCTATCCCTACCAATCGTTTATACCCTCTGAGAGCGAGCTTGTCGGCGTGTACTCCTGCTCGAGGAACACCGTCCGCCGAGCGCTTGCCATCCTAGCCGACGAGGGCTTCGTGCAACCCATCCACGGCAAGGGCGTCCGAGTCATCTGGTACCCTGACTACCGCGACGTCATCGGTTCCTTCGATGGGCTCTACTCCTTCGAGGAGTATGCGGCGCACAACGACATGAGGCCGGGCACCATCGTGAGGGAGTTCGAGCGGCTCGTCTGCGGGAAGGGACTTGCCGGATACACGGGCTTCGACGAGGGAACCGAGCTCTATCGCATGGTCCGCACCCGTAGTCTGGACGGTTTCACCTGCCAGATAGACACCAGCTACCTCCTCGCCGACATCATCCCCGACCTCTCCCCCACGATCGCCGAGAGTTCCGTGTACAAGTATCTAGAGGAGGAGCTGGGCATGAGGATACTCACCAGCCGCCGCCAGATAACAGTCGGCCTCGCCAACGAGGAGGACCGACGGTACCTCAACCTGGGTCCCTTCAACTGTGTCGCCGTCGTCGAGAACCAGACATACAACTCGGACGGCCTCATGTTCGAGTTCACCCAGGTGCGCAGCCATCCCGACACGTTCAGGTACTGCGTGGTCTCGAGGCGCCAAGCCTGAGCCCCTCGCTCCGCCGCGTACTCCTAGAGCGGGTCTGGCCCGAGGCGGGGACGTACGCCGCCCCGGGCCACGCTAGGTCTATGACAGGTGCCAGATGTCCTCGTCGTACTGCGCGATGGTGCGATCGGAGGAGAACGTGCCCGCCATGGCCACGTTCACGAGCGCCTTCTGGATCCAAGCATGACGATCCTCGTAATCCCCATACACCCGCTCCTTCAGCTGGATGTACTCCTCAAGGTCCAAGAGGGCCATGAACCAGTCCTTGTTGACAATGTCATCGTGTAGGCGGCGCAGATGCTCGGCGTCACCCGTCGCCATGAACCGGGGGTTCGTAATGAAGTCCACGAGCAGCTTGACACCAGGCCGGCTATAGTGCGCGGACGCGTCGTAGGAGCCCTCGGCGTAGAGGCGCTCCACCTCCTGGCTCGACGCACCAAAGGTGTAGATGTCATTCTTGCCCACCAGCTCGGCAATCTCGACGTTGGCGCCGTCGAGCGTGCAGAGGGTCACGGCGCCGTTGAGCATGAACTTCATGTTGGAGGTACCGCTCGCCTCCTTGCTCGCCAGCGAGATCTGCTCGGAGATGTCAGCTGCGGGGATGAGGTGCTCCGCCGCCGTGACGTTGTAGTTCTGGACCATGAGGACCTGCAGGTACGGAGAAACATCGGGGTCCTGGGCCACCCAATCGGACAGCGTGAGGATGAGGTGGATGATGTCCTGGGCGATAACGTAGGCGGGTGCCGCCTTCCCGCCAAAGACGATCGTGATGGGGCGTGCGGGCAGATTGCCGTTCTTGATGTCCAGGTACTTCCAGATGATGTAGAGCGCGAGCATCTGCTGTCGCTTATATTCGTGGATACGCTTCACCTGCACGTCGATGATCGCGTCCTCGGGAATGCGCGCGCCCTGGTTTTCGAGCATGAACTGCCGCATGCGCCCCTTGGCGCTGTCCTTCGCCCTCTCGAACCCCTCTATCACGGCCTTATCGTCCAAGTGCTCCTTAAGCGGCGTGAGGTCCGCGCTCTTGTGCCAGTCCGTACCGATGGTATCGTCCAAAAGTCCGGTGAGCTCAGGGTTGCAGCCCATGATCCAGCGGCGAAACGTAATGCCGTTCGTCTTGTTGCTGAACTTCTCGGGATAGATCTTATAGAAGGGTGCGAGCTCCGTGTCCTCCAAGATCTTGGTGTGGAGCGCCGCTACCCCATTGACACTGCAGCCAAAGTGGATCGCCAGGTTTGCCATGTGGACCACGTCATCCTGGATGATGGCAACTGCGGGATCAGCGTAACGCTCCTTGGCGATAAGGTCGAGCTTCACGATAATGTCAGCTATCTTAGGAGCAACGGTCTTGAGGAACTTGATGGGCCACTTCTCGAGGGCCTCGGCCAAGATCGTGTGGTTGGTGTAGGCGACCATCTTCTCGACCATCGCGACGGCCTCGTCGAAGCCCATGCCATGCTCCTCGGTAAGCAGGCGAATGAGCTCGGGGATGACCATCGTGGGATGCGTGTCATTGATCTGCACCATGACATAGTCGGGCAGGTCACTCAGGTCGCTGCCACGTTCCAGCGCCTCGCGCAGGATGAGCTGGGCCGCGTTGCTCACCATGAAATACTGCTGGTACACGCGAAGCAGACGTCCCTTTTCGTCCGAGTCGTCGGGGTAGAGGAAGAGCGTGAGGTTCTTCTTGACCTCGTCCTTGTCAAACTCTATCGAGTCGGCGGGGACCAGCGAGTCATCCACGCCCTCGAGGTCGAAGAGCCTCAGGCGATTCTTGGTTGGACGGCCGTAGCCCGTCACGTCGATGGAATAGAGTCGCGACCTCACGCTGAAGTCACCGAACACCACATTGAAGCTCACGCCCTCGTCGTTGAGGACGGCCTGCCTGTCGAGCCACCCATCGGGAAGCGCCCGCTGCTGCTTGTCGCGAAACTCCTGACGAAACAGACCGTAGTGGTAGTTAAGGCCCACGCCGTCACCGGGAAGACCCAGGGTTGCTATGGAGTCCAGGAAGCACGCGGCGAGCCTGCCCAGGCCACCGTTTCCCAATGACGGCTCCACCTCAAGCTCCTCGACCTTGTTAAGGTCGTGCCCAGCCGCCTCGAGCTGGGCCTTGACCTCATCGTAAAGGCCAAGGTTGATGAGATCACTGATCAGCAACTTGCCGATAAGAAACTCCGCGGACAGGTAGTAGAGGCGCCGCTTGCCGGCATTGAGAGGCAGCTTGGCGCTGCGCTGCCTCACGATGCCCTGCAGCATGGCGCAGATCTGCTCGTCGCTCAGGGCCTCCAGGTCAAGGCCGTAGCTGTCGTGGGCGCAGGTGTTCAGACTCAACATGTGTCTTCCTCTTTTCAGTCTATTGCTGTGCGTAAGGACGGCGACCGGACGATCCGGGGCGCTTGGTTGTGCGAATGGCCTCATCACGCCGGGAGCTCGGGCGGTCGTGCTCCGGGGACGCGAAAGTAGGTCTGGGTGAGGTCGAGGAGGGCTTCCTCGACGGCTCGGGTGATGGCACCCTCCCTCATGCGCCAGTCCCAGTTTCCACCTAAGACGGCTGGCACATTGATGCGCGCCTCGTCTCCTAGGTCAAGTAGGTCCTGCATGGTGTAGATGCAGGTGTCACTGACGGATGCGGCGATGGCGCGGTTGAACGCAGCCCCCACGGGCTCGCCCTTGGCCCGCCTGGTGTAGCGGTCCGCCTGTTCGCGCTGGCGCGGGGTCGCCGTGTTCTCGTACCAGCCACGAACGGTCTGGTTGTCGTGGGTACCCACGTACGCGATGGTGTTAGGCGTGTAATGGTGGGGCAGATAATACGAGTCGCTGTTGCCATCGAAGGCAAACTGCAAGATCTTCATGCCGGGAAAGCCCGTGTCCTCGCGCATCTTGATGACCTCCGGAGTCATGAACCCCAAGTCCTCCGCAATGATGGGGAGCTTGCCCAGCTGCCGTGTCAGCTCGTCGAAGAGTGCCGTGCCAGGACCCTTGCTCCAAGAGCCAGCCGCAGACGTCGCAGAGCCAAAGGGCACGTCCCAGTAGGACTCGAAGCCCCGGAAGTGGTCGATGCGCACAATGTCGTACATCTTAAGGCTCATGCGCATGCGCTCGACCCACCAGGAGTAGTGATCCTGGGCCATGGCGTCCCAGTCGTAGATTGGGTTACCCCAGTACTGTCCTGTTGCGGAGAACTGATCGGGCGGAGTGCCCGCGACGCTCGTGGGACTCCCGTCCTCACCGACCCTGAAGAGCTGCGGCATTGCCCACATCTCGACGGAATCGCGCGAGACGTAGATGGGCATGTCGCCCACGATAAGCACTCCGCGCTCGTTCGCGTAGCCCTTCAGGCTCTCCCACTGCTTGAAGAAGAAGTACTGCGTCATCAGGTGGTACTGGTAGTGGTGCTCACGCTTGGCGCTCAGGTCCCGCGACGCCTTCCCCGGGTTGCGATACTGCTGTGGCCACTCGTGGAAGGCCTTAAGGCCGAACTCCTCCTTGACGGTCATGAACTCGCAGTAGCTGTCAAGCCAACTGGCGTGCCTGCGTGAGAACTCGTCTAAGTCCGAGGGGGGGTCCTGCATGAAGCGTGCCGTCGCACGCTCGAGCACCTTCCTGCGCGCGACGAAGATCGTGGCGTAGTCGATGCGCGTCGGGTCATCCCCGAACTTTACGCCCTCAAGGTCGCCGCGCTTCAGGTAGCCCAGCTTTACCAGCTCGTCCAGATCGATGAAGTTGGGGTTGCCCGCGTAGGCGCTGAACGACTGGTACGGCGAATCACCGTAGCCCGTCGTGGTCAGCGGCAGGATCTGCCAGTAGCGTTGCGAGCAGCGGCTCAAGAAGTCGACGAACTCATAGGCCTTCGGCCCGAACGAGCCGATGCCATACCTCCCAGGCAGCGCAAAGATTGGCATCAACACTCCACTTGCTCGCATGGCGTCCTCTTCTCTCCTAGACCCACAGGCCAATTGTAACGGATACTCACCACGGTCGCGCGACCACTGCACGATCGTTCGCTACCGCTACTCACAGACAGGCTCGTCACTCAGATTCGCAGACACGCTCCTTCGTATAGGTACATTACTCGTTTGAACAAGTTTGAGCCTTCGGTAGTTCTCGTGGCCTAGGGGTCGTCTAGTTGCCCCTTGCCACCTTCCTCCTCCTCTTCCTGTCGCGTTCCCTGTCCCTCCTCCTTCTCTCGTCCACCTTCCTCCTCTCCTCCCCGCGGTCCTCCCAGGGAAGTGCCGGATGCCCATCGGAGCAGCGCAGCATGAGAAGCGCGACGAGGTTGCCGGCGTTGCGGAACCCGTAGCCCATGCGCGCCGTCACCTTGATCTTGTTGTTGATGCTCTCCACGCGGCCGTTTCCGATGCCCAGCGCCACGGCGGCAACGACGTCCGCGCGCCTGCGCCCCACCTTCTTCTCGACGGCGACCACGGGCCCGATCTCGCGGTAGGCGGCCCTGTGCAGCCAGCCGTCGGGCATGGCCTCGGCCTCGACGGCCGTCCCGGCGCGGAAGACGGCCCTCAGGTCCTCCTTGAGGTCCCAGGCCGTGAAGAGGCGCCCGCCCTCCTGAGCTCGGCGGGCTTCGCCCGCTGCGGCCCCGTGGGGTCCTCCGGGTTCCTCACCAGCGCGCAGCGGCTTCCCTTGATCGCGTCCGCAGCCTCCCTCAGCGCCCTGGCCTCCGGCGGGGTCTCCTCGCCCCCGCGCGGCCTGCCGGGCCCGTCGCGCCTCGGCATCGCGTCTTGGGCGGCCCTCTTGGCGACCCGCCACTCCTCGCGCCCGGCCTCGTCGAGCGCGTCGCTCGTCCGCTCGGCCACGCGGAATGGGTCCATGGCCCACCGGGCGTTGGGGCACCCGCGCCTGGCCAGCGCCTTTGTCCACTTGGCCCCGTCGGCCGTCACGACCTCTATGGCGCGTCGCTGCTCGCGCGCGGGCTCGTCGAGGAAGAGGCCCAGCACCTCCTTGCCGTACCCCTCGTGGGCCCAGACGAGGCGTCCCCGGTCGTGGCCGACGACGACGGTCAGGTACTTGTGGCCCTTCTTGTAGCCGGTCTCGTCGATGCCGATCCGTCTCAGCCCGTCGAAGCGCCCGACGCCCCCCTGCGCCCCGGTCTCGTCGTAGACCCTCCCGCGGATGCCGCCCACGCTGTGCCACTCCACTCGCGCGATGCGCGAGTGGGCGGGCACGCGCACCTCACCGCCAGGCACGCGACCCAGTCCTCGAAGTCGCGCGTGTGCCTGGACCCGTGCCTAGCCCGCGGCACGCGCTCGACGCGCACGCCGTGCTCGGGGCACGTCACCCTGGCGGGCCCGTACTCCAGGAAGCACTCGGGCCTCGCCAGGTCCATGGCTCTCCGCCGCCTGGTCGGCCCGTGGTCGTGGCGCTCGCGCCTCCGGCCGCAGATCGGGCACCCCGGCCGCCCCCTCCCGTGCGGCCCCGCCGACACGACGATCGCGTCGCCCTCGATCGTCACGCCCTCCACGACGGTCCTCGCAAGCGCGAGGGCATGCCGTAGAATCTCCGCCATGCGTCCGCCTCCCGTTGCTCCGGATACTTTTGGCGAAGTGGAATCCTACGGGAATCACGACCACCCGCACGGCGGGTGGTCTGCTCTAAGGGCATAACCCTGATGGTGCCGGCCAGGGACCCAAGTCCCTGGCCTTCGCTTCGCTCAGGCCCCATGGCCCCTTGACTCATGGCGCGCCCGGCAGACGGGCGTGGCGCCAGCTTCTCCTAAACGGGCCCCCGCACTCCTTGGCGCCCGGCCTGCCCAGGGCGATGTCCGCCCTCTCCCGCCCGCGGATGTACTTGGCCATCGTCGCCTCGTTCGGGCCGACGGTCGACACGTAGCAGCCCTCGGCCCAGAGCTCCCTGTTCCCGAACTCGTGCCTCAGGCTCGCGTGCCCGTCGAACGTGAGCGGCGAGCTCTTCCCCTTCGGGTAGCCCACGAGGCTCGAGGCGCTGATCCTGGGCGGGATGCTGGCCAGCATGCGCACGTGGTCGGGCATGAGGCGACCCTCGATTGTCTCCACCCCCCTCCACTGGCACAGCGTCCTCAGCATCCCCCCGAGGTCCGCCCCGTGCTGGCTGCAGGTCGCCCTTCTCCTATGCTTGGGCGCGAACACGACGTGGCGCTTGCAGAGCCGCTTCGTGTGCGCGAGGCCGTTGGCCCTCTGGGCCACGGCGACCACCTCCCCCTCTCGGGGCATGATGGCCTGAACAACCACCATGCCAGAGGGGAAGGCTTTCCGTTGCGTAGCAGAAGTGGGCCCCGCCCGCACGGCGGGTGGTTCTCTGTGCCGCGCAAAGTACGCGCGGCACAGGCTAAAGCCTTTAAAGGGAAGAGCAGGAGCGCTCAGGCGAATCGTCGCCGCCGTCGTGGCGGCGGTCCTCGCTGCCGCGCCCCTGCTCCCGCACGCGACCGCCTACGCCGACACGGGCGGCGTGCACATCAGCAGCTACGAGATAGAGAGCGGCTACGCGCCCGTGAACGAGGGCGTGGGCTACCGCACGTCGGGCGGGCAGGTGTCCTACTGCTACGACCACGGCGCCCACAGCCCGGGACGCGCCGGCCAGGACTACACCGACATCCGGGAGGCCACGCACGAGGAGGACTACCTCCTCGCCAAGGGGTATCCCATGACCAGCGAGATCGGGGGAACCAAGTGGAGCGACGCCGAGGCCCAGGCCGTGACGCAGATGGCCGTGTGGCTCGCCTCCGGAACGGCCAGCGAAGGCGACTTCGCGGACGCCGACCCCGCCATGGTCGCGGCCGCAGAGAGCCTCGCCGGAGAGGCGGAGACCTACCAGGGAGGCGACGCCGCCATCGACGGGCGCGGCAGCGTGTGCTTCGTGGCGGGGAAGCCCGCCGTGCAGTCCATGCTCGTCGCCAAGCCGGGATGGAACATCCTGCTCGAGAAGGGATCCGCCGACGCCAAGGTGACCGCAGGCAACGCCCAGTACTCGCTCGCGGGAGCCGTCTACGGCGTCTATAAGGGAGAGGCGCTCGTCGCCCGCATCACCACGGACGCAGACGGCCACGGGACGACCGACACGCGCCTTCCCGACGGAGCAGACGCCTTCGTGGGCGCCGAGGACGCCCCCGTCACCGTGAGGCTCGTCCTCGTGAAGAAGGACTCGGAGACCGGCGAGGCGGCGCCCCAGGGCGCGGCCACGCTCGACGGAGCGGAGTACGAGGCGACCTACGCCTACGACGGCGGCACCAAGACCGTGAAAGGCACGACCGAGGGCGCCCGCATCGTCTTCGAGGGCATCCCGCTCGGCACCGTCACGGCGCGCGAGACCAAGGCGCCCGAGGGCTACCTGCCAGACACGGAGGAGCACGTCCTCGCCGTGACCGCCGAGGACGCGGGCAACGAGGCCGTGTTCGAGCTCGCGCCCGACGGCGAGTTCACCGAGCAGGTGAAGCGCGGCGACGTGGAGCTCGTGAAGGTAGGCGAAGGCGACTACAGCCGCCTGGCAAACGTGCCCTTCAAGATCACCAGCAAGACCACCGGCGAGAGCCACGTCATCGTGACCGACGCCAACGGCTACGCCTCCACGGCGGCGAGCTGGAACGTCCATACGGCGGACACCAACGGGGGCACGTCCGGATCCGGCATCTGGTTCGGCACATCCGCACCCGACGACTCCAAGGGCGCGCTCCCCTACGACACCTACACGGTGGAGGAGCAGCGCTGCGAGGCCAACGCCGGCCGCACGCTCATCCCCGCCTTCGACGTCACGGTCTACCGCGACTCCGTGAAAATCGACCTGGGCACCATAGAGGACCCTGCGGGCCCCGCAGTGCGCACCGAGGCAACCGACGCCGACGACGGCGACCACGAGGCCGTGGCCGACGACT
>NZ_KQ960123.1:0-121153 GCF_001553055.1 Olsenella sp. DNF00959 | reverse complement strand
CGGCGACCACGAGGCCGTGGCCGACGACTCGGTGTCCATCGTGGACTCCGTCTCCTACACGGGCCTCACGCCCGGCAAGGAGTACACGCTCACCGGCACGCTCGTGGACAAGGAGGCCGGAAAGCCCATCCAGTCGGACGGCCGCGACGTGACCTCCACGGTCGCGTTCACGCCAGAGGCCCCCAGCGGTTCGGTGGACGTGACCTTCGAGTTCGACGGCAGCGCCCTTGGCGGGCACGCGGTCGTCGTGTTCGAGAGCCTGAAGCAAGACGGGGAAGAGGTCGCCTCCCACGCCGACATAGACGACGAGGGGCAGACGGTCGAGCTCGTGCCGCCAGAGACCCCTCCCGCGACGCCTCCATCCGAGGAGCACGACGGCGGCAAGCTGCCCCAGACCGGGGACACCGCCTCCCTCCTACCCGCCGGACTCGCCACCGCAGCGGCGGCCTGCGTAGCGGCAGCCGTGGCTATCAGGCGCGGGAAGGGCGTCGGAGCCGATGGGGAGGTTGATGACGAGGCTGTGGTCGAAGCCTGAAGTCGGCTGCCAACACCCATAGACACGAAAGGAGCGCGCATCGCGAAATCCCCGGTGCGCGCTCCTTATTTGCCCATAAAAAACTAGAGCGAGGCCCAGTGGGTCCCGCCCTTACAAAACCCTAAGGTTTTCCATGTGTCTGTATTATGAGCCGTTGGAGAGCCAAATGTCAACCAGCCTCCAGATGAAGTCGAAGAACGACACAATCCCGTCGTTGGCGCGGGAGAGCACGCCGCAGCCCTCGGCGTAGCGCCTTACCTCCGCGAGGCGGGCCGCGTGCCTTTCCCTCGTGGACTCTCGCGTGCAGAATTCCCTCACCGAGTAAAGCGTGGCGGCGATCTGAGCGACCCTGAGGTTCCTGAGCTTGGCGCGCCTCGACTTTGTCTTCGTCATGCCGTGTTCTGAAAGCGAAGTTGTGACCGCCCTGGACGCTTGGTAACCAGCTCTCTCGGCGCTAATCGAGAACCCGTTCACGATCAGGCTGTTGTGTGCGCAAGCGTTTCGGAGAGCCTTGACGCTCTTGAGGACGTAGTGCTCGTCTCGCATTTCCTGCTCGTTCCACCTCCCGGCGCAATAGCGCCAGAGGTCGACGAGCACGCCGAACTCGGTCACCTCAAGAAACACCCAGATGGGATACCCGCTGGCGTAGTGGGCGATGAGGTCTCCGGAGTACTCGTCGTGCGCCCGACCATCGCCGCCCCTGGCTTTGAGGGCTCCCTCGATTCGAGCACGTTGCTTCGAGCTGATCGACGCAAGGTAGTCGGAGACGATCGCGTAGCCGTCCTCGTTATGCTCCTCGTACATGCGTAGCAAGCGCACCTTGGCAAAGTGCTCGACATCTATGGTCGCGGAGAGGAGCGTCTCGCGCAGGCGCCGGTCTATCGCGGAGAGCTCCACCAGGTCCTTAAAGTCGAGGTTCACGTAGTCGCCAGGGTTGTCGCCATCGACCTGGCGGAAGTAGAGCTTCCTGTAGGCCGCCGCCCTGAGGTAGTTGTTCACATCCGAGAGGTATGCGACCGCATCTTGCTCGGAGCAGAGCTCGAACGCCACGCCCCTGGACTTCAGGTGCTCGACAAGCTGCTCAGCCGTGAGCATCGGCTTTCGCAGCCTCATGTCTCCCACCATCTTCCCTCCCATCTTCACATGTTCCATTCTACCGCCCATGTCCCAATCTCACATCCACCTGAACACGGCCTTGAACAACAACCTAGTGATCCTCAAAACGGTTCTCATCGTCAGCTCCTTCCATGTCTTCCTGACGGTCATCAGGAACTGAAGTCCTGCGCTGCATCGTGGCCACGCGCTCGTAGCCGCTCTCCGAATATCCGATGGCCTCGCAAGGGTCACATTCGTCGTCCGCCGCGAGGTAGTAGTCGTGCGTGGCCACCGCCGCCGGGTTGGTGCGCCATGCCGCGTCGGAGGCTGCCTTCAGCCTCAGCGCGTCCATGAACTCGTCCCCCTGGCGCAGAAGGACGTCCTCGCCGTCGACGCTCACCTTGATGAGCGTCTTCAGGTCCTCCTCGTCGGCGAGCACGCAAGGCCATCCGTCCCTGCGCCGCGCCACGGGCAGGCCGTGCGGGTTCGTGTCGCCCTTGTAGGCGTCAGCCGCCTCGTAGTAGAAGAGGTCGAGCCAGAGCGCCCTGCCGCCTCGCGCATCTGCGACCTTGAGCGCGTAGTCCGTGAGCACGTTGCCCTTGAAGAGCGACGAGTCCGTCAGCGTCGCGGTATCGAACACGTCGAGGTGCCCGGTGCTTTAGTAGGTCTTAACGAGCATCTCCGCCCCTTCCGTCGCGGTTGTCCCTCTGCTTGCGTGGCGCCTGCGGCTCCTGCTGCCGCACGTCGCCGTCTCTATTCCTCATCCATGCGGGCCGGTCCTTCTCCCAGGGCCTTTCTGGCGCGCGGGCGCGCCTCTGAGCTCCACGTGCGCCGTGGCGGGGAAGGAGCCCCTTCTCGGAGACGTAGGCCACGGCCTCCGCAGCCCTTGCGGCATCCAAGCCCTCGGGCAGGCGTCCCATCGCATGGGCGAGGTCGTCCACACTTCTCGCCCCCACCGTCTCGCACACAGACACGGCGTCGGCGAGACTGCGCAGCTCTCTGATGTCGCCGAGGTCGCATGCCTCGCGGGCAAACTCGTAGAGCCTGCGCTCCGTAGCGTCGGCAAGCCGACCCGCAGCTCCTGCCGCGAAGCGCCTCTCCAGCGACTCGCGGGAGAACGACAGGCCGAGGCGCTCGCCGCCGACCCTTCTCGTAGGCTGTTCCGCCAGGGCGTAGACCCAGTCGCGATGCGCGGCCTTGGCGGAGTTCTCCGAGACCGTGACGCCCATGGCGGAGAGCACGCTCTCGAACTCGCCCTCGCTCCTCGCCACCATGCGCGCGATGGCCACGCGCGAGCGGATGTCGGAGACCCAGGAGTACGCTCCCTTGGAGGCGAGCTCACGCTCCGCGCGCCCGCTGTGCATCCGCTGACGCAGCCTCGCCGTGCACGTCCGCCTAGAAGCGGCGGGGTGGGGCGCGTCCTCGAAGCACGAGAGCCCCATGTCGCGCGCGAGCTTCTGCACCGAGCGCTTGACCGCCCTCGGGTCGGGCTCCTGGATGCGCCGTCCCGTCGCGAGGTTCGTGTTGTTGACGACGACATGGGCGTGTGGGATGCGGCCCTCGTTGTCGTCGTGGTAGACGATCGCCACCTCGTAGTCACCGAAGTTCTCCTTGGCCCACGCGGTGGCGAACCTGCGCAGGCGCGGAAGCTCGATGCCGTCTGTGGGGTTCGGCGAAAGTATGTAGTGCTTCCACGTCCGCGCGCGGTGTCCGTTCCAGGCGGCATCGTTTCCGAAGGCAGCGCGCGTGCGGTCCATCTCGCGCCACCAGTCGATGCGCCCGTGGTCCTCGAGGCCATTCCTCACCCCGGAGACCGGGGCGTCGATGTTCAGGAAGTCGGTCGCCAGGGCGCGTCCGCCCCTCTCGAGGTAGCGTTGCACGGCACGGGCGCTCGTATGGCCGGATATGCACTTCACGTAGGGCACGGCTACACGCTCACGATCGCGTGGCTACAGAGATCATGCGTCTCCTCGCGCAGCTGCACGACGGTGACGTTCAAATCCTCCAGGTTTCCCGCCGCGACGCTCAGCAGCCGCTGCGCCTCGTCGGTCCTGAGGCTGCCGCGCTCGGCGTAGTAGGCGATGCGGTTGAGCGCGTGCACGGCCTGGTTGTAGTGGTTGCCCCAGCGGCGCATCTCGCGCTCGAGCCTACCTGCGGAGGCGCGGTCGAGCACCACGGCGGTGCGGGCGCCTTCCACCGTGCAGTCGGCGGGCAGCTGGATGAGCACGCGAACGAGCTGCGAGACGGTGAGGCCGTTTCGCGACGCGAAGTCGAGCGCCCGGTCCTTCTCGCCGGGCGTGAGCCTCACGTATACGCGCTCGCAGCGTCCGCTCATCATCGTTCCTCGTCTTCAGGGCAGGTGCTCGGAGGGCGCCTGCCTCCCAGGGGCGCGGGGCATCCCCCGCAGCGTCATCGGCCGGAGGGCCGCGACGCTCGGTCGCAAGACGGCCCCCACGGCAACGCATACGCTAACGAAGGGTTTATTGCCGCCACCGACCCAAGCCCTATGCGTGCGCCTTGTGCGTACGACATAGGAAGCTTGCTACCGTTTGGATTGTACCACGAAACAGCACGAAATCGTGCTGTATTTGGCCGATGGCTTGCGCCTGCTGTCGCAAGCCGGTGATAAAATATATTGCAAATGTATTGTATTCCGACTCATACGGAGGCCGGGCGATGAAGTACTCAGACCTCGTCGAAAACGGGGCGACGGACACCGAGAAGCAGGAGTTCCTCGTGGGCGGCGACATGGCCGCCATCACGATCAGGATTCCCGAGAACCTGCGCGATGCGGGCAAGGAGGCTGCCGCCCTCAAGGGCGTGAGCTTCAGCGCCTTCATCCGCATGTGCATGATCGAAGAGCTTACGAAGAAGGGGCAGTAGCCAGTGGCAGACATCAAGAAGCTAGAGAAGGAACTGTGGGAAGCGGCAGATAACCTGCGCGCCAACTCGAAGCTAACGAGCCAGCAGTACTGTATGCCGGTGCTCGGCCTCATCTTCCTGCGCTATGCATGGGGCCGCTTCAAGACCGTGGACGCCCAGATCAAGGAGAGCCGCGCCCATGCCACCGGCAGGCAGGTGCCCATCGAGGCTGCCGACTACACAAAGCGCGGCGCGATGTTCCTTCCCGAAGAGGCGCGCTACGACTACCTGTTGAACCTCCCCGAGAACGAGACGAACATCGGCAAGCGGGTAAACGACGCCATGACGGCGCTGGAACGCCAGAACCCCCAGCTTGCTGGCGTACTGCCCCGCACCTACACGGACCTCGGCAGCGACCTGCTCCGCGAGACGCTGCGCATCTTCAACAACCCCGCCCTCGACGAGGACGGCGACGACATCATCGGCCGCATCTACGAATACTTCCTGGGCAAGTTCGCCCCTGCGGTCGCAAGTGACGATGGCGTGTTCTTCACCCCGAAGTCCCTGGTGCGTATGATCATGAACGTCATCGAGCCGAGTCACGGCACGATGCTGGACCCTGCCTGCGGGTCGGGTGGCATGTTTGTTTCCGCGAGTGACTACATCCGCGAGCACGGTGGCAACCCCATTGAGTCCATGACCTTCTACGGTCAGGAGAAGGTCGAGTACAACGCCAAGCTCTGCCTCATGAATATGGCCGTCCACGGCATGAACGGCAAGATCAAGAGCGGCGACGAGGCGAACACCTTCTACAGCGACGCCCATTCCCTCGACGGCTCATGCGACTTCGTGGCGGCGAACCCTCCCTTCAACGTGGACAAGGTGAAGTCCGAAGACGCCATTGCCGCAGGCCGCATGCCGCTCGGCGTCTCGGGCATCAACAAGAAGGGCGAATTCAGCAACGGCAACTACCTGTGGATCAACTACTTCTACTCGTATCTCAATAAGACCGGCCGCGCCGGCTTCGTCATGGCGTCATCTGCCACCGACTCGTCCGGCAAGGATCGTGGTCTTCGCGAGACGCTGGTGAAGACCGGGCATGTGGACACAATGCTCTACGTGGGCAACAACTTCTTCTACACGAAGAGCCTGCCCTGCACGCTGTGGTTCTTCGACAAGGGAAAGCCGGAGGAGCTGCGCGACAAGGTCCTCTTCATCGACGTTCAGAACTATCATACGGTAATCGACACCACGCATAACGAGTGGAGCCCTTGGCAACTCAAGAACCTCTCCGCCATCGTATGGCTCTATCGCGGGCAGACGGAGAAATACTCCGAACTGCTCGACGAGTACTGCGCGGAAATACGCGATGCCTCGGAAGCGATTGACGATGAAGATGCCAAGAAGGCGTTGGCAAGCGTCACCTCACTCGGTGACTTTCCCGCAGCGCATGAGGCTCTCGCCTCTTTCATCGAGAAGCGCAAGGAGCAGGTGAAGAAGACGGTCGACGCCGCGAAGCCACGTGAGCGCAAGCTCCTTCGCGAGAGCCTTGCGGAGGAAATCTCCCAGCTTGAGGAGCGTCTCACCGTCATAGACGAGGTCCTGTGGCTCACAGAGAAGTTCGGTGCGGGGACGTATGCAGACGTACCTGGCCTGTGCAAGATTGCCACGCAAGAGGAGATTGAGGAGAAGAACTGGAGCCTGACGCCCGGCGCGCACGTTGGGGTGCCGCCCCAAGAGGATGACGGCGTGGACTTTCACGAGCGCATGGGCGAGATTCACGTCGAGCTCAAGCAGCTTCAAGCAGAGAGCAACGAGCTCATGGATACTATCTCTCGCAACTTCGAGGAGTTTGGGCTATGAGTTGGTCACGGGTTGAGCTTGGAAAGGTTTGCTCCAAAATTGGCAGTGGTGCGACGCCAAAGGGCGGGAAGTCCGTCTACATCGATTTTGGTGTACACCAGATACGAAGTCAAAACATACATAACCTGCAGTTCGATTACGGTGGTTTAGCATGCATTACCAATGACGCGGCCAATAAATTGTCAAGCGTAACGGTAGAGCCCAGAGATGTTCTATTGAATATTACGGGTGACTCTGTTGCTCGCGTATGTCAAGTGCCAGAAAACGTATTGCCTGCACGCGTTAATCAGCACGTGGCAATTGTTAGGCCAGAGAATAATCAAATCAGACCCGAGTTTCTTGTTTACTATTTAGCTTCGCCCTTGATGCAGTCATGCATGCTTCAACTTGCTAATGGCAAGGGTGCATCAAGAAATGCATTGACAAAAGAAATGATAGCTGCCTTCGAGGTACCGTGCCCGCCTTTAGAAATCCAAGATGCAATTGTTGATGTCCTTTCCGTGTACGACAACCTCATCGAGAACAACCGAAGGCAGATAAAGCTGCTTGAGGAGGCCGCGCAGCGTCTCTACAGGGAATGGTTTGTTTTCAATAGCGAAGTTAACAGCTGGCCAACGAAGAGCTTGCTCAGTGTGACCGATATTGTACGTGGACGCTCCTATACCTCTGCGAATCTCGTTGATAATGGAAGTCTGCATCTCGTTAACCTCAATAACATACGTGCTTATGGTGGTTGGACTGATGGGGCAGATAAGCCTTATAACGGCGATTTCAAACCTGATCAGATCATTCATTCCGGCGACATTTTGATGGCCGTAACTGACATGACAAAGGAACGCAGACTTGTTGGCCACGTTGCCATTACGCCGAGCTCAGTTGATGGAGCCTTGATTTCCATGGACCTTATTAAACTTGTACCGAAAAAGATTTCAAACCTCTACCTTTACGCGACCTTGCGATTCTCAGGCTTGTCTCATTACGCTGCAATGCTTGCTAACGGAACAAACGTGCTGCATTTGAAGCCGGAAGCGCTTGTATCTGTCGATATCCCGATTCCTTCCGACGAGCTCCAGAATAAGTTTGCGGGAATTGCTGAAGCCATCCTTACCAAAGTTGAGACTCTGCGCAGTCAAATCAATATGGCTCAAGAGGCGCGCAATCGTCTCCTTCCCAAGCTCATGTCTGGCGAAATCGAGGCCTAAGTATGAATGCAACTAAGACTTTTCAGATACACCTCGACCCGGATCTTATTGAAGAGTTTAACGCGACACTGGATGCACACGAACACATCTCCGAACAGGTTTCGTTCGTAGAGAAGGCGTTTACTAACAAGAAGTATCGAGGGGTACCTGCATGGGACTGCATCTGCACTTGCGTGCACCGAATACGAGATACCGTAGGCTACCTAAATGACCAGACGCTTGGTGTAATGGAACATGGAAGTGCTTTCAACTTCATAAACTTCATCAACAACGCCTCCGTTGTGCTCAACAGCATCGACATGCTGGCAGATGTTTTTGGCGTGGATTTGAGCAAGGAGAACGCACGTACCGACGCCTTCCACATGCCTGGCAGCGATGGCAAAGGTACGGACAGGAAGTACTTTGAGTTCCTGCGCTCGCTCTGTGCCGTGCACCCCACGGAAACGAACCGCTACAAGGGCATGTACCATAATGCCGATATCGTCACTTGCCCCTACGTAACGTGGGTTAGAGGGCCCCTTCTTGAATTTGCATGGAACTGTGACTTGCATGGGCATGCATTCACCAACGACGCGAACAGCTGGGGCGAGGACATCTTCATCCACATGGATCAGGTGTTTGCGCATATCAAATACCGCTATAGCCTTCTCAACAAGATCGGCACGGCACTAGAGCGATTTCAGGAAAGCAAGATTCAGGAGTTCCGAGATACGCCCGTTCCTGATCGAGCGGAAGACGAACCAGAAGCCGAATTCATCGAACGTCTCAAGCAAGTCGAGGCGGAACGTTTCGGTACGAACAATGATTTCGTATACGACTTCGCAAAGAGGGCGGTTGCGTTCGAGCCATCCAACCCTGCAAACCATGGACCCGCAGAAAGGTATGCAAATGCCTGGAGATTTGCTCTGGGCTTGCAGTTGAACGTGCTGCGAGACATGTCCCGCGAGGGCCCAGAGCACGGGGGCATCGAAGATGACGATAGTGGTTGGGTGCTGTTTGAGAACCTCGGTTACGCAGACAGGCGTTGCAACGAACTCGACGGATTTGACTACCAACTTGAGAAAATCGGCTATCTGGATGGAACGAGCGGGCCAAGCGATGCTGCGTGGGGCAGGCTCAAGCTCAAAGAGATCGAGCCTGTATTCCGCCCGTATGTGACTATGGATTTGGCCAACGACAGCGATGAGGAGCTGTACATGCTCTCTCGCATTGCGCTATATGAGATTGCGCTCCGTCATGATGGCTGGATTAGCCAGATGATTCCGCAGGACAGGGCATATAGAGGAAGCGTTTAGGGTGCTGTCATGGGAAAGAATCGCTATTCAGAGGAAGAAGCCGTACAGAAGCCTGCCGGCGAGCTGCTCCACAAGATGGGTTGGGAGCTCGTCTATGCCTACGACAACGAGGAGCTGGGACAGTACGGCACGCTCGGGCGCAACAGCTACCACGAGGTGGTGCTGCGTCGCTATCTGGTCGATGCGCTCGTTGAGTTGAACGAGTGGCTCGAGGTCGAGGAATGTGAGCAAGCTGCCGATGCCCTCATGGCAACGCTTGCCACGGATACGCTGCTTCAGACCAACGAGAAGAAGTACACGCTCCTCCGCAACGGTATCCCCGTCGAACGCGAGATGCCAGATGGAACCAAACAGACTGAGTATGCAGCCATCTTCGACTTCGAGCACCCCGACGCCAACCGCTTCATCGCGGTTGAGGAGCTCTGGGTGGACGGGCCGCTGCACCGTCGCCGCTGCGACCTCGTGGGCTTCGTGAACGGTATTCCGCTCATGTTCATCGAGTTCAAGAGGCACGACAAGGACGTGCGTCGTGCCTTCGAGGACAACTACACCGACTACCAGGATACCATCCCCCAGATCTTCTACTTCAACGCGTTCGTGATGCTCTCGAACGGTCTCGAGGCGAAGGTCGGCACGCTCGGCAGCCCCTATGAGTTCTTCAACGAGTGGAAGCGCCTCGCAGAGGGCGAGCCGGGTAGCATCGACCTGGAGACCATGCTGCGCGGCATGTGCAACAAGGCAACCTTCATGGACCTGTTCGAGAACTTCATCCTGTTCGACCACTCGTCAAGTACGACGGACAAGATTCTTGCACGCAACCACCAGTACCTCGGCGTTAACCGGGCGGCGGAGGCCTATAGAAACCGCGAGCTCAAGGAAGGGAAGCTCGGCGTCTTCTGGCATACGCAGGGCTCCGGCAAGAGCTACTCCATGGTGTTTCTGGCGCGGAAGATTCTGCGCAAGTTCACGGGGTCTCCCACGTTCGTCGTGGTGACGGACCGTAACGAGCTCGACAAGCAGATCGCGGGCACCTTCGCCAACTGCGGCTGCATGGAGACGTCCGACCCGGGAAGCTACGTCGCCACGAGCAGCGAGGACCTGGTTCGCAAGCTCAAGGGCAACCCGAGCTTCATCTTCACCCTCATCCAGAAGTTCAACAACCCCGACGTCAAGCCCATAGCGCCTGACCACGACGTCGTGATCCTCTGCGACGAGGCTCACCGAACCAACAACGGGGTCCTCGCGGCGAACATGTGCCGCCTCTTGCCGACAGCATCCAGAATCGGGTTCACGGGCACGCCGCTCTTCGCCAACGACAACATCACGGCACGGACGTTCGGCGGGTACATCTCCGTATACGACTTCGCGACGGCGGTGGAGGACGGCGCAACGGTTCCCCTGTACTACGAGAACCGCAGTGACCTACTGCACATCGAGAACCCCGAGATAAACGAGGAACTGGCAAATGCCGTTGAGGCTGCCGACCTCGACGACGCGCAGCAAGACAAGCTCGAGCGCGATCTCTCCCGCGAGTACCACATCGTCACCAGCAGCAAGCGTTTGGACACCATCGCGAAGGACTTCGTCGAGCACTACTCGGGGCTCTGGGAGTCCGGCAAGGCGATGTTTATCAGCATCGACAAGGTGACGGCGGTGCGCATGCACGATCTCGTACAGAAGTACTGGTCGGAGGCTATCGAAAAGGAAAAACGAGCGCTTAAGGGAGACTCGCAGCAGGAGGCACTCGAGCGGCAGCGCAAGATTGACTGGATGCGCGAGACCGAGATGGCCGTGGTCGTGAGCCAGGAGCAGAACGAGATCGCCCGCTTTGAGAAATGGGGCATCGACATTAGACCCCATCGCGAGAAGATGGAGACGCGCGAGCTCGACAAGGACTTTCGCGACCCTGATAACCCGTTTCGCATCGTCTTTGTTTGCGCCATGTGGCTGACCGGCTTCGACGTGAAGCCGCTATCCATCATGTACTTCGACAAGCCTATGAAGGCGCATTCGCTCATGCAGGCAATCGCGCGTGCCAACCGCGTGGCAAAAGGCAAGAGCAACGGCCTCATTGTCGACTACATCGGCGTCGTGAAGGCGCTGCGGCAGGCGCTTGCCGACTACACGCGTGACCCGTGGGGTACGCTTGGGGATTCTCCCGTTCTGGACAAGAGCGAGCTTATTGAGAGCGTCTTACAGTTGCTTGCCGATATCGAGGGCTTCCTCGCCGAGTGCGGCTTCGAGCTCGAGTCTTTGCTGACGGCCGATGGCTTCGAAAAGCTCAACATGATAAAGTGCGCCGCCGATACAGTCTCCGCTGGAGACGAGATCAAGAAGCGCTTTGGGATCATGGCGCGATCGCTTTTCAAGTTCTTCAAGTTCATCGAGCGTGGCGATGTATCGCGCGATACATGGGCGCATCGCGATGCGATAGACGCCATCTACCGGGAAGTCATGAAGCGCCGCGACGTCGCGGATACGGGCGACGTGATGGTCCAGCTGCAGGCGATCATCGACGAGCACATAGAGGTGAACGAGGTCGACAAGTCTGAGCCAGCGAAGTTCGATATCAGCGCCATCGACTTCGACCTTCTACACCGCGAGTTCGAGAAGAAGACCGAGAAGAACCTCCTCTTGAGCGACATGCGCGCGGTGATAGAGCGCAGGCTCGAAATTGCGCTGCAGCAGAACCCTACCAGATCCGACTTCTTCAAACGGTACGAGAGCATCATCGATCAGTACAACAAGGAGCAAGACCGAGCGACTATCGAGGCAACGTTCGAGGCTCTGATGAAGCTCTCCCAGGACCTCGACGACGAGCAGAAGCGCTATGTGCGTGAAGGGTTCACCAGCGAGGAACAGCTTGCGGTGTTCGACATGCTCTACAAGGACACGCTTTCGAAAGAGGACATCAAGAAGGTGAAGAGCCTCTGCGTGGAGCTGGTCGAGAGCGTCCGGAAGCGTCTTTCTCAGATGTCGCATTGGACCGAGAAGCCCGAGACCTTGGCCGAGGTGGACACGCTCATACGCGACGAGCTCTATAAGCTTCCAGAACAAAGCTATCCGGACGACTCCATCACCGAATATCGTACGCGGATTTTCGATTACTTCTATTCAAGGGCGGCGTGATTGATATGGGAACAAATCTGACATGGGGTATCGCACTCAAGGGGTTTGGATTATTCGAGGAACAGTTGAATGCTGAGCTCAAGCTCAGTGCTTCAAAGGTTGCTATTTATGCAGGAAATGGTCAAGGCAAAACTTGTATCAGTCGACTATTTCGCATTGCAAATCAAGACTGCACAACCAGTGTTAGCGACACGATTATTAATCGTGCTGCCTCAAGTGGCGAGTTTGAGTTCTCATTTACCAGAAAAAACACCTCTGGATCACTGTGTATTAAGAAAACCCGTAGAACTAATCTATCTGTAAAGAATGGTACAGGATATATATTTCATGTTTTTAATACCGACTACGTTAGGGATAACCTTCAGTCCCAACATTACGCAATCAATGGTGATGCGTTTTCTGGCTATATTGTTGGCAGGGAAAATATCGATGTGTCAGACAAAAAGAAGCTCTTGAACGAGCTTGGCGAAGAGGACAAGCGCAAGCGAGATGCGATAGATAGCGCAGTTGTTCAAGTGCAGTCTGAACTCAAGGGTTATAAACTGTCCCGTCTAAGCGAATATAAGACACTGACGACAGAAAACATTCTCACCTTAGAGAACCGTGCCAATCGATATAACGATGCGCTTGCGAAATTTAACGCTCTGGCGAACCTACCCGATGACATCCCGACGCTTGCTGGGCTTGTTCTCGACGACAGTGCGATATCGTTTGATGCGCTTGAGGAAATTCTGGCGACTTCGTACACAAGGGAGAACTTCGCAGAAGATTTTGCTGACTCTATGCGTCGTAAGAGGGCTTTTATCGAACGGGGCCTGACATATATAAAAGAGGCTGAGGCGAATGATTGTCCATTTTGTGGCAGAAGCTTTAATGATAATGCCCTTCAGCTCATTCATACGTATGAGGAGTATTTGAAGGGCCAAGAAGCTAAGACTGTAGCTGCTATAGATGACCAAATTAATGCATTGAAAGAGTTCTTGGGCACCTATAAATCTTTCTTTCTCGACTATCAGGCGAGGGCGGCTAAATACGATTCTCTAAAGAGCGCGTTTGATGACGTTGCGCAAGTCTCACTAGAGAAACTTCCCGAATGCTCTGCTGTGGAGAATTCAATAAACACAATCAATGACGCTCTGAGCAAGAAGAAAGAGGATATCTCAATAGTTCTCTCATCGGACGGCGTAGCGTCCTTAAGAACTTTGCTCGACAGCATACGAGAGCACGTTTCGAATGCGGAAGAGGTTTTCAATTGGTTCGATGTGGCTGCAAGTAATCTCAAGAAAGAGATGTCTGATGCTAAAAATAAGCTATGCATCGAGGGAAAATATAAGGTACGCAATGAATGTGACAAGCTCATTTTGGAACGTGCGAAAATTCTAGACCAATACAAAGCACTTGACGCGGAAATAAAGGAAGCCGAGTCTAAAGGACGGCGCCCCAAAAGGCAGGTTGTCGCCGATATGCTCGCCAACCTTGTTCACAGCGTATTTGGCACAAGATATGTCTTCAATCCAGATGGCTTCACTATTTCTCTCGGCGACGCGGAGCTCGGGGATGACGCGGAAGACATAATGAGCGATGGCGAGAAGTTTGTTCTTGCGTTCTGCCACTATGTGGCCTCGACATGGAGCCTGCTTGAAAGCAATGATGACGCGAAGAAATTGTTCTTCGTAATCGACGACCCGATTTCGAGCCTCGACTATCGTTATGTTTATAGTGTTGTCCAGGTCATTAGAGATTTTAATGTGCTATTTGATAAATCCGGTAATCTGAGAGTGCGGTTCCTTCTGCTGACTCACAACAGCGCCTTCTTTAACATGCTGGCGAGGAATAAAATCGTCCAAGATCTCTATACACTACATGACGGCAAGATAAGCAAATGCGACAAGCGCTATATCACTCCTTATAGTGAGCATCTGCAAGATTTGTATGATGTCGCAATTGAAGGTAGCAGCCCGACACATACTACGGGCAATTCGATTCGGCAGGTTATCGAAACTCTTTGGCGTTTTGACAATCCCGCAGAGCCCGATTTGCTCCATTACCTCAATGCGAAAGAATGCAGCGACCTTCGTAAGTGTGAGTTTATCTATACGGTGTGCAATGACCAGTCACATGGTGCATCGATATTCGATAGAGATCAACCGCCCGACGATAAAGCAATAAAGCGCGCTTGTCTAGCTGTGCTGAACCATTTGCAGGATCGTTATCCTGGTCAGCTCATCGCTTCAGGCCTGGAGTTCAAGACGGGTAACAACAAGTAGAAGGACAGTCATCATAGCTTGCAACTTACCCTGCCCCGAGCCCGAAGACCCGGGGCAGCCGCTTTAGGCCCTACCTTCTGTCGTTGAGGACTTTCTTGTGATGGCGCAGAAATACCTTCTCGGAGCCGATTACTAGAAGGCTCACAATGTCGTAACGGATGCTGGTGAGGCCCTCCACCTCGCCGAGGCCGAGGTGGAGGGCCTCACCAGCAGTCGGACCTATAATTATATTCTTTTTTCTTCGCTTGCGGTCGTTGGGGCACGACATCAGATGCCCGACCTGGTCGCGTCGAAGGCGTACGCCATCTCACCCTGCTTGTCAGGGAAGGGGTGCACGTAGCGGAAGGTCACGTCCAAGCTCTCGTGGCTCAGTCGCTCGACTATGACCACGGCAGAGAAGCCTATCTCTATGAGAAATGATGCGTGGTTGTAGTGCAAGTCGTGGATACGGATGCGCTTGACGTGCGAGCTAGCAGTCGCGCTTGATCTTGTGCCGCGAGTCACCGTTGTAGTCGCGGCACCGCACCTGCGTCGTCCACGTTCCGTTGGGCTTCATCCTCACCGACATACGCCGCTCCTCATAATCATTCCATAGGAACAGCACATGTTCGTGCTGTCAATCGATTACGCACGGAAGCGTGCTGCAATATCCTGTACACATACGTTTTCAGGAGGAAAGATGACGATAGGCGCGCGCATACGCAGGTACCGCAACGAGGGCGGCATGACGCAGAGAGAGCTCGCTAACGAGATGGGCCTCACCGAGTCCGCCATACGCAACTACGAGCGGAACATCAGGACGCCCAGCGACCAGCAGATAGAGCGCATAGCCGAGGCCCTGGACGTCTCCGCCGACTCCATACGCGAGATAGGCGTGAGCGGCGCCCGTGGTGCCCTCGAGGTGCTGTTCCGCTACGAGAAGGAGCTGGGCCTCGTGCCCGTCGTCACCGAAGACGGAGTGGCCGTGGCGCCCGACCCCGCGAAGGAAGGCTCACGGAAGGCGGCGCAGGCCCTCAAAGCATGGAAGCGCATGAGGGACCAGCTTGCCGCCGGCGAGATAGACGAGGACGACTACGAGACCTGGAAAGCCCGTTTCATGGGCTAGGGCAGGGCATATAGCTCTTCAGGGGACGCTTCGACGTCCCTTTTCTTTGCCCGGAATCGTCACTCTCGCATTACTATTGCCGGTTTTTAGGGCCGAAAAAGGGCCCGAAATCGCCTATTGCACACGGTGTTGAGAGTGACAGACGGCCTTCCGAATACCCCGAAAGCGGCCCGGAATTGCCGGAAAACGCGGATTTTAGCGATTTGTCACTCTTCACTCCTACCTGCGGTTTTGCAAAAAGGAAGGCCGAAAAGGCGGGGTGCCTACAAAGTGACTACATGGGTCGGGTCAAAATAGGCTTGCGACTAAAAAACGCGATGAAAATACTCTTCTCGCTTTGGCATGTTTTTGCATCTAGTCGCTTCTCCTTGCAACGGGTCGCAACGTGTCACCCCTACGCGGTGGAGTGAAGAGTATTTCCGCAGGTAACCACACATGAGATAAGCCCCGAAATCCGAGGATTTCAGAGCTCATTTGCTTTTGTCACTCCCCGAAAGTCCCGGTGGCTTTGTCCAATACAAAGCACTAGTTGCAAGCCACTGCGACTAGACGCGCAGGATGAGACTAGATGAAATGGGCTATTTCCCTATTCCCACTCGATTGTTGCAGTTGTCCGTGCGGTCTTATCTGATTCCATCTCGTGTTACCTCGTCCGCCTCGTACCGCTTCGTCCAAATCATTCTCGAATCAGCCGTTGATCTGTACGAAAAAGAATAATTGCACCTTTGTTGGGAAAACGCGGTTCTCGGACTTGATTATTCCCCGAAATCCCAGCGAGAGAAATAACGTGTGGCTTAAAAACCGGCCTCTTTTCCCGAATCAACCTCTAGTCCGCCAGCGTGCGAATCGGGCGCAAGGGGCAATCCGCACTGCAGGCAGGAATCCGAGTCCCTAACTCTCGAAGGGCTTCCTCGCCGGCACGAAGCGGTACGCGCCCCTTCCACGCCCGTCTGCGCTATTCACGAGCCCTGTCTCCTTGAGCTTCTTGATAAGCTCGAAGGAAGATCGCCTCGACAGCCCTGTCGCCTTGGACACGTTGCCCCAGTTGAACTCCTGCTGGCCGAAGACCACCGAGTACAGCATCACGGCCCTTCGCTTTGTGACCGGGGCCAAGCCGGACTGGGCAAGCGCGCTTTCGAAGGGCAGCAACGCGTTTTCGTTAGAGTGCGAGTTGTCGGTCGAAAGTGTGGGTTTTTCCGGGCTATAGTGCGGGTTTCGACCTTCGGTGCGGCTTCTGCACTCCCTGGTGAGGCATTGCCCTCAGCGTCGACTCCGGTGAATGCGTTGTTGCGGTGGAACACGAGCGTGGTGCCGTTGGCCAATGAGCGCCTCGTACACGGCGTCGCGCGGTATCTCGGGGATCTCGTCGCGCGGCCCTGCCTTTTTGACGAAGCGCCTCCGCGTGTTGTTCAGGACGTAGAGCTCCGCCTTGCGAACGAGATCGAAGACAGTGCCCTGCTCCTGCTGAAGGTCGAGAATCTCAGCGCGCGTGGGTCGCGAGCACGCCCATCTTCAGCTGCACGTTCCTGGACGGGCAGAAGAGCACATCCGCCGCGTTCGTCATCCGTCCGCCCGCCATGAGCTCGAGCCTCTGGAGGACGTCTTCCACGTCGGTGAACTCGAGGGATATCCGCCCCGCGTCATTTTCGCGTTTCACGTATGCGCGAAGGGTGGGCTCGTCGACGTCGGCTATGTCGCGGCGGGACGAGCGCTCTCGTCCCAGGTGCCCCGCTTGTCTTCCTGCCTTCTAATCACGGAACGTACCTGGTCGGGGTCCATCTTCGTGTCCTCGTCAGCGACGCGGATGAAGAACACCTTGTTGGATGCATACGGGGCGTTGTCGCCCGAGAACTCGACTCTGACGCACGGTCTGCCGTCGAAAACGGCCTTGTCAACGGAAAGGTCGAACGAGGGGCTCACGCGCTCGCGTATGACCTGGCTGACCTTCCGCAGCGTCTTGTCGTTCACGTCCTGTCCGACCACGGTGCCGTCGGAGAGCGTTCCGAACCAGAGGACGCCATGCTTGTTGAGGATCGAGGCGACCGAGTCGGCGCCCGCCTTGAGCTCCGCGGTGGTTTCCCTGCGCTCGATGTATTCGTTCTCTGCTTCTAGCTTTAAAGCTGATCCGACCTCTTCCGGCCCGCTCTCGACCATATGTCTTACTATCGTATTATCCGCCATTGGACACGGCCTTCCAACGTGATGTTTTATGACGGATGCATTAGTTGTCTAGAATCCGCCTCTTTTCCTGAATCGACTATGCGAAGTCAGTCGAGGAGGCTATGCCTGCTGAGGCAGCTTGGGCACATAGCGGGGCCCTGTTCGCCTTTACCTCCCTCGACACCGCCGACGTGCTGACGCCTATCGCCCTGGCCATCGCCGCGAAGCTCTCCCCGGCTTCGAACCCCTGTTGAATCCCGATTCTGTCCTCGATATCCATGTGCTTGTTCTTTTCCCTTGGCATGACTTCCTCCTTCTCCCGCGCCTGGGGATGCTCGGAGAATATGCCATGGCCTCGGTCAGGAAAAGGCGGCAGCGAAACCGCTGCCGCTGAAGAGGCGAGCGCAAAGAGTGTTGCGTTCAGTTATTCAATTAACGCGGGGAATTCAGTGCGTAGGTGATTACTTCTTACCCGCGAGAAGCTGTCGTGAGAAAATTTGGGAAAGCCAACATCTTGATTGACCGTCTTGATCGAATCGGAGCATAGCAATGCCTATCGACTTCAATGAAAACCGAGCTGAATACTTTCCTGCGCCCGATCTTGCAGCGTCGTACTACTTCGAACGGGCTGGCGAGGTTCTGGAAAAGTGGACCATACGGGATATTGTGACCGTAAACGATGCCATAGAGGTGCATCAGTGCAAGTTAATTGTAGAGACATATGGTAATTTTCTTGAAAGCACGAATCCCACAGCACTAGTCGAGTCAGCTGGAAGGCTTTTTGCCATTGCTTGCGAAGTGGTTTCGGGCCTTATCGAAAGCAAGGGCCTTACGACAGTCTTTGATGGTGTTGAGTTGCAGTACACGGAACATTTCTGGGAGTTTCTCGCCGCGGCAAACCTATGGGGCAATGTGCCGGACAAGAGCTTTGGTATTCTGCTCAATGCTTTCCCGAATCAGATCCCACGTCTTCTGGGATATCAGCAGGTGGTGAATCGGTATGATGCATTGCTGACAGGGGCCATGCTAACCAATGCCCGCATTTCAGCAGAGGCCATCATCGGCGCTTTCGCCGTGAAAGACAATGAGGGCAAATGTCTCTACCTGCCGCAGTCGTTCTCAAACGCCGGAATTGACCAAATAATGCTGTCATATCTCGGCGGCACTCCTCCAGAGATAAACCTCAACCATGTTCGCGTCCTTGCCAGCTGGCCCTCAGGCGCAAACGGAAAATACAACCCATCTCCCGAGGTGAGAGTTACGGCGCAGAGGCGTGCCAGATCCTTGGAGAAGGAAATATTTCCCGACCCAAATGCCGGCGTGCACTTTGGTTCGGGGGTGCAGTTCTCGCCAGAACAGAGAGCGTGCAAGAAAGCGACGTACGAGGATGGCATTCTCAATCGCACGTTTGGTCTGGAATGGCTTCAGAAATATACAGACCATGCAACCGTGCTCAACAACTTCCTCTATGTCTTCGACTTCGTAGGAAGAGACGGCATACTGAATTGTTCTTCCCATAAGCGGACCGCATCCACACTGCAAAAGATCATGGGCCTGCATCCCCATGACGAGTACCAGATGACACTTGAGGCGAGAATGGAGAACATGGCCGTTCCAGGAGAGATCCTCTTGTACGAAAAGCTCTTGCTCGAAAATGAAACAAGGCTCGAAAACGCAATCGAGTGGTTCTTCAACGACTACATCAAGGACGAGTTCGAAGTCGAGGGCTTCAGCATCAGTCTTCCGACCGAGGAAACATCTTGGCTGGACAAGTGCAAAGCAATCGGCCCCGAAATCGAACGCGCGCTCAAGGCGTTTAAGTTATATGCTGAGAATGGGGCTATAGATACTGGCTATTTCCCGTACGTGACCATCAAAGACTTCAGGGAGGTTCCCTCGCTGCTTGACAGGAAATACCTTGTCGAAGGCGAGGAATTCGGGCGTCCCGCCAACTTACTCCTCAGCGACAAGTCGCCGCTCGCACACTCTCCCACGCATCCAAAAGATGGCAGCGGGTTCTACAGGCTGGTGACGCGTTCACACCTTACGGAAAATGATTTCCATGAGATTTATCATCCCCAACTAATGCATTTAATCAACAACGGATTCGCGGAAACCGACAACGACGGTGTGCTGCACCTGACCCTGCGGGCGCATCTTATCGCACTGATGTGGAGACGAGGGGCGGCAAGGCTTTGCGATTTCGCTCACTATTCTGAGCAGGTCGAGAAGCTGGCATCAGAAAAGGTTATAGCATACTCGGACACCCTGTTCTCGCCAGATGAAGCGGACTACCTGAGCTACCTGCTCAATAACGCGAAGTTTAGCAACGCCCTGGCACTGAGGAATAAATACGACCATGGGTCCGGCTCTGTATCAGACTTATCCGAGAAAGAGATGATATCAGACTACTGTCTCATGCTGGCAGCGTTGATAGGCCTTGTACTTAAAATCAATGAGGAGCTGTCGTATACAACCGGTAAGGGTGGTCTTGACACTCACGACCTGGTCGACTGGCCATTGCTAGAAGAATGAAGGTCGGACGAGGAAAGAAAGCCGCGCCGAAAACTAAACATAGGCCAGGGACGTGTTAGTCGGTGGCAACGCGTCGCATAGCCACTTGAAGTGAGTATTTTTGCAAGGCCGAAGGTAGATACATCTGAACAGCGGAAACCCTGAGCTCAACGTACTACTGACCATATGGTCACTGTCGCAGGCGTCTTCCTTGTGTTGTGGTTTGACACTTGCAGATTTGCAGTCTATATCTTCTATTGCCACCACACATTCTCTCATCGGTTGGGTAACCGCTACTGTCAACACACGGGCTCGACTACACACGAGCTGAAACGCTGTATTGAAGAAGCGGCTTTCACATGCCGATTTTCATTTGGGGGAAGCTCGAGGAGATGCGTCATCTCGAGTGATTTACTGGGTTATCGCCTAGTCTTTGCATGTTTTTCTACCGTTTTCACAATTCGCTTTGCACCGTCCAAGGACGAAAGCTATTTGCGGAGCGCTTGCACTCTTTCGATTTTTGCCCATATCTTTACACTGGTGCAAACAAAGAATTTCCAAATTATCTTGATCGCATATCCCCTTGGACCTTTAATACAAATGTGAATGCGTTTCTGGTTATTGACGAAGGTGGGATTTCCCCGCAACAACATATAAAAAGTCGGTACCGATGAAAAAGTCTCGTCACTCCTCTAAGCAGACTTCTTGTTGGACCCAATGTAGTCATCAATGTCATTTACGGTCAGACGAAGCAAATCGCCTTCTGCGATTCCATGCTTTAATCCCATGTCTTTTCTGAGTTGTATCAGGACTTTTTCCATTCCGAACAACAGATCATTGGGGTTGCTAGGCCCCTAGATGAAGCGACTCGCCAATTCCCCCAAACCTTAATCGCTTTGGAAGAGCCCCAAAGGGTCAACTCCTTAGTAAACTGATTAAATAAATTGATTAACTCTTCTTGGGTAAATTCTTTTCCTGTTTTGGTTTGGGTCTGGAAATCGTAGAACATCGAGATGAGTTGCATATAGGGTTTTTCACGATGCATGCGCAAATACTCATTTCTTTTCATGATGCTGTTTGCGATGCTGCCTGAGACATACGTGATCACGGACACCGTAGCCGTTATCAGCGCAACTACAATCGCAGAGTCGAGAGCCGAAAGAGACGAGAAAAAGGCTGTGACTCCAGGGGCTGCAAGGGAAATCAAGACCGCGATGCCACATACGACGATAAGCACAATTGCAAGTAGAACCAGCAGACCTTTTATTATCGGCAATACTTGGGAAGTCATATTTTTCCCGTCATCGACATGACTCATCCGCTTATTCCCACTCAATAGTCGCGGGCGGTTTGGGCGTCACGTCGTAGACGACCCTGTTCACACCGGCGACCTCTCCCACGATGCGGCTGCTAATCTTGCCCAGCACCTCGTAGGGCAGCTTCGCCCAGTCTGCGGTCATGGCGTCGCTGGACTCCACGGCACGCACGATGATCGGCCTCGCGTAGGTGCGCTCGTCTCCCATGACCCCGACGCTCTTGATGTCGGGCAGCACGGCGAAGTACTGCCAGCAGCTGTGCTCGCTGTTCCTCTCGCCCGTCTCCTCGAAGAGTCGTGCATTGTACGCGTCCAGCTCCTCGCGCACGATGGCGTCGGCCTCGCGCAGGATGTCCAGCTTCTCGGGCGTGACGTCGCCGATGATGCGGATGGCAAGGCCGGGGCCAGGGAACGGCTGCCGGTACACCATGCCCGCCGGCAGGCCCAGGCTCACGCCCAGCTCGCGGACCTCGTCCTTGAAGAAGTGGTCCAGGGGCTCGATGAGGTCGAAGTGCACGCCCTCGGGGAAGGGGATCAGGTTGTGGTGGCTCTTGATGGTCGAAGCCTTGCCGCCCGTCTTGCGCGCGCCGCTCTCGATGATGTCAGGGTAGATCGTACCCTGGGCCAGCATCTCAACGCCACCAATCTTCTGGGCCTCCTCGAAGAAGACCTTCCAGAACTCGGTGCCGATCAGGCGCCTCTTCTGCTCGGGCTCGGTGACGCCGGCCAGCATCCTGGCGTAGCGCTCCTCGGCGTGCACGTGCACCAGGGGCACGTTGAACTGCTCGCGGAACACCTGCTCCACCATCTCGGGCTCGCCCTTGCGCAGCAGGCCGTGGTTGACGAAGACGCAGGTGAGCTGGTCACCGATGGCGCGGTGCACGAGGGCCGCGACCACCGAGGAGTCGACGCCGCCAGAGAGCGCCAGGATCACCTTGCGCTCCCCCACCGCCTCGCGGATCTCTGCCATCTTCTGCTCGACGATGTTGTCCATGGTCCAGCTGGCCTCAAGCCCGCAGACGCCAAAGAGGAAGTTCCTCAGCATGTCCTGGCCGTGCTCGGTGTGGCGCACTTCGGGGTGGAACTGCGTGGCATAGAGGTTGCGCTCGGGGCACTCCATGGCGGCGATGGGGCAGGTCTCGGTGCTGGCGGTAACCACGAAGCCCTCGGGCACCTGGCTCACGGCGTCGCGGTGGCTCATCCACACGGTCTGCCCGCCCTCGGGCGTGCCGTCGAGGATGTGCGCCTCGCCCTTGCGCACCAGCGTCGCGGGACCATACTCGCCCTTCTCGGTGTGGCCGACCTTCCCACCCAGCTTGACGGCCATGATCTGCTGGCCGTAGCAAAAGCCCAGGATGGGGATGCCCAGCTCGAAGACGGCGGCGTCCATGTCAGGCGCGTCGTCCGCATACACGGAGGCGGGGCCACCGGACAGGATGATGGCGGAGGGGGCCATCTGTCTCAGCTCGTCGGCGGAGATGTCGCAGGGAACGATCTCTGAGTAGACGTGCAGGTCACGCACCCTACGTGCGATCAGCTGGCCGTACTGGGCGCCAAAGTCGAAGACCGCGACGAACTGTCCTGGCCTGGTAGCCTTCATTGCTGCTCCTGTTCTGTGCATGGGTTCGTGCCGCGACGCCGGACGGTGCGACGTCGCCATCGGTGCTGCTTTTTTCCGGTTCATTGTAGACCAGCGCAAAGGCCGCATAGGACGCCCGCGCGCGTTTGTGTGCTTCATGCGCGGGCAGGCCGCTGCGTCTATTATTAGGTGGTTACATGGAGGAATTCATACCCGGATTCCCTGCCCAAAGAAGCACGGTCAACGGTAAAGGAGCCCCCTTGGCCAAGAGCAGGAGTTCGCTGCCAGAGCAGCTTGGCGCCCAGGAGCTCTCGCGCGAGGGGTCTCTGGAGCACTACTCCCGGATGCGCCGCTCGCGTCGCCGCCATGCCGCCGTGCGCGTCGTGCTCGTGACCCTGCTCGTCGCCATGGTCGCGCTGGGAACCACTGCCTGGGCCTACGTCAGCAACATCAATGCCCAGCTCAACAAGGGCGTGAACAAGACCCTCTCGTCCGTGCTCAGCGACCACGAGGCCGGCGACCCCTTCTACATGCTGCTCCTGGGCATCGACAAGGACGAGTCGCGTGCCGGAGGCTCCGAGTATGGCAGCTCCGACAACGCGTATCGCTCCGACTCCATCATGCTGGTGCGCATCGACCCCCAGAACAAGAAGGTCACGCTCGTCTCCATCCACCGAGACACCCAGGTCAAGCTCGGCTCCAACGGCACCCAGAAGATCAACGCCGCCTACTCCATCGGCGGGGCGGCCTACGCCACCCAGGTCATATCGGACTTCGCGGGCGTGCCCATCTCGCACTACGCCGAGGTCGACATGGACGGCCTCGCTGCGGTCGTGGACCAGGTGGGTGGCGTCACCGTCGATCTGCCCGTGGACGTGAAGGACCCCGACTACACCGGCCTCGACCTCAAGGCAGGCCAGAACACCCTGGACGGCAGGACCGCGGCCCTTCTCTGTCGCGCCCGCCACGCCTACGACGTCTACGGCGACGGGGACCGCTATCGTGCCGCCAACCAGCGCATCGTGATCAGCGCCGTGGTCCAGAAGGTGCTGGCGAGCAACCCCCTGACGCTCGCGTCCACGGTGTCGACCCTCGCCGGCTACGTCACCACCGACATGGACGTGTCATCGATCGCCAGCCTCTCGACCCAGTTCCTTGGCATGGACGTCAACAGCGACATCATGAGCGGCATGGAACCCACGACGCCGGAGTACGTCAACGACACCTGGTACGAAATCTGCGACACTGCCGCCTGGAAGAAGATGATGGACCGCGTCAACAGGGGCCTCAGCCCCTACGAGGACGGCGACCAAGACCTGGCGAGCGACGCCTCGGCGCGGATCGGCGACAACAGCTCCAACGCAAGTTCGACCGCCGCGACCACCCAGGGTGATTCGACAGGCGAGAAGAACGCCTCTACATCCTCCGACGTCGAGCCCAGCTACTCGGGCGACGTGCTCGTGCTCAACGGCACCCACACCGACGGCCTTGCGGGCAAGACTGCGGATAAGCTGGACGGGGCGGGCTTTGGCGCCAGCTCCGGTAACGCCGGGGCGAGCGTTCAGACCACGACCATCACCTACACGACGGGCCACGAGGCAGAGGCGGCGGGAGTCGCGCGGACGCTCGGGCTCAAGGTCACATACAAGGAGAGCAACGACAGCCAGTACGACGGCTACGATGTCGTGGTCACCCTTGGGGTCGACTACGAGTAGATAGCGATGCGGAGCTAGCCCATGCGACATCTGAGGAACAGCGACCAGGAGCAGGCCGAGGGACGCGCCAGCAGGGGAAGGCGCTTCGCCGGCGGGCCTTCCGCAGACATCCTCTCGAGGCGCAACGCCCTTCCCTACTACGCCAAGAAGCGCGCCTCCGCCCGCAGAGGCAAGGTGCTGCGCGGCGTCCTCGCCAGCGTGGCCGTTCTGCTCGTGGCTGCCGCCGTCAGCGTCTGGGGCTACGTCATCAGCATCAACGGCAAGCTGGGCGCCGGCGTGACCAGCGAGCTTCGCTCCGTCCTCACCGAGACCAAGTACAACGAGCCCTTCTACATGCTGCTCCTGGGCGTCGACAAGGACGAGGAGCGCACCCAGGACTCGCAGTACGGGGCCGACAGCAGCAACTACCGCACCGACACGATCATCCTTGCCCGCGTGGACCCCCAAAACAAGAAGGTGACGCTGGTCTCCATTCCCCGCGACACCTACGTCGACCTGGGGGTCAACGGCAAGCAGAAGATCAACGCCGCCTACTCCTATGGCGGCGCGGCCTACGCGACGAAGGTCGTCTCCGAGTTCGCCGGAGTCTCGATCTCCCACTATGCCGAGGTGGACATGGACGGATTCGCGGCCATCGTCGACCAAGTGGGAGGCGTCACCGTCGACCTGCCCGTGGACGTCAAGGACCCCGACTACACCGGTCTCGACCTCCCCGCGGGCGAGAACACCCTGGACGGCCAGACGGCCGCCCTCCTGGGACGTACCCGCCACGCCTACGACAACTACGGGGGCGGCGACTTCTACCGCGCCGCCAACCAGCGCATGCTCATTGGCGCCGTCACCAAGAAGGTGCTCTCCAGCGACCCCATCACCATGGCCAACACGGTCTCGACCATGGCGGGATACGTCACCACCGACCTCGACGTCTCGTCCATCGCGGGCCTTGCCTCGCAGCTCATCGGCATGGACGTGGACGAGGACATCTACTCCGGACTCTGTCCCACGACCGCCAAGTACATGAACGACCTCTGGTACGAGATCTGCGACACTGCAGCATGGAAGGTGATGATGGACCGCGTCGACCAGGGTCTTCCACCCTACAGCGACGCCTCGCAGGACACCACCGCAGGCGTGGCGGGGTCGGTTGGCAAGAGCTCGGGCGGCGACTCCGTCACCGCCTCGAGCGCAAGCGAGGAGCCCGTCTACTCTGGGAACGTGAGCGTGCTCAACGCGAGCGGCAAGAACGGCGCTGCGGGCAACGCCGCCAACAAGCTCGTAGGCGCGGGCTTCTCGGCCATGGCGGGCAACGCGGACTCCAACTCGGACACCACGCGCGTCATCTACAACGCCTCGTCGTCGGCAAAGGCCCGTGGCGCGGCAAGGACGCTGGGCTTGGACGACTCCATCATCGAGGAGAACGACGGCAGCTGGAACAGCAGCGTCGACGTGGTCGTGGTGCTGGGAAGCGACTACAAGTCCTAGTGCCGCGGTCAAGGAGGACTGGTGCCCCCCAGGGATGGCGGTTCTCTTACCCGCTGTGACACGGGGAGTCTCTTGGTCTCCGCAGCAAGCTAGGACGAGCCGGGGGTTAGCCGGCTGGGGTCAGCTGCGGAGTTTTTCTCTTTCAGGGGCCGCGACCGATCCAGTCGCGGCCCCTCTCCACCGCCCAAGCGTCGAGTGCGCAGTCTGAAGGCTTCAGCTTGCGCACTCGGCTTCCGGCCACCTGGCCCTTCGTGGCGAGAGGGGCGGTCTTCGCCGTCGAGTGCGCAATTCCGGCCTTTAAGCTTGCGCACTCGCGAAGCAGGGACGAAGTACAGGCGAATCATAGGTCACTCTTTTTTATACTAATTGCCAGTTAGTATAAATAAGAGTGACTATCAGACGCCACTAGTTATACTCCCAACGTCCGGAGGCGCAGACCATGTCATACCGCTCCCTTGAGAAGATCTTCTATGCGGATGCTTCCTCCGACAGGTTCGCGCACAACGCGCGTCTTGCACGGGAGCGACTCGAAGCCGACTCGACCTTTCGCACAAGCTTGCTGACCCCGAACGGAGAACTGTTCCTTGTTACCCCGAGAGAGCTCTCCGTGCTCAACGAACGCGTCATGCGCAACGAGCGCGCCGTCTCGGCGGCCATGGGCGCACTGCCCCCCGTGGCAAGCGCCGCCCTCGTGCGCAGCCTCGTCATCGACGAGGTCGTCAGCACGAACGAGCTGGAGGGCGTTCACAGCACGCGCAGGCAGGTGAGCGATGCCCTCGACCTGGAACTTTCTATGGACGATCCGTCACGGGACCGCCGCTTCAGGGAATTCGCAAGGCTCTACCTGGACCTCAGCGACCATGACCGAGGGTACCCAAGCAGCCCAGAAGACGTGCGCAGAGTCTACGACCTCGTCATGAGGGGCGAAGATATGCATGGCGTCGTGCCTGACGGAAGGCTATTCCGAGCAGGTGGGGTTGAGATCATCGGAGCGAATCAGAAGGTCCTTCATGTGGGAATCGAGCCGGAGGAGAAGATCATCGAGGCCATTGCCCGCATGATCGAGCTCGCGGACAGGAAGGACATGCCCCAGACCTTCAGCGCGATCATCGCGCATTACTACTTCGAATACATCCACCCCTTTTACGACGGGAACGGACGCACGGGGCGCTATCTGCTCGCACTCTACCTCAGCCGGCCGCTCTCCACACTCACATCGCTCTCGCTTTCTAGGGTCATCGCAGAGAACCGAGCCGCTTATTACAAGTCGTTCAAGCAGGCAGAAAGCCCCCTCAACCACGGGGAGCTCACCTTCTTCGTCTGGAACCTCCTCGAGAACATCCTTGTCGCTCAAGAGCAGATCGTCGACGACCTAACCCAGAAGCGAACGGCGCTCGAAGAGGCCTCGAAGCTCCTATCGCAGGTCGTAAGCGAGCGGGGACTGTCCGAACAGGAGGCAAACGTCCTGTTTATGCTCATCCAGCTCCAACTCTTCGCCACGTTCCCCGGAACCAGCCTTGCCGAGGTCGCCTCGCATTCCAATGTCTCACAGCAGCAGGCACGCAAGTACACCAAAAGGCTCGAGGAACTCGGGCTGATGGTGACGACGCGCAGGCGTCCCCTCAGGTTCGAGCTGAGCGAGAAAGTAAAGAGCCTGCTGTAGACATCTTAGAACGAAGCCTCTCTCCCCCACAGACAAGCGTCGAGTGCGCAGTCTGAAGGCTTCAGCTTGCGCACTCGGCTTCCGGCCACCTGGCCCTTCGTGGCGAGAGGGGCGGTCTTCGCCGTCGAGTGCGCAATTCCGGCCTTTAAGCTTGCGCACTCGCGAAGCAGCAAGGCTTAAGCTTGCGCACTCGCGAAGTAGCAAGGCTTAAGCTTGCGCACTCGACGAGCAAATTCGCAGGGCGAGAGGGGTTGCGAGGGTCGCACGGCCCGCAGGCTCAGCAACCCAGCTCGCTACACGTTGAACATGAACTCCATCACGTCGCCGTCCTGGACGACGTAGTCCTTGCCCTCCATGCGTAGGCGGCCAGCCTCACGCGCGCCGGCCTCGCCGCCCAGCTCGACGTAGTCCTCGTAGCTGATGGTCTTGGCCTTGATGAAGCCGCGCTCGAAGTCGGAGTGGATCACGCCGGCGGCCTCGGGTGCCTTGGCACCGATGCGGACCGTCCAGGCCTTGACCTCCTTCTCGCCCGCCGTGAAGTAGCTCTGCAGTCCTAGCAGGTGATAGGCGGCCTGTGCCAGGGTCTCGAGCCCGCTGTGCTCCAAGCCCAGGGATTCGAGGTACTCGGCCGCCTCTTCGGCGTCGAGCTCGGCGAGCTCCGCCTCGACCTCAGCGCAGATGGGAATGGGCGTCTGGCCGTTGATGGGAGCGGGCACCTCGGAGACCTTGTCCTCGTCGACGTTGGCCACATAGAGCATGGGCTTCATGGTGAGGAGGAAGAGGTCGTGGGCCGCCGCGCGCTCGTCGTCGCTCATGTCGAGCTCGGCCGCACGCTTGCCCTCGTTGAGCCAGTCTTGGAGCCTCTTGGCGATGGCCAGGTTGGGGGCCTTCTCCTTGTCGCGCTTGGCCTCCTTCTCGAGCTTGGGGATGGCGCGCTCGAGCGTGCCGAGGTCCGCCAGGACGAGCTCGGTCTGGATGGTGTCGGCGTCGGAGCCAGGGTCGACGCGCCCGTCCACATGCACCACGTCGGGGTCGGAAAAGTAGCGCACGACCTCGCAGATAGCGTCGGTGTTACGAATGTTGGACAGGAACTGGTTGCCCAGCCCCTCTCCCTCGTTTGCGCCCTTCACCAGGCCGGCAATGTCCACGAACTCGACCGTCGCCGGAACGATGCGTGCGGGATGCACGATGTCTGTCAGCCTCTGCAAGCGTGCGTCCGGCACGTCCACGATGCCCACGTTGGGGTCGATCGTCGCGAAGGGGTAGTTGGCCGCGAGACCGCCCTTGCGCGTGAGCGCGGTGAACAGGGTCGACTTGCCCACGTTGGGAAGGCCCACGATGCCGATGGAAAGTGCCACGTCCTCAACTCCTATTCCATGCGAGGGACGCCCGCGTCCCCCGCCCTTGCTGGTCTCTAGTCGTCCGCCAGGCGCTCGAGGATGTCGAGACCGCGCTTGAGCTGCCTCTTGCCCTCCTCCTTGGCCTTCTGGACCTGTTCCCGCTGCTTGGCCGCCGCCCTGGCACGGCGCTCCGCCTCCTCGTCGCGCACCACGAGCTGTTGCGGGTCGCCCGCCACCATGGTCAGGGCCCCCTCGGGGCACACCTTCGCGCAGGCCCCACAGTTGAGGCAATAGGCTGCCTCAACGGAGAAGCGCCCTCCCGCGTCGAGGTCGCAGGCATGCACGGGACAGGCCTTGACGCAGTCCCCGCACATGGTGCAACGGCTTGGATCGCAGCTGGGGACGTCCAGGACGATGGGCCGCGCGAGACGGGGCCGGCCCTGGAGGGTGGTGAGCAGGGTCTTGCGCTTCTGCGTGAGCACGCGACGTCGGTTGGCCGTGGTCTTGTCGCCCACCATGTGCTCGAGCTCGCGCTGCATGCTGGTGATCTTGCGCGAGTGGTCCTGGATGCGCTGGGCCACCGCCTTGGCACCCAGGAGCGAGGGGTTACCGGCAAGGAGGGCCGTCTGGCCCGCCTGGACCATGCTGTTCACGAACTGGCCGCGCTTGTAGGCGCGCGTCTGCTCGTGGGTCATTTGTCCCTCGTCGACCTCAAGGCCCACCGAGCCGCCGCTCCACTCCTCGGCCTGCCCAATCTGGTCAACATACGCCGCTTCGCCCGTGGTGGTGCGGCAGCGGTCGCAGATGCCCAGGGGCAGGTAGACGCTCACGTTGTCGAACTCGCTCAGGAGGGCGTGCCAGACCTCGGTAGGCATGGCGCCCACGCAGGGCAGCACCACCTCGTTGTCCTTGGGCAGGCGACCGATGGCGCGGGTGCAGGTCACGTAGCATTGTTCGTAGGCGCTGGCCACGCGGACGATCTTGTCATAGAGCTGCTTGGCCATGATCCTCTGGACCAGGAATGCCTCGGTGGGGCAGGCCATGGTGCAGAGCCCGCATTTGCGGCAGCTGTCCAGCACCTTTATGGCAGCGCCCTTGATCTGGATGGCATCCACGGGGCACACGTCCAGGCAGCGGCTGCAGACGTCATCCCTGCCGGACGAGACGCGCAGGCAGAAGATCGAGTTGACGCGCGGCCGCTCCTTGAACTCGGAGGGGTCGAACTGCCTCACCTTGGACGGGTCGGCGGCAAGGGTGTCGGCGATGCCACCCAGGGGGTTCGAGACGCTTGCCCAGTCCTGCTGTATGTCGATGAGGTCATCGAGCAGGTCACGCTTCTCGGCCACGTCTAACCTCCCCCTCTAGCTGCGGCGTCCGCCTTTTGCAGTCTGGCATTTTACCACGGCAGAGAGGAGCGCGGCCCTCCCAGCGGAGGCGGCGAGCCAGGCACGGACGGCACGCAACCCGAGGCCAGCGGCTCCTCTCGCCCGTGACCACATTGAGCCTATAAACTGATGCTTAGTGGATTGGAGCCGCCATGATCACCGACAGGGAACGCCAGATCCTGGGATGGATACGAGAGAACCCCTCCATCACCCAGAAGGAGCTTGCCGAGAAGGCGCGCATCTCGCGCTCGTCGGTGGCCGTGCACGTGTCGAACCTCACACGCAAGGGCGCTATCCTTGGCAGGCGCTACATACTGCAGGAGAGTCCCTACATCGCCGTGGTGGGAGCCGCGTGCATCGACGTCATCGGCTGGCCCGAGCGCGATGCCGATGGCACGGAGCAGCTCGAAGGCACGGTGCGCAGCGTCGCCAGCGGATCGGCACGCAGCGTGGCACAGTTCCTGGCCCACCTGGACCGCCAGGTGAGGCTCGTGTCCGTCTTTGGCGATGACGCAAACGCCGAGCGACTCATGGATGGCTGCCGACGCGACGGGGTGGACATCAGCGACTCCCTCGTGTCGCGCGGACTCGAGACCGCATCCAACGTCTACATGACCCGTCCCAACGGAACCCGCCGACTCGTCTTGAGGGACGCCAAGGCCTTCGAGCTCCTGACGGCAGACTACCTGGCTGCGCACCTGGACGTGATTGACCGAGCGGCCGTCTGCGTCGTGGACTCCAGCGTCCCGCCCGAGTCGCGCTCCTTCCTCTGGCAGAACGTGCATGCGCCACTCTTCTTCGCGCCCTCCGCCACCGACAGGCGCCAGCCCCTGGAGGACGACCTACAGCGACCCGAGCTCGTCAAGTTGGACGTCAGGCTGCTGGGGGAGGTGCTGGACCGCGAGCTGCGCGACAGGGCATCGATTCGCACGGCAGCGGACGAGCTTCTCTCGCGCGGCCCACTCGCGCTGTTCATCCCTTTGGACGAGGGCGGAATGTACTGCGCCAGTCAGTCCGAGCGCGCCTTCCTGCCCTGGGCTGGTGGCCCCATCCCCCAGTCCAACGAGTTTTCGGACGCAATGACCGCAGGCATCGCCTGGGGTTGGGTGCAGGACCTGGGCGTGCGCCGCAGCGCACAAGCAGGCCTGGTGGCGGCATCGGCCTGCGCCAACGCCCGCGGAGCCACGCGCGTCTCGCTCAACGACCGCAGCATGAGGATGCGCCTGGGCATGTCCGTGCGGGAGCCAGGGGAGTAGGCGTTGCTTTTGCGAGCTTGAGACGGTGGAAAGTCTATCGTGCGAAAAGGTCATCTGCGTTTGTGCAGATAGGGTTTCTACAATGACTCGCAGGGCGACGTCCTGGCTCACGTGCGTCCGAAAACAGGCATTCTGCCCTAGGCATGTTCGCGAGGCGGGCCCCCAAGCCAGCCGGCCCTCGCCCATGGGCGACCCGGCATCAGGCCTTGGTCAGCCCAATAAGAACGCCGCCAAAGGTGACCAGAGCCATGCCCGTGACGACGAAGGCAAGGCCTCGGGCCGACCTGTGCTCGTGGAGCAGGACCAGGCCACCAACGGTCGACACGATGACGTTCATCTGGGCAAGGGTCCAACCCACGGCGAGGCCGTTCATCTGGTTGGACAGCAGAACACATGCGTTCGCGATGGCGAAAAGCGCTCCCGCGAGCATGTTCTCCCAAGTCTTGCGTCCGAGAACCGCCTCAGGGCTGCCGACCAGCCTGCCCTTGGATGAGACGAGCCCTACCGCGAACGAGCTTGCGACCATGAACAGTGACTGCGGCAGCAGGAGGTCCAGGGCATCGACGGCAAAGATGCTGCTCGTCGAGGCATAGGCGACGCTCAGACCGGCGGACAGCATGACGCAGGCCATGCCTCGTGCGTTCGCCGACCAGCCCTCGTGCCCAGGACGAGATGCGGCGGACTCGATGGCGGATGCGTCCTCGCGAGAGCAGAGAACCACGCCCGCAGCCACGAGCACGAGGGCGAGCAGGCCCAAGGCCAGCTGGGACTGCCCCCGCCACTCACCAAGGAACAGCACGCCAATCGCCGACGTGCCCAGGAGCTGGACGCCAGTAGACACGGGCACCGAGCGCGACACGCCCAGGATGCCAAAGCTATAGAGAAGCAGGGCCTCCGACGCGCTCCAGGCAATACCATCGATGGCGGCCGCCACGACAAGCCCCGACGACCAGGCGACCGGACGGACCAGCGACATGACAAGGGCGAGAGGCAGCGTAGGGAGGGCAAGCCCCAGTTGCTTGTTTGCGACGCTGCCGCCCACCAACTGCGAAACGCAGCCCATGAGGCCAAAGCCGAACGCGGGCACAAGACCCACCAGAATCGCCAGCATCCCTCTCCCCCGTCCATGTCGCAGACGACGCGCGACGACGTCGTGCAGCGGACCGCATGCGTACGGGGGACGCGACGGCATTCCCGCACCGCCCGCATCCCCCGTGCCCACAGAAATCGTCGTAACCCGGCAGGACTATCGCCTATGCATCCAAGCGCTCGACCCCGTCGCGCGTAACGCGCGCGTGGAACAGCGGGATGGCCGTGGGCTCCTCCGTGCGAATGTCCAGCGCGGAGAGAAGGATGCGCTCCCCCTCGTCGCACAGCGCCTCGTCGGCGGCATACAGCGTTGCGAGCAGGTCCCCCTCAGCGACGGCGTCACCACTCTTCTTGGCCAGGACGATGCCCGCGGAGTAGTCTATCGCGTCCTCCTTGCGCGCACGACCGGCACCCAGCGCCACCGACGCTATGCCACAGCGCTCGGTGTCCATCGCATAGAGCCAGCCAGAGCGCTGCGCGCACACCTCACGGGCCACGCGCGGCTGCACGAGACTGCCGAAGGCGTCGTCGAGCAGGGAGGCGTCACCGCCCTGGGCGGCAACCATCTCCTTGAGCTTCGCGAAGCCCTCTCCGTTGGAGATCTGCTCGCGCGCCAGGCGACGGCAGTCGTCCATCTGGCCCTTGCCCGCCAGGAAGAGCATGTTGCCCGCCAGCTCGACGCAGATGTCGGTCAGGTCCTTGGGACCCCTGCCCTGCAGAGTCGCCGCAGCCTCGGCCACCTCCAGGGCATTACCTATGCAGTTGCCCAGAGGCCTGCCCATGTCGGTGATCATCGCGACGGTGGTGCGGCCGACGTGCTCGCCGATCTCGACCATTGACCGAGCCAGCTCTATGGCGTCGTCGACGGTCTTCATGAACGCCCCGCTGCCGCACTTGACATCGAGGAGGATCTTGTCGGAACCAGCCGCTATCTTCTTGCTCATGATGCTGGAGGCAATGAGCGGCAGGCTGTCGACGGTGGCGGTAACGTCGCGCAGGGCATAGAGCTTCTTGTCAGCCGGGACGAGGTTGCCCGTCTGGCCGATGATGGCCACGCCGACCTCGCTCACGATCCTCACGAAGCGGTCGCGCTCAACCGAGGTGGAGAGGCCGGGAATGGACTCGAGCTTGTCAAGGGTGCCGCCCGTGTGTCCCAGCCCACGGCCGCTCATCTTGGCGGTCTTCACTCCAAGCGAGGCAACGATGGGCGCGACGACCAGCGAGGTCTTGTCGCCCACGCCACCGGTGGAATGCTTGTCTACCTTGATGCCGGGAATGGGAGAGAGGTCCACCACGTCGCCCGACGCGACCATGTCCATGGTGAGCGTCGCAGTCTCGCGAGCGCTCATCCCCCTGAAGTAGATGGCCATGCACAGGGCAGAGGCCTGATAGTCGGGTATCTGGCCCGAGACATAGCCGTCGACGAAGAACTTGATCTGCTCGTCGCTCAGCTCCCCGCCATTGCGCTTGGTCTCGATGACGTCGTACATCCTCATTGGCCATCAGCCTCCCTTTGCGCCGCCTCGAGGTCATGGGGGCCAAAGCCCAGCGGCAGCAGGTCTTCCAACAGATAGGTCCTGATCTGGCGCGGCGAGGCGGCCAGCACCACCCTGAAGCTCCGAGGGTCGCAGAACTCCTCCATCACCTGGCGGCACACGCCACAGGGCGCACACCAGTTGCTGATGGGAAGCCCCTCGGCCCCACCGACGATGGCGATGGCCTCGAATTCCCTCGCCCCCTCGCTCACCGCCTTGAAGAACGCGGTACGCTCCGCGCAGTTCGTGGGCGTGTAGGACGCATTTTCGATGTTGCAGCCACGCCACACCCTGCCCTCCGAGTCGAGAAGGGCGGCACCCACGGAGAAGTGCGAGTACGGGGCGTATGCCTCCTCTCGCGCGGCGATGGCCTCCCGAACGAGCGCTACCTCGTCCATCATGCCTCCCTTGACGGGGCGCTCGGCTGGCTGCGAGGTGCCCCGACGGTCTTCCTTCGGACTCCCGTAGCCCGAGAGGTCCCCGTACCGCACGACATGCTAGCGCGCACCCTTCCTGTAGGGCACGCCATCGGCCTTGGGTGCCACGGAGCGACCCACGAAGAGCACCAGCACGATGATGGTCAGGATGTAGGGCAGCATCGCCATGAGCTGGCTGGGGATTGCGATGTCACCACCGCCCAGTATCACGGTGAGGGCCTGGGCCAGGCCAAACAGCAGGCAGGCACCGTAGGCTCCATGCGGCCTCCACTTGCCGAAGATGACGGCGGCGAGCGCGATGAAGCCCTGGCCGCTGATGGCCGTCTGGGTGAACTGCGAGACGATGGCCAGCGTGACCGAAGCGCCGCCGAAACCCGCCAGCATGCCCGAGACGATCACGCAGACGTAGCGCGTGCGCTCGACGTTTATGCCCAGGGTGTCGGCGGCAGCAGGGTGCTCGCCCACGGCGCGGACGCGCAGGCCCCACTTGGTCTTGTAGAGGACGAACCACATGATCACCGCGGCAACTAGGCCCAGGGCAACCGTCACGTCCACGTTGAGGCTCGCGTACGGCGTGCCGGCAAGGGCCTTGTCGCCGAAGAGCTTGGGCAGCGTGGTGTAGACGGGTGTCATTGCCGCGTTGTCAAAGAGGCGGCGGCAGAAGAAGAGGGCGAGCCCGGGCGCCAGGAGGTTGATTGCGACGCCCGAGACCGTCTGGTCAGCCCTGAAGGTGATGGACGCGAAGGCATGGAGGAGGGCAATGATCGCACCGGTGAGGCCTGCGGCCAGAAAGCCCAGCCAAGGGTTCCCGGTGAAGTACGAGACGGCAGAGGCCGTGAAGGCTCCGACCATCATCATGCCCTCTATGCCGATGTTCACGACGCCCGAGCGCTCCGAGATGACGCCCGAGAGGGCGCCGAACACGAGCGGCGTCGAGTACATGAGGGTGATGCCGATGAGTAGAAACAGGCTGCTAGGCATTTGCGACCCCCTTCTCCCTGCGCTCAAGCCAATCGGCAACCATGGGAACAACCTGCGAGAGGGCCATGAGGAACACGATGGTGCCGATCATGATGTTGATGATGTCGGATGGCGCCCCCATGACCTGCTGGACGCTCTGCCCGCCATAGATGAGGCCGCTGAACAGGAACCCGGCGAAGATGCACCCTATGGGCGAGGAGCCGGCAATGAAGGCCACCGAGAGGCCGTTGAAGCCATTGTTCTCGAATGCGGCCAGGGTGGATATGTTATGCGGCTCCAAGCCGGTCACTGCCAGAGCGCCCGCCAGGCCGCAGAGGGAACCCGAGATGAGCATGCAGGTGACTATGTTGCGGTTCACGTTGATACCGGCGAACTGGGCCGCCTCGCGGTTGAGGCCCACGGCGCGCATCTCGTAGCCCATCTTGGTGCGCTTCAGCAGCACTGCGATGAGTATGGCACAGGCCACCGCGATGAGGATGCCCACGTTGACGTCAGTCTTCACGAGCACCTCGTAGAGCCAGGGGGTCCCCTTGAGGGTGGCGAGCCCCTCCTCCGAGAGCTTCCACTTGGGGAGGATCATGGTGTAGCTGGAAGGATTGACGGCATAGGTGCTCGTCGACTCCGGCTGGTGGAAGGCGGGCACGTTGACCACGAAGTTGCAGGCGTAGAGGCTGATCCAGTTGAGCATGATGCTGGTGATGACCTCGTTTATCCCGAACTTCGCCTTGAGCCAGCCAACGAGGGCGCCACATGCGGCCCCGCCGAGCGTCCCCGCGAGAATGACGAGGGGGACCTGCAAGACGGGCGGGAAGTCGCAGCTGATGCCAACGATCGCCGCGCAGATGGTGCCAGTCACGTACTGGCCTTCGGCACCGATGTTGAAGAGGCCCGTCTTGAAGGCGAAGGCCACGGCCGTGCCGGTCAGAATCAGGGGGGTTGCCTTGATGACGACGTTGGAGATGTACTTGGGCTTGCCGATCATGCCGTTAAACAGGGCCGCGAAGGACGGTCCGGGCGCATAGCCCGCGATCGCGAGCACTATGGCTGCGATCAGGAAGCCTACGGCGATTGCCAGTATCGATGCCGCGATGGGCTTCCTCAATAGCTTGACGATGGTTTTCATTTGCTCCCTCCTCCTGCCATCAGGAGGCCGATCTGCTCCTCGGTGACCGTTCCCTGCTCGAAGCTGCCAACGATCTGCCCGTCGTGTATGACGGCGATTGTGTCGGACACGTCCATGACCTCGTCGAGCTCGAGCGAGACGAGGAGGATGGCGGCGCCGCGGTCGCGCTCGCGAATCAACGACTTGTGCACGAACTCGATGGCGCCGACGTCCAGGCCTCGCGTGGGCTGGACGGCCACGAGCAGGTCAGGCTCACCAGAGACCTCGCGGGCGATGATGACCTTCTGCTGGTTGCCTCCAGACAGGCCTGCGGCCGGCTGGGACTCGCAGCCCTCGGGACGGATGTCATACTCCTCGATGAGGCCGCGAGCGAACTCCTCGACCTTTGCCAGGTCGAGCATGATGCCCTTGCCGAAGCGCTCTTCGTTGTGACGCTCGAGAACCGAGTTCTCGGCGACGCTGAAGGGCAGGACGAGACCCCAGCGATGGCGGTCTGAGGGCACGGTGGCCACGCCAGTCTCGATGGTGTTCCTGGGCGTGGTGTTCTGAATCTGCTTGCCCTTTACCTCGATCGTTCCCGACTCCGCATGCACGAGGTTGTCTATGGCGTCCACGAACTCGCGCTGTCCGTTGCCGTCGATGCCGGCGATGCCCACGATCTCGCCCGCATGCACGTCGAGCGAGAGGCCCTTCACGACCTCGATCCCACGGTCGTCCTTGACGTGCAGGTCGCGTATCGAGAGCACGGTCTCGCCCGGCCTGGCGGGCGACTTCTCGACGTGGAGGTTGACGTGGCGACCGACCATCTTGGAGGCGAGCTCCGCCTCGTTGGTCTGCGCCACGTCCACGGTTCCCATGTAGCGACCGCGGCGAATGATGGTGCACTCGTCGGCGGACGACATGATCTCCTTGAGCTTGTGCGTGATGATGATGATCGTCTTGCCCTTGCTGACGAGGTCGCGCATGATCTTGATCAGCTGGCCGATCTCCTGGGGCGTGAGGACTGCGGTCGGTTCGTCTAGGATGAGGGTGTCTGCCCCGCGGTAGAGTGCCTTGAGTATCTCGACGCGCTGCTGCATGCCCACGGTGATGTCCTCGATGAGCGCGTCCGGGTCTACCTCGAGGCCGTACTCCTCGACGATCTTGACGACCTCCTGTCGAGCCTTGGCCATGTCGAGGACGCCCGCCGTGCCGCACACCTCCTCCCCCAAGACGATGTTCTCGGTCACGGTGAAGTTCTCCACCAGCATGAAGTGCTGGTGGACCATGCCGATCCCATGTTTGATGGCCTCGGTCGGGCTGTTTATGCTTACCTTCTCGCCGTTGAGGAAGAGCTCTCCGCCGTCGGCCTGGTACAGACCGTACAGGACGTTCATGAGCGTGGACTTTCCCGCCCCGTTCTCGCCCAGGATGGCGTGGATGGACTGCTTCCTGACGTCGAGGTCAACCCCGTCAAGCGCTCGGAACGAGCCGAACGTCTTGACTATGCCATGCATCTGCACGGCGTATTCCGGACTGACTTCCATGTTTTCTGCTCCCCTGGCGTCGCATCCAAGGGATGAGGCACCCCGCCATCAGGCCAGGGCGCCCCATCCCTGCGTGCTTCTTGACTTGCGGACTAGAGGCTCGCCACGTACTTGTCGTAGGAGTCCTTGTTCATGGGTGGTACGATGCTGCCATCCTTGATCTTCTCGGAGAGCGCGAGCGCGGCCTGATAGACGTCATCGGCAATGAGGTCGTGCTTCTCGGGGATGCCGACGCAGTCCTCCTTGAAGCCCAGCTCGATGTTGGAGCCGCCCTTGAGGGTGCCCGCCTCGATCTGGGTCGAGACCTCGATGATGGCCTTGTCGACCCTCTTCAGGGCCGAGGTGATGACGTTGTCGGGAGCGAGGTAGTTCTGGTCACGGTCAACGCCGATCGCGTACTGGTTTGCCTCCTTGGCCGCCTCGATGACGCCCGCACCCGCACCACCGGCGGCATGGAACACGATGTCGCACCCGTCGGAGAACATCTTGGAAGCGATCGCCTTGCCCTTGGCCGCATCGGAGAAGCTGTCGGCGTACTGGCCCTGGACCTCGACGCTGGTGCCAGCCTCCTTGTTCGCGTAGTCGACGCCAGCCCGGTATCCGTAGTCGAACTGGTCGATGACCACGCCGGTGATGCCACCGACGAAGCCGATCTTGTTGGTCTTCGTGGTACGTGCGGCGATGTAGCCAACCAGGAAGGAGGGCTCCTGCGCACGGAAGGTCACGCCGGTGAGGTTGGACTGGGATTCATCGTATGCGTTGTCGATGATTGCGAACTGGACGTCGGGGTTGGTCTGGGCGGAGTGGGCGACGGCGTCGGCCATGTTGAAGCCAATGCCCCAGACGAGGTTGGCCTCGTCGTCGACGGCCTTGTCGAGGTTGGTCGCGTAGTCGGACTCCTGCTTCGACTCGATGTAGCTGACCTCCCAGCCCTTGTCGGACTCGAGCTGCTGCAGACCCTCCCAGGAGCTCTGGTTGAACGACTGGTCCGACACGCCACCGGTGTCGGTGACCATCTCGATCTTGTAGCTGGCGGCATCGGCTCCGGCACCGCCGGCGGACTCGGTGGTCGAGGCCGAGCCCCCACCGCAACCAGCAAGCCCTGCGGTCGCCGCTAGGGCCGCCGTGGCGCCCAGGAAGTTCCTGCGCGTGATTTCGGCTTTGAGCATAACGTGTCCCTTCTCCTTCTTCGAACTTCCCTGGGGGCCTTGCCCCGCTTGCATATGTCCATGGGGCCTGCGCCCCATGTGGTGCCGCACTCGCACGGAGGCGACTACTCCTCGGGCAGGGCCAAGGAGAGCGCGACCTCCATCATCTGTGTGAAGCTGGTCTGCCTCTCGTCGGCGGACAGCGACTCCCCCGTCATCGGGAGGTCCGAGATGGTGCAGAGGCAGAGCGCCTTCTTGTGGGCCTTCGCCGCATTGAGGTACAGGCCCGCAGACTCCATCTCGACCGCAAGGACACCCATTGAGGCCCAGCGCTCGTTGACCGTGGGGTCTGCGTTGTAGAAGGAGTCGGCCGAGAGCACGTTGCCGACTCGGGTGGGGACGCCCAGTTCCTCCGCCTTGCGGACGGCACGACGCAGGAGGCCGAAGTCGGCGATGGGCGCATAGGTCCCGGGCAGGTTGAACTGTGCGGCGTAGTTTGAGTCGGTGCACGCGCCCAGGCCCACGACCAGGTCGCGCAGGGCGACTCCCTCGGCGAGGCCGCCAGCGCTGCCGATGCGGATGATTGCGTCCACGTCATAGAAGTTGAAAAGCTCGTACGAGTAGATTCCTATCGAGGGGATGCCCATGCCGCCGCCCATGACCGACACGGGGTGACCCTGGTAGTTCCCCGTGAAGCCCAGCATGTTGCGGACGCTGTTGAAGCAGGTGACGTCCTCGAGGAAGTGATCGGCCACGTACTTGGCGCGCAGCGGGTCTCCCGGCATGAGGACGGTCTTGGCTATCTGGCCCTCGAGCGCGGCGTTGTGCGGGGTGGGGACGCTAGGCATTCTTTGTTACCTCCATGATCTGGTCGAGTCGGGACGTTCCGTGGTCGCCTGCCGGTGCGCCGAGATAGTCGAGGATGGTGGCCGAGATGTCGGCAAAGGTGCCACTGGTCTTGAGGTCTGTGCCGGCCTTCACGCGAGGCCCCGCGATGACCCAGGGAACGTACTCGCGCGAATGGTCGGTGGAGGGGGTCACGGGATCGCAGCCATGGTCGGCGGTGACCATGAAGAGGTCGTCCTCGCGCAGCTTGCCCAGGATGGTGGGCACGTGCTCGTCGAAGTAGGCAAGTGCCTTCGCATAGCCGTCCACGTCGTTGCGATGACCGTAGATCATGTCGGTGTCCACGAGGTTCACGAAGCAGAGGCCCTCGAAGTCCCTGTCAAGGAGCTCGATGGTGCGTTCGATGCCCTCGGGGTTACCCGAGGTGGGAATGGACTCCTTGATGCCACGGTGGGCAAAGATGTCAAAGATCTTCCCCACGGAGATGACGTCGGTCCCGTTGGCGCTCAGAATGTCGAGCATCGTCTGCCCCGTGGGCTCCAGCGAGAAGTCATGTCTATGCGACGTCCTCGTGTAGTTGCCGTCCTCGCCCACGAAGGGACGGGCGATGACGCGGGCGACGCCGTTCTTCCCAGTCAGGATCGAGCGGGCCATGCGGCAGTACTCATAGAGCTGCTCGCAGGGGACGACGTCCTCGTGCGCGGCGATCTGGAAGACGCTGTCCGCGGAGGTGTAGACGATGAGGGAGCCGGTCTCGACCATCTCCCTGCCATAGTCACGAATGACCTCGGTGCCCGAATAGGGCTTGTTGCACAGCACCTTGCGACCGGTCAGACGCTCAAACTCCTCGATGACGTCCGCGGGGAAACCGTTGGGATAGGTCGGAAAGCGCTCAGGCGAGATGACGCCCGCCATCTCCCAGTGGCCAACGGTGGTGTCCTTGCCCTTGGACGCCTCGCGCAACCTTCCAAAGGCACCCTTCGGGGCCTCGATGGGAGCGATGTCCACGTCGTAGACGGAGTCAAGCGCGCCCTCGATGTTGAAGAGCCCGAGGTCGCGGAGGTTGGGCATGTGGAAGAACGGACTCGTCGCACAGGCACAGAGGGTGTTGCTTCCCTCGTCGCCATACTCCGCCGCGTCGGGTTCCTCTCCGATTCCGAAGCTGTCCAATACGACGAGGAAGACCCTCTTGGCCATCAAATCACCTATCTCTCTGTGTGTGCCGTATGCTTGCGTGAAAGGGTCAGTGACCTCTCAGATAAACGTCTTGAATAGCATATGTTTATATTCATCAAGCATAAGAAAAACAGTTATGAGCGGTCGCTAGCTCGCCGCAAGTGGCATGTCTGATGAGTGTTCTCATGCATAGGTGATTGTGAGTTGCTAATCTTGTCTTCTTGTAGCTGCTTCTTTATAAAAATTACTGTCCTTATTTGTATTTTCATAATGTGATACATAGTTTGATACGAAACCATTTGTCCCATCAAACTATCTTGAGAATATGTTTAGTTTTATAAGCTACTGTTTAGTAGACGTGTCCAAGAACGAGCAATCCCGAGTCGGACTTGGCAAGCGCACAAGCCCGACCTGGGACGCAGGCAGGATATGGCAGACGGCAGGAGACTCCCGACGCCGAACGACTAGCTGACGATGGCGACGCTTGCGCTGGTGCCAAGGCGATCTGCGCCGGCCTCCACCATGGCAAGGGCCTCATCCTTGCTGTGGATTCCACCCGCCGCCTTGATCTTGCAGGCATTTCCAACGGTCTGGCGCATGAGGCGCACGTCCTCGACCGTGGCCCCTCCCGTGCTGAACCCAGTGCTCGTCTTGACGAAGGAGGCGCCGGCCTTCACGCAGTCCTTGCAGGCGCGAACGATTTGCTCGTCGTCAAGCAGGCAGCACTCGAGAATGACTTTGACGGGGTGGCCGTCGGCTGCCTTCACGACTTCCGCAACGTCGTTGACGACGTAGTCGTCGTCACCATCGATGAGCTTTCCGACGTTGATGACCATGTCAATCTCGGTCGTGCCGTCGATGACCGCCTGCCGAGCCTCGGCTGCCTTGCCCGCCGTGGTGGCCGCGCCCAGAGGGAAGCCGATGCAGGTGGTGACGCCGACACCGGAACCCTCGAGTCGCTTTGCGGCAAATGAGGTCCAGCAGCCATTGATCGAGACGGTCGCAAAGCCGTACTCGCGCGCCTCGTCGCAGAGCCTGGCGAGATCCTGCTCAGTAGCGTTCTGCTTGAGGTTGGTATGGTCGATTCGCTCGTGCAGTTCCATGTCTCCTCCTCCGCCCCGGGGCAGCGCGACGCCCTTTGCGTCATGCGCCTTATGCTGGCACCCCAATGAGTTGCACATACGCCAGGAATGGCATCGGCCATAAGAGCAAGTGATTTCCACATGCATGAGCAGTTGCTAATACATACAAGTGGATGCGTAGCCTAAGCTGTTATTTCTTTCTGGCGTTTGCGCGATTGTAGCGCCAGTTACAGAAATGGCGCCCAACGACCTTCCAACTCCCACACAATCCAAGGGCGCTTTTGTGCCAACGGTAGCCCTGGACCCGCAGGCGGACAGATCCCGAATGGCTACAGGCAAATCGGAAGGCTCTGTCCAAGGATGCAAGAAGGCGCCCCATGGTCGAAGCCATGGGGCGCCTATCACTGTCTGGCTCTGAGACCTGCGGCTTAGTACATGCCGCCACCCTGTCCGCCGGCAGCGGCGGCACGGGAGATCGCGTCCTCGATGGTGGTGTCCTTGGGCTCGTCCGAGACGGTGGCCTCGGTGATGAGGATCAGGGACGCCACGGAGGCAGCGTTCTGCAGGGTGGTGCGGGTGACCTTGACGGGGTCGAGGACGCCCATCTCGATCATGTCGCCCCACTCGCCGTTCGCAGAGTTCAGGCCCTCGCCCTCGGGCAGACTCTTGATCTTCTCGACCACGACGGAGCCCTCGAAGCCGGCGTTGGCAGCGATCGTGCGGACGGGGGCAGAGAGCGCCTTGCGGATAATCTCGACGCCGATGCGCTCGTCGTCATCAGCGACCTCGACGGTGTCGAGGGCCTTGGCGGCCTGCAGGAACGCGACACCGCCACCGGCGACGATGCCCTCCTCGACGGCCGCGCGGGTGGCCTGCAGCGCGTCCTCGATGCGGTGCTTGATCTCCTTCAGCTCGACCTCGGTGGCCGCGCCGACCTTGATGACGGCGACGCCGCCGGCCAGCTTGGCCTTACGCTCCTGGAGCTTCTCCTTGTCGAAGTCGGAGTCGGTGTGCTCGATCTCGGAGTTAATCTGGCCAATACGCTCCTGGATGGCCTCCTTGGAGCCCGCGCCGTCGACGATCGTGGTGTTGTCCTTGGTGATCTTGACGGACTTGGCGCGGCCCAGCATCTCGGCGGTGATGTCAGAGAGCTCGACGCCGAGCTCCTTCATGGCAACCTGGCCGCCGGTGACGATGGCGATGTCCTCGAGCATGCGCTTGCGACGGTCACCGTAGCCGGGGGCCTTCACGGCGGCGACGTTGAGGGTGCCGCGGAGCTTGTTGAGGATCAGGGTGGCCAGGGCCTCGCCGTCCACGTCCTCGGCGATGATCAGCAGCGGGGAGCCGCTCTTCTGAATCGCCTCGAGCACGGGCAGGATGTCCTGGATGTTGCTGACCTTCTGGTCGGTCATCAGGACGTAGGGGTTCTGGAGCTCCGCCGTCATGGTGTCGTTCTCGGTGGCGAAGTAGGGCGAGATGTAGCCCTTGTCGAACTGCATGCCCTCGACGGTGTCGATGTCGATGCCGAAGGTCTGGGACTCGTCGACGGTGATGACGCCGTCCTTGCCCACGACGTCCATGGCGTCAGAGATCTTGTTGCCAATCTGGGGGTCGCCGGCCGAGATGGTGCCGACGGCGGCGATCTGCTCCTTGGTCGAGACGTCCTGCGAGGCGACCTTCATCTGGTCGACGGCGGCGGCGACGGCCTTGTCGATGCCGCGGCGAATCGCGATGGGGTTGGCGCCGGCGGCGACGTTGCGCAGGCCCTCGTTGACGATGACCTGGGCGAGCAGGGTCGCGGTGGTGGTGCCGTCACCCACGGTGTCGTTGGTCTTGGTGGCGACCTCCTTCACCAGCTGGGCACCCATGTTCTCGACGGGGTCCTTGAGCTCGATCTCCTTGGCGACGGAGACGCCGTCGTTGGTGATCGTGGGAGCGCCGTAGGAGCGCTGAAGGGCGACGTAGCGGCCCTTGGGCCCGAGGGTGGTGGTGACGGCGTCAGCCAGCGTGTTCACGCCCTTGGCGAGCTTGGCGCGCGCGTCGGTGCCAAAAGAGATGTCCTTGGCCATTCTGTGTACCTCCAAAGTCTCGCTCGCGGGAGGCGAGCGTCCTGTGCCTGCCTGCTAAGAGCTACTCGCTGATGATGGCGTAGATGTCGTCGGCACGGAGGAGCAGGTAGTCCTCGCCGTCGAGCTTGACGTCGTTGCCGCCGAACTTGCCATAGAAGACCTGGTCGCCCACCTGGACGTCGACGGCGATGCGCTCGCCCTTGTCGTTGAGCTTGCCGGCGCCGACGGCGATGACCTCGCCGCGCTGGGGCTTCTCCTGCGCGCCGGAAGAGATGTAGAGACCGGTCGAGGTCTTCTCCTCCTTGGGGGCGGGCTTGACGAGGACGCGGTCGCCCAAAGGCTTAAGAGTCATGGTGAGTTCCTCCTTCTTGGGGGCATCGCAGATGCCCGATTCGCAGGCAGGGCCACCGCTGACCCTGTCGCTCAGCCAACGCTGTGAATAATACCCAGAACCGATTCCTTATACAACGAGAGAGAAAAAATCTTACAGACGGCACTTAGATTTTCTGCAACGGCAGAAGTCAGGGGAGAGGAGCCGCCAACGAGGGTCGTGGATCCTCTCCCCTGAGGGAATCTGTCGGGCCGTTGGCGCAGCTACAGGCCCTCGAGCTCGCTCAGCCAGAGGGCGGAGCTGGCGTCGCTGGGCATGCGCAGGTCGCCGCGGGGGCTCACCGCCACCGAGCCCACCTTGGGGCCGTCCGGCAGGCAGCTGCGCTTGAACTGCTGCGAGAAGAAGCGCCGGTAGAAGGTCTTGAGCCAACGCAGGATGGTCTGGTCGTCGTAGTCCTTGCCCAGGGCGTAGCGGGCGAGCCGGAACACCTTGCGCGGGCCGAAGCCACGCCTGAGCGCCTGGTAGAGGAAGAAGTCGTGCAGCTCGTAAGGACCCACCAGGTCCTCGGTGCGCTGGGCGATGCTGCCGTCCTCCTCGGCGGGGAGGAGCTCGGGCGAGACGGGCGTGTCCAGCACGTCCAGGAGCACGCGCCTCAGGGGCTCGGACTCCGTCGTGTCGGCCACGTGCCTCACGAGGTGGCGCACCAGCGTCTTGGGCACGCCGGCGTTGACGCCATACATGGACATGTGGTCGGCGTTGTAGGTGCACCAGCCCAGGGCGAGCTCGGAGAGGTCGCCCGTGCCCACGACGATGCCCCCCACCTGGTTGGCGATGTCCATGATGACCTGGGTGCGCTCGCGGGCCTGGGCGTTCTCGTAGGTCACGTCGCGCAGGGCCTCGTCGTGTCCGATGTCGGCGAAGTGCTGGCGGACGGCAGGCACGATGCCCACCTCGCGCAGGGTCGCCCCCAGCGCCCTCGACAGCTCGAGCGAGTTGTCGTGCGTGCGGTCGGTGGTGCCGAAGCCGGGCATGGTCACGGCGACGATGCCGGATCGGTCGAGGCCCAGGAGGTCGAAGGCACGCGCCATCACGAGCAGCGCAAGCGTCGAGTCGAGGCCACCAGACACGCCGATCACCGCGGACTTGGCATGGATGTGCCCGAGGCGGCGGGCCAGGCCGTGCGACTGGATGGCCAGCACGTCCTCGCAGCGCTGCGCGCGCGTCTGGGACGCATCGGGCACGAAGGGGTGCGGGTCGACCCAACGCGTGAGGGGCGTCTCGGCGGGCTCGAGCGAGAAGCTCGAGCGGACGTAGCCCGCAGCCTCGGGCGAGGCAGCCGTGGCAAAGGTCGAGAGGCGACGACGCTCGCCCACGAGGAGTTCGAGGTCGATCTCGGACGTGGCCTGCCGCTCGCCGAAGGGCCTGCCCTCCGCAAGGAGGGAGCCGTTCTCGGCCACCATGTCGTGGGCGGAGAAGACCACGTCCTGCGTGGACTCGCCCCAGCCGGCGCTGCAGTAGACGTAGGCACAGGCCAGGCGCGCGCTCTGCCCCACCACGAGGGAGCGGCGGTAGTCCGCCTTGCCCACCACGGCGTTGGAGGCGGAGAGGTTGCAGATGACCGTGGCCCCCGCCATGGCGTGCGCGATGGAGGGCGGGTTGGCTACCCAGAGGTCCTCGCAGACCTCAGCCGCGACCACGAGGTCGGGCAGGCTTTCGCAGCAGAAGAGCTGGCGCGCACCAAAGGGGACGCCAGACTGGCCGGCGAAGTCCACGAGCGTGACGTCGAGGGGACCTGCGACGAAGTGACGGCCCTCGTAGAACTCGTTGTAGGTGGGGATGCTGAGCTTGGGCACGATGCCCAAGACATGGCCGCACGCGACGGCGACCGCGCAGTTGTAGAGCTTGCCGGCGACGCTCACGGGGCAGCCCACGAAGACGAGGGCGTCCAGCGAGGCGGTCTCTTGGGCGAAGGAGGCGACGGCCCTCTCGGCCGCCTTGACGAGGGACTGCTGCCAGAAGAGGTCCTCGCAGGTGTAGCCCGTGACGCAGAGCTCGGGCAGGACCACCAAGCGCGCGCCCGAGCGCACGGCATCGGTCGTCTCGGCCACGCAGGCGCTCAGGTTGAAGTCGACGTCGGTCACGCGGACCTGGGGCGTGCGCGCCGCGACCTTGACGAATCCGTCTTGCATGGCAACCTCGCTTCTCTTGGCCTACCCGCAATCCTAGCAGCTCGAAGCTTGCGAGGCCGGGAGAGAGGGGCGGTCCGCCTCGGCGCTACGCCTCCCAGACCGCACGCCCGCCCAGGTAGGTGGCCATGGGGCGCGCCCGCTGGAACTCCTCGGCGGGGACCTCGAGGAGGTCCGCATCCCAGACGACGAAGTCGGCGAGCATGCCAGGCGCGATGGCCCCCAGCTCACGCCCGCGGCCCACCGCCGCCGCAGACCCCGCCGAGTAGGCACGAAGCGCCGCCGCGCGGCCCACCGCATGCCGCGGGTACCAGCCGCCTGTGGGGAGGTGGGTGTCCGGCGCGCTGCGCTCGAAGGCGCACCAGAGCACGTCAAGGCTGTTGGGGGGCACCACGGGGGCGTCGGTGCCAAAGGCCATCGTCACGCCCTGGCGGGCGAACTCGTCGAAGGGCCACATGCGCTCGGCGCGCCACTCCCCCAGGTCTCGAGCGGGCTGGTCGACGTCGATCGTCACGTGCGGAGGCTGCACGGAGGCGACCACGCCGGCACGGACGAGGCGGGCGACGTCTTCGGGGTGGATGTCCTCGATGTGCTCCAGTGTGTTAGCGCCCTGGCTCGGCGTGCCGAAGAGGCACCTCGCCTCCTCGAAGATGCCCACGGCGGCGTGGACGGCCTCGTCGCCGATGGTATGGATGCGCACGGCATGCCCACGCCCGGCTGCGGCCAGCACCAGCTCGCGCATGCGCTCGGGCGCCACGGTGGGACGCCCCACGTCGCCGGCAAAGCGGGGGTTGGCGTACTCGTCGCTCACCCAGGCAGTGTGCTGGCTGCTCACCCCGTCGAAGAACTGCTTGAAGCCGGGAGCGCGGAGCAGCGGACCTCGCCAGCGGGACTGCAGGCCCTCGAGAATCGACTGGTCGTCTCCCAGCGTGGGGAAGAGGTGCGCGCGCAGGCTGAGCTCGCCCGCCTGCAGCAGTGCCTCATAGACCTGCGGGTTGATGCCGTCGGCACCCGGCACCAAGGAGAGCGCCATGTCGCAGACGGAGGTGACGCCCATGGCGTTGAGCCTCCGGAAGTAGTCGCGGTAGATCTTGCGAAGCTCGCCCATGGAGAAGCTCCCCAGCACGCGGCCCACGTAGAGCATGCCCGCCGCTTCGCGGAGCACCCCCGTGAGCCTGCCATCGGCGTCGCGGTCGAAGGAACCTCCCGCGGGCGGCTCGGTCCCCTCGTCGATGCCCAAGGCGCGAAGGCCCGCCGAGTTGACCCAGAGGGTGTGGGCGTCGCCGGAGTACATGGCCACCGGGCGGTCGGGGAAGGCGGCGTCGAGCGACGCTCTGGTGGGGGACATGGGCGAATCCCAAAAGGTCTCGCGCCAGCCGTGGCCCAAGAGCCAGCCGTCAGCCGGCCTCGTCCTGGCGAATTCGACCATGTGAGAGACGCAGTCGGCCTCGCTCGTGCCCCGATACTCCGTGGCGAGCGCGGAGGGGAAGAGCGCCGCGTGCAGAACGTGCTGGTGGGCGTCGTGGAAGCCGGGGCAGACGAAGGCGTCGCCCAAGTCGAGGACGCGCGCGCCCGGACCGACAAGCTCGTCGGCCTGGTCGTAGTGGGCGACCTTCGTGATGTGGCCGTCCTCGACAGCGAACGAGAGAGGGTCGGCCTCATCCCCCAGCCCGTCGAAGACCCTTCGCGATGCGACGACCAGATCGGCTGCCATGGTCCTCTCCCCCAACCTCCCACGGACCCGGGTCTGGGACTTGGCCACGGCCGCGGACGCACGATTTTCTCGCTCATTCTATAGTCCAGTGCGGGACATCATGGCCCGGCAAGGGACGTCGGGGCCCTCGCCGGGGTGTCCCGATCAGAGCAGCGCCTCGCGGATGAGCCCGATGAGGAAGCGCACGCCCTGCAGGTAGGCGCGTCGCGTGATGCGCTCGTCGGTGCCGTGAACACCGCGCTCGACCTCCTCGTCATCCGCCACGAAGGGGGAGAATCGCAGGCACGAGTCACAAACGCAGTCGTACATCTGGGCGTCCGACGCGCCAACGACGATGGCGGGAATCAGCTTGAGCGGCTCTTCCGACTCAGGCTCCCTGAAATAGCGGGCGGCGACGCGCTCGAGGAATCTGAAGCCCGGACCGTCCGAACGCGACACCTGCGACGGGCTGTTGCTCACCTCGGCAAGCAGCTCGACCTCCACAGGCAGGTCTGCCAGGAGCTCCCTCACCCGCGCCACGACCGCCGCGCAGGTCACCCCGGGAAGCATGCGGAAGTTGACGACGGCGCTCATGTCCTGCGGGAGCACGTTTGCCTGCTTGGACCCGCCCTCGATCATGGTGGGCGCCACCGTGGTGGTGACGAGGGGGAAGAGCTCGCGCGAGCCGAGGAACAGCCGGGCGATGGCATCGGCGTTGCGGTCGATCGCGTCCCGCGTGCCCTCCCCCTCACCTGACCTCACCAGAGAGGCGAGCGGCTCCTGACTCACCCAGGGTGCCACGGCCTCGAGCGTCCTGCGGCTCAGCTCCGTCAGCTCGACGGGCCAAGGGTCCCTGGCCACGCGGGCGATCGCCTCGCCAAGCGTGGCCAGGGAGCTGCCCCCGAAGGGGTTCGATGAGTGGCCGCCGTGGCTCCTCACCGTAAGGCGCAGGTCGGCGTAGCCCTTCTCGGCGAGACTGACCCTCATGCCGTGGTGGCCTGGGGCCCCGTAGAGCCCGGTGTCCACGATGCGGTAGTCGCCCTCGTCCACCAGCCATGCCAGGCGAATCCCACGCCCGGCGAGCAGCGCGCCCATGCGCCGGGCTCCAGACTGCAGGGTCTCCTCGTCCTGCCCGAGGGCGACGAGGAGCGTGCGGCGAAGCGCCCAACCATGCGAGAGCGCGTACTCGATCGCCTCAAAGTACCCCACGACCTGGTCGGTCATGTCCAGCGCGCCGCGTCCCCACACGTACTCCCCGTCCACGTGCCCCGAGAACGCGTCGTGCGTCCAGTCGCCTTCCGTGCCGGGGACCACGGGAACCACGTCGACGTGACCCATGAACAGGGCCGGGTCGAGCGAGGGGTCGCTTCCCGGAAGCGTGAGCAGGAGGGAGTGGTCAACGCGCTCGGCTGTCGCCGCGGCGAAGGTCAGGGGAAAGGAGGCGTGCAGATGGCCCTCGAGACAGTCGAACGCCGCCCAGTCGGTCAGCTCCCGGGACGGGCCGTCCACCGTGGGTATGGCGAGCGCGTCACCGAGCCTGCGGCAGGCGGCGTCGCCGTCGAGGTCGGGGTAGTCGTCCTCGTGCGCGAAGTAGCGCCAGACCTCGGCCACGCCCTACTCCCCCGCCTTCGGCCCGTCGAGGTAGCGCGCGAGGAACTCGCGCGTGCGCGGCAGCTCTGGGGAGGAGAACATCTTCCCGGGGTCCCCGGACTCGGCGATGACGCCCTGGTCCATGAACACGACCTTGTCCGAGACGTTCTTGGCGAACTCCATCTCGTGGGTCACAACGACCATGGTCATCCCCTGGGCGGCCAGGTCGCGCATGACGGAGAGCACCTCTCCCACGATCTCGGGGTCGAGGGCAGAGGTGGGCTCATCGAACAGCATGAGGTCGGGCTTCATGCAGAGGGCGCGGGCAATGGCAACGCGCTGCTTCTGCCCGCCCGAGAGGGACGTGACGGCGGCATGCGCGAAGCCCGCGAGCCCAACGGACTCGAGGTTGCGCATCGCCTCGGCCTCGGCCTCCTCCCTGCCCATCTTGCCGAGCGTGACGGGAGCGAGGGTGCAGTTCTGGAGCACGTCCATGTTGTTGAAGAGGTTGAAGCCCTGGAAGACCATGCCAATCTTCTCGCGCAGGCGATTCACGTCCACGTGCCGGGAGGCAAGGTCCTCTCCATGGAACCAGACGTGGCCCGCGTCGGGCGTCTCGAGGAGGTTGATACAGCGCAGCAGGGTTGACTTGCCGGAACCGGAGGCCCCGATGATCGTCACGACCTCGCCGGGCATGACCTGGAAGTCGATGTCCCTCAGCACGACGTTGCTGCCAAACGACTTGCGCAGCCCCTCGACGCGGATGATTGGGTCCATGGGGCCTTCCTCCCTCTTTGCCATCATCGGAGTCACGACCTCTTGCTCGCGGAAGCCCATGTCCTACCTGCCTCCCATGTCGTTCTTCTCGGCGGGGTGCCTCGGGGAGAGCCTGACGCGGCTGGGGTCTGCCATGCCGCCGGCGGTGCCGTGCGTCGAGGTCATGTCCGACGTGGAGAGCACCGGCCCGGGGCTCTGCACCTCGAGGTGCCGCGCGAACATCGAGAGCAGCTTGGAGGCGACCATGGTGAGGACGAGGTAGCAGACCGCGGCGATGGCGTACACCTCGAGCTGGCGATAGTAGATGCCAGCCACCGTGGTCGTCGCGAACATCAGGTCGAAGACGCCGATGACCGAGAGGACGGAGGAGTCCTTGATGTTGACGACGAGCTCGTTGGACAGGGCGGGGATCGCGTTCTTTATGCCCTGGGGGAAGACGACCTTAGTCATCGCCTGCCACTGCGAGAGGCCCAGCGAGCGTGCAGCCTCGGCCTGGCCCGCGTCGACCGCCTCGATGCCGCCGCGCAGGACCTCCATCATGTAAGCGGTGGAGTTGAGCGAGATGGTCGTGAGGCCGGCGACGAAGGTGCTCCAGATCGCGCCGATCTGGGACGTGCTCATGCCGGTCCCGCGCAGGATGGCGAAGCCAGCGAAGTAGATCAGCAGGGACTGGACCATCATCGGGGTCCCGCGCACCACGGCGGAGTAGGCCTTGGCGAAGGTGGTGCCCACGACCTTGAGGAAGCGGACGAGGTCGTTGTCGGGGCGGTCAACCGTCTGTATGCGCAGGAAGACCAGGAGTATGGCGAGGAAGAAGGCGATGACCGTGCCGAAGGTGGCGAGCCCAATGGTGGTGGCGATGCCCTTCGCGAAGACGTCGCGGCCCTCGTAGAGCATGTAGATGGCTCCGCCCAGAAAGTCCGTCGGGTTCGAATCAGACGAGATGGCTGCCGACACCGCCGAGCATAGCCCCATCACGGCGCGGTCGACGAAGAGCACGGCAAAGATGGCCACGACTGCATACGAGAGGTACCTCTCCGCTCGCTTGGCGCCGGGACGCACGAACGGGGAGACCCGCATGTAGTCGCGCCACCTGGCGAGCTTGTTGGCGAGCGCGACGAGCGAGAGCGCGACCCACGCCACCAGGACGTAGTACAGGACGACTTCCACCGCGTAGGCGCCCCTGAGGAAGCTCCAGGGGGAGCGGGGCTGCATCGAAAGCCAGATGCCCGCAAGCGCGAGGACGCTCGTACCCAGGAATACGTATCGGTGGTCTGATGTCACGAAGCTGGCTAGGCGTCCGTGCGACCTTGGCGCGTCTGGCGCGCCAGCCTCGGCAGGCGATGTTTCGGTGGGTCCGGTAAGGCCCTCCCGGTCCGTGCCCATGAGCACAACCTCCTAGGAATTATTGGGGAGAGGAGCGGCGACGCACCTCGTCGCCCGACATGCGGGAGACGAGGTGCGCGTTCCGGGTTGGGAACGACTTGGCGTGGTTGGGAACAGCCTGGTGCGCTGCCCGGACTACGCCGGCTGGCGCTCGACGCAGGCGTCGAAGACGGACTGGCGCTCGTCGGTGGAGACGGTCGCGAGGGCGTCGTTGATCTTGGCGAGGACTGCGTCCTGACCCTTCGCGATGCCGGCGTTGGCAGGAACGGTCTCCGTGAAGCCCTTGCCCTCGGCGAACTGGACGGCGACCAGTCCGGGGTTGGCGCGGAGGAAGCCATCGGTGTTCTCGGTGTTGAAGGTGATGGCGTCGCAGGTGCCCTGGTTGAGCTGCGAGATCTGGGAGGGCACGGAGTCGACCGGCGTGAGGTGGTTGACGCCGGGGATGTCGTCGATCACGTCGTCGAGCATGGTGTCCTTCTGGCCCAGGACGGCGGCGCCCGAGAAGTCCTCGAGGCTGGTGGCGCTCGCGTACTGCGAGTCACTCTTCACCAGAAGGCCAAAGCCACCCTCGAAGTAGGGGTCGGAGAAGTCGATGGCCTGGCAGCGCTCTTCGGTGGCGCTCATGCCGGCCATGATGATGTCGATCTGGCCGTTGTTGAGGGCGTCGATGAGGCCGGTGAAGCTCATCTTCACGGCGACCGGCTCCATGCCGAGCGCGTTGGCGACCACCTTTGCCATCTGAACGTCGTAGCCGTCAGCGTACGCGCCGCTCACGTTCTGGATGGGAATGGTGTGGTCGCTCGCCTCGGACACCTGCCAATTGTAGGGGGCGTACGCCGCCTCCATGCCGATGCGCAGGGTCTTGCCATCGCCAAGGGTGCCATCGTTCGAGGCAGAGGCAGAGGATGCGGAGCTGTTGTCTGTGGTAGAGCTCTGGGCTGCGGGGCCGCAGGCAGTGAGGACGGTCATTCCGGCGATGCTCAGGGCGCTGATGCCCGAGAGCTTGAGGAAGTCACGACGCGAGACGTGCTGTCGCTTCTCGTCTTGGGTGGCGTTTGTGATGGCTGTGCGAGAGTCGGTGGTCATGGCGGTTCCTCTTTCTTCCTGACTGTCTGTTAAGACCCCTTCCGCGAGCGCAACCGGAGGGGACCCATTCCCCTCCCCCTTGCAACTTAATGCGAGAAAGTTACGTCGCTAGGCATAAGCTACGCCCCTCGGACGCGCGTGACGCAAACTTCGTGGGATATGAAACATCCAGGTAACGCGCGTGATTCTCACCTGCCACAGAGCGACGGCGCGCGGCACTGGCGCGGCTGCATGTGGCGAGGCGCCTCTGTCGCAGCGGCGCTACGGAGCTGGCGGCGCGGTGCGGCCCCCTCCAGCACAGCAGCGGCCCCCCAGCTCCGCAACCCCCGGCGCGGCAGCGGTCCCAGGCTTCGCAGCTCCTCAGAGTTGTATGCGGATTCCGCACACAACTCAAAATCGGCCCAATGCTTCTACCTGCGAAAACGTATTCTCCTGAAAATTTATATCAAATAGTGAAGAGAAAAACCGCACACAAATTTGGAAACTAACTTCCAGGGAGGCGCGGGGATGCCACAACGAGAGTTTGCAGCAGGTACGGGAGCCTCGCGACGGGCACGGGAGTCTCGCGGCAGACGTCCGGGCGACGACGCAGCAACTCCAGAGCCCAGACCCCCTAGTACACGAGCCGACCAGGAGAGCGAAGGAAGTCAAAGAGGCGCCTGCGGGCAAAGACGAGCGCCTCGTCCTCACATGCCAGGTCCTCTCCCAGATGCCCCGCAAGCCGACGCATCTGTCGGGCAAAGCTCTCGTAGCTGCCAAAGTGCAGGTTGGTGAAGGTGAGCACCGTGTAGCCAGCCGCGGAGAGGCCATCCGACCGGTCCCTGTCCAGACTCGGCTTCAGGCCCCCGCCATGCCACTGGTCGCTGTCGTATTCCACGACCACCCGCGCGTCCGGGAAGAGAAGGTCCGGGTACCGCCGGACCCCACCCACCAACGCCGCAAGCTCGCCCCCGAAGCTCAGCTCCCTGTTCATCTCGAAGCGTCCCAGCCCGTAGCCCCCGTCGCGTGCGGGCAGGCAGAACGCCATGGCCAGGTCCGTCTCGCGCGGGGAGGCGCTGCCCTCGTGCACCATCCCCAGGTCCTCGAGAGCCCTCGCCGCGCAGCGGCGGCAGGTCGAGCGTTCCAGGTAGCCCCTCAGCCGGTCGAGCGACGTGACCGGCGTCAGGCCACTCGCGAAACCGTTGGGAGAGGCAGGATCCAGCGCGTAGCTCCCCACGAGCTCGTGGGCCAGCGCGATTCGACGCAGCCCAGAGAGCTCGGGCGCAAGCAAAAGGTAGGTAAGCTCTGGGCTGGGCAGGTAGATGCCGTCGGCGACCATCCTGAGCGAGCCCGGAGGGAGCGCGCCGGCAAGGAGGTGGTGCCTGACGTTCCTCAGGCCGCTTATCGCCGCGCGGTCGCCCACGAGAAGGTCAAGACGGACGTCCCCGGACGTCGGGCCGACGAGCGCTACCTCCAGGTCGGCGCAACCCACGCGCGAGGAGACGGCAGGGGGAGAGAGGCTGATTCCGCAGTCGACGAGCTGCCGCTTGCGGCAGACGCAGCCGTCGAGACGGCCCAGGCGGGCGACGGGAGGCGTAACACCACGTATCCGCAGCCGCCTCCAGAGGCGCAGCGCCGTCCAATGTCCAAGAAACAGTTTCATAGTAGATAATCACCTCTCTCCATAACCCCTCCATTGGGAGACATGATATTGGCCGGTATCTCGCAATTCTCATCTTCACGGGAATTCGACCGCAGGCAGCTGCACGCAAGCAATGTGCAGACATGCGCTTTTTGGGTCGCCAGCCACCCGATACGGCAGCATTCAATCGCGCAATCGTCTGCCACGCGAGTTGTATGCGGATTCCGCATACAACTAGAAAACAACACATGTCATCTACCTGCGGAAATCTAAACAGCTGAAAATTTAAATCAATTAATAAATCAAAAAACAGCAAACAATTTTATTAACTTCTTTTTAAGCGAGAGGAGCTGGCGGCACGAGCAACGAGCAGCCGGCAGACGACGCGGTTCACAAGGCGGCCGGCAGACGGAGCGGGCCCCAAGGCGACAGGCGAGCGGTGCGGGGTCACGAGGTGCCAGCGAGACGCGAGCGACAGGCAGCACGAGGTCGTGGGGTGCCGGCGCGACCCGGCGCTCCGTCAGCACCGGGCCGCGAGCCGACGGGAGTGCCAGCCCCTCCTACTCGCCGACCTTCAGCCGTACGACTTCGAAGAGCTCGAAACCTAGCCTCGGGAGCGCCGGCCCCTCCTACTTGCCGGCCTTCTTCGGCGGCCAGCCCTCGCCAACGACGGGCGCCAGTTCGGACGACCAGCAGCCCAACTTGGCGTTGGGGTCCGCATCCAGGGTGAGGTCGGCCGTAACGCCGGCCTTCCAGTTGCGCAGCGCGGCCACGGCGATCATCGCACCGTTGTCCCCGCACACCACCATGGGCGGCACGGTCACGCGCACGCCACGCCGCGGGAGCTTCTTGCGGTACTCGGCCCTGAGCGCGGGGTTCGCCGCCACGCCACCACCCACGCAGAAGTCGCTGACGCCCGTCTCGCCCACCGCCGTGATGGCCTTCGACACCTGCACGTCGATGACCGCAGCCTCGAATGACGCCGCCAGGTCGGGCAGGTTGATGGGACGACCCGCCTTGTTCTCCCCCTCGATGTAGGTGATGACCGCCGTCTTGAGGCCACTCAGCGAGAAGCGGTAGTCGTGGCTGTGCATCATGGCGCGCGGGAAGTGGATGGCCTTCTTGTTGCCCTGCGCCCCGAGCTTCGAGATCACGGGGCCGCCGGGATAGCCCAGACCCAGTGCCTTGGCGACCTTGTCGAAGGCCTCTCCCACGGCGTCGTCGATCGTGGCTCCCAGGAGCTGGTAGTCTCCCCAGCCTCGCACGTGGACCAGCATGGTGTTGCCACCCGAGACCAGGCTAGCCACGAAGGGGGGCTGCAGGTCCGGGGTCTCGAAGAGGTTCGCCAGGAGGTGCCCCTCGAGGTGGTTCACCGGCGTGAGGGGCAGCCCCGCGGCGGCGCAGAGGCCCTTCGCGAAGGCGACCCCCACGACGAGGGCCCCCACCAGGCCGGGTCCGGCCGTGACGCCCACGCAGGCGAGGTCGGACGGTGCCAGCGTGTCGCAGCCGAAGTGCGCGCCCGCCTGAGCCATGACCTCCTCGAAGACGCCGACGACGGCCTCGACGTGCTTGCGGCTCGCTATCTCGGGCACCACGCCGCCAAAGCGGGCGTGGAAGTCGACGGAGGTCGCCACCACGTTGGCGCAGACCACGCCGTTGGAGTCGATGACGGCCATGGCCGTCTCGTCGCAGGACGACTCGATGGCCAGCACCAGGTCGCCCGCCTTGGCCAGCGCGTCGCGGGAGGCGACGTTGCGCTCGCCAGGCACGATGGGCCAGGGTCGGATGGAGGCGCTGGGCTGGGGTTGGTCCGCCACGAGCGACGCGTCCGCCCCAAGGGGCAGCTCGGCGCGCATCAGAAGCGCGTCGGCACCGGGGCCGTAGTAGCCCCGGCGGCGACCCGCCTCGACGAAGCCGAGACGCGCGTACAGCTCGCGGGCAGCGGCGTTGTCCTCCGCCACCTCCAGCGTCATGGCAGTGGCGTTGAGCGTCTGTCCGTCATAGGCAACGCGGCCCAGCAGCCTGGACGCGATTCCCTCGCGGCGGCGCCCCTCGGCCACCACGACCTCCAGCAGCTCGAAGTCGGATCCCGCGAGGCTCGCCCCTGCGAACCCCACGAGCTCGCCCTGGTCGTGAGCCACCCACCAGCTGCGCTGGGGAGCGAAGAGCTCCTCGTAGAACATCTGGCGCGTCCAGGCGCTGTGGTCGCTCACCTGGTACGTGCCAGCCTCGAGCGCCGCGACGGCATCGAGGTCGTTCACGGACATGGGGCGCAGCTGCAGGTGCCGGCCGGCCAGCGCGTCGGCAGTGCCGGTGACCCTCACGCTGGCAGGAGACCCAAGCCCCAGGCGTTTGCGCTCGTTCTCCTCCGCGTCCGAGAGGCGGGTGTAGACAGGCAGGACCAGCGCCGGATCCCCGTCTCCCACCGCCGGCACCCAGTCGGGCGAGAGGAACGACCTCAGGAGGCCCGAGGCGCTGGGGTGCCAGAGCGCCTCGTCGGCGACCCGCGCAAGCCCCGCCGCCTCGAAGCGCGCGCGATACTTCTTGAGCCCGTCGCCCGCAAGAAGCAGCTCGCCCGCGTCCGACCGAGCGGCGAGCTCGGACACGGCAACATCTGTGGCACAGACGCGCTCCACGTCGAAGCGGCGGTGCGCACCGGACTCGTCCAACCGGTACACGCCGGGATACAGCTCCCCGCGCATGGCGTCGCCCAGCACCGCCAGCATGCCGCGGACGCCAGACTCCCACACGCCCCAGGCGACGGCGTCGAGGGTAGAGGCCCCGTGCAGGGGAATCCCGCACCCGCAGGCCAGGCCCTTCGCGGTGGCGATACCAATGCGCACGCCGGTGAACGAGCCGGGGCCGCGGCCCACCAGCACGGAAGTGACGTCGCCCATGGAGAGTCCGGCACGCGCCAGCACGTCGAGCGCCGTCGTGGTGAGCTCGACGTTGGCGCGACGGCGGCAAAGGTGGTCGCCAGAGGCGAGGAGCTCCATCGAACCATCGGCAGCGACGCGCGCGACTGCGCAGGCCAGCATGTCGGTGGAGCTGTCGAGGGCAAGCACGATCTGGGAGCTGGGGTCACCCTGGGCCATGGGACATCACCCGCAATCCGTCGGCCGCGCACGCCGCGGTCGGCTCTTGGCTTTTGCAAAACGCGCACAGTGTAGCGCTACGAGGGGGCGGGCGCAGACACAGGCCACGCCAGCCGCCGTCGGCACATGCGCGGGCAAGCCCACCGCACCGCGGCAAGGACTCCGTCCGGCCTAGGCCTCCTGGGTCCTCTCGTCCGCATGGGCGTCCACGGCAGCGTCGAGCGCACGGACCAGCTCCCGCCCGCGCCCGTCGTGCGCCACGAAGCGGATGGAGCGCCTCGGCTCCTCCCCCGCCCGGGCCTCGTCGTCCCTGCGCGAGAGGAACACGTCCACGCGCTCCGGGCCGATCTGCCCCAGGAACTGTTCGCCCCACTCGATGAGGCAGGGCCCGTCAACGCCCATGGCGTCAAAGAGGCCGATGTCCTCGAGCTGGTCGGGGTCGTCCAGGCGGTAGAGGTCGAAGTGATAGAGCGGCATGCGTCCCCCGCCATAGACCATCTCGATGGTGAAGGTGGGGCTGGTCACGTCGTCCTTGATTCCCAGGCCGGAGGCGACCCCCTTGGTGAGCTGGGTCTTCCCCGCGCCGAGGTCGCCCGTCAGGACGAGGACGTCGGTGGGTTCGAGCAGGGCGCCCAGCAGTTCGCCCAGGGCGATAGTCTCTTCCTGCGAGGCGGAGTCGAACTCGCCCTCCCCCACGCGCCTGCAGGGCCTACTCATGCGCGGCCTCCTCGACCGGGTGCTCGCGCAGCCACTCGCCCACCATGCGCAGGTCGTTCTCGAGCAGGGGCTGCCAGTCGGAATGATAGATGCAGGCAGCGGGATGGAAGGTGGGCATCACCACGAAGTGGCCCGTCTGGTGGAAGCGGCCACGCAGCTTGGTCACGCCCAGCTCGGTCCTCAGCACCCATTGCGAGGCGAAGTTGCCCAGGCAGACGATAACGTCGGGCCAGACGGAGCGCACCTGCTCGCGCAGGAAGGGCGAGCAGGCCGCAATCTCTTCCGGACGCGGGTTGCGGTTCGAGGGCGGACGGCACTTCACCACGTTGGCGATGTAGATCTGGTCGCGGGTGAGGCCGGCGAGCGAGAGGAGCGCGTCGAGCTTCTTGCCGGCGGCACCCACGAAGGGCTCGCCCTGCAGGTCCTCGTTCCTTCCGGGCCCCTCGCCGATGAACATGACGCGGGCGCGGGGGTTGCCCACGCCAAACACGAGCTTGTTGCGCGTCTCTCCCAGGGGGCAGAGGTGGCAGTCGCCCAAGGTGGCACGGACCTCCTCGAGGGTCACCTCGCGGGGACGCTGGTTCTGGTGTCCTGGAATCTGAAGCATGGCATCGCCTTCCTAGACGAACACTTTTTCGAGGCGCATGCCAAAGTCGCAGGTTACCTCGTAGTTGATGGTCCCACGGCGTCGGGCCATCTCGTCCGCCGTGATCTCCTCGTCGCCGTCGACGCCCATGACCGTGACCAGGTCGCCGCGCTCCACGGGCTCGACAGGCCGGTATGCGCGCGCGTCGTTGACGTCCACGGCGAACATGAACTGGTCCATGCAGATGCGACCCACCTGGCGGGCACGCTGCCCGCGCACCAGGACGTCCATGTTGTTGGAGAGACTGCGAGAGAGGCCGTCCGCATACCCGATGGGCACCGTGGCGATCTGGATGCTGGGCTTGGGCACGCGGTAGGTGAGCCCATAGCCCACGCCCTCGCCCACGGCGGGACGCGCCACGCGGGTCACGCGGGCGCGCACGCTCATGGCGGGGATGAGCTGGATGCGGGGGACCGTGGTGTCTGCGGGGTGCAGGCCATAGAGGCCGATGCCCACACGGCACATGTCGTTGTGGAGCTCGGGATGGAGGACCGTCCCCGGCGTGTTGTCGCAGTGCACCAGACCGCAGTCCAGGCCGGCGTCGCGCAGCGCGCCCACCGTGTCCATGAAGCGCGTGCTCTGCTGGCGGAAGTCCCAGTCGCCCACCACGTCGGCGGTGGCAAAGTGGGTGAAGGTGCCCGCGCACTCGATGCCGCGGTGGAAGTCGATCATGCGGCGGAACTCCACCGCATCCTCCGGCATCACGCCGATGCGGCTCATGCCGGTGTCTATCGCCAGGTGGTACTTGCCGACCTTGTCCAGCGCCACGGCACGCTCGCCATAGGCGAGCGCGAAGTCCATGTCGTACACCGAGGGCATGATGTCGTACTCGAGAAGCACGTCGATGCTCTGGAGCGGCGACTCGTTGAGCATGAGGACGGGCCACTCGATGCCGGCCTTCCTGAGCTCGACGCCCTCGTCCACCGTGGCCACGGCGAACTGGCTCGCGCCCGAGGCGTGCATGGCGCGGGCGCACTCGACCGCCCCATGCCCATAGGCGTCCGCCTTCACGGCGCACATCATCTGGACGCCCGGGCGCAGGAGCGCCTTGAAGGCCCGCGTGTTCTTGCGCACGGCGTTGAGGTCGACCTCCACCCAGGCCGCGCGCGTCTGTGGTTCCCTGCTCACTGCCATCTTCGCGACTCCTTTTGAGGCTAGTTCTTCTCGCCCATGCCCGTGACCGCCGCGTTGACCTGCTCGAGGAGGGCGTCCTCCGCCAGGCCGATCGCGTCGATGAGGTCGTGGGCCATGACGGCGTTGGCCCCCACGCGCTGCGCCGCGATGGAGCCGGCGTAGCCGTGGACCTCGCAGGCGTAGGCGGCGAGCACGGGGAGGTCGTCGGCCTCCACGTTGGAGCGGGCCAGGTAGGCGGCAATTATGCCGCCCAGGACGTCACCGGAGCCCGCCGTCGCCAGCGCAGCGGGACCGGGCTTGGGCAGGAAGGCGGCGTCCACGCTCACGCAGGCGGTCGCGGACCCCTTCGAGACCACGCAGAGCTCGCTGCCCCCGTCGGACCACACGATGCGACGGGCGGCCTCCATTGCGGCGGTGAGGCTCGCGGGAGGGGTGTCCTGCAGGCCAACCAGGCGTCCCAGCTCCCCGCGGTGCGGGGTGAGCACCAGGGGGCTGTCCCTGCGCAGGAGCTCGGGGAAGTCGTCGAGCGCGTTGGAGGTCAGGCGAGAGATGCAGTTCAGGCCGTCCGCGTCGACCACCAGGGGGACGGGAGTGCCCAGGAGGGCGGACACGACCCCAACGGTGCCCGAGCTCACGCGCATGCCCGGGCCGACGACGGTAGCCGTGCGCTTCGCGGCGAGCTCCGCCACCGCCTCGGCAGCCTTTGCCGAGAAGGTCCCGTCCGCCTCGCAGGGCAGCGCGATGACCGGGATCTCGAGCATCTGGGACTGGACGACGGGCGCGATGGCCGCGGGTACGGCGAGGGTGACGTAGCCCGCACCGGCACGGGCAGCAGCCAGGGCCGCCATCATGGGGGCACCGGGGAAACGAGAGGAGCCTCCCACCACGAGCACCGAGCCGCGACGGAACTTGTCGTCGGCGCTCGAGGACGGGCGCAGGACGGAGTCGTAGTCGTCCAGGTCGGCCCTCCAGGCAACGGGATCTGCCTCGAGGACCAGACGCTCCGTCTGCTCGGCCAGGGGCGCCACCACGATGGCGCCGCAGGCGTCACGTCCGTCGTCCGAAAGCAGGCCCGGCTTGAGGGCGAGCATGGTCACGGTGAGGTCGGCCGCCACGCAGGCGTCCTCGGCAAGGCCCGTCTGGGCCGAAAGGCCGCTGGGCACGTCGACCGAGACCACCTGGACGTCGCTGCCGTTGAGGCGGTCGATCCAGATGTCGAAGGGTGCGCGGGGGACGCCGCGGAACCCCGTGCCCAGCATGGCGTCGATGGCCACGTCGGCGTCCGAGAGGAGCCCCTCGAGCAGCTCGCGCGGGGGAGCAACCACGACGGACACGCCCGCGACCTGCGCGCTCTTTGCCACCACGCGGGCGAGGTCACCCTTGATCTGGTCGGGCTCGACGGGAGTCACCGCATAGACCTCGACGCCCTTGGAGAGCAGCTCCTCGGCGGCGACCCAGCCGTCGCCCCCGTTGTTGCCCAGGCCGCAGAGCACGACCGCGCCCTGCGGATGCGCCAGGCGCAGCGCCTCGTTGGCGGCGGCGGTGCCGGCGCGGTGCATGAGCTCGGATATGCTCACGCCCACGTTGGTGAGCCCCGCCTCGACCCTCTTGATGTCCTCGATGTTGAGTACGGGCTGCATGTCAGCCTCCTATCGCGATGCCGGGGAGCGTTGGCGAGCCCGCGGCCTCCCCGGCAGCTTCCATCTGCACGTCCACCTCGTCCGTCACGTCGCCCGACTCCCCTGGCCCTGGGCCCGCAGGCTCGGAGAGGGGCAGCTCTCCCCCGCCGCCCTGGAGGAGCTCGAGCTCGTCAATGACCGACCGTGCCGCCTTGAACGAGGCCTGCATCTGCTTGGCGGCATCGGGCCCCTCGTCAGCGCGGGGGCGCACCGCATCGCTCACCGCGACGGCGTTTGCGGTGGCGATCTCCCTGGTGAGCGAGAGCGAGAGCGCAATCTCACTCACCCCCTGCTCGCGGGCCAGGGCGAGCGCCGTCCCCGCGAGCCTCGCCTGGGTCCTGCCCGCGGAGTCCAGCTCCACCTCGACGTCGTGCAGTCCCAGGAAGGGGCCGGAGTCCGTCACGCCCAGGGCACGGGCCACCGCCCCGCGCGCCGCGAAGCGGGCGGCGAGGTGTCCGACGGGGCGGGACGTCGCGGCGCAGTGCGATCGCTCGTCCTCGGAGAACACCCTTCCCGCGAAGGAGGGATGCCTCTCGAGCGCACGCTCCATGCGCGCGACCTCGAGCATGGAGAAGCCCACTCCCGCCGACGCCATGGCTACTCCACCGTGACCGACTTGGCCAGGTTGCGCGGCTTGTCCACGTCGCAGCCGCGCGCGCGGGCGACATAGCGGGCCAGAAGCTGGAGGTGGACGATGGCGACGATGGGCACGAGCTTCTCCTCGGGGACCTCGGGAATCCAGAGCGTGTCCTCGCAGAGGGCGCCCACGGCCTCGTCGCCGTCGGTGGCCACGGCGACGCAGGTGGCGCCGCGGGCCATGACCTCCTGGATGTTGGACACGGTCTTGTCGTGCACGTGGTCGGCGGGGACGATCGCCACCACGGGGAAGCCTGGCTCGAGCAGGGCGATGGGCCCGTGCTTCATCTCGCCGGCGGGGTAGGCCTCGGCGTGGAGGTAGCTGACCTCCTTGAGCTTGAGCGCTCCCTCGTAGGCGGTCGTGGCGTTGACCCCGCGCCCCAGGAAGAGGGCGGAGGCGGCCCGACGGAAGTGCCGGGCGGCGCACTTGTCCTGCCAGCGGCGCGCGATGACCTCGCGCACGAGGTCCGGCAGGGCCTCGAGGTTGTCGAAGTGCCGACGCACCTCGTCGAGGTCCATGGACCCGTTGGCGAGCGCGAGCCTCAGGGCGAGGAGCGCCGCCGCGACCATCTGCGCCGTGTAGGCCTTGGTCGAGCAGACGCAGATCTCTGGCCCGGCCTGCACGTAGAGGGTCCCGTCGCTCTCGCGCGCGGCGCTGGACCCCAGGACGTTGGTGATCGCGAAGACCTTGCAGCCCAAGGCCCTCATGCGGCGGGCGGCGGTGAGGGTGTCGGCCGTCTCCCCCGACTGGGTGATGACCACGCAGAGCGTGCGGTCGCTCACGAGCGGGTCCTTGTAGTTGAGCTCCGAGGCGTACTCGCAGAAGACGGGGACGTGCGCCCAGTCCTCGATCATGCTCCGGGCGATGAGCCCCACGTGGTAGGAGGTGCCGCAGGCGACGACGTACACGCGGTCTATGCCTGCGAGCTCCTCGGAGGTCATGCTGAGCTCGTCGAGCTCGATGCCGTGCTCGCCCAGGCGGCCCTTGAGGAGGCGCTCGATGGCCTCGGGCTGCTCGCTTATCTCCTTTGCCATGAAGTCGGCGTGTCCGCCCAAGGTGGCGGCGGAGGCGTCCCAGTCGATCCTGAGCGTGCTGGGATGGGCCACCAGCTCGCCCTCGTCGTCGAAGACCTCGACCGTCCCGTCCGCGCGCAGGAGGGCGAACTGGTCATCCTCGAGCTGGATGACGTCGGATGACACGGGCGAGAGGGGCATCACGTCCGACGCCGCGTAGGCGCCGTCTTCCGTCGAGGCGAGCACGAGCGGCGAGCCCTTGCGAGCCACGACCAGCTGGCCGGGGACGTCGGAGCACTCCACGACCAGGGCCCAAGAGCCCTGGAGGCGGCGGCACGCGTAGCGCACGGCGCGCAGCAAATCACCCTTGGCGGGACCCTTCCAGGCGTCCTCCACCAGGTGCGCCACGACCTCGGAGTCGGTGTCACTCGCAAACTGGTGGCCCGCAAGCCTGAGCTGGGAGCGAAGCTCACGGAAGTTCTCGATGATGCCGTTGTGGACGATGGCGATGCGCCCGTCGCAGTCGAGGTGCGGATGGGCGTTGCAGTCGGTGGGGGCACCGTGGGTCGCCCAACGCGTGTGGGCGATGCCGGTGGTGCCCGTGAGGTTGGCCGTCCTACAGCGCTCGACCAGAGTGGCCACGCGCCCGGCGCACTTCACGCCATGGAGCTCGCCGTCGGACGCCATCACGTCGATGCCGGCGGAATCGTAGCCACGGTACTCGAGGGCGGCAAGACCCGAGAGAAGGAACTCGGCAGCCTGCCTTCGTCCCGTGTAGCCGACGATTCCGCACATGTGACACCTCCGATTGCGTTGCGTTTCCGTGCTGTCTGCCTGTGCTGACTGGCAATTCTACCAGCATGCGGCACGAGACCCTCCCGCACCAAGAAATCCAGGCGAGAGGGGCACGGCCACGGGCCCGCCGGGCGGGTCCCTGGCGCAGATGTCTGGGCTAGGCCTTGAAGGGCTCCAGGGCCTTGAGCACGATGTCGTCCGCCTGGCGGCAGAGGGCGTCCTCCGGCGCCTCGGCAAGCACGCGCACCAGGGGCTCGGTGCCGCTTGCGCGCACGAGCACGCGACCGTTGCCCTCCAGGAAGCGCTCGGCCTCGGCCACCGCGGCCTTGACCTCGGGCGAGCCCATGGCGGCCTCCTTGTCGCTCACGCGCACGTTGACCAGGAGCTGTGGGTACAGCTTGACCGGCGCGCAGAGGACGGAGAGCCTCTCTCGCTCGGCGCGGATGACCTCCATCACGCGCAGGCTGGTCATGATGCCGTCGCCCGTGCGCTCGATGTCACCGAAGATGATGTGGCCGCTCTGCTCGCCGCCCAGCGAGTAGCCGTTCTGGCGCATGCAGGCATAGACGTTCTTGTCGCCCACGGCCGTGGTCTCGTACTGGAGGTTCGCCTCGTCGAAGGCGCGGAAGAGGCCGAAGTTGCTCATGACGGTGGGCACCACGGTGCCGCCCGCGAGGCGCCCGTGCTTGTGCAGGTACTTGCCGCAGACGTAGAGGATGAGGTCGCCGTCCACGACGCGTCCCCTCTCGTCCACCGCGATGCAGCGGTCCGCGTCCCCGTCGTAGGCGAAGCCCACGTCCAGCCCCTGCTCCACGACGTGGCGCTGCAGGCGCTCGATGTGGGTGCTCCCGCAGTCGACGTTGATGTTGAAGCCGTTGGGGGCGTTGTTGATCACGCGGACGTCGGCGCCCAGCGCATCGAACACGGGCTTGGCCACCGAGCTCGCGGCGCCGTTGGCGCAGTCCAGGCCCACCTTGACGCCCTGGAGCGAGAAGTTGGCGCTGGCGATGAGGTGGGCGATGTAGCGGTTGCGGCCCTGCATGTAGTCGACGGTGCAGCCGATGGCCTCGCCCGTGGCGAGGGGGAGCTCGAGCTCGCCGTCGATGTAGCGCTCGACCTCCTCGAGGACGTCCTCGTCCATCTTGAAGCCGTCGGCATTGACCAGCTTGATGCCGTTGTCGGTGAAGGGGTTGTGCGAGGCGGTAATCATGACGCCGCAGTCGAACTGCCCGTCCACGGTCTCGTAGCTGACGCCCGGCGTGGGAATGACGTGCAGCATGTAGGCGTCGGCTCCGGAGGCTACCAGGCCGGACACAAGGGCGCTCTCGAACATGTAGCTGGAGCGACGGGTGTCCTTGCCAATGACGATGCGAGCCTTGCGAGCCTGGCGTGCTCCGTAGTACCAACCCACGAAGCGGCCGATCTTGTATGCGTGCTCGACGTTGAGGCCCTCGTTCGCGCGGCCGCGGAAGCCGTCGGTGCCAAAGTACTTCATACACTCTCCCCTGCCTTTGGGCGCGGGACGGGCTGCCCGCCGACGCTGCCACGGAAGATACAAGGAGAATGGTAGCAGCACGCGGTCGCGCGATTGTGCACAGCGGGTGGTGCCAATCGCCGCAGACGCCGAGCACGCTCCTGCGCACGCCGATGGCATCCGCTACGCTACTACGCACACGCCCATTGACGTTTTCGCAGTTGGCGAGCCGCCCTTGTGTGCGTTCGTGCGTGATGGGTAAATGGGACGTGCGTCCGTGCGTGGGGAATGGGCGAGACGTGCGCTCGCGCGTGCCCGAGGACCTGTCGAATGCGAGGAAGAGAAGATGCTGTACTTGCTGAGCGCACCACAGCAAAGCGGCAAGACGCGGTGGCTGCAATCCCTGGTGGAGGGGCTGGAGGCGCGCGGCGTCGTCTGCAGCGGCGTCCTGGCGCCTGGTCGCTGGAGGCGCGAGCCGGACGGCAGCCTCTCCAAGCTGGGCATAGACAACCTGCTCCTCCCGCAGCACGAGCTTCTCGCCTTCGCGCACCCCGCCAATCCCGTCACGCATGGCCTGCGGGCCAACCGCATCGACGCCGCACACGCCCCACGAGGCGACCGTGACGGCTGCTCGCAGTCCAGGCGCGCGGGGCTCGGCTGGGACATATCGGACGTGGCGCTGGGGCGGGTCAACCGTCACTTTGAGTCGTTGGGTGGGCTCGCGCTCGAGGCAGACAGGCCGGGGCTCATGGTCGTGGACGAGCTTGGCCCCCTCGAACTCAGGCGCGGCGAGGGCCTCTACCAGGCACTCGCCTTGCTAGAGGAGGGGCCGCGTCCCGCCTGGCCGCACGCCGTCGTGGTCGTGCGCCCCTCGCTTCTTGACCTTGCCACGAAGAGGCTCCGGCCCGCCTGGGGCAGACCGGAGCCCATCGAGCCCACTTCGACGTGCCAGGAGAGGGTGCTGGGGGGATTCCCCCTTGGGTAGCGTGACGACCGGAGTAAGCGGCAGCTCTACACCCTGGGAAGCGAGCCCGCGAGAAGGTCCTCAAGCTCGGAGTCGCTCAGGTCGTGGCCGTAGAAGGTCTTGAAGTAGTCCTTCGCCACGTCCTCGACGCCGGTCTGGAACTTCTGGGGATAGCACACGCGGGCGAGCCACTGCATGCCCAGCACCTCGTTGGCCGCCGGAGGCGAGGAGAGCCAGTTGTAGGGCTCGCCAGGCACCTGGTAATAGTTGGCGCCCTTGATGGCGGCGAGCTCGGACCAGGCGGGGTCCTTGCCCGCGCTCGCATATATGCTTCCCGGCCCGAAGACGATCAGCTGCGGGTCGAAGGAGGCAATCTGCTCCAGGCTGACCTCCTGGCCCTTTCCGGAACCGGACGCCTTCTCGGTCACGATGGCGTTGCTTGCCACGAAGTCGACGACTGCGCCCTGGAAGCTGCCCTTTGCAATCGCGTTGAGGCCAGCGTCGCCCATGAGGTATGCGACGGCGGGCCGCTCGGACTCGGGAATCGTCGAGACGACGCCATCGACCTCGTCGTAGGCCTTCTTGCAGTAGCTCGAGAGCTCTGCCGCACGGCCCTCCTTGCCCAGCAGGATTCCCAGGGTCCTATACACCTCGTCATAGCTGTCCAGCGAGGTCTCGATGTGCACGCAGGGGATGCCGAGCTGTTCCTGCAGCTGGTCCATGTCCTCCTTAATCGTCTTCTTTGCCTCGCCCAGGTCGATAACCAGCTGCGGCGCAGCGTCCGCGACCGCCTCCTTGTTGAAGTCGCCCTTGCCGCCGTAAATCTGGCCGAAGACGGGAAGCTGGGCCACGGAGTCGTCAAAGAGGGCGGCCTGTCCGTCAGTCAGCTTCGTGGCCAGACCCACCATGTCCTCGGGTGCGATGGTGAGGAGTATCTGCTGGGCCACCGGGCCAGAGGCCGCCACCTTCGTGATGTTGGAGGGCAGCTCGACCTCTCGGCCGCAGGAATCGGTGAAGCTCCTCGTGGTCGCCTGTTGCTGTGTCTGGTCGCTCCCGCCGCCAGCCTGCTGGCCCGCGCACGCCGCGAGCCCGCCCGTGAGGGCGAGGGCCAAGGCCCCAGCCGCCAGCGCGGCGAACGCCCTCCTGCCTAACTGCGTCACTCTCACTTTTGCTCCCTTCTGACGCCGTGCGTCGCGGCCCTCCCGCGAGCTAGCACACGACAAAGAATCACCTCATCGTCGTTCGTTGTTCCCGCACTGCCTCGGCCCCCAGGCGCTCGCTGGGCACGCAGGCGCGCGCCGCGTCGCCAAAGAGCGAGCTCACCGTGACGCCCATGCCATAGAGGCTGCTCATGCGCTCGCTCGTCACCACCTCCTGTGGACTGCCAACCCCCACGACGCCCCCCTCGCCCATGGCAATGACCAGGTCCGAGTACAGGTAGGCCTGCTCGGGCCGGTGGGTCGACACAATCACCGACCTCCCCTCCCTGGCCAGGGACTGGGCAAGCGAGAGGACCTTGTCCGCGTTGGCGAAGTCCAGCGCGCTCGTGGGCTCGTCCAGAATCATGGCGCGTGCGTCCTGGGCTATGGCCCGGGCAAAGAGGACGAGCTGGAGCTGGCCGCCCGAGAGCCGGTTGACGCTGCGATGCGCCAGGTCGGCGATGCCCACGCGCTCCAAGGCCGCCATGGCCCTGTCCTCGTGGCGGCGGGTGGGGGTCCTGAGCATGCCTAAGTCTGTGCCGCAGGCCATGAGCACCATGTCCACGACCTCGTAGTCGAAGACGTTCACGTGGGCCTGGGGAATGTAGGCCATCTGGCGGGCGCGCTCCCTCACGCTGAGCTCGCGCACGTCATGACCGTTGGCGAGCACCGTGCCCTCGTAGCCACGGATGCCCAGCATGCAGCGGAAGAGTGTCGTCTTGCCCACGCCGTTGGGACCCAGCACACAGGCAAGGCTGCCGTCGGGCACCCCGAAGCTGAGGTCGCGCAGCACGCGACGATTCCCGTACGAGAAGCTGAGGCCACTCACCTCGAGGCTCATCGACGCCGCCCCCTCGTGATTAGGCGCATGAAGAAGGGCGCGCCGATGAAGGCGGTGAGGATGCCTATGGGAATCTCTGCCGTGGTGGCCAGACGGGCGACGTCGTCCACCACCAACAGGAAGCCGGCGCCCAGCAGCATGCTGGCGGGCAGGAGGTGGCGGTAGTCGACGCCCACGATGCCGCGGGCGAGGTGCGGGACCACGAGCCCCACCCAGCCGATGATGCCCGTGACCGAGACGCTCGCAGCCGTGACCAGCGTGGAGCAGACGATCACCGCACGGCGGACGCGCGGGGCGTCGACGCCCATGCTCAGCGCCTCGTCGTCCCCCATCGTGAGCGCGTTGACCTGCCAGCGCAGGGCAAGGAGCCCCGCGTTGCCCACGAGCATGGGAATGGCGACGAAGGCAAGGTCGCGCGGGCTGGCGCTGGTGAGCGAGCCCATGAGCCAGAAGGTGATGGCCTGGAGCTGGGCGTTGGGGTCTGCCACGAGCTTGGTGTACGAGACGCCGGCCTGGAAGACCGAGCTTACCATGACGCCTGAGAGCACGGTGACCAGGATGCGGTTCCCTTTGGCGCGGCCGCTGAGCCAGAGGACGATCGCCACCGACGCCATGGAGGTCACGAACGCTGCGATGGAGGTGCCCATGCTTCCAAGCGAGAGGAGCAGGGCCACGCAGGCACCGAAGGCCGCTCCCTGTGAGGCGCCCAGGAAGTCAGGAGACACCAGGGGGTTCTGGAAGACGCCCTGGAAGGCGGCGCCGGAAGCGGAGAGAGAGCAGCCCACCATGAGCGCCAGGAGCACGCGGGGAAGGCGGACGTTGAAGAAGAGGGTCTCTTGCTGGGGCGTCCAGCCGGGCGTCACCGGAAGCACCCGTCCGACGAGCATGCCCAGCACCTCCCCCACGCCCATGTGATACCGGCCCAGCATAAGGGAGGCGAGCGCGACGACGGCGACGCCGAGGGCGAGCAGGAGGAGCTGCGTGGGATGGCTGGCGCGACGCAGGCGCCTGCCCAATGCGTACGCGACGTTCTCCATGTCCCTCGCCCCCTCTCGTCTCTCCTACGTTATAGCTAGACGAGTATATCGAAGGATTACGAATCACAATGACGATTTGACAAATTAATCGTTTGAATGTCAGACTTTTCGTCTTGAGCGGAGGTCCCTGCCGCAGGCACAGGCACAGGGTGCACTATCGATTGCGGGCGCCACGGACTTGGCTGCGCCATCTCGTCCAACGCGCACCGCTCTTTGATGAAAACGCCCGACGCGTGCCAAATTCTCTCGAAAACGTCCAACACGCCTCTCGCTTCCGCGTTTGCCCAGTTGGCAGGAAGGAGAAAGACGCGTTGGACGCCGTCGGCGCCCTCTCGCACGCGTTGGACGTCGTCGAGCAGGACACGCGCCAAGCGCCCCCCGACGACGCGACCCCGCACGCGAGCCGTCATCCCCGTCATTCCATGAGCAACAAAAAAGGACCCGCCGAAGCGGGTCCCAGATTCGCGAAAGGCCAGAGGAGACTAGCGCTTGGAGAACTGCGGGCGCTTGCGGGCCTTCTTCAGGCCGTACTTCTTGCGCTCGACGGCGCGGGCGTCACGGGTGAGGAAGCCGGCCTTCTTGAGATCGGCACGATACTCGCCAGCCTCGAGGAGAGCGCGGGCGATGCCCAGGCGCAGGGCGCCGGACTGGCCGTTGATGCCGCCGCCATCGCAGTTGGCGAAGACGTCGAAGCGGTCGACGGTGTCGGTCACGCGGAAGGGAGCGGTCGCGTTGTCGACGAGCTGCTGGCGGCCAAAGTAGTTGGCGGCGTCGCGGCCGTTGACGGTGACCTTGCCGGTGCCGGGAACCAGACGGACGCGGGCGACGGCCTCCTTGCGACGGCCGGTGCCGGTGTAAACAGCGGTGTTGTCAGCCATCGGTTAAGCCTCCAGATCGATCTTGACGGGGTTCTGAGCGGTGTGCGGGTGCTCGGGACCAGCGTAAACCTTGAGCTTCATGCCCTGCTGGCGACCAAGGGTCGTCTTGGGGAGCATGCCCTTGATGGCGTGCTCGACGACGCGCTCGGGGTGCTTGGCCATGGCCTCCTTGAAGGACTCGGTCTTGAGGCCGCCCAGCCAGCCGGAATAGCGCCAGTAGGACTTGTGCTCGGCCTTGACGCCGGTAAGCTGGACCTTATCGGCGTTGATGACGACCACGAAGTCGCCGGTGTCGGTGTTGGGGGTGTACTGGGGCTTGTTCTTGCCACGAAGGATCATGGCAGCCTTGGTGGCAAGGCGTCCCAGCGTGGCGCCATCGGCGTCGATGAGCACCCAGTTGCGCTCGACCTCGCCAGGCTTGGCGTAATGAGTCGACTTCATTTGACTCCTCCATGTACTACGTATCGGTACGCTTTTTCCTATGAGGTTACGGGGCTCAGTGGAAAAGCCTTAAAAGTATACAGCAGCATTCCAATGCCCCGAGCGCTCAAAATAAGCACACAAGTGGAGGCGAGAGGGGCGGCGCGCACCACCCGGCGCACGCCCAGGACGTCCTATGCGACGTCCAGGTGGACGACCTTCCTCACCGGCCCCTTCGTGACCACGAAGCCGTATTCACCCGGCTCCAACGTGGGAATGTACTGGTAGTCATACGGCTGTGGAAACGTCGCCTCGAACATCGTCGACGCGAAGGGCACATGGATCACGTACTCGGTCTTCGGCCTGATTGAGAGCTTGTAGGAGCCATTGATCTGGGGGACGGAGCAGGAGAACAGCATGGATTGCACCCTGATCCAATACGCCGGCGTCTCAGGGCACTTGACGGACCACCCGATGGAGTCGAGGTAGCCCCTCTCGTCCTCCGCCCCCTTCTCGTTCTTCATCGTTATGTCGGCGACCAGCAGCGTCTTGGCATCCAGGTCCGTCCCCTCTTGGGCGAGCCGCTCCATCTGCACGCGTGCGGCATCGTCGTCCTTGCTGAACTCGGCCAGGTATTCCCTGACGGACATGCGGCGCGCGTCCGTCACACAGATCGAATACCCCCTCGTGTTCTCGTACCTGTATTCGGCAAAGGCACCTTCCAGGGGAACGTCCTCGTTGGCCTGGAACCACTCCTCGGGGATGACGGGAGCCCTCGCGTTCACCACCCAGATGCGCGCCGCCAGGGCAACGGCGACTGCGCAGGCGACCAGCGCCAAGGTCAACGCGCTCCAAGCACGACCACGCCTCATGGCTGCCTCAGCTCCTCGTGCCCGTCGATCCGCCCCTCCGCAATGTGGTAGACCTCGTGGGAAAGCTCCCGGAGGATGTCTGCCGCATGGCACGCCAGGACAATCGTCGCACCACGCCGCTGCTCGCGCCTCACCAGCCTCTTCAGCATCTCCACACCATCCGCGTCGAGAGCGTTCGTGGGCTCGTCGAGCAGCAGGAGCGAGGGCCGCTCGAAAAGCGCCCCGGCAATGCCGAGCCGTTGCTTCATTCCCAGCGAGTACTTGCGATACGGACGCCTGTCGTCTGGATCAAGCCCGACGTCACGCAGGGCGGCCAGGCAGTCATCCTCATTTGCCAGCCCCTTGATGGAGGCGAGGAGCCTCAGGTTGTCCCTCCCGCTGCGGTCAGCCAGGAAGGCGGGGCCCTCCAGCAGGAGGCCCACGCTGGGAGGGAAGGGGATGTCCTTCCACAGCTCCTTGCCGTCGATGGTCACCCTTCCGGCATTCGGCCTGATCAACCCCGCGATGGCGCGCATGAGCATCGTCTTTCCCGAGCCGTTCTGTCCGGAAAGGCCAACCGTTTCGCCAGCGTCCGCGCACAGGCTGACGTCGTCTAGGACGCTCACGCCCCTCAGCCGCTTGGACAACCCACTGACCTCTACGGCACAGCCGGAGCATGCATCGCCAGACGCGACGCCGGTGCCAGGATCTGTCACGACCAGACTTCCCCTCATATCGAGAGCTCCTTGTCTATGCAATCCATCCGCGAAAAGTGAAGACCTCCAACCAGCACGCTTGCCGCCGCTATGACCAGGGCATAGCTGGCACCGCTCCTCAGGCTCATGCCATTTGGAATCGACAGGTCAAGCCGTGCGATCATGAGGTATTCGCCCGGCAGAAGGGGGTGGAACAGATACGCCGACGCCAGGAGGACGACCGAGGTGGACGCAAATGCCAGAGTCGGGCCCAGCGCGAGGGACAGCGCTAGCTGGAGCAGGCAGACGGCAACGACCATCAAGGGAAACACAAGGACGAAGGGCCTGAGGTCATAGGGGCCAGCAAGCTCCGAGCCAAGTCCCGCGCATTCCAGGAAGCCATCGGGGACCAAAAGGGAAGGCTCTCCTCCCCACAACAGGGAGACGATGGCACAGGCGACAACGAGCAGGGCGCAGCCAAGCAGGGCGACAAGCGTCACCCACAGGCACTTGGAGAGCCACCACGACCACCTGCTACCTGACGCAACGAGGACTTCCCTCCCATACCCCATGAGATCCCTGTACGGATAGCTCAGGGGTATGTACGCGACGAGCATGAGCATTAGCATCCACCCAGCCGGAAACCGGAAAGCCACCTCATGATCAGGGTCAAAGACGCTCATCCCACCCATGGCCGCCACAATGGCCTCGCCGAAGGTGAAGGGGGGATCCCAATAGTCTATTGCCATGGTGAAGAGAAGCTGCAGAAACGATAGGCAGCCGCCCCCCACGGCCAGCAGGGCCACCCGCCCTCGCGTCGAGCGAAGGCCTTCCGAAAGGTCAGACCTCACAAGGTTTGCGAAGGTCACAGGACGTCACCGTCCCTTCGAAGACGCAGGGTCGCAAGGGAGACCGCGAGCATGAGCAGCGCCATTGCCGCCATTGCGACACCGCTGCGCAACGGTCCCTCGCATACGCCCTCCAGCACGGAAATCATGTCGAAGCGGAATCCACCCACTCTCGCGATGTAGAAGATGACTTTGCCCAGCTGCAGCGAGCCGAGGGTGAGCAGATACGAGCCCGCAAGCAATATGACGCGGTTCTTGATGACCAAGGAGGCGGCGAGCACCAGAACGGACCAGATTCCGCATAGCGCGGCATCAACAACAAGGTTGACCACAAGGTACAAAAGGGGCCGTGAGTACAGGAGCCAAGAGAGGGTCTCCTGTGCCGAAAGCCCGATGTACAGGTTGTCGAGCACCTCGGGCGCATAGCCTGGGAGCGCACAGGAAAGGACAAGGAAGTTCAGCGCCAGAGGCACGCCCACGACCAAGGCGCCCGAACAGAATACCGCGATGCACTTGGACGCAAGATAGCGACTCCTCGACGCGCGCACGAGCATCTGGTTCGCGACCCCACAGTCAAGCTCAGACCTCAGCGAGCATGAGCCAGCAAGGGCCGCCAGGAGGGCCACAAGCTGAAAGAACGCCTCGCGCGGCAGGTTACTGTGCAACAGAAGGCTCCTGCCATAGCTCCCCCGTTTGGATGTGACGATGTACTCGCGGACACCTCCTTCCTTGAGGCTCTCCCATTCACGCACGCTCGCGATCCCACAAACGGCAGAGGCAACGGCAAGCGCCACGGCAACGAGCAAGGCCGTGGCAAACCATTTGCTCCTCAGAACCTTGTTGAGCTCCAGCGCCAGCAATGTCCTCATGACTGCCCCCTCAGATCCCTGGGAGCCAATGGCACCTCGTAGCCGCCGTAGCCCCAACTCCCCGCAGTAAATGACCCCTTGTCCGCATCATCTCTTCTCACCACGTATCCAAAGACGTAATCTCCCTCGCTGCCAGGGACGATGCCAAAGTAGCCGCGCTCGGCATCCTTGGTTGCCGTCCCAGGCCCATCCAGATAGGCATGCTCTATGCATGGGCGCAACCCGGCCACGCCCTCGATCATGAACAGCTGGTTGCCCAGCTTTGTCGCGTGCCGTGGCTCTGCGTCGACATTCGAGACGTGGATGCGAAACAACACCAAGTCGAAGTCCTCCCCCTGCCTTCCCTCGCTGAAGTAGTTTCCCGCGTAGAATGCGTCCTCCACCCAACCGTCGAACTCCTTGCGGGCCTGGTCGGGTCCGTCAAAGACGACGGCATCCTCCACGCGCACGCGCATCGTTCCGCGGAATGGAGAGTCTTCGCGATCGTCCTTGGTCCCAATCGTGACCTCGTCCCCCTCCTGCGCCTTCGTTCGACTCTTCTCCTCCTCTTGAATCTCGTGGCAAACTTGGGCATCTAAATGGGACTCGTAGCCCTTGTATGCAAGCGCCGCCAAAAGACAGGCCGCGAGCAACACTGCGGCGGCGATGCGCTCATTCCTCTTCACGTAGCCTCCCAGTGGTGGCCTGGCGGAGTCGCCCGCCGGGCCATCTCCGTCCCTATCTGTTCATCCGCGATGGGGCCCTTTGCGGAAGCGTCCTCCTGGACGGCAGCCTCTTCGGTGGCATCCCCCGCAACGGCACCAGCTTCGAAGGCCCCCTCAAGTTTGGCGGTCGCCTCGACGGCATGCCCCGTGGCAGAATCTTCCTCAAGGGACCCTGCATGCGCGACCGTGGGATTGACAGCTAGGCAACAGGCAAGTGCAATGGCAAACAGACTCAGATGGGACATGTGTTCGAGCCTCATCTTGCTTCCTTTCGTCTGACCGACCAAAGGTGGTGGCGCGCCACCACAAACGATGGCCCGCCAAACGCGACGGGTCTGTAGTCAGCCGATATGAAAGTGGAAAACGGGGTGTTTACAGGCGGATAAGCTGCAGCAACAGATTTACGAGCTGCGACCTGCCATGTACGCCGAGCGAGGAGTAGACGGCACGCCTGGCAGTGTTGACCGTTCCCCTGGAGACGAACCGGCGCTCACAGATCTTCTGCGAGGAGTACCCATAGGCGATGTCGCTCGCAACCTCCGCCTCGGTCTGTCCGAAGCCGAGGCCAAGCAGGAGGTGCTCGGTCCTCTCGCGCGTGAGGCCCGATCGGTCAAGGCTGCCCCTCAGGCGCTCTGCCACCTCGACGCTCCGGCAGAGGCACGCAAACGTCGTCCCGGCACACAGCGCAAGGAGGAGGGACGAGCTCAGGAAGATCCCCCCAAACGCCCCATGCCCCCCAAAGGGTCGGGTGAGCACCTCGTTGCCAACCATCAGGAAGCCAACGCGGTTGACCAGGACGTCAGCTGCAACCACGCCGAGCCCAAATGCGACAAGCGGCAGGGACGGACCAGGTGTCGCCGACTTCGCACGCGCAAACCTTCGCCCTAGCAATGCGCAGGAAGCCGCCGCGAGTGCGAACAGGGAACCTCTGACATTCGACAACAGCGAGACGGCAAGCAAGGCAAGCGCGAGGGCCATCCGCAAGTACTGACGCTCGCTTGCCAGCAGATACAAGCCCCCTGCCGTCACCAGAAGCAGGAAAACCGTAGTTTGCAGCGAGGCTGCGAACCACGGCCCCACGCGCCAGGTCTCCTCCCATGCGGCGCCCATGCAAAGGGATGTCAGCAGCATGGCCCATCCCGCCAGGCTATCCCAGCGCCCCCAGCCACCCGGCACCGCCTCCGTCTGCTGCTGCAACAACAGCTCAATCAGCATGGCGGTGCCAAGAAGGGAACCGGTCAGCTCGAAGGGAATCCAATACCCGCCCACCCCTACCGCAAACCGAGCCATGCCGAGCGACAGCATCGAAGCGAGGGCAAGGGCGACACGGGAGGCGCGACGGCCTTCCGAAGGATGGCAACCCGCCAAAGAGGCCCCGCCTGTCATGAGGCACGCGAGCGCGGCCCCATAGACAAGCGGTCGCCCCGCGCCCCACGCAGGCAGAGTGATGCCCCAGGGAAGCAGGAGCGCGGTCGCGACAGCCGCTTCGAGCGGGCGTGAGGCAGCCGACGCAGGCACCCTCCGTGCGCCCGTCGAGCCCTCGGCCGCCAATCGCCCCGATTCCTCGCCGTCCGAATGGCCATAGGCGGCGGGTTGGCGATCTGACATCCCGATGAGCTCGAGGAGCGCCTTCCTACCCGTCACACTGGCCTTTTTGTAGACGCGTGCCATGGTGCTGCGAACCGTTGCGGGCTTCACCCCCAGAAGCTCGCCCACCTCCCTGGAGCTCCCCCCGCACACGACCCCGACCGCCACCTCGAGCTCGCGGGGAGCGAGCCCGAGGCCTAGCAGGGCCTCCCTGGTCTCCTCGTCCGGCCTCACATACCCGTCTCCGAACGAGGGCTCAGGCTCTGCCGAATGACTCCGTCGTCCCTCGGCCCCATGTGCGGAGAGGGCAAAGAGGCAACGAGCGCGAGGCAGCCAGCACGCCGCGGCAATGAGGGAGAGCAGTGCATACGGCCACGAGACCGCCTGACCAAGGGGAATCACCCTCGTAAGGGACCACCAGGCAAAGGATCCGACGCCCACGCGCATGGGCATCGGGTCCAGCTTGCCGTCAGGGGTCGCACTCATCCCCAGGAGGATCAGCGACGCCACGGGAATCACGACAAGGTTCACGGGAGAGAAGCCAGTCGTCCAGAGCCTGCCGGGCGCCATACGACCGTCGACGACGGCCGTGACGGCATATGACAGCCCCCTGACGAGAAAACCCGCCGCGATCGCGGCGAGACCCCCTCCGCCGCTTGGCTTCTTCTCGTCAAGGCCGCACGAGGCGCCGCGAGGGGGACGCGTCTCCTCCCCGGACGGGCATGAGGAGGGGGCGAGCGCGGAGGCGAACGCAAGCACGGGAGTCGCCAGGAGCCAGGCGTGCCGGAAGGAGGCGAACCAATCCATGTCGAAGGGCCATGCGTATCGTGACATTCTCGCAAGCGAGAGGCAGAGCGCCCACTCCACGGAAGCCAGCGACGCAAGGGCAACGACGCCAGCGGCTCGGAGCCGTCGCGCGAGGCCATCCGGAACAACGCGAGCGAGGACGAATCCCGCACAAAGCCCGAGCGCCACCAGCGCCTGGTTGCCGGACAACGCTGGGTTCGGTGCCGTCAACGCATAGAACGGCATCGTCGTGAGGAGGGCGAGCCCCACAAGGCGGACCAGAGGTCCACGGCCTTCCGCAAAGCGCGCTTCCATCGGATGGACTCCTCCCCCTCTCTAGACACACACATCATAGGAGCTCGCCCTGCACGGCAGGAAAACCACTCGCACGACGCGGGTGCCGCTCGCCGCCGCCTGGCATACTATGAAATCGTTCTCAGATAAGATTATAAGCAGATATGCAGACGTGCTGGCAGGGTCCGTGCACGCCTCGGCACACCCAGGGAAGGGGCATTTCATGAGCGACGAATCCTGGCGTCCCAAACTCCACCTTGCACCCCAGAAAGGCTCCCTCAGCGACCCCAACGGACTGTGCCAGTTCCGCGGCACCTATCACATCTGCTGCCAGAACGCCCCCGAGTACCCCGGCAACTTCGACAGCCCCCACGGCTGGGGCCACTACGTCAGCCGCGACCTGACCAACTGGGTCTTCCTGGGCTGCCAGGTCATGCCCGACTGCCCCTCCGACAAGGACGGCTCCTACTCTGGAGGCGCCTACCTCGCCACCCCCGAGGACGGCGCCGACCACGGCGGCGAGGTCTGGTACTACTACACGGGCAATGTCCGCCTGCCCGAGGGTGACGGCACGCTCGCCGGCCGCCTTGCCAACCAGACGCGCATGCGCAGCTACAACGGCATCCACCTGGGCCCCAAGGAGGTCGTGCTCGACAACTCCGGATACCCCGCCTACTGCTCCAACCACGTGCGCGACCCCAAGGTCTGGAAGCAGGACGGCGCCTTCCACATGCTGCTGGGCGCGAGGACGCGCGAGGACAGCCGCGGCGCGGTTCTGTGCTATCGCTCCGAGGACGGCGAGGCCTGGGAGCTCGAGGGCTCGGTCACCAACACCGACCCCACGCCCTTCGGCTACATGTGGGAGTGCCCCGACCGCATCGTCCTCGCAGACGAGAAGGGCGCGCCCCACGAGTTCCTTGCCACCTGCCCCCAGGGCACGGACGAGCTCGGCCTCCCCTACATGCTCCAGAACGTGCACGGCAACGGCTACTTCCCCATCGAGGGGACCCTTCTGGACCTCCTCCACCAGGACCATGAGCTCATGGACGCCAAGGCCCCGCACACCGCCATCGACCAGACGACCTTCGTCGAGTGGGACCACGGCTTCGACTTCTATGCCTGCCAGACCCTCGTAGACGAGAGGGGCCGCACGCTCCTCGTGGGCTGGATGAGCCTGCCCCACGACAAGAACGACGTGCGACCCTACGACAATCCCACCAGCACCTGGCGCGGCTGCCTCACGGTCCCGCGCGAGCTCGCGCTAGGTCCGGACGGACACATCCTTCAGAACCCCGTGGCAGAGATCGACGCGCTCCGCGGGAAGGCGGTCGCCTTCGAGGGCAGCGCCAGCATCCCCAAGGTGTCGGACCTCGTGGTCTCTGGCATCGAGGGAGAGGGCACCCTACGCTTCGACGACGCCCTCGAGCTGCGCTTCCACGACGGGGTGGCAGAGTTGGAGTTCATCGACGACGAGGCGGGCCAGGGCAGGAAGGTCCGCCGCGCCAGGGTCGATGCCGCGCGCGACGTCCGCGTCGTCATGGACACCTCCGTCCTCGAGATCTTCGTCAACGGCGGCGAGACCGTCTTCGGCACCCGCTACTACAGTGACCCCGAAGACATCAGGGTGTACCTCGACTTCCCCAAGGCCACTGCCGTCTGGTACCCCATGTCGCCCATCAGCGTCAACTACGTCGTCGACCGCTAGTCAGCACCCGACACCGCAAGACAGCCACCACGGAGAGGCACACATGCAGAGCATCAACTTCCACACGCATCGGGGCTGGATGAACGACCCCAACGGGTTCATCTACTACAAGGGCGAGTACCACCTCTTCTACCAGTACTTCCCCCATGCCACACAATGGGGGACCATCTGCTGGGGACACGCCATCAGCCCCGACCTCGTCAACTGGCAGCAGGAGGACATCGCGCTGTTCCCCTCCAAGCCCGCCGACCAGAACGGTTGCTTCTCGGGCAGCGCCATCGAGAGCGGGGGCAGGCTCCGCCTCTTCTACACGGGCGTCCACTACGACGAGTTCGACCCCGACGACATCAACAAGTGCATTCCCGGCCACTTCACCTCGGCGCAGCTCACCATCGAGTCACCCGATGGCCGCAGCTTCAACAACTTCGAGGACAAGCGCGTCATCATCCCACCCATCGAGGACCCCGAGCTGGGCGACGCCACCCACACGCGTGACCCGAAGGTATGGCAGGGTTCCGATGGCTGGTACCTGGTCCTGGGCAGCAACATCCACCGCAGGCAGGGAGAGGTCCTCTTTTACAGGAGCCAGGACCTCGTCAACTGGGAGTACGTCAACCGCACCGTCCTCGATCCCGAGCTTGGCTGGATGTGCGAGTGCCCCGACCTCTTTAGGGTCGACGGGAGCACCGTGCTCCTCGCCTCGCTGATGGGCTATGAGGGCGGCAGCGACCAAAGCGTCTGCTTCGTCGTCGACTACGACGAAGCGGGCTGCTCCATCGAGTTCACTGGCGAGCGGCGCCTCACCGACTACGGCCACGACTTCTATGCGCCGCAGACCACGACCGATGCCGAGGGTCGTCGCGTCATGGTGGGCTGGATGCGCATGCCCGAGCCCGTCGACGACAAGTGGATCGGCATGTTCACCGCACCGCGCATAATCGAGGTCGTCAACGGGCACACCTACTTCCGCCTGCATCCCAACGTACGCCATGCCATCGCCCACCGCACCAATGCGTCAGCGCACCACCGTCCCTATCTCTTCGGGACCACCTTGCACGAAGGCGACCACATCGACATCGGCGGTCTGCGCGTGTGGCAGGACAAGAACCGCGTCCACGTCGACCGCAGCAAGGTCTACCGTCCGCGCGAGGGCTTCACGCATATGCACTCCATGACGCCCGAGGTGGCAGACGAGAACAAAATCGAGATGCTCGTGCACGGGCACATCGTCGAGGTCTACGTCAATGACGGCGAGTACGTCATCAGCAACATGGTCTATGGCCTGGGCAACTCGATGTCCACCAACTCGTCAGCGGACTTCACCATCCTCGGCCTCTAGGCCACGCACGGAGGCACGACATCCACAGCACCCACCAGCCGCAGGGAGAGTCACATGAGGTTCGAGAACAAGATCATGCTCATCACCTACGCCGACAGCCTGGGGAAGAACCTCCGGGACCTCGACCAGGTGCTTGCCAGGCACTTCGACAAGGCCGTGGGCGGGGTGCACATACTGCCCTTCTTTCCTAGCTCGGCAGACCGCGGCTTCGCCCCCATGCGCTATGACATCGTCGACCCCGCCCTTGGCAGCTGGGATGACGTGCGTCGCATAGGCGAGAGGCGCTATCTGATGTTCGACTTCATGATCAACCACATCTCGCGCCAATCTCCCTACTTCCAGGACTTCCTGGCCAAGAAGGACGAATCCGAGTTCGCCGACTTCTTCATCAGGTACAAGGACTTCTGGCCGGGAGGGGCCCCGACCCAGGAGCAGGTGGACGCCATCTACAAGCGCAAGCCCAAGGCGCCGAGCGTCGTGGCGGAGTTCGCGGATGGCAGCCGCGAGGACGTGTGGTGCACCTTCGGGGAGGAGCAGATCGACATCAACATCAGGTCCGATCGCGCGCAGCGCTTCTTCCGCGAGACGCTGACCCACATGGCCGAGAACAACGCCTCCATCATTCGCCTCGACGCCTTCGCCTACGCCGCCAAGCGCGCGGGCAGCAGCTGCTTCTTCGTGGAGCCGGATACGACCGAGCTCCTGCGCGACATGCAGGAGGTGCTTGACCCCTACGACGTCATGGTGCTCCCCGAGATTCACGAGCACTACACCATCCAGATGCAGGTCGCGGACAAGGGCTACTGGGTCTACGACTTCGCCCTGCCCGTGCTGACCCTGCATGCCCTCTATTCGGGCGAGGGCAGCTACCTCGCAAACTGGCTCATGATGAGCCCCAAGCATCAGTTCACCACCCTCGACACCCACGACGGCCTGGGCATCGTCGACGTGAAGGACCTGCTGCCCGACGAGGCCGTCGACTACACCAAGGACAAGATGTTCTCGGAGGGGGCCAACGTCAAGAAGGTCTACAACACCGAGGCATACAACAACCTCGACATCTACCAGGTCAACACCACCTACTACTCCGCACTCGGCAATGACGATGACGCCTACCTGCTCGCCCGCGCCATCCAGTTCTTCGCCCGCGGCGTGCCCATGGTCTACTACGTCGGCCTTCTCGCTGGCAGCAACGACATAGAGCTGCTCGAGTCCACCAAGGAGGGCCGCAACATCAACCGCCACTACTACAGCGTCGACGAGATAGACCGCGAGGTCGAGCGCCCCGTCGTGAGGGACCTCGTCAGGCTGATGGAGCTGCGGAACAGCCATCCCGCGTTCGACATCGAGGGCGAGCTCGAGGCAGACGCCCAGGGCAGCAGGCTTCGCATCCGCCGCACCGCAGGCGAAGCCTGGGCGCAGCTCGACGCGGACCTCTCGTCGCATTCCTTCGAGGTAACACACTCGTAGGGACATGGCCACCGACGGGCACGGCGCCCTCCAACCCAGCCGGAGCCCGAACACGAAGGAGCACCCCTTGCTACCCGCAAACACGCACTTCCCCCAAGGCATCGGCGCGGCATTCTATGACCTGGACGGCACCATCCTCGACCTGACCCGCGTCTCCGAGCGCACGGTCGCCGCCCTGGAGGCCGTGCATGCGGCGGGCTGCGCCAACGTCATCTCGACCGGCCGCAACCTGCCCATCGTGCCCGACGCCATCAGGCTGCCCTGCATCGACTACTACATCACCGTCAACGGCGGGCAAATCCTCGACGGAGAAGGCCGTCACCTGGCGAGCAAGGCCATCCCCCGCGACATGGCGCTCGACATGGCTCGTTGGCTGCACTCCCGCGGCGCCGGCCTCAACGTGCTCACCTCGAGGGGAGCCTACTTCGAGAAGCGACTCGTGTCCTACATGACCCAGGCCGTGCATCGACTGGACGACAGCAGCACCCTGAGCGACGAGGACCTCGACGAAGAGATCTCGAGCATCCCCAACCGCTTCACCGTCGACGACGTCGAACCCGAGATTCTCGCGGTCGACGAGGTGACGAGCTTCGTCGAGAAGATGGGTGCCTGCTTCGACACCGCAGACGACCTGGCGCGCGATGCCGCAGAGTTGGAAGGGCGAGGAGACCTGCAGATTGCCGTCGTCACCCCCACCGAGATAGAGATCACCCTCAAGGGGGTCGAGAAGGGCTCGGGCATCGAATGGGTGCGGGAGCGGCTGGGGCTGGACAGGGAGCAGCTCGTGGCCTTCGGCGACTCGGGCAACGACCTGCCCATGGTGCCGCACGTCGGCGTGTTCGTGGCCGTGGGCAACGCCTCCGAGGCAATCATGGAGCAGGCGTCGTGCGTCGTCGACACGATGTGGGAGGACGGCGTCGCCAAGTGGCTCGAGCACGCCCTCGAGGGTGAGTGGTACGAGGCGTAGCCACTGACTTGTCCGCCGCAGCGGAGGTTTGGGACAATGCGCGGCTGGCCCACCCCGTAGGGAGAGAGCCAGCCGCGCACTCCATTCGCAAACTGCGCGTGACTTCACGATGACCTGCAGCTTCGCACAGGCGCGCGCAAACTACGGCTAATCTGCGCGCGCCCGTGGCCACGTGCAATGCCACGCGTCACGCGGGCGTGCTACGCCCCTAGCCCACGTTGTTGAAGACAAAGGCGCCCATCTCCCACGCGCCATGCAATGCCTGGAGGTCGGACGTCACGTGCAAGTCGGTGACCTCCAGGGGATACCAGCGCGTGGTCATGGTCTTCTCTCCCCCGTTTACGTAAATCTCTATGACAGAGGTGTCCACCAGGATGCGCAGGTCGGTCACGCGTCCCGCGCTCAAGGCCGAAAGGGGCAGGCGGCGGTTGGTGCGCCAGCGTCCCGAGGGACTCTGAAAGTCGAGCTCGAGCATGTCCCCATGGAGGAGGAGCTCGAGGTCGGAGCCAATGATGACGCGCCCCTCTCCCTTGATGTCCTTGATGAGCACGTCCGCCGTCCCGTTGGGGAAACGGGCCGACTTCGCCCCCGTGACGTCGAACATGTCGCAGGTCGTCTGCGACCCCACATAGCCCGTGGCGCCCGGCGCGGCGCCCTCGCTAAACTCGACTTCCGTGCCGCGCAGGGAGTCCACCTCCTCGACGGGCCAGAAGCACACCTGGCCGGACTTATTGAGGGAGAGCTCGCGCGGCAGGGTCAGCGTGTGCATCCACTCGCGTGTCGGTGTCTCGTACTGGAACTCCACGTCCGGCAGGCCGATCCATCCCACGCAGAGCACGCGGCCGCGCTCATCTTCGAAGACCTGGGGGCAGTAGAAGTCGAAGCCGTAGTCGGTCTCGACGAAGTCCCCCTCGTCGAAGCAGGCATAGGGCCCCTCGCCGTCCATTCCCTTCAGGTCCCGCCCAAGCAGGTCGATGACCTTCCCCTCCACCGGGAAGTAGCCGCAGTTGTGGATGTTCTGGTACTTGAACGGCTGCTTGGGGACCCCTTGGGGACACACGAAGAGGAACTCCCGACCGTCCAGTCGAACGGCGTTGGGGCATTCCCACATATAGCCGAAGCCCCTTCTGCCGCGCGACGTCGCCGACCCCTCGAACTCCCAGGCGAGCCCATCGCCCGAGCGATATAGGAGCACGGCGCCACGACTGTCCGACGTACGGGCGCCCAGCAGCATGTGGAAGGCCCCGTCCTGCTCCCACACCTTGGGGTCGCGCACGTGGTTGGAGCAGTATGCGGGATATCCCTCGTTGTCGAGGACGCAGACCTTCTCGCTGAACGTGTTGCCGTCCTCGGAGGTCACGAGTATCTCGTTTGCACGACGCCCCTCGAAGTCATAGTCATGCTCGCCGGGGTCGAGCACGTTGCCCGTGTAGTAGCACCACAGCCTGTCATCCTTGACCAGCGCGGACCCCGAGTAGGAGCCGTTGCGGTCAAGCTCGCAATCGGGCCGGATCACCTCGCCATGGAAGGTCCAGCTCACGAGGTCCTCGCTCGTCCAGTGCCCCCAGCCATGCCCCACGGCGGGCCACTTGGGCGTGTACTGGTGAAACCAGTGGTAGACCCCGTTGAGCTGGGACAGGCCGTTGGGGTCGGTCAGGCCGCCCGTGGGCGTCTGCAGGTGGAAGCGCAGTCGCCAGTTGTGCTTGGGGTTCCAGTTGATGTCGACGGCCATGGGGCTTCCTCGATTCGGGAGGGTTGACGTGGGTGCGCGCGAGGGGCAGGCGTCGGCTGGCTACGCCAGGACCCCAAGCACTTCGGCACGCTCGGGCATCGCGGGGATGCCGCCACGCTTGCGGACGCAGAGCGACGCCACGGCATTGCCCATGCGAGCCATCCCCACTGCCTCATCAAGTGCCACCTCTGCGGGGGCCAGACCGCTTTCGAGAAAGGCGGCAAGGAACCCGCCCCAGAAGGAGTCGCCGGCACCCGTGGTGTCCACCGCCTCGGTCTTGAACGGCGGAACTGCCGTGACGCCATCTTTGGTGCATACCAGGGCGCCTTCGGAGCCCAGGGTGACGCAGCAGACCTTCACTCCACCAGAGACCAGCGCCCTCGCCGCTTCGGCGGGGTCGCGGCGACCGGTCAGCAGCTCGCACTCGTTGTCACTCATCTTCATGATGTCCATGTAAGGCACCACGGCGCGCATCTGCTCCATGGCCGCCTCCACGCCCGGCCAGAGGTTGGCGCGGTAATTGGGGTCATAGCTCATAACGCAGCCGGCGGACCTTGCCACGTCCAGCGCAGCGAAGGTCGCGGAGCGTGCAGGTTCGTCGGTGAGGGAGAGGGAGCCGATGTGGAAGACCCTGCTCTCGGCGATGAGCCTCGTGTCGAGCTCGTCGGTGGTGATCTGGGTGTCGGCCCCAGGCTTGCGCGCGAACGAGAAGGAACGGTCTCCCTGCTCGTCGAGCGCCACGAAGGCCAGGGTCGTGAAGTAGCTCGGATCCGTCAGCAACCCTCGCACGTCGATGTTGTTGGCCTCCATCGTGGCACGCAGGAACCTGCCGTGCATGTCGTCACCGACCTTGCCCAGAAAGGCAGTCTGGTGACCCAGGCGCTGGAGGGCGACCAGCACGTTTGCCGGTGCACCCCCAGGGTTTCGCTCGAAGAGCTTCTGGCCGGCGTCAGATATACCCGCGTCCGTAAAGTCTACGAGCACCTCACCCATGGCAGTAACGTCAATCATGCCGAGCTCCCTTTCAAACGATGGGTCGGCCCACAAGGGCCCTCATTCCAACGGGGGGCAGCCGCTCGTGGCAGCCGCCCCCCACACGCGCATGTCTGGCGCAAGCGCCCTATCCGAGTTCGATGAGCGCGGCTCCGGCCTTCACCGCGCCGCCAATGTGGGTGTTGACGGTCCCGTACTCGTCAGTGTTGGTGACGATGACCATGGTCGTCGGATCGAGATTGGCGGCCTTGATGGCACCGAGGTCGACCTCCATGAGCAGGTCACCCTTCTTGACTACCGCACCCACGGTGGTGTGAGGCGTGAAGGGCGCGCCCTTGAGGTTGACGGTGTCGATGCCGATGTGGATCAGAATCTCGGCACCCTCGTCAGAGAGCAGGCCGATGGCGTGGCCGGTCTCGGCCAGGACCGTGACGGTGCCCGTGACGGGGGCGTACATCTTGCCGTCGCTGGGAACCACGGCGGCGCCGTCACCCATCGCCTTGCTGGCGAAGACGGGGTCGTCCACCTGATCGAGGCCGATCGCCTGACCGGCGCAGGGCGCGAAGATGACCTCGGCGTCGGTGGGGGCGGTGACGCCCTGGTTGGACTGGGCGACGCTCGCGGCGACCGCAGCGGTCTGGTTGGCAGCCGCCTGGGTGGAGGCAACGGCCTGCTCGGGCAGGGACTTGCCCTGCCTCTTGGCGTCGGCCTCGTCGGAGTAGAGGGTCCAGGTGATACCGAAGGCGACCGCAAAGGCGGCGGCGAACATGATGACATAGCCAACGGCATTGTCGATGCAGAGCAAGATGCCGAAGATGCCGGTCACGCCGGTGCCGGTGGCAGAGAGGTTGGTGAAGTAGCAGATCACGCAGCCGACGGCAGAGCCGACCATGCCAGCGACGAAGGGCTTAACCTTGGGCAGGTTGACACCGAAGATTGCGGGCTCGGTGATGCCAAGCAGGCAGGAGATGCCGGAGGGCACCGCGAGGGCCTTGGTCTTGTCAGACCTGGTCTTGAGGGCAACGGCCAGGCAGGCACCGCCCTGCGCGATGTTTGCGGCAGAGGCCAGGGGCAGCCAGTAGGTGACGCCGTGCTGGGCGATCATCGAGACGTCGATGGCGGTGTACATCTGGTGCAGGCCAGTGACGACCGACGGGCTGTAGATCAGGCCGATGACCGCGTTGCCAAGGCCGAAGGGAACGGAGAGCAAGGCCATGAGCAGGCCAAGGATGGCGTTCTCGAGGAAGACGAAGATGGGGCCGATGAAGAGGATCGTCACGTAGGCCGCGATCGAGACGGACAGGAGCGGCGTCAGGAAGAGGTCGAACATCTCGGGGACGATCTTGTGCAGGCGCTTCTCGAAGAAGCAGAGAATCCAGACTCCCACGAGGATGGGAATGACATGCCCCTGGTAGCCCACCCAGTCGATGCTATAGAGACCGGGGATGACGTTGAAGGTGACCATCGTGCCGTCGGCGATGGCGGTGGAGGCGTTGTATGCATTGATGAAGTCACCGCTGATGAGCAAGGCACCCAGTGACGCGCCGAGGTAGGGGTTGCCGCCGAAGACGGTTGCGGCGGAGAAGCCCAGGAGGATCTGGAGGTTCGCAAGCGCGCAGGCGTTGATCAGGCCCGCGATCTTCCAGTACACGTTGTTGGAGAGGTCGACGTTCGGGAAGAGGAAGGGGATGGCCCCCATGATGCCCATGAGCATGCCGGAGGCGACGATTGCCGGGATGATGGGGACGAAGACGTCAGAGAGGACCTTGATGGCCGCCATGAACTTGTTCTGGTTCTTGGCGGCAGCCTCCTTGACCTCGGCCTTGCTCGCCGCGCTGATGTTGCCCTGGCCGATGAACTCGTCGTAGACCTTGTCGACCGTGCCCGTGCCAAAGATGATCTGCAGCTGGCCCGAGGCCTCGAAGTTGCCCTTCGCGCCGGGGATGTCCTCGAGCTTATCCTTGTCGATCTTGCCGTTGTCGGCAATCACGAGGCGTAGTCGGGTCGCGCAATGAGCGGCGGACACGACGTTTGACGCGCCTCCGATCGCCTCCAGCGTGGCCCTTGCGGCCTCTTTGTAATCCAGCGCCATTCTTCCTCCCTTGTCCTGCTACCACCTGCAGTCTTAGGTCTGTGTGAAATCGTTCTCACACCTTTGAATAAGATTAGGAGGACGCCTTCACAAAAGGAACACCTTTTGCCGAGCGCATGCGAACGGTAGGTTTTTGTCGACAAACGGGGAACTTTGCAGGCGGGCGAACCTGCCGCTCCCTCGCCGACGGAGGCGAAGGACTATGCAGGACTGTGCGTCGAGCCTCCCAGGACGAGCTTGTAGCCCATCTTGACCTCATGCGGGGCTGCCTCGCTCTGCTCCATCAGCTCGAGGAGCATGCGTGCCGCCTCCGCGCCGCTGGTGCGATAGTAGTAGTGGGCGGTGGTGAGGCTGGGGCTCACCACCTTGGCGAGCATGGAGTCGCCTAGCCCCGTGAGGCGCACGTCCCCCGGCACGACGCGTCCGCTGTCGTGGAGGTACAGCAGGGCACCCGCCGCGATCTCGTCGGTGGCGCAGACGATGGCGTCTGTCTGAGGATGGGCCTCCATGATCCTTGCCGCGCAGTCGAAGCCCGACTGCGCGTTGAACCTGCCTTCCTCGATGGGTGCCGCGTCCACGTCGAACCCCTGGTGCCCGATGGCGTCGACGAAGGCCTTGCGACGAAGGAAGCCCGTCGCGTAGTCCCTCTCGGGCACGGCTATGAAGGCAGGATGGCTGCTGCCCACGGTACAGCAGAGCGCGAGGTCATACATGCTGTCATAGTCGTTGAAGTAGACGCAGTTGACGCCTTTGACATGCTGGCCCAGCACCACGAGGGGCAGGGGAAGGCTCCTGAAGAGTCGCTCGTGCTCTTCCGTTATCTCAGTCCCGATGAGGATGATGCCGTCGCTCCGGCCCTGGTCGGCCAAGGACTTGATGTATGAGATCTCTGCCGATCCGTCGCCGTCCGTGTTGGCGAGCACGGTGCTGTAACCCGAGGCGCCAAGGACTGAGGTGATGCCCGCAACCTCCCGCGCGATGGACTCGGAACTGATCTTGGGGATGATGACCCCAACGAACTGCGTCTTGCCCGTGCGCAGGGTGCGCGCCTGCTGGGACGGCACGTAACCCGTCTGCTCGATCACGCGGGCGATGCGCTTGCGCTTCTCCTCGCTGACATACCCGTCGTTGAGGTAGCGCGACACGGTGGCCCGCGACACGTTCGCCATCTGGGCGATTTCGTTGATGGTCATGCCCTGTCCCCCCAAGACGCGCCCGACCGTCCCGCGAGGAAGGCACGGACCTCGTCCAGGCGCTTGGTCGCCTGCTCCCTGCCCTGCAGGTAGAGGTCCAGCAGCTTCCCCCCGTCATGCTCGTTGGTCGAGACCTCGACGGGCTGCGCGGGCGCTATCACCAGGACCGGGCTCGACTCCTCGGCCTCGAGGGCGAAGAGCCTCTCGCGCTTGGCGTTGTACGAGGAGGCACGCACGGAAAGGGCCTCCTCGTAGTAGGGGAAGCCGTCGTAGCAATGGCTCCGCACCGTGATGCGCTCGTTGAGGCCGGACTTCTGGTAGTCGCGGTCCTGCGTGATCACCACCAGGGCGCGCTCGGCCGGTTCGTAGCCCTTGACCTTCGCCGCGCCCTCACGCCCCAACGCCACCTCGAAGGGGATGGAGTCCGTGGTGCCGCCATCCAGGTAGCGGTGCCCGTCGATCTGCACCATGCTGGAGACCAGCGGAAGCGAAGCCGAGGCGCGCACCTTGACCACGTCCTCGGGAAAGCTCGCACACTCCAGGTAGGCGGGAGTGCCAAACACCACGTCGCTCGCCACGGCAAACATGCGCGTGGCATTGGCGTTGAAGGCCACGTCGTCACCTGGGTCCAGGTGGTTCTGGATCTCCTCGTACATGAACTCGCCACCAGCGAGGTTGCCCGTCGTGGCAAAGGACCAGAGCGACATGAAGCGCCGGTCGTCCCGGAAGGCGAGCATGATGCGCATCGTGCGCCCGATCTGGCGCGACTTGTAGCTCGCCGCGTTGATGGCACCCGCCGAGACTCCCCAGACGCTTGCGAAGTCGTAGACGCCCCTCTCTTGCAGCACGTCCAGGACGCCAGCCGTGAACATGCCCCTGAAGCCGCCGCCCTCGAGGACGAGCGCGTTGCCTCGTGCCATGCAATCCCCCTCCCGTCAGTGCCGCCACCCAACGCCAACGGGCCGCTGGCATTGGGCGTCCGAGCCATTCTCATCATGGATGATATAGTGCAGCAAAAGGGAGAGGAGCGCCTGCCACGACTAGGCGCGCACGGGGAAGAGGGCAAGATGGACGCTACTGCGTTATTCAAGTTCTCATCTGGTCTGTATGTCGTGTCCGCAAGGGCGGACGACGGTGACGTGGGCGCCTGCGTCATCAACACCGGACTCCAGCTCACGAGCAAGCCCCTGCAGGTCGCAGTCGTGGTGAACAAGCAGAACCACACGGAGCAGGTGATCGAGAAGGCCGGTCACTTCGCGCTCGCGCCCCTGACCCAGACGGCAGACATGCCCTTCGTCGGCCGCTTTGGCTTCCGCAGCTCAACCGACTTCGACAAGTTCGAGGGCATCCAGAGCGACGTGACCGGCAACGGCGACCCCTATCCCACCGAGCACGTCGCGGCAATGGTCTCGTGCAAGGTGGTGCAGAGCCTGGACGTCGGCACCCACATGCTCTTCGTCGGAGAACTGGACGACGCGCGGAACCTCCTTGCGGAGGAGCCCCTCACCTATGCCTATTACCATGCGGTCCTCAAGGGAAAGACGCCTCCGAAGGCCTCGTCCTACGTTCCCGAGTAGGCCAGGAAGCAACAGGCACGTGCCTCGCACGTCGGCGTCATCCTTTCGGGACGGCGCTTTGGCAGCGCCTTTTTAGGGATAGCGCAAAGGCTGACACCACGCGTCGCATGTCACACAAGCCCCCTCCCGCACAAGGCGGGAGGGGGCTGACGTCATCATGGTGGAGGTGCGGAGAATCGAACTCCGGTCCAAAGCAATCCCCTGGCAGGTGTCTCCAAGCTCAGTCGTTGGTTGGCTCTCGGACGCCTCGCACCCAACGACACGCGTTCGGCATCCCAGTTGATTCGGTCTTAGCCTGCGGCATACCAACCACGTCCGCAGGAGCATCTCCCTAGAATGACGTCACCCCGAAGACGGGAGCGATCCCCGGTTAGACGGCTGCTAGTAAATTAAGCAGCGAGGGCGTAAGAGCCCTGATAAGAGTTGTCGTCAATTCAATTTGACGGTACCCCTGTTTAACGTGGCGAGGAGACCACGGCTTGCTGCCCACCTCAGAACCACCCTGTCGAAACCAGTCACCCCCATGAGGTTGTGGGGCTGCTGCCACCATGCGCGCTGTCAAGGTTCAAGAACGGGCGATGTGCGTCGAAGGACGACGCGTCCGGTGTCCGTATTCTACCCAAGGGCGACAAGGGGCGAGGCGGGATTCGGTGAAAGTGCAAGCCCACCACCCGTGCCCCACCCCAGGCTGGTCCTCGGGCACCCGACGTCACGACGAGATGCAGACGGACGCCGTGCTACAGCTCGGCCATTCCCCTGCTACGTCCCACGACGAGCGCCACGAGGAGAATGGCAAGCGCATAGACCAGAAGGCCCAGGACCGAGAGCGTCACGAGAGCCGGCGACTCCAACAGGCTCTGCCTTGCAAAGAGGACGACGCCCAGAAGCGAGGTAAGCGCCCACGCGAAGAGGCCGACCGTCAGACATACGGCATAGAGCCGCAGGTTGCGCCTGCGGGCGGTGGTCGGCGCACCCATCCTGCGCTCGCGTATGGCCCGCCCGTTGAGCCTGGTCATCAGGATGGCAATGCAGACGGTGACGCTCGCGAACAGGGGATAGGTGGCGAACATGCAGTAGGTCTGAAACGACTTCGGCAGGGACGTCGTAGCCTGGGGAATCAGGCTTGCCTCGACCTCGCTTTTCATGGCCTCGTTCACGTGCGCCACGATTCCGTCCTGGTCGAAGCCGGTCGTGGCGGCATAGCCATAGAGCCCGCTTGCATAGGACGTGACGCTGGCCTGCATGAGCGCTCCGGCGCCGGACTTGTAGGAGACGTAGGCCTCGAGGCCAGGCGCTGAGGCCCCAGCCCTGGCCGCGGCGACGAGCTTCTCGCCCCAGCCCTCGGGAATCACGAGGATGTAGCTCACCGTGTCCCTGGCAACGGCGTCCTGGATGTCCCGAACGTCATCGGCCAGCTCTCGGTGGTCCCCTTGGGCTAGGACCGCGTCCTTGAGACCCCGAGAGAGCCTGGAGCCATCCCTGTCGATGACCGCAACGCGCGTGGGGTCATACGAGAACGCGGACGCCGGTTGGTCGTTGGAGGCGCTCGCCCCTATGAGGACGCCCATGAGGTTCATGAGAACGAGGTAGATGGCTATGTAGGCCTTATGACCCCAGATGATCTTGAGCAGAGACCTAAAGGTGGGCATAGGAGAGCCTCCTCATGCGAAGGACGGCGACGGCAAAGAACGCGGTTGCCATGGCGAGCAGGACGAGACAGCTCTCGAAGAATGGCCCCAGAGTGTCGTAATACAACAGGGCGTAGAAGCGGTTCGCCATATGCCACAGCGGGTTAGCGTGAGAGAGAGCGGGGGACGCCAGCTCGACGGCGTCCGCCAGACCCTGTGCCGTCGGTCCATAGAGTCCCGTGAAGAGCGAAAGCAGGCAGCTGATTCCCGAGACCGCACCCGTCTCAATACGGGTGGTGCCAAGCGCGGCGCCCAGCGCACAGCTCATCAGGGATGAAACCGCGAGGGCAACGAAGGCATAGCCTGCCTCGCCACCAAAGCCGACTCCCACGACCAGCCACATGAAGAGGTAGGTCGTGCAAAGGCATGCCAGCTCGCAGACTCAGGCCGCCAGCAGCGTCGCCAGGAGAATGCGCCAGCGCGGCGTTCCTGCCATGGCGCTGCGCACGCCAAGGGCCGAAATGCCCGGCTGCGTCCTCTTGACGGCAAGGACGGCCAGCATCATGCCCATTCCGGCGGACATGGCCAGCAGGGAGTAGTAGTAGCGCGCGTCGGGGTCGGGGGCGACCTTGGTGACCTGCAGCTCTTGCGTGTCAACGCCTCGAGAGAAGGTGGTCGTCAAATCACCACCGGCAAGAAGCTGGGGGGCCTGCCTTGCGACGTCGGCAATCTCCATCCGCGTGCGCAGGTAGGAGTTGAGCGCCACCCGCATCGCCGCGGGGCTCAGCTTGCCGTTCAGGGACGCGTCGACGTGCAGCCGGGGAACGCCTTCGCCGTCAACCGTGACGTAGCCGTCTATCGCACCATCGCGCGCCGCCGCAATGGCGTCTGCCTCGCTGCCAAAGCGGCTGAGGGACGCAAGCCCCCCCATCGTCGCCGGATATGAGGTCGAGCATCTGGCCAAGGCCATATGCCCTCTCGTAGTCCCCATCCTCCACGACGCCGAGGCACTCAGGTCAGTGATGGCCGGCCAGAGCGTCCTGGAGGGAGAGGTCCTGGAGAGGGCGACGACGCTGGGCGGGAGCGTTGTGACAGGCGACGAGTCCGCCCTGGCGCCGCTCTCCCAGCGCGAGCGAGAGGTGGTCAGACTCGTCTCGGAGGGCCTCGACAACTCCCAGATCGCCGCGCGCCTATTTCTCTCGGAGGGGACGGTGCGCAATCACATCAGCGCGATCCTTGCCAAGCTCGCCCTGAGGAACCGCACCCAGATAGCCGTCTTCTACTACAAAAGGTGCCAATAGGCAGAACGCCGCCAAGGGCAGGAGGAAGGCGGCCTACGACTTCTGGCTCGCCCTGCCCTCTCGGTCATGGAACATGAGGGTGATGGCCAAGGCGAGAAGCACGCAGCTCACGCGGATGGCAGACAGTTCGAGGGGCGCCAACAGCCAGTTCCCCAACACTGCACCCACGACGAAGCAGGCGATCACGCCGTAGTAGAGCGCCGCCGTCCTGAGGTGGACGCGGCCGCGACCGTGCGCGTACGAGACCAGCGCCTGCGTGCCGCTACGAAGGTTCCCTATGCACATGGTGGTGGCGAATGGCCTGCCGTGGAGCTTTCGAAACGCCTGGACCTGCATGCCACATGCAAGCGAGGTGAGGCTGTTGGCGAGCAGGTTGAGCTCGTCCGGCATGAACGAGACCGCAAGGAGCAGGAGCACCTCGACGACGAGGACGTACTGCCTCCAGTGAAGCCCGCGCGGCATGCGGAGCTTGAGCTCGTGCGCGAGGACGCAGCCCACGGCGAAGCCCAGGACGGGGCAGGCGTAGCGCGTGGCCGCGGCGAAGTCTCCGGCAGAGAGGTGCACCCCCAGGAGCAGCAGGTTTCCCGTCTGGGCGTTGGCGAAGACCTTGCCGCGCCCAAGGTAGGAGTAGGCGTCCATGAGCCCGCCCGAGAGGGCGAGGATGAGGGCGAGCTCTATTGATTCGGATGTCTGCGAAGCGCGCTTGCGCAAGGCTGGGCCTCCCTTGATTCGACCGCCCCCTACCCTACTACGCGTGAGCGAGCCCGTTCGACGCCACACCTGCCCGACACATTCCGTCCCGCGTCAAAAGGGACGGCTGGTTGCCCAGCCGTCCCAAAAGGTCACGCTATGTGGTTCAGGCTACTCCTCGACGAGCTCGAACATGTCGGCACCGACGCCGCACATGGGACAGGTGTAGTCCTCGGGAAGCTCGGGGGTGTCGACCTCGACCTCGAAGCCACAGACGGTGCACACGAACTTGTAGGTCTTCTCGTCAGCCATGGGTGTTTCCTCTCTCCGTTGGCCGCCCGTTCCCCGCGGGCGCGCCAGTTTGTTACCCGAATGGGCGCAATTATCATACCCCACGCAAAGTACCTGCGGCAACGCCGTCTGCCGAGAAGCCATGGCAAACCATGGCCCCAGATGCCCAACTCTCTTGCTAGCGGCTGCGCTCCTTGAGGGCGCGCTGTATGTCGCGGTCCGTCTGCTTCTTGGCGAGGTCGACCCTCTTGTCATAGAGCTTCTTGCCGCGCCCTAGGCCGAGCTGCAGCTTGACCCGATTGTGCTCGTCGAAGTAGAGCTCCAGGGGCACGATGGCCTGGCCCTTGGTGCGGAGCTTGCCGTCCAGGAAGTCAATCTGCCTGCGGTGCATGAGCAGGCGCCTCCTGCGATCGGGGTCCACGTTCCACACCCCCCCGTTGGAGTAGGGGTGGATGTGCATCCCCACCAGGAAGAGCTCTCCCCCACGGATGATGCAGAAGGAGTCCGTGATCTGGGCCGAGCGCTCGCGCAGGCTCTTGACCTCGGTGCCCGTGAGCTCGACGCCGGCCTCCCAAGTCTGGTCGATGAAGTAGTCATGCCAGGCGGTGCGGTTCTTCGAGATGGTCTTCTTCTGGCGCCTAGTAGGAGCTGGCATTGCCGTCGCCCCCCTCCTCGTCCTCGGCGCGGATCAGCCTGAACAGCTCCATGGCGGCCTCCTCGCCCACCAAATCGCGGGCGCGGAGGGTGAGCTGGGCCGCCGTGTCGCGCTGGCCGAGGTCCGCCGCGTCGGTGGCGCACATGAGCAGGCAGACTGCCACCTCCGCGTTGGCGCCGTCGGGCAGACCCTCGGCGGAGAGGAGCTCCCCGGCCTGCTCGTCGCTTACCAGGTCGGGGTCGTGGTCGGTGCCGGCAGCCTGGTCGAGGGCGGCGTCAAGCGAGTCGTCCCGCACGTCGAGCCTGCGTGCGGCGCGCAAGGCGGACGCGGCAGCGAGGGGCTTGTCCTGCGCCACGAAGTAGCCCACGAAGTTGAGGAAGGCCCGTGCGAGGTGGCGCGCGTCACTCGCGCGCTCGAAGACAGAGTAGCTCAGGGCGAGGAACTCCTGGACGTTACCGTCTATGCGGAAGAGGTCCGCCAGGTTGAGGCGGTACTCGCAGCCCATGGGGTTCCAGCGAACCGCATGCTTGAGGGCCTCCGTCGCCATGGCGTAGTCGCCCTCGTGGATGCAGGCGAGGGCGAGGTCCGCGTACAGGCGGTCGAGGGGCTCGCCCACGTCGCGCAGCTCGCGCGGGTCGTCCTCCACGCGACGGTACGCGAGACGCTCGAAGAGCGTGGGGAAGCTGAACCATTGCAGCTCGTCGGTGGTGGGGCAGTTGCGGTCGATGTACTCCTCCGCGTCTTCCGCAAGGCGCGCGAGCAGCTCCTGCGCCTGCCCTGCCTGTCCCTGCACCAGCAGGCCCTCAGCCCGCAGCAGCTCGTCGGTCATGCTCGTCTGGCTCACGTCGGCTCCTTCTTGGGGAAGGCCCCCTCGTCCCGTGTCTAGGGTCATAGACTACCCGTTAGCGCCCCTCCGTTGCACGCGGCCCGCCGCCGGCCAGGGCGAAGTCGATCTGCCCTCGCGAGGGCTTCGTCCCCGTCACGGTGACGGCAACGCGCATGCCGGGCCTCCAGACGCGCCCGCTCTCCTCGCCCGTGAGCGTGAGCAGCTCCTGGTCGAACGAGAACCACTCGTCGCCCAGCTCCCGCGCGGGCAGCAGTCCCTCCGCGCAGCTCTGGTCCAGCATCACGAAGAGCCCGTAGCGCTCGCAGCCCACCACGACGCCCGAGAAGTCCTGGCCCACCTTGTCGGAGAACAGCTGGGCCATCTTGACCTTCTGGGAGTCGCGCTCCGCGGCGTCCGCCACGCGTTCCCGCTCGGAGCAGCTCCGGCAGATCTGGGGGAGCTCGCGCTCCATCTGTGCGACGTCGAGGCCCGCCCTCGCCCCAGCGAGGAGGGCCTTGAGGCTGCGATGTACCACGAGGTCGGGATAACGCCTGATGGGAGAGGTGAAGTGGCAGTACGCGGGGGCGCCCAGGGCGTAGTGGCCGTCATTGTGAGGAAGGTACACGGCCCTGCGCTGCGCGCGAAGGAGCACCGCGTTGGCCAGCACCTCCGCCGTAGTGCCACGCGCCGCGTCCAGCACCACCTGGATAGCGTGCGGGTCTGCGGCAAGGAGCCCGGCGACCTCCTCGGCATGCACCAGGCCGAGCTCGCGCAGGATGGGCAGGGCGGCGGCGAGGTCCTCGTGGGTGGGTTGCTCGTGCACGCGATATGCCGTCGCAATGCCACCTGAAGAGAGCATGTCCGCCACGGCCTCGTTGGCGAGGAGCATGGCCTCCTCCACCAGGGCCGTGGCACGCGTGCGGGCGCGCACGCGGACGCCGGTGGGATGCCCCCCCTGGTCGAGGGTCACCTTCGCCTCGCGCGTCTGGAAGTCGATGGCACCGCGCTCGCGCCTCCGCTCGACCCTTAGGCGGGCAATCTGGTCGAGCACCCCGAGGGATTCGACTATGGCCACCTGGTCCCCCCGTACAGCAGGGAGGTCATCCGCAGAGATCCTCCCCTCCAGGAGGGCGTCGACCTCGTCGTAGCTCAACCGTGCCCTGGAGCGGACGGCGGAGCAGCAGGCCTCTGTCGCACGAGGCTCTCCCCTCTCGTCAAGCGAGACGAACACGCTCATGGCGAGCCGGTCCTCGTCTGGGCGCAGGGAGCAGAAGCCGTTGCAGAGGCGCTCCGGAAGCATGGGGAGGACTCGGTCGGCGAGGTAGCAGGAGCAGCCCCGCTGCCTCGCCTCCACGTCCATGGAACTGTTCCACCGCACGTAGTGGGACACGTCGGCGATGTGGACCTCGAGCTCGAAGCCATCGGGCGTCCTGCGCGCTCCGACGGCGTCGTCGAAGTCGCGTGCGTCCGCCGGGTCAATAGTCACGGTGACGTGCGAGCGCAGGTCCCGCCTGCGGCGGTCGGACGCAAGCGCGCCGTCGACGTCCAGGGAGAGCGACTCGGCCTCGCGCAGTGCGACTTCGGGGAAGCTCGTCGCCAGGCCGTGCGAGGCGATCACCGCCTCCATGTCCAGGTCGAGCTCCTGGGCGGAGCCAACCCTGCGGGCTATGGTCACGACCCCGGCGGCATGGCGACTGGGATACTCGAGTATGCGCGCCTCGACCACGTCCCCCTGCCCCACGCCCAGCCGACGCGCGCTCTGGTCCTGCGGGAGGACGAAGAAGTCGTGGGTGATGCGCCCGTCCAGGGGAAGGACGACGCCCAGGGGGTCGGCCTCCTCGTAGCTGCCCAGGAACTCGTTGCGCGCGCGGGCAACGACGCCCTGCACGTACGCCACGCGCTCTTTGCTCCCGTGCCCGCGGGCCAGGCTCAGCCGGACCTCGTCCCCGTCCATGCCCTCGCGGAGTCCTCCCCTCGCCACGACGAAGTCCCCCTCTGCGGTATGCACGGTGGCGAGCCCGGGGCGCACCACCCTGAGCGTGCCGGTGAGAAGGGCCTTCGGCTTGCGGACGCCGGTGCCTCTCCCCCGCCGCCCGGAACCATGCGAATGCCTGACGGACATGGAACCTCCCTATGAGACGGGCGGCGCAACCCGAAGGCCACGCCGCCCAGACGAGCTCATGCGCGGACAGCGCCCGCGGTTCGATTGCCGGCTAGACCCTGAGGAAGCGCCTCATGGCGATGGCCGAGCCAAAGAGGCCCAGCACCAGCCCGGCGACGAGCAAGGCCCCGTAGGTGGTGAGCATCACGTTGAGGGGCAGGTTGAACGAGAGGAACTGCAGGCTGTTCTGGAGCTTGGGGAGCACGACCTGGGACCCCAGCTGCAGGACGGCGATGGCCAGGAGGGAACCGATGAGCGCCTCGAGCATGCCCTCTGCCAGGAAGGGCCCGCGGATGAAGCCGTTGGAGGCGCCAACCAGACGCATGATGGCAATCTCGCGCCTGCGGGCGGCGATGGCCAGACGAATGGTGTTGTTGATGAACACGAAGGCGATGAACGCCAGCAGCAGAACCAGGACCGCCACGCCGACGCGCAGGTAGTAGGTCACGCTGAAGAGGCGTTCGACCGTCTCGCGGCCGTACTGCACGGAGGACGAAGGGTCGTTGGCGTCGTCCGCCACGCCCTTGAAGTCAGCGTCGCCCGAGAGCTGGGTGGCCACGGACTCGACCTCCTGGGGGTTGGTGAGGGTGATGACCAACGAGGCGGGGACGGGGTTCTCGCCGTCGAGGGCCGCAACGGCATCGCTGGCGTTGCGATTGCTCATGGTCTGCTTGTATTCCTCCAGCGCCTGGTCCTTGCTCTTGTACGAGACGGACTCGACGTTGTCCCAGCCCTGGACCTTCCTCTGCAGGGCGTCCACCGCCGACTTGTCGGCGGAGTCGTTGAGGAAAGCCTGGATGGTGACCTGGTCCTCGACGCTGCCCACGAGGTTGTTGATGAGCGCTGAGCCCATCACGAACAGCCCGATGACGAAGAGCGAGAGGAAGATGGTGACGATGGCCCCCAGCACGGTGGACCAGTTCCTACGGAAGTGCCTTCCCGCCTCGCGCAGGGAGTAGCCGATGTTAGATGGCGCCATAGTAGCCGTAGCCTCCCCTCTCCTGGTCGCGCACGACGTGGCCGGCCTCAAGGGCCAGGACGCGCTTGCGCATGGAATCGACCATCTCGCGGTCATGGGTCGCCATGACGACGGTGGTTCCGGTGCGGTTGATGCGGTCGAGCAGCTTCATGATGCCCAGCGAGATGGCGGGGTCCAGGTTGCCCGTGGGCTCGTCGCAGACGAGCAGGGGAGGCCTGTTGACCATGGCACGGGCGACGGAGACGCGCTGCTGCTCTCCGCCCGAGAGCTGGTCGGGGTAGTTGTCCATCTTCTCGGCCAGTCCGACGAGGCGAAGCACCTCGGGCACCTGGGCCTTGATGACGGAGCGGGGCTTGCCGATGCACTCCAGCGCGAACGAGACGTTCTCGTACACGGTCTTGTCGGGCAGGAGCTTGAAGTCCTGGTACACCGTGCCGATCTGGCGGCGGAGGTACGGGACCTTGCCGTTGCGCATGCGCGTGAGCTCCTGACCGGCGACCATGACCTTGCCCTTGGTGGCGCGAAGCTCGCGCGTGAGGAGCTTGAGGAAGGTGGACTTGCCGGAGCCGGAGTGACCCACGACGAAGACGAACTCGCCAGGATAGATGTCCAGGCTGACGTCATCGAGGGCGGGCTTGTTGGGCTGGGCGGGGTAGATCAGTGTGACGTTTCTGAGCGAGATGGTGGGGGTCCCCGTACGCGCGACCACGGGGGCGTTGGAACCATCAATGGGGGCGAACACGCTGGTGAAGCCAGGCTGGGCGGGAGCCTGCGCCTCGTCCTCGCGCACGGTCAGGCCGGCGGCGGAAGCCCCTGCCTGCTGAGGCTCGGGTGCTCGGGGCGCCTCGGCTACCGACTGCTCGGGCATGGTGTTCTGGTCCTCTTCGGGAGCCGGCGCCACGTGGCGCGGCTCCGGCTGGGGGGCGGCGTCCTGCGCGGGCTCCTCGCCCGTCACGTCCGCACCCACCTCAGGGACCTGCGAGTCGGCGGGAGCCTGCTGCTCCAGCTCCTCGTCCCCCTGTCGCTCGCTGCTGCGAAAGTGGTTGGCCACAAGAGCTCCTTTTTCTACGTAGCGAAAACTGACAGATTCCGGTGCATTTTAGCAAATGGCCCCAAAGCCGCAGCTTAGGGGCCAGCCACCGCACATATAAAGCACGCTGTGGCCCCGACCCCTAGGGGCGCGGGACTACAGCCATGCCCATATGGCAGTCAGCTCCTAGTGGAGGAACTCCTCGACCTCGGCCTGGATGCCCCTTGCGTCCAGGCCATACTTGGCCAGCAGGTCCAACGCGGGTCCGGACTCGCCGAAGACGTCACGCACGCCGACCTTACGGACGGGCGTGGGGCAGCTCTCGCCGAGCGCGTCGCAGACGGCGCTGCCCAGCCCGCCGATGACGGAGTGCTCCTCCACGGTGACGACCCTGCCAGTCTTCCTGGCCGAGGCGATGACGGTCTCCTCGTCGAGGGGCTTGATGGTGTGGATGTTCACGACCTCGGCGCTGACGCCCCTCTCCGCGAGCGCCTCGGCCGCCTCGAGCGAGGCGGCGACCATGAGGCCGCAGGCGACGATGGTGACGTCCGTCCCCTCTCGCTCGACGATGCCCTTCCCCAGCTCGAACTCGTAGCTGGCGGGGTCGTGGAAGACGGGGCCGGCGAGGCGCCCGAAGCGCATGTAGACGGGACCGTCCAGCTCGTAGGCGGCGCGGACGACCGCGCGCGCCTCGACGTCGTCGGAGGGGACGACCACAGTCATGCCGGGGATGGTGCGCATGAGGGCGATGTCCTCGTTGCACTGATGCGTGGCACCATCCTCGCCCACCGAGATGCCGGCGTGCGTGGCGCCGATCTTGACGTTGAGGTGGGGGTAGCCGATGGAGTTGCGCACCTGCTCGAAGGCGCGGCCGGCGGCGAACATCGCGAAGGTGCTCGCGAAGGCGACGCGCCCGGTGGTGGCGATGCCGGCCGACACGCCCATGAGGTTGCCCTCGGCGATGCCCACGTCGAAGAAGCGGTCGGGGTAGGCCGCCTTGAACTTGCCCGTCTGGGTGGCGGCCGCGAGGTCCGCGTCCAGGACCACGAAGTCGTCGTGCTCCGCGCCCAGCTCGACGAGGGCCTCGCCGTAGCTCTGGCGCGTGGCGATCATCTTGGTGTCTGCCATCTGCTATGCCTCCTCGAGTTCTGCCATGGCCTGCGCGTACTGCTCGTCGTTGGGGGCCTTGCCGTGCCAGCCCACCTGGTTCTCCATGAACGAGACACCCTTGCCCTTCACGGTGTGGGCGACGACGCAGCTGGGAGAGCCCTTGGTCTGGCGTGCCTCGGCGAAGGCGGCGCGCAGCTGGTCGAAGTCGTTGCCGTCGGAGACCTCGATCACGTGGAAGTTGAAGGCGCGGAACTTGTCGGCGATGGGCTGGGCGGAGTTGACCTCCTCGATGGTCCCGTCGATCTGGAGCCCGTTGTTGTCGACGACCAGGCAGAGGTTGTCGAGCTGGTGGTTGCCGGCGAACATCGCGGCCTCCCAGACCTGGCCCTCCTCGATCTCTCCGTCACCCAGCAGGCAGTAGGTGCGGTAGGAGTCGCCCCAGTGCTTCGCCGCCAGCGCCATGCCCACCGCGGCCGAGACGCCCTGGCCCAGCGAGCCGGTGGTCATGTCGACGCCGGGGGTGTCGTTCATGTTGGGATGGCCCTGCAGGTGGGAACCGATGTGGCGCAGGGTCTCGAGGTCCCCCGTGGGGAAGAAGCCCCTCTGCGCGAGCGTGGCATAGAGGCCCGGCGCGCAGTGGCCCTTGGAGAGGACGAAGCGGTCGCGGCTGGCCTTGCGGGGGTCGGCGGGGTCGACGTCCATCTCCTCGAAGTAGAGGTAGGTGAAGATCTCGGTCGCGGAGAGCGACCCACCGGGGTGGCCCGACTTGGCGGCGTGCGTGCCGGTCAGGATCCCCTTGCGGACCTCCCTGGCTATGGTCTTGAGCTCGTCATTGCCCATGGCGTCTCCTTCTGTCGTCTTGTCTTGCCAAGGGGGGTGCGCCCCTCTCGGCTAAAAAAGTCCCGGCCGGCAGAGACGCCGACCGGGACCTGCTGGTGCTTTCCTACGCCTCTGCGGTGACCTTGGCCCAGTCTGCGGCAAAGAGCTCGAGGCCGCGGTCGGTGAGCGGGTGGTGCACGCACTTCTTGAGCGCGCCGAAGGGCACCGTGGCGATGTCGGCGCCAAGGAGCGCCGCCTGGGTCACGTGGTGCGGGGTGCGCACGGACGCGGTGATGATCTCTGGGCCGTCCTCCTCGTCCCAGTAGCCGTAGCTGTAGTTGTGGACGGCGTCGATCATCTCCTCCAAGTGGTCGAGGCCCTCGTCACCGATGTCGTCGAAACGGCCGACGAAGGGGCTGATGTAGCGGGCGCCGGCACGAGCCGCGAGCAGCGCCTGGGGAGCGGAGAAGACCAGGGTGCAGTTGACGCGAATCCCCTCCTTGGCCAGGGTGTGCATGGCGGGCAAGCTTGCCTCGCAGATGGGGAGCTTGACCACGATGTTGGGTGCGAGAGAGGCAAGGCGACGACCCTCGGCGATCATGTCCTCGGTGGTCTCGGCGGTGGACTCTGCCGAGACGGGCAGGCCCTCGCAGATCTGGCAGATCTTGACCATGTGGCCCTCGAAGTCGGCGAGCTTTCCGCCGGTCTTGGCATAGAGGCTCGGGTTGGTGGTCACGCCAGAGAGGCAACCCCAGGACTCCGCCTCCTTGATCTCATCGAGGTCCGCGGTATCGACGAAGAACTTCATGAAGAGCTCCTTTCGACGCGCCCGCCAACGGGCGACTTCCACCGTACTTGAGCGAAGTGGCCAGATGGCACCATATTACAAGGGATAGCCTATCCCAGCTCTGCCATCGCGGCGTCGATCTTTTCGCGGACGAACTCGGATGCATGGGCCACGTCGTCCCTCCAGGCATCGGAGCCGAGGTACCACATCTCGCAGACGTAGCGACGAACCCCCTGGGGGACGAGCTGGGAGAGGGCGCCCTCGTAGTCGGTCGTACCCTGCCCGAAGAGCATGTCACGATACTTGCCCGCCTCGGTCGCCTTCATGTGAGCCGCGAAGATGTGCCCGGCGCCAGTCGCGATGTCATCCGCGACCGACTTGCCATAGATCAGCGAGGCATTGGTCAGGTTGCCCGCGTCGGGATAGACGCCCAGGAAGGGGCTGCCCACGAGGTCGACGTAGCACATGGCCTTCTCGACCGTGTCCATGAAGGGAGTCTCCATGGTCTCGAAGCCCATCACGACGCCCGCGCTGGCCGCCATCTCGGTTGCCTTGGCCAGGTTCTCGGCGAAGTACCTCTCGGAGTCGGCGTGAGCGTCCTCCTCGTAGTAGGCGTCGTAACCGGCCAGCTGGATGATGTGCAGGCCGAGGTCGCAGGCGAGGTCGAGCGCCTTGTCCATCATGACCAGGGCGTACTCGCGCTTCTTGGGGTCCTTTGCCCCGAGGGGCCACTTGCGGTGGCCCGAGAGGCACATGGAGCCCAGGGGCACGCCCGTGTTGCGCATGGCCTCGACCACCGCGCCCCTCTCCGCAGCAGTCCAGTCCAGGCGTGCCTGGCGGGCGTCGGACTCGTCGACCGAGATCTCCATGTAGTCGAACCCGGCCTCGGCAGTCACCTGGAGACGCTCCTCCCAGCTCAGGTCCTGGGGGGTCGCCTTCTCGTACAGTCCCAGCTCGTAGCTCTTGCCCATGGGGCTCCCTTCGTAGCGCCGCGGGACGGAGGCCCAGCCCCGCGGCCGGATGACATGCCCTTGCGCGACGCCCTACTTCCCCTGGCCGTAGTAGGCGTTGGGGCCGTGCTTGCGCATGTAGTGCTTGTCGAGCAGATACTGCGGGGCCTCTGCCTCCTTGACCGGCTTGCCCATCACGCCGCAGAGGGTCTCGGTGCGCAGGCCCATGAGCGCCGTCTCTTCCATCACCTTGGCGTGGTAGACAGCCTGCGCCGCGTCCTTGCCCCAGCTGAAGGGTCCATGGTTGCGCACGAGGCAGCCAGGCTGGGCGATGGGGTCCAGGGCCTCGAAGCCCTCGGCGATGACCTTGCCGGTGTTGAGCTCGTAGGCCTCCTCGATCTCTTCCTTGGTGAGGCCCCTCATGCAGGGGATGGAGCCATAGAAGTAGTCGGCCTGCGTGGTGCCGTAGCAGGGGATGGAACGACCGGCCTGGGCCCAGGCCACGGCGCAGTTTGAGTGGGTGTGGACGATGCCACCGACCTTGTCTCCCCAGGCCCTGTAGAGGTAGGCGTGAGTGGGCGTGTCGGAGGAGGGGTTGAGCTCGCCCTCCACCACCTTGCCGTCGAGGTCACAGATCACGAGCTTGTCGGGCGAGAGCTCGTCGTAGTCGACGCCGGAGGGCTTGATGACGAACAGGCCGCTCTCGCGGTCGAGCTCGGAGGCGTTGCCCCAGGTGAACACGACCAGTCCATACTTGGGAAGGTCCATGTTGGCCTCGTAGACCTTCTCGCGCAGTTCCTTGAGCATCATAGTGACCCCTCTCGTCGTGTTCCATGCTTCCGGCCGTCGCGACGACGGCCCTCGTGGATGACTCAATTCTAGCGCGGGGAGACCTGCAGCCGCGAAGCTTCCCGAGCCGCGCCATGGGCCGCGGACGTCAGCCGGACCATTCCTAAGACGAGGGCCCCGGACGCGGCTCGCGCACGTCCGGGGCCCAACGTCATGGCTTGTCGCCTACGCTGCCATGCCTACAGGACCGAGCGGAACGGCACGTTGGGCTCGTGGTCGAAGCAGTCGTGGAAGCCGCGATCGTACATGTACTCCTTCTTGTCCTTGTCGAGGGGGTACGTGTAGTCACCGCCGACCCGCCAGTAGTAGGGATGGAAGGTATAGTTCAGGCGATCCTTGCGCATCTGGTACAGGACCTCGATCTCGCGCTGGTCGGCCATGAAGTTGGTCCAGACGTCCCAGTGGATGGGAATGACGACCTTGGCCTGCAGGGCCTCGGCCATGCGCAGGATGTCGGAGGCCTCCATCTTGTCCTGCATGCCGAGCGGGTTGCAGCCAAAGGACCCAAAGGCCACGTCGACGCCACCGTACTCCTTCATGATGTCCTTGCCGTGCTTGGCGAAGTAGATGGAGTAGTGGGAGTCGCCGCTGTGGTAGATGTTGCCACCGGGGGTCACGAGCAGGTAGTTGACGGCTTTCTCGTCCATGTCCATCGGGCACTTGCCCCAGAGGTCCTCGCGGTCGGGGCCAGTGGAGTCGGTCGTGGTGATGCAGGTGCGATCGAAGGAGTCCATGACGACGATCTCGAGGTCCTTGATCTTGATCTTGTCGCCGGGCTTGACGACGGTGATGCGGTCCTCGGGGACGCCCCACTTGCGCCAGAAGTCAGCGGACTTCTCGGGCCCGATGAACGGCACGGGAATCTCGTTGCCGTTCTCGTCCGTGGTGGTCATGCCGGACTGGATGACATGCGCGGCCCACTCCTTGGACATGTGGTCCTGGTGGTAATGGGTGGCCAAGACGGCGTCCACGTGGTGGAAGCCGAAGGGGTCGAAGACATAGGGGATGTTGCGCAGGTTGGGCTGCATGGCACGGCAGCCGGCCATGTTGGCCATCTGGTGGCCGACCTTCATCTTGCCGTCGCCGTGGGTGCGCTTGCCGTTGCCCGTCCACAGGTCAATGGTGATGTTGGCGTTACCGGGGGTCTTGACCCACATGCCGGTGCAGCCGAGCCACCACATCTTGACGTTGCCCTCGGGAACGACTGCGTTCTCGATGTCCTCGTTGAGCCAGGTCCCCCACTCGGGGAAGGTGCTCATGATCCAACCCTCGCGAGTGACGTCGTCGATTGCGGACATTCTTACCTCCTTGTTGTGTGTATGCCACCCAGCGATTGGCCGGGTGGCATGGTTGGGCGTGACGCTAGGCGCGCACGGTGTAGAGCGCGGCCTCGTCCGTCTCGCGGTTGGTGGAGATGATGTGGTCCACGCCCTCGGAGTCCCTGAAGACCCAGCAGTTCGCGGGCCCACGGTCGTGGTCGATGACTTCGACCTCGTACTCGCCGTCCTCGAAGTGGAGCCTGAGGAGGTCGCGCTCGTCCTTGCGGTTGCCGATGACGGCGCACTTGCTACCGCAGAGGTCACCCGACCAGATGGCGTGGAGGAAGCCGCGCTTCTGGGGGTCAGTCCACACGAGCTCGTACTTGTCCTCGACGTCGGTCTCGTGCCACACGGAGAGCGCGTCTCCATGGAACTTCGAGATCGTCACGATCTCGTCCTTGCCATCACCGTCCAGGTCGATGGGAGTCATGTCGCTCGTGGGTTGGACGACGAGGCACCTGACCGTCCAGTCCTCGCCGTCGCTCGCGGGCGGAACGTAGCGAAACACGCCGGCGGCAGTGCCGACGAGCGCGAAGGAGCCGTCAGGGGCGGAGTAGAAGCCGTGGTTCTGCAGCTGGTAGTCGGCGAGGCAAGTCAGCTCAAGCTGGTGCTCTTCGTCGTAGTCCTCCAGGCGCTCGGGCAGCTTCGCGACATACACGGCGCCAGGAACGAGCCAGTCGTCCTTCACCCCGTTACGACAGGCGCTCTTGATGGTGCAGGCGAAGAGCCACTTCTGGCCATCGGCACCCGTGAGCACGCCAAAGCGGTGGACGTAGGGCAGGTCGCAGATTACGGAGCGCTTCCAGCTGCCGTCAACCTGCTTGGTGTAGCTGACGATCTTGGCGTCATCGGCGCCGAAGTTGGGCGAGAAGAACTGGTAGGTCGCCATGAGCTGGTCACCGCGGCCGGGGGTCTGCATGACGGTCATGACCCCTCCAGGGCCGTCGCACACGTTCTCGTGCGCATTGCCGTCCAGGTCGAAGCGACGGATGGGGCCGTCCTTCTCGGTCGCGACCACGAAGCCCTCGAAGTCGTCGGCGTCAAACATGCCGATGGCGTAGCACTTGGGCATGTCGGTTGCCAGAATCTTCTTTTCGTAGTTCATACTGTGCAGCTCCCAGCTGTTTGGATTGGGCGAGGCGTCCTACTTGGCGAACTTCTTGTCGAGGCCGTTCTCGACGAACTTCTCCTCGACCTCCTTGTCAGAGAGGACGTTCTTCAGGGGGATGCAGACGACCTTGCCAGAAGCCTTCACGGCATCGAACATGTTCTCGAAGTTGCGGGGGAAGCAGACGACATCGAAGTTCTTGGCGGTCGAGGTGCCCTCGGCGAGGGCGCAGTGATGGACCTGAGTCACGTCCATGCCGAGCTTGTTGGCAACGCGCTCGACGGTGAGCTGCATCATCAGGGAAGTGCCGGAGCCGTTCGCGCATGCGCAGAGAATCTTTGCACCCATCGTAAAGTTCCTTTCTGTTGGTCCCACTCTTTGGATGTTGCCCCACGTGCCTGATGGCACGCGGGGCAAGGTTCCGGTCCGGCGGTTCGGCCCGTCGGACCGGAGTGAAGCCTTATGCAGAGACGGACTCGCCCTTGGCCTTGTCGCGGAGCTCGACATACTTGTCGTAGTCCTCGACCTCGAGGAAGTACGCGCTCTTGCCGTTCTCGTCCTTGGGGGCGAAGTGGTACTGGAGCTGCGGGATGGCGATGAGGATGAGAGCCACGACCGCGACGCCGGCCCAGCTGAGGTAGTGCATGATGACCGTGAACGCAGGCCACACGACCGCCCAGTCGAACATGCCCAGGTAGCCGCCGAACTGGTACATCTGGACCCAGGAGGCGATGGCGGCGGAGCCGAAGACCTGGCAGAGGCCGCAGATGAACGGAATGATCAGGCAGGCCTTCAGGCCACCCTTGTTGTTGGCATAGACGCCCAAGGTGGCGTTGTCGAAGAACAGGGGCACGAAGCCTGCGATGACCAGCACGGGGCTCTTGGCCAGGATCAGCACCGCGATGGCGATGAACTGACCGACGGCGCCGGCCATGAAGCCCAGGGTCACGGCGTTGGTGGAGCCGAAGCCAAAGGTGACGGCGCAATCGACGCCGGGCACGGAGCCCTTGATGAGCTTCTGGGTGATGCCCTGGAAGGAGGCGGTGAGCTCGGCAACGAAGGTGCGGACGCCCAGCTGCAGGATGGTCAGGTACACCGCGAACTGGAAGCAGTTGTAGAGGACGTAGAAGAAGAAGTCCTTGCCGGGCTTGAGGGCGGCGTTACCGGTGAGCAGGAAGGCCTTGTCGGTCTGTGCGGGGTCGGAGAGCTTGATCAGGAACTCGGGCCCGATGACGCACAGGATGATGCCGAAGAAGAGCGTCATGAGGATGGCGGTCGAGACCATGTTCTCGTTGAACATGGAAAGCCAGCCGGGAAGCTCGATGTCCTCGAGCTTCTTGTCGAAGACGGACTCCTTGCCAGGGTTCTTGGCACGACGAGCATCGTCACGCTTCGCCATCCAGCCGGCAGCCTTGGAGGCCAGGAAGATGCCGAACATCTGCTGGTGGCCGATGGAGAAGCCGGCGCCCTCGGTAAGCTCCTGGGTCGGGCCGATGGTGATGTTGGAGCCGACGGCCCAGTAGAGGCCGAGGAGAATCGTCATGACGACCAGCGCGGGACCACTCATGAGCTGCGGGAAGCAGAACATGATGAGCCAGAGGGCGGTCGCCGCCTGCTGCACCTGGACGTTGCCAGTGGTGAAGATGGCGCGCATCTTCGTGTACTTCTTCAGGGCCACGAGGGTGATGTTGAGGATGTACGCGAAGAGAAGGAGCAGCATGTACTGTGAGATGTTGGCACCCATCAGGAAGCTGACGGAGGCGTTGCCCTCGGCAGCGGCCTTGACGCCCGCGTCGACGGCATTGTTGCCGAAGTAGGGGTCGATGACCATGGCCTGCAGGCCAAAGCGCTGGCCAAGGCCGACGGTGACGGGGCGGAACGCCGACACGAGGCCGCCAGAGCCAACCTGGAGGATCATGTAGCCGACGGAGGCCTTGATGAAGCCCGCGAGGACCTCATACCACTTCTTGCCCAGCAGGGCATAGCCCACGATGACGATGAGACCGATGATCCAGGCAGGCTGAGACAGAATGGTGCTGGCGAACCAGTTGACCGCTGCCATCAATATGTCCATTTCCTCTCCTAACTAAAAACCGGTGTTGCCTTGGGGCGTGGGGAGAATTACTCGTCCCCGGCAAGCGCGTCGATCTCGAGAAGCTCCTCGGGGCTCTGGATGTTCTTGAGCCTCTCGACCACCTCTTCGTTCGACATGATCACGGCGAGATGCTGCATGTTCTGCAGGTGGGACTCGGCATCGACGTCGCTGAGCGTAAAGAACGCCTGGGCAGTGGTGTCTGGGTCGTCCTCCGCGCCGAAGTGCACGGGCTCCTTGACGCGCATGAAGCCAATGGCGGAGCGGTTGGTTCCGACGGCGCCCTCCATGGCGTGCGGCATCGCGAGACCGGGAAGGAGGACGATGTAGGGACCATGGTCCTCGACGTTCTTGATCAGGCAGTCCGCGTACTCGGGCTCGACGCTGCCATCCGCGATCAGGGGCTTCACGCCCTCACGAAGGGCGTCCCTCCACTCGAGGGGGCCGTCGACGAGGGTGTAGCGCTTGAGCTCGTAAAGCTGGCGAAGTAGCATTTCTTGCACCCCCCTTCAGAGCACTCGTAGCTGCGCAAACGAGGGGTGGACATGGCATGCCCCTCTGCTGTCAGGAGAATTATATGCCTTTTCTGAATTTTGCCGTACCTGAATTTATGTTTTGAACGATTTTATCTTTCTTTTTTATCGTTTAAATGTTCTAATCGTTCATATATAAGGACTCCAAAGCATGTAGCTGCGATTTACCTATTTGAGAAGCTGGGACACATCCTTTGGGGGCGGGGGTAAGGCAATGGCGAGCGGCTTGTTTTTTGGGTGTGAGCGGCAACTTGAAATCTTTCGAATTACCCTTGTTTAACTGGTATTTCGCGATGATTGACCAAGCTCTTCCCTTGCACGGCATCCAATCACAGGCAGACTTCCTCGTCCAGCCTGCACTTTTTCTCGGCTTGTAGGATACTTTGATTGATTTGAACGCTTTAAGCAGTCTGAGGAGATGAGAAGATGAGCAGGAGTGGCTCCCTGGTAGACCACCGCCGCAAGGCAATCATCGACTATCTGACGGTCACCGGCAGGTGCCGCATCGCTGACCTCGCCGTGCGCTTTGGCGTCTCGCCTCTCACCATCAGGCGCGATCTCGACGAACTCGAAGGCCAGGGTGTCGTGCACCGTAGCTATGGCATCGCAGAGATCGCAGACCCCTTGGGAAGCCCCATCAGCTCGCGCATGGTCATGGCGAAGCGCAGCATTGCTCGGGCGGCAGCCCAGCTTGTGGAGGATGGCGACACGGTCTTTGTGAACACCAGCTCCACCGCGCTGGCAGTGCTCGAGCACATCAGGGCCGAGAACGTCACCATCGTCACGAACAATGGCAAAGCCCTGCAGGCACGGCCGTCCTCGTCCATCTCCGTCATCCTCACCGGCGGGGAGATTCGCCTCCCCAAATGGTCGATGGCGGGTGAGTTTGCCCTCGACAGCATCTCGAAGGTGAGCGCGGCAAAGGCGATTCTTGGCTGTTCGGGCCTCTCCGCCGAGGAGGGCCTGACGACCTTGGTTTCCCATGAGACCAGCATCAACGCCCTCATGCTCGAGAGGTCGGAGCGACACATCATCGTGGCGGACAGCGGCAAGCTAGGGGCCAACTCGAGCTTCTGCTACGGCAGCCCCTCGCAGGTCGACACTCTTGTGACGGACGCGTCCGCCAATCCTTCGCTGTTGGAGTCCCTCCTGGATGCCGGCGTTGGCACCATGATGCGCGTCGAGGTGCAGAACGACTAGGCGCCACTCCTCGTCGCACTCCTCTTGACCCCTCAACATAGGGCAGGGTCCCGATCGCAAGCAATGCGACCGGGACCCTGCGTCCACAACAAGGTTGGCCAACGGTGAAGTTACGCCTCGACGGCCTCGAGGAAGGCCTCGAGCTGCTCCTTGATCTCCTTCTTGTCCACGATGTTGCGAATACCGGCGACATGCGCGATCTTGGCGTCGGCCAAGAGCTCCTCCGCGAGGTCGCTCATGGTGATGACCAGATCCCCGTCGAAGTCCTGGATGGCATCGAGGTTGCCGGCCTCGGTCGCGATGGAATAGCCCTCCTCGTTAATGACCTGGTCGCACTTGATCTTGAGCATGGCGGAGGACCCCATGCCGGCACGGCAGCAGACCAGGGCACGATACTTGGCAGAAGACATTAGTTGCTCCTTTCCGCGTTGCGGACGGCGTCCACAACTTCCTTTGGAGAAGACGCCTCGTCGAGCACGGCGAAGAAGTCCTCGTCTGACAACAGCTCCACGAGCGACGCCAGCGCGTCCAGATGCCCGCTCGCGCTGGTGGCGCTCAGGGGGAACAGGTAGCGGACCGGGTCGTTGTCGGCACTGCCAAACTCGACCGGTTCGTCCAGGACCGTTACCCCCAGGGCGTCTTCCAGCGCACCGCACTCGGGGCGAGCGTGCGGCAGCGCGACCCGTGGCGTGACGACGAAGTAGGGACCATGTTGCTCGGCGCCCGTGATTACGTCGTCCACATACTCCTGCGTGACCGCGCCGGACTCCAGGAGGGGGGCAAGTGAGAGACGCGTCGCCTCTCGCCAGTCGGACGCCTTGACGCCCAACCTCACGTACTTCTCCTTGAGCAGGTCGAGCAGCATGGGAACACCCGCCTCATCGAATCCGAAGCAATCTTATTCATGATACCGAATGCGGGAGCACGCATCACGCGCCGTGACAGATCACCAACACCTCATGCAACCCCTCGCCCGAGAGGTGAAGGGCCCAGCTACTCCCTGAGGCTCCCAAACCCCTCGCCAAAGGCCTCGTGCACCTCGGAGACGAAGACGATCGCCTCGGGATCGATGGAGGCGACGATCTCCTTCAGCCGCATGGTCTCGGTACGGCCAAGCACGCACATGAGGACGGGGCGGTCGTTGCCGCTCCACACGCCACGTGCCTGCAGCTCGGTGCAGCCGCGACCCATGGAGTAGAGAATCTCGTTCGCAATCTTCCCGTGCAGGTCGGAGATGATGTACGCGACGCGGGCCATGTTGGGGCCGTCCACCACCACGTCCACCAACCTGCCGCCAATGTACATGGCCACGCCCGCATAGAGCGCGTTCCTGATGGAGAATACGGGGGCCGACGCGAGCACGATGGCACCGTCCACGATCACTATGAGCGTGCCCAGGGGCATGCCCGTCCTCCTGGCGATGAGCTGGGCGATGATGTCCGTTCCACCCGTGTTGCCCCCCGAGAGGAACACGATCCCCACGCCGACGCCCACGAGAACTCCGCCCCAGATTGCCGAAAGCAGGAGCTCCCCCTCCGCGAGCACGGGCAGCAGCGGCGCCAGGAGGTCGGTGAAGAAGCCCGAGACCAGCATTCCGGCGACGCTCTGTGCCACGTAGCCCTTGTCCTTCGTGGTGAGGTAGACATATCCAAGGAGCAGCGCGTTCATCACGATGGTCTGGATGCCCACGGGCAGATGGAAGCCGGCCTTGGCGGCAAGGGCCGAGGTGATGGTGGCGAGGCCCGTGAGCCCACCTGCGGCGAGGCCGTTGGGGACCTCGAAGCAGTCGATGCCGACGGCATAGACGAGGGAGCCCAGCACTATCAGCCAGGACTTCCGGAAGACGGACCTCCAGGGCGGCAGCGCGCTCATCGCCCCTCTCCCCCGCCGACGGACCAGCGGTGGTAGCCCACGACGAACTTGTCCAGGTCCCCGTCCGAGAGGACGGAGTCCACGTTGCCCGTCTCGACCCCCGTACGCAGGTCCTTGACCAGCTGATAGGGATACAGGACGTAGCTCCTGATCTGGTTGCCGAAGCCGATCTCTCGCTTGGGGCCCCTCAGCTCCTCCAGCTCCGCATCCCGCTTCGCCTTCTCCAGCTCGTAGAGACGGCTGCGCAGGATGTTCATGGCGAAGGCCTTGTTCTGGAGCTGGCTGCGCTCGTTCTGGCAGGTCACCACGGTACCGGTGGGAAGGTGCGTGATGCGCACCGCGGAGTCGGTCGTGTTCACGCCCTGGCCGCCGTGCCCAGAAGCGTGGTAGACGTCAATGCGCAGGTCGTTGGGGTCTATGTCAACCTGGACGTCCTCGGGCAGGACGGGGAGCACCTCGACGCCGGCAAAGGTGGTCTGACGGCGCTTCTTGACGTCAGTGGGAGAGATGCGCACGAGGCGATGGACGCCCTGCTCGGCGCGAAGCATCCCATAGGCATTGGTTCCGGAGACCGTGAAGGTCGCGCGGTCGAGGCCGATGACCTCCGCGTCGCTGACGTCGTTGAGCGTGACCTTCCATCCCCTGCGACCGCAGTACGCGAGGTACATGCGGAAGAGCATCCCGCACCAGTCCTGGGCCTCGAGTCCGCCCTGGCCAGGTGTCACCGTGACGATGGCGTCGCCATGGTCGAGCTCGTCAGTGAACCAGCTCGAGAGCTCGAGCTCGGACAGGTCGGCCTCGAGGGAGTCCCTGAGGCTCGCGGCCTCCTCGAACAGCTCGTCCTCGCCGGTCTCCTCGCCCAACTCGAAGGCGGCGAGCACGTCGTCGAGGCGCTCGCGGGCGCCTGCCATGCGGTCGATGTCGTCACGCAGCCGCGTGAGGCGCGTCATGGTGCCGCCCGCCCCATCCGCGTCGTCCCAGAACCCGGGCTCCGCGCTCCTCTTCTGGAGCTCGTCGGCCTCGGCCCGCTTCTGATCGAGGTGGAGGTAGCCTTCCACCTCGTCAAGCCTGGCGGAGAGCCCTTCTATGTCGGCACGCGTAAGGTCCGCCATCTAGCGGTTCCTACCATGGCAGTTCTTGAACTTCTTGCCGCTGCCGCAGGGGCAGGGGTCGTTACGGCCCACGCCCACGTAAGGGTCGGGGTCATCCTCCTTGCGGTAGGTGCCGGGCTTTGTAGCCGCCGGAGTCGCACCATGCCTGCCGTCGGAGGCACGGGCGACGACGCTGCCGCTGCGGTCGCCGTCGACCTCGGCGGGACCCGAGAAGCTTGCCCCACGAAGGCCGTCGTCCTCGCGGGGCTCGGGCGCATGCGCGAGCTCGATGCGCAGGATGGTGCGCAGGAAGTCCTCGTACATGGTGTTCACGAGCTCGGTGAAGGCAGCGTAGGCCTCGGTCTTGTACTCCACCAGAGGGTCTCGCTGGCCAAAGCCACGCAGGCCGATACCGGTCTTGAGGTAGTCCATCTCCTGCAGGTAGGCCATCCAGCGCGTGTCGATGACGCGCAGCATCACCTGGGCGGAGAGCTCCTGCATGATGGCGTCCGACAGGCGCTCGGACTTCTGGGCATAGCATCCCGAGACGTAGTCGCACACGGCCTCGAGGACGTCCGCCCGCTCCATGTCCTCGTCGAGCTCGGGAAGGTCACTCCTCCCCGTAAGCCCCGCAACCCACTTGAGAAGCCCCTCGAAGTCCCAGTCGCTGGCGTTGATGTCCTCCGAGCAGTACAGGTCGACGTTGTGCTCCACGGTGTCCCGCAGTACCTCGGCGATATGGCCCACGAGGTCCTTGCCGTCGAGGATCTTGTTCCTCTCCTCATAGATGACCTGGCGCTGCTTGTTCATGACGTCGTCGTAGTCGAGGACGTTCTTACGCATCGAGAAGTTGATCTCCTCGACCTTGCGCTGTGCGCTCTCGACCGCCTTGGTGACCATCTTCGACTCGATGGGCATGTCGGCAGGCATGTCATACTTGGCCATCAGGGCCGCGACGTGGTCCATGCGGTCACCGCCGAAGAGGCGCATGAGGTCATCGTCAAGCGAGAGGTAGAACACGGTCTCGCCGGGATCTCCCTGACGGCCCGAACGTCCTCGCAGCTGGTTGTCGATGCGCCGGCTCTCGTGCCGCTCGGTGCCGATGACGCAGAGTCCGCCGGCCGCGACGACATGCTCGCGCTCGGTGGCGCAGATCTTCCTCGCGCGCTCGAGGGCGTCGGCACGCTGCTCCTCGGTGACCTCCTCATCGGACACGCCCTCTTGGGCGAGGAGGTCCTCGGCGAGTGCGGTGGGATTGCCTCCCAGAAGGATGTCCGTTCCTCGTCCGGCCATGTTCGTGGCGATGGTCACGGCTCCCTCTCGGCCAGCCTGGGCCACGATCTGCGCCTCGCGCTCGTGATACTTGGCGTTGAGCACCTCGTGTCTGATGCCGCGCTTGTCCAAGATGCGGGATAGACGCTCGGAGCTCTCGATGGAAACCGTGCCGACCAGGCAGGGCTGGCCCTTTGCATGGCGTTGTGCCACGTCCTCGGCAACCGCCCTGAACTTGGCGTCGATGGTCTGGTAGACGAGGTCGTTGCCATCCACGCGAATGACGGGCTTGTTGGGCGGTATGGCCTGGACCGGCAGCTTGTAGATCTCGCGGAACTCCGCATCCTCCGTCATGGCGGTGCCCGTCATGCCCGAGAGCTTGTCATAGAGACGGAAGTAGTTCTGCAGGGTGATGGTCGCGAGAGTCTGGTTCTCCTCGCGAATCAGCACCCCCTCCTTCGCCTCGATCGCCTGGTGCAGGCCCTCCGAGTAGCGCCTGCCCTCCATGATGCGGCCGGTGAACTCGTCGACGATCTTGACCTCGCCATCGACCACGACGTACTGCTGGTCGCGATGGAACATGTACTGCGCCTTGAGCGCCTGCTGCAGGTGGTTTACCAGCTGGCCGCTCATGTCGCCATAGATGTCGTCCACGCCCAGGGCGGCCTCGACCTTCCTGAGTCCGCCTTCGGTGGTCGCGATGGTGTGCTTCGCCTCGTCCATCTCGAAGTCGACGTCCTGGACGAGCCCTCGCACGGCGCGCGCGAAGTCCTTGTAGGTGCTGGCCGACTTCGTTCCGGCACCAGAGATGATGAGCGGCGTGCGCGCCTCGTCAATCAGGATGGAGTCGACCTCGTCGACGATGGCGAAGTGGTGTCCCCGCTGCACGCGCATGCCGGGGCGGGTGACCATGTTGTCGCGCAGGTAGTCGAAGCCAAACTCCGAGTTGGTGCCATAAGTCACGTCCGCCTCGTAGGCAGGCTTCTTCAGGTCGAGCTTCATGCCGTTCTGTAGCAGGCCGACCTTCATGCCCAGGAAGCGATAGATCTGCCCCATCCACTCGCTGTCGCGCTTGGCAAGGTAGTCGTTGACCGTGACAACGTGGACGCCCTCGCCCGAGATTGCGTTGAGATAGCCCGCCAATGTCGAAACGAGCGTCTTGCCCTCGCCTGTCTTCATCTCGGCGATCATCCCGCGATGCAGGGCGATGCCGCCGATGACCTGGACATCGAAGTGGCGAAGCCCCAGGGTTCGCCCGGAGGCCTCTCTCACCGTGGCAAAGGCCTCGGGTAGCAGGTCGTCCAAGCTCTCGCCGTTGGCGTAACGCTCCCTGAAGAGCACGGTCTGACCTGCAAGCTCCTCGTCTGACAACGCGGAGACTTCTGCCTCCCTGTCATTGACCTCTCGGGCGACCTTCTCGAATTCCCTGAGCTGCTTGTCGGCGCCTCGGGAAAGGAGGCGCGAGAAAAGGTTGGGCATGGCGCTCCTTTTCGTGCGTGGAACCTTAGTTCCAAGGAAGAGTCTTCAGCTCTTTAACTTTATCAATAGCATCCGTCACGCCCGTGCCCGTTGCGTCCTCTCACCAAAACGGCACCGCACTGACAGTACAACCGCAAGGCGTCGCAACTCTCATTTGTCAGGCTGGCGGTCCCCTTCTGTCTCGTCGTCGCCCCGCGATTCGAGCGCCTCGCGGAAGATCCTGTCAAACGTCGATGCGGCTTCGGCCGCTGCCCCTCCCCTGCGGCCAGAGCGGGCGTACTCGTCCCACATCTCCCGAATCTCCTCGAAGCGACCCATCATCGCCAGCGCCTTGACAAGGGCCTCCGTGGCGTCCTCGCTGCGCCCGCCCTCCTGGATTGCCGACCTGGCAAAGAGGGAGGACATGTAGGGCCTCCCCTCCCTGAGCGCCGCGGAGGCGGCGCTCACCATGGCGTCGCTATACGTCCTCCGCAGCTTTCTGGCCTGCCGCCCGTATGCCCCGGTGACGTCAGGCACCGCCCCGACGACCGCCCCGCCCCCGTAGAGCCTGCGCGCCCGCGCCGCGTGGGCCAGGAGGAAGCGATCGCTGCCCTCCTGTTCGAATACGCCGTCGAGATCCGCCCTCAACTCGTCTATGTCAACCGAGACGAGCTCCTCGTTGAGCTCCAGGCTCCCGTTCGTCCTGTTGCTGACGAGAGGGTCCATCCCATCGTGCCGACCGCCCAGGATCGACCTGAGCGTAGACACGCACTCGTAGAGCTTTTGCATGCCACGAACGTAATCCCGGTCTCCCCAAATCGCCTCGAGGGCCTCGTGCTTTCGAAGCCTATGGCCCCTTGCCATGGCGAGGAGACAGAGGAGCTCACCCGCATGCCTCCTGCCCAGCCGGGAGATGGGCACGGCAATCCCGTCCACGCTCACGTTGAGCCCGCCCAGCAGCCTCACGCTCGCTCTGCGCGCGGGAGGTCGATAGAACCCCGCGGCGTCGAGGGCGATCTCCCCTTCCAGATTATCGCCCCCGCATCGCTCGCCCATGCAAACGGGAGGGGTTGGAATGGCCTCGAGTGCGCGACTCCAGCTGTCGGGAAGGCTCAGGCGCAGGGCCGCGGAAGCAGGGCCACAGCGCGTCGCGACCAAGCCTAACGCCCACAACAGCTCGCGCGGGAAGCTCTTTGACGAGAGGCCACGCATGCTCCCGACGCGCACGCGCTCGCCATGACTCGCCTTCACCAGCATCACCCCAAGCTGGTCAAGCGGCGTCAGGTCCACGATCTTTCGCTGGACTGGCGGCTTTTCGCCCATCGCTATGCGCGCGGCGAGCAGAACCAACCGGGCTGCCGAGGCGAGGTATTTCGAATTCGCGGCATCAGCAAGCTCGATTGCGCGCGTGGCGCGCACGTGCGCCCTCGAGCAAGAGTCGGCCCCCAGGTCTCCCACGGCGCCAGAGACGAGCAACGCTGCCTCAACGAGCAGGTCCCCGTACTCTCCAGCCCGGGCGATGGCGAGCTCGAGCCCCTCTATGGACTCCCTCCTGCCCATGAGGATGCTGGCGGAGGACTCCAGCGCCTTGCGATAGATCGACAGCCTCTTAGGCGAGCAGCGCTCGATGACCTCCCGGGCCACAACGAGCTCCCCTTCCTCCTCTGCGGTGGCGGCCTCGCCCATGAGACATCTTAGAAATGAGAAGTCGAGGCACGCCAGGGCGGACGGCAAATCCTTCGGGCTTCTTCTTCTTGGCTCGTCGAGCAGCAGCGCGAATGCAGAGGTCAGCTCTCCTCCTGCGCAAAGTCCGAGCACCGTCGCATGGAGGCGCAGGAGACGTGACCACTCGTCATCGTCCGCGCTTTTCGCACAGAGAGGGCGTGACACCCTGCCAGAGAGCACGTCCCTAACGTTTCCCAGCAAGCTCACGTACCTTGTCGCGGGACCATACCCCTGCGCCAGCTCGGTACGCGCGTAGCCCATCGCGAGTCTTCCCCGCGCATACTCCGACGTGGTGCCCGATAGCTCCAGCATTGCCTGACGAGTCACCACTGCGGGCATGCAAAGGTCCTGCCCTATGGGAGTGCCGGCATTTTGAAGGCCCTCGCATTCGGCCAAGCGGCCCGACAGGATATACCCCACTCCATACGACGCCGCCAGGGCAAGGGCATCCTCGTCCACGCAGAGCCGAGCGAGCATGGCGGAGCGCACGTATTCACCTCTGCGCGCAAGCAATTCCGCACAGCTCTTACAGAGTTCGGACGCAATGGCTCCATACTCCCCTAGCACGGAAGCAAGCCCAGGGAAAATCTCCTGGTCATCCGCTCCAACAACAGAGAATCCGTCGGCCACAAAGTCGATTCCCAGCGCAGGAGCGCACTCATGCATCCAAAGGAGGGTCTCGCCATCAGGTCGCAGCCCCAGTTCACCAAGGTCGTCAAAGCTGCCTCTACCAAGGAGGATCATCGCAAGACGAAGCATAAGATCCTCGTCGGACAGGCTCGATCGTAAGTGCGAGATGATCAGGCGCTTGAGCGCGTCAAGATATCTAACGGATGAGAATCGCCCCTCCAGCAGACCTCCAGACACAAGAGCGGCACAAAGGGAGGGCACACCATGCGACAGGTGCAACGCCTGGTCCTCGTCGGGGAATTCGCTAAAGTCGCGGATGCAAAGATCCTGGCCAGTGAACCTGATGGCGTCATCCAAGCTCTCGAACAAGACCGCCGAATCAGGACTGATGGTCATCGCCACCAGCGCTCCGGCACCTAGCATCTTGCGTATGGCACGGAGCTCGCGACCCACGTCCGACTCGTCTCCGGGAGGCACGCCCTCAAGGAGCACGGCCACTCGTTTGCCGGCCCTGCGGGAGGCAACGACCTCGCGGGCAATGCGAACGATTCTCCCCGGCGCCGAACTGGCGTCCTCTGGCACGAAAAGCGAGTATTTGACGCAAGAGCCCGCGCGGGTCTCAATGGACAGAATTGACTTGAGAAGTCTCGTCTTTCCCATTCCGCACTCAGAACAAAACACGACGCAACGAGCCTCGTCGTCACTGCGTCGTCTGCATGAGCGCAGTAAGTCCTTACGCAGAAAGGAATCCCAAATCGCATCCTGAGAAGAACTGGCTGGCAGCATCTTGTCATTCACCACGAACTCACTCCCTAGGAACACGGTACAGCGAATTTTGCACACCTTCTATATATGGCTTATTAGCAGGAAAAATAAAAGGCAGAGTGCGTGTCGCATGGCAAACGGTAGGTTTATGATTGATTTATTTAAGATGCATAATGCAATTTCAAATTATTTTAAACATTCAAGCTATTAAGCATGAAGCCTACGCGACGTTTAGCATAATTAGGCGAACGGCAGATATGCCAAAAAAATGGTTGATAAAGGTGCCAGAGTCGCAAAACACTGCCTCCCCGCGCGGGCCGGGGCCCCGGAAACGCGA
>NZ_KQ960122.1:0-5251 GCF_001553055.1 Olsenella sp. DNF00959 | reverse complement strand
TCCTGTCGAATGCCCGTCGCTGGTCGGCGGCGTCCTGCTCTCCCACGGGCTTGCCCCGCAGTACCATCGGCGCTCGGGGGCTTAACTTCCGGGTTCGGAATGGGACCGGGTGTGCCTCCCCTGCCATGGCCGCCGACCAGCGTCGGGCGTTCGATCCCCGGGACGGCCGAGCCGTGCCCTGGGGGCCGCACAGCGCGCCAAGACGCCTCCCTCACCATGAAGTCCGCACCGATCCGGCCCATGTGGGGAAAAGAAGAGCTCGGCCGATTAGTACCGCTCGCCTGAGCGCCTCGCGGCGCTTGCAGCTGCGGCCTATCAACCTCGTGGTCTACGAGGGGCCTTACCGAAAGGAGAACTCATCTCGGGACTGGCTTCCCGCTTAGATGCTTTCAGCGGTTATCCAGACCGGACTCAGCTACCGGGCAGTGCCATTGGTTGACAACCCGTTCACCGGAGGTCCGTCCACCCCGGTCCTCTCGTACTAGGGGCAGCCTCCCTCAGTTCTCCTACGCCCACGGAGGATAGGGACCGAACTGTCTCACGACGTTCTGAACCCAGCTCGCGTACCGCTTTAAATGGCGAACGGCCATACCCTTGGGACCTGCTCCAGCCCCAGGATGCGATGAGCCGACATCGAGGTGCCAAACCTTCCCGTCGATGTGGACTCTTGGGGAAGATCAGCCTGTTATCCCCGGAGTACCTTTTATCCGTTGAGCGACGGCCATTCCACTCTGAGCCGCCGGATCACTAGAACCTGGTTTCCCACCTGCTCGGCTTGTGGGCCTCGCAGTCAAGCCTGCTTATGCTCTTGCACTCAAGGGGGTGGTTGCCGACCACCCTGAGCAGACCTTACGTGCGCCTCCGTTACGTTTTAGGAGGCGACCGCCCCAGTCAAACTACCCACCTGACACGGTCCCCCTCCCGGATCACGGCGAGGGGTTAGGATGCCAGAACGTCGAGGGTGGTATTCCAAGGGCGACTCCCCCGGGACTGGCGTCCCGGGTTCAAAGTCTCCCACCTATCCTCTACACGACGAACCGGCAGCCAATGTCAAGCTGCAGTAAAGGTTCACGGGGTCTTTCCGTCCTTCCGCGGGTAAGTCGCATCTTCACGACTAGTGCAATTTCACCGGGTCCATGGTTGAGACAGCGCCCAAATCGTTACGCCTTTCGTGCAGGTCGGAACTTACCCGACAAGGAATTTCGCTACCTTAGGACCGTTATAGTTACGGCCGCCGTTTACCGGGGCTTGGATTCGCCGCTTCGCTCGCGCTGACGGCTCCTCGTGACCTTCCGGCACCGGGCAGGCGTCAGACCCTATACGTCGTCTTACGACTTCAGCAGAGTCCTGTGTTTTTGATAAACAGTCGTTTGGGCCTCTTCACTGTGGCCGCCTCCGGCTCGGGGAGCAAGTCCCTCCACCGGCGGCGGCACCCCTTCTCCCGAAGTTACGGGGCGGTTTTGCCGAGTTCCTTAACCATGGTTCTCCCGATCGCCTTGGTATGTTCTACCCACCCACCTGTGTCGGTTTGCGGTACGGGCTCCTGGCGGCTCCCTAGGGGTTTTTCTCGGAAGCATGGGCTCACTCACTTCGCCTCGAGGCTTCGTCCCGCACCTCGGCCCTCGCGGGGGGCGCGTTTCACAACCCCCCGGCCTACGTGCGATCACGGGGACGTCCAGAACCCCGCTGAGCTACCCTTCTTCGTCACCCCGTCGGTGATAGCGCCGCGTCGGAGGTGCAGGAATGTCGACCTGCTGTGCATCGGCTACGCCTTCCGGCCTCGCCTTAGCTCCCGACTGACCCTGGGAGGATTAGCCTTGCCCAGGAAACCTTGGGTTTACGGCGGGGGCGTTTTCCACGCCCCTCTCGTTACTCATGCCAGCATTCTCACTTCCGGCCGGTCCACCGCGGGTCGTCCCGCGGCTTCGCCCCAGACGGAAAGCTCCCCTACCACCGATTGAATCGGTCCGCCGCTTCGGTACCATGCTTAGCCCCGTATATTGTCGGCGCATGTCCACTCGACCAGTGAGCTATTACGCACTCTTTAAATGAATGGCTGCTTCTAAGCCAACATCCTGGTTGTCTGAGCAAACGCACATCCTTTGCCACTCAGCATGGATTTCGGGACCTTAGCGGGCGGTCTGGGCTGTTTCCCTTTCGAACACACAGCTTAGCCCACATGTTCTGACTCCCGGACTCTGGACCTGCGGCATTCGGAGTTTGGTTGGTCTTGGTAGGCGGTGAGGCCCCCGCAACCATCCAGTGCTCTACCTCCGCAGGTAAACGTCCGAGGCTAGCCCTAAAGCTATTTCGGGGAGAACGAGATATCTCCAGGTTTGATAGGCCTTTCACTCCTATCCACGGGTCATCCCCCCAGTTTTCAACCTAGGTGGGTTCGGCCCTCCACGGGGTCTTACCCCCGCTTCAGCCTGCCCATGGATAGCTCACCTGGCTTCGCGTCTACGGCGCGCGACTGAACGCCCTGTTCAGACTCGCTCTCGCTGCGGCTCGCTTCCTAGCTTAACCTCGCCGCACGCCGTAACTCGCTGGCTCATTCTACAAAAGGCACGCCGTCACACCCCGAGGGGTGCTCCGACTGCTTGTAGGCACACGGTTTCAGGTACTATTTCACTCCCCTCCCGGGGTGCTTTTCACCTTTCCCTCACGGTACTCGTCCACTATCGGTCACAGGAGAGTATTTAGGCTTGGAGGGTGGTCCCCCCTGCTTCCCACCGGGTTTCACGTGTCCGGCAGTACTCAGGATCCACTCGGCAGCCGCGGCGGGTTCGCGTACGGGGCTCTAACCCTGTTCCGCCGGCCTTCCCAGGCCGTTCCGCTCCCGCGGCGGTTTCTTACTGCGCTGTGAGTGGCCCTACAACCCCGGCGGCGCTTGCGCGGCCGCCGGTTTGGCCTATGTCCCCGTTCGCTCGCCACTACTGGGGGAATCTCGTTTGATTTCTCTTCCTCCGGGTACTTAGATGTTTCAGTTCCCCGGGTTGCCTCCGCCGCGCCTATGTGTTCAGCGCGGGGCGCTGGGGTATGGCCCCCAGCGGGTTCGCCCATTCGGAGATCCACGGGTCGAGCGGGTATGTGCCCCTAACCGTGGCTTATCGCAGCTTGTCGCGTCCTTCGTCGGCTTCCTGTGCCAAGGCATCCACCGTGTGCCCTTACCATCTTCTCTTCGAGATGGTCCGGTGCAAACATACACTCGCCGGCGCAGGCGCCGGCGCGATCAGATGCGTCCTTCTTGATGAAGAAGAATCTAAATTAGTCTTGGTCACGCTATGCGGCTCTCAAGGTACGGCGAGGGCGAGCCCTCGAGACCGGACACTGCGCGCCCCGGGGGGCGCGGCGAAAGGCATGAGCGGGACTGGCGGGTCCGTCCGTCTGTGTGAGGTATGTCTCTCTGTGGAGGTCGTTCTCCCTAGAAAGGAGGTGATCCAGCCGCACCTTCCGGTACGGCTACCTTGTTACGACTTCACCCCCCTTACCCTCCACACCTTCGGCGCCTCCCCCCCTCGCGGGTTGGGCCGACGACTTCGGGTGCAGACGACTCGGGTGGTGTGACGGGCGGTGTGTACAAGGCCCGGGAACGCATTCACCGCGGCGTGCTGATCCGCGATTACTAGCAACTCCGACTTCGTGGAGGCGGGTTGCAGCCTCCAGTCCGAACTGGGGCCGGCTTTGGGGATTCGCTCCCGCTCGCGCGGTGGCAGCCCATTGTGCCGGCCATTGTAGCACGTGTGCAGCCCAGGACATAAGGGGCATGATGACTTGACGTCGTCCCCACCTTCCTCCGGCTTGACGCCGGCGGTCTCGCATGGGTGCCCGGCCGGACCGCTGGCAACATGCGACGAGGGTTGCGCTCGTTGCGGGACTTAACCCAACATCTCACGACACGAGCTGACGACAGCCATGCACCACCTGTCTAGGCTCCTCTCGGCCACGGCGTCTCCGCCGCTTCACCTAGATGTCAAGCCCTGGTAAGGTTCTTCGCGTTGCTTCGAATTAAGCCACATGCTCCGCTGCTTGTGCGGGCCCCCGTCAATTCCTTTGAGTTTTAGCCTTGCGGCCGTACTCCCCAGGCGGGACACTTAATGCGTTGGCTGCGGCACGGAGGGATCGTCCCCCCACACCTAGTGTCCATCGTTTACGGCTAGGACTACCAGGGTATCTAATCCTGTTCGCTCCCCTAGCTTTCGCGCCTCAGCGTCAGTCGTGGCCCAGAAGGCCGCCTTCGCCACCGGTGTTCTTCCCAATATCTGCGCATTCCACCGCTACACTGGGAATTCCGCCTTCCCCTACCAGACTCAAGCCCGCCGGTATCGGGAGCGGACGGGGGTTGAGCCCCCGGATTTAACTCCCGACCTAACAGGCCGCCTACGCGCGCTTTACGCCCAATGAATCCGGATAACGCTCGCCCCCTACGTATTACCGCGGCTGCTGGCACGTAGTTAGCCGGGGCTTCTTCTGCAGGTACCGTCACCTTGCGGCCTCGTCCCTGCTGAAAGCGGTTTACGACCCGAAGGCCTTCGTCCCGCACGCGGCGTCGCTGCATCAGGCTTTCGCCCATTGTGCAAGATTCCCCACTGCTGCCTCCCGTAGGAGTCTGGGCCGTGTCTCAGTCCCAATCTGGCCGGTCGGTCTCTCAACCCGGCTACCCATCATCGCCTTGGTGGGCCGTTGCCCCACCAACTAGCTAACAGGCCGCGGGCCCATCCCTCGCCGTCTGGGCTTTCCCGCGCGCCCCATGCGGGGTGCGCGGAGTATCCGGTATTAACCACGGTTTCCCGAGGCTGTCCCGGTGCGAGGGGCAGGTTGCCCACGTGTTACTCAGCCGTTCGCCACTTTATACACGCCCGAAGGCGTCTTAACCGTTCGACTTGCATGTGTTAGGCGCGCCGCCAGCGTTCATCCTGAGCCAGGATCGAACTCTCGGTTCGAGTCACCCCCGGGTCTCCCCGGGGAAGATTCAATGGAAGAGGTCCGGACCCGGCCGAATCCCGCTGATCTGGATTCGCTTGGTATCGAATTGACGTTCGAGAACTTCATTTCGAACTTCGCTCATTCGCTGTCTTTCGTCGATCTTTCGATCGCAGTATCCGGTTTTCAAGGTTCGCCGCCGTGGGCCTCGGCTCGCGGCGCGGGAATTAACTATACGCATCCGGGAGGGCCTCGGGGGCGCGGCGGCGACCCTCCACCAATCCCACACATTCCCCTCCCCGCGCGGGCCGGGGCCCCGGAAACGCGA